>JALSRM010000026.1 GCA_026984775.1 Gammaproteobacteria bacterium
ATGCATTGGTAAAACTGATCACCCTTTCCTTTTCAAGATATGGGTTGGTCTTTCTCGAGTAGCCATTCAATGAAAAATTGGATGCCCTTGCAGTCTCACCGATCACGAGCACAGTTACCGTCTTACCCGTTCCTTTTTTGACTTGATGAGCATCTGCACTAATTTCAACCGGTGTTGTCAGTTCACTGCCTTCTTTTGCATAGACATATTTAAAGACTGAATAAATGGGGTAGGTTGGATTGATATAGAAACGTAACTCCTGATGCTCGCGGTTGATTAGGGCGAGATCCTTGTAACTGGACCAAACAGCCAAGCCTGTGATCGTCACTAAGAGTAGTGCATAAAAACCACTCATAAGATATTGTCTTAAAAAGCTTTTATAATGAACAGGTATAAATGTAATAAGCAGCGCAGGGATTACTCCTTTAAGCGTGACGTGCCAAATCAGTGGAAATGTCACGAGTTCAATTGCCTCACGGGAATCCGTCTCCATCACGTTCTGCAGCATGCTTTTATTGATAATCACACCGTATTCGGTTTGGAAATAACTGATGATGGCAGTGAGCACCAGCATGAGGATGAGCAACGGCTTGAAAAGGAACCGATGACTGAAAACAAGAAAAAAGAGACTCACGATACAGGTCAATGCAATGTACAGAGCCAGGACAACGCCCACATAGTGAACTGAGGAAAGATCAATGTGTGTGAACAGTGAGCTCCAGAACAGATGGTTATTGACCAGAATAATATAGGCAGCCGTGATGACTGCAACAAACGGGACCGACAGTTCGGGGAAAGATTTTTTCATTTCATCAGGTTGGGTAAAGCTGGAAAGGTATCAACAAGAGATTAAGGATAGCTTAAAGCATGTCATGCCTGTTTTTCCAGTCCCGATATGAAAACGGTCAGAATAACTGAACTTCTTTTTCCAATGGGAGGATTCCAGTCAAATTGAAATCTTCGATCTGTTTTTTCACATTTTCTGGGATATTGACAAACAAGATCTCTTTTTTGTGTTTAGTTGCAAAGCCATTGATGAGCATCATCAGGGCAACCACATTCGCTGGAAGCTGATCGGCGGTTGAGGACAGACTAAACTGGATATATTCAACAGTAGTGGCCAACAAGGCCCTTTCTATCTTTTTAGCATAGTCATCCATCGTGACACTGGTGCTTGAGATCACCTTGTCATCACCCACCTCAACCCGTAAGCCAAGACCTGTTTCGGAGACGCCGAGAAACAGGCGGGTTTCATTCAAGCTTTCAATTTCACGATTGCGAAATTCTGTCAGAGTTTTTTCGATTCTCGACTTGATAGCCAGATCTTCCGGATAGAGGTTAATAATTTGCCGGTAAAAATCCGGGACATTCCAAGGCGTCACAAGCATGCTCAACCGAAGGGTGCCTTTTGCACTTTTGACGGGTTTCATGATTTTAAGAATCGTATCCCGACTGTTATCACTACAAATCACGAGAACCCTCATCTGCTGCCGCTTCGATACATTGATTTTGGCAAGCCGATTAAGAAGTTCGACACTTCCCAACTTGGGGAGGTCATGATCAATAATGATGAGTTGAGGATGATTCTTGATATACCGCTGAAGAACGTCGATCCCGTCACTGGTACTTATAATCTCGGAATCAAGTGCAGCCATGAGACGGCGAATTCGGTCTCTGATGTGTGGTGATCGGGTACAGACGAGCGGTCTGGATTCTTCTCCTGCTAGTCTAACTTCCATCACTACCCGCCACTTCGGCAAGATCAAAATCCATGTGTTCCCCTGATTAAAAAACTATGTAATCAAGTATAAGAAATGTCAGAGTAAATTGACATTGTAAAATTTCCCGGAATCAACAGGAGAGGCTTGCTTTGTACCGTCAATAACGATTTATTACACTTTAGAAGTAGTACCCGGAACGAGTCCTGTCAGAATACCGAGCAGAGTTGCCTGCACATGGTGAGCAAAGCCATTATTCTGTCCACTTTTGTCCAAGTTTTTCCACCGGTGTTTCAGGGAACTGGATAACTCCTTTTTCAGTAACAATTGCGGTGATTAGCTCGGCGGGCGTCACATCAAATACAGGGTTCCAGGCATCAGCTCCTTCTGCAGCGACAGGTATCTCGTTAAAGGCAAGAACCTCATGTTCTGATCTGGACTCGATCTCGATCTGTTCTCCGGTACTGCAATCCAGATCGACCGTGGAAGATGGTGCCACCACCATAAACTGGATCTCATGAGCCTTGGCCGCGAGTGCCAGTGAATAGGTTCCAATCTTGTTGGCTACATCACCATTGGCAGCAATCCGGTCAGCACCAACGATGATCCAGTCCACACCTCCCCGCTTCATCAGCCAGGCAGCAGCACTTTCTACCAACAAGGTTACCGGGATATCATCCCGAATCAACTCCCAGGCAGTCAGGCGTGATCCCTGGAGCCAAGGGCGCGTTTCATTCACATAGACCCGGTCGATCTTTCCCTGGGCTATACCTGATCGGATCACCCCAAGTGCTGTTCCATAACCGGAAGTTGCCAGTGCACCTGCATTGCAGTGAGTCAGTACATTCACTCGTTCCTCCAGCAGACCCGCACCCAATTCCCCCATGTGCAGATTGCTGGCCAGATCCTCTTCATGGATCCTGATCGCCTCTTTCAACAAGGTGTCTTCATCGGGATATTTTTCAAGGACATCGGCCATTCTATCAATTGCCCAGGAAAGGTTGATTGCTGTTGGCCTGGCCTTACGCAGGGCATCCAGGTTCAATTTGGAACCATACGTACGAAAACCCAACACCACGCCATAGGCGGCGGTAACACCAATCGCCGGGGCTCCGCGAACCATCATCTTCCTGATGGCATGTTCGACCTCTTCCATTGTCCTCAACAGACGGTATTCCTCGCTATGGGGGAGTTTTCGCTGATCGAGCAGACGCAGACCGCTTCCAACCCATTCAAGGGTTTTGAATGACGGCTTATAGTTCACCACAGGCAAATCCTTTTCAGTTTTCGTACAATGTATTCTACCTGCAAAATAAAAATAACGTGATGAATATAGACACTCTGATCGAAGCGAAATGGATCGTTCCGGTAGAACCGGAAAATATGGTACTGGAAGATCACGCCATTGCCATTCACGAAGGCCATATTCTTGAATTACTCCCCATTGCCGATGCAGCAAACAAATTTACTGCAGAAAAGACACATCGGCTCAGCAATCATCTGCTGATCCCGGGGCTCATCAACACACATACCCATGCTGCAATGAGTCTGTTTCGTGGATTGTCCGATGATCGTTCCCTGATGAACTGGCTCAATGAACATATTTGGCCAGCTGAGCAAACAGTCGTCAGTGCTGATTTCGTGCATGATGGAACACGTCACGCTATCGCTGAGATGATCAGGTGTGGTACCACCTGTTTCAATGACATGTATTTCTTTCCCGATCAAACTGCTCATGTCGCATCCGTTGCCGGGATCAGGGCGATGGTCGGCATGATCGTCATTGACTTCCCCTCGGCATGGGCCAGAAATACCGCAGAATACTTTCATAAAGGAGAGGAGATTCATGATATTTTCCGTCATCATCCACTGATTCATACCTGCTTTGCCCCACATGCTCCTTATACAGTCAATGATGAATCCCTGCAGCGAATTGCCGTTCATGCCGAAGAGCTTGATGTACCTATTACCATCCATTTACATGAAATTGCTCATGAAGTAGAAGAGTCCGTAAATAACACTGGTGAACGTCCCATCAAACGTTTAGAAAGACTTGGATTATTATCCCCTCGCCTTGTTGCGGTTCACATGACGCAACTCGATGAATCGGACATTTCACTTGCAAAAAAATACGGTATCAATGTCGTTCACTGCCCTCAATCCAACCTTAAACTCGCCAGCGGGTTCTGCCCTGTTCATACACTTGAAAACAGCGGAATCAATATTGCGCTGGGTACCGATGGAGCAGCCAGCAACAATGATCTGGATATGATCGGAGAAATGCAGACAGCTGCATTGCTGGCAAAGGGTGTTGCCGCCAACGCTGAGGCCCTGCCCGCCTTTTCAGCCCTGAAGATGGCAACCCTCAACGGTGCGCGGGCATTGGGTCTGGATGATCGGATCGGTTCCCTTACAGCTGGTAAATACGCCGACATCACAGCCATTCATATGAATACCATTGAATGTCAGCCAATCTACGATCCCGTCTCTCAACTGGTTTATTCTGTCAGCCGGGATCAGGTCAGTGATGTTTGGGTGGATGGAAAACATCTGCTTGACAATGGCCGTCTAACCACACTGGACGAAGAAAAAATTCTACAGAAAAGCCGTGAATGGCAGCCAGAGTTAAAGAGATTTCATTAAGTGCAACAATAGGCAATCGACCCCTAAGTGATCGAGGACCTGCCATGTACAAACGATGAACTACCCATCCCCCTCTCTCCTTTTCGCCTCGTCCCAGAGGGCATCCATTTCTTCCAGCGTCGTCTCTTCAGTGGTCCTTCCCTGTTCATCCAGCCTGGATTCAATATAACGAAACCGACGTTCGAACTTTCTGTTTGAACGTCGCAAGGCCTTTTCCGCATCGACACCCAAATGACGAGAGAGGTTGACACAAACACAGAGTAGATCACCGATTTCATCCTCGATTCTGTCCAGTCCCATGTTTTCATTCACCGCCTCGTGGATCTCTTCAATCTCTTCGTGAAGCTTTTCCCATACCGGTTCGATGGTCTGCCAGTCAAAGCCCACACTTGCTGCCCTGTTTTGTATTTTCCTTGCCCTTACCAGCGCGGGTAAAGCTTGAGGTAAGTTGTCCATCAGGCTCTCACTTCCCTTGCCTTTTTTCTTCCTTTCTTCTTTCTTAAAAGCATTCCAGGCAGCCGGGAGTTCACTTTCATCGACTTCTGCATCGCCGAAGACATGTGGGTGACGGCGAATCAGTTTTTCACTGATTCCCTCTACAATATCGGCAAAATTGAAGTCCCCCCTTTCCTGAGCAATCTGTGCATAGAAGACCACCTGAAAGAGCAGGTCACCCAGTTCTTCACAGAGTTCATTCGTCGTCCCGTTTTCAATTGCCTCAATCACTTCATACACTTCTTCCAGTGTATGAGGAACGATTGTTTCGTAGGTCTGTTTGAGATCCCAAGGGCAGCCTGATTCAGGATCACGGAGTTTTTCCATAATCGCCAGTAGTGTTTTGATTTGACTCATGGGTTATCCTGTTGTTTTAATTAAACGTCTCTGATTCAGTCTGTACGGGATTTTTCAGAAGATTGGACTCAATGCAGAGATAACAACGATCATATCATCAGGTAAGCAGTTATGACGTCACCAATGATCCTGAGGCTCGATATTTCAGGCACACCAATGACCTGGATCCCATGGGAAGAGGCTGTCAACCTCTATAGCCGGGATATGATCGCCTGGACGGCAGGTAACAACATGTTCACCTTCTATGGTGGTATTTGCCGTCTGACCGGTCTTCGTTCTCAGATCTCGGTCAACTCCATCATCGCTGTCAGACGAGGCAGCCACAGCAAATATATTCGCCGGACAATCCCTCCTCTGAATAATCGGGAATTGTTCTTCCGCGATGGAAATCTGTGCATGTATTGCGGCAAGGAATACCCAGATTTTCTGTTGACGAGAGATCACGTCAAACCTGTATCCCGGGGTGGGCGGGATCGCTGGTCCAATGTCGTCACGGCTTGTAGGAACTGCAATACCCGCAAAGGCAACCGTTTACCTGAAGAGGCCAACATGCAGTTACTCGCAGTACCCTATGTTCCTAACTGGGCCGAATACCTGGCCCTCTCCAACCGCCGGATCCTGGCTGATCAGATGGATTTTCTGAAAAGCCAGTTCAATCAGGCTGAACGACTGCTGAGTCTGAAGGAAAACTGACCTGACCCATGAGCCGCGCTTTTGTCAAAGAACCTGATGGCGATCAGGTGGAAGACAATCTTCCTGATTTGCCGCAGAGCACAGAACCTAACTATATTACTCCTGCCGGTTTCAAAGAACTGGAACAACGCTTCCGCGAGTTGAAACAACGCAGAAATCGACTTGAAGAAGACAAGGACGAGCTTTCCGTAAAAACCGAGATCAGGCAGGTGGAAAGAGATCTGAGGAGGTTGAAAAACCGGATCGAACATGCTGTTATCGTGGATCCTGCCCAACAATCCAATAATCTGATACGTTTTGGTGCGACCGTAATCGTCCTTGATGAAAATGGCGAGAGGTTAGATTTTACCCTCGTTGGAGAAGATGAACACTGTGCTGCTACTCGTCGAATCAGCTGGAAATCTCCACTTGGAAAGGCCCTGCTTGGGAAACAAGCCGGTGACATGGTCTGGTGGGAAAGACCAGTGGGTAATGTGGAACTCGAGATTGAGTCTTTCCACTATGGAGATCGAAATAAAAGATGAGAACATCTCGCCGCATGGATGCCATACAGAGGCCCATCATTCCTATGGTTGGACAACTGATCCAGAATACGCCTGGAACCATCTCCCTGGCTCAGGGCGTCGTTAGTTATGGCCCGCCTTTAGCCGCGATGGAGATAATTCGTAGCTTCGGTTCTGATCCGGCTGACCACCTTTATGGCCCTGTTCAGGGTATCCCTGAACTGATCAGTGTTATTGAAAACAAGCTGCAGAAAGACAATCACATAAGCGGTGATATATCAAAACGTATCATCGTCACAGCCGGTGCCAATATGGCCTTTCTCAACGCACTTTTTGCGATCACCGATCCGGGTGATGAGATCATCCTGCCCACACCGTATTATTTCAATCATGAGATGGCAATACGCATGGTCAACTGTACACCGTTAGGGGTAAAGACGGGCGCGGATTTTCAGCCCTGCCCGGAAGAGATAGAAAAGGCGATTACACCCCGCACCCGTGCGGTAGTTACCATCTCCCCCAACAACCCGGCAGGGATAGTCTATCCAGAAAAAACTTTGCGTGAGATCAATCGAATCTGCGCTGAACATGGTATCTACCATATCTGTGATGAAGCCTATGAATATTTCACGTACGACAGAGCAAAACACTTCTCCCCTGGCTCAATCAAGAATGCCGACGGTCACACCATCTCTCTTTATTCACTCTCGAAAACCTACGGGTTTGCCAGTTGGCGGATTGGCTACATGCTAATCCCGAAATCGCTCTACTCGCCAATCCTTAAGGCCCAGGATACCAACCTGATCTGTGCCACCCGGATCGCCCAAAAGGCTGCGATCGTTGCTCTCGCAACCGGTTCTGCGTACTGTCTTGAAAAACGTGAAGACATTGATACAACACGCCAACATGTCATTGCCGCGCTGGAGTCGATAAGGAATTTCAGTACCTTCCCGTCAGCTGACGGTGCCTTCTATATCCTGATGCGAATCGATACGGACAAAAAATGCATGACTCTGGTAAGAGAATTGATCGAAAAATACAGGATTGCTGTTCTTCCAGGCGATGCATTCGGCATCGATGATGGATGTTATCTCCGCATTTCTTACGGGGCGCTCGAAGCGGATATGGTAGAGAAAGGGATCCACAGGCTAATCAATGGACTGAAACACCTTGTTTGAACCCAAAGTCTCGTGAAAACTGTTAAATCACACAATTCCGGGTGATAAAATAGAACTTCAGAGAACAATGCAGTCTATACATAGGCATCCAAGACAAAACACAAAAGGAAACATCATGAAAAAACTGTTCATAGGAATATCACTTTTCACATACTCATTACTTGCCAGCAATTTTTCTCTCGCAGCCGATTCGGACGGAAATTATGCAGTCTGGGGTGAAGGTGGCGCCTCCTGCTACAGTTTCAGCAAGGCCCGGGCTGCGGAAAAAGATGCTCCCTTCAAAGCCTATCTGCGCGGTTACCTGACCTCCTATAATACGATCACAGACGATACATATAGCATCAGTGGCGGCATGAAGCTGACGGAAATGATGGAATGGCTCGACAATTACTGCGATCAAAAGGCTATCGACAGTTTCGATCGAGCTATCCAAATGATGATTTCCAGTATTGAAGATAAACGATACAAGAAACCCAAAAAGAAAGGTATTAGTGGAGGTTGGGGAAACTAAAAACCGATGGGTCTTCTCTCCCACCCGGTCAATCAGGGCATAAGAAATGTACTGATCCCTGAAAACAGTTGTAAATACACCTGTCAGGACAGAGAAACCGAGCTGCAGCCTGCGGCGGTACTTATTCCATTGCTGGAAACCGAAAATGGTACGTCGGTTCTACTGACCAAAAGAACGAAACACCTCCATCACCATCCCGGCCAGGTGAGCCTCCCCGGTGGTATGATGGATGAACAGGATCGGACTCCAGTAGAAACAGCACTGAGGGAGACCCACGAGGAAGTTGGCATCGAATCCCGTTTCATAGAGATCATGGGTGGGCTCGATGATTACCCCACCAATACCGGCTTTCTCAT
This sequence comes from Gammaproteobacteria bacterium, assembly GCA_026984775.1. Classification (GTDB taxonomy): domain Bacteria; phylum Pseudomonadota; class Gammaproteobacteria; order CAJXQU01; family CAJXQU01; genus CAJXQU01. The sequence continues at coordinate 8,455 of JALSRM010000026.1, forward strand.
CAGCCCCATCGTCGGCCGGGTCTTGTCAGGATTTACCCTTGACCCGGACCCGTTTGAAGTCGAGGAAATTTTCACTGTGCCTCTGTCTTTTATCTTCGATGAAAAAAACCACCAGAGATACAGCTACGTTTCCCGGGAACTACCAGGACCACAAAGAACCGGTTATTATTATCAAATGGATTATGGAAACAAACGGATTTGGGGGGTTACCGCAGCAATTTTAGTCAATTTTTACAAGAGGTTAAAGGATAATCATCCTCTTTTTTGTGAACTAGTGCCACAAATTGACTCGCAATGATTGCGGAATTGGAAAAAATGCGTCATTATGCGCTTTGAGCACTATATTTTGTCCATTTGGACTGTGTTTCTTTAACAGGAGAATAAACATGAAAAAAACAATTCGTCTTTCTGCAATCCTTCTGACCGCCGGTCTCGCTGCCGGTTGTAGTTCTGTTACCGTTGAACAACTCGAAGCTGTTGAAGCGACTGCTAACAACGCACTGTCCGAAGCACGCGCCGCTCAGGACACAGCAAACAACGCTCTGAGTGTTGCAAACGATGCAGCTGCTGCAGCGGCTAATGCCCAATCAGCAGCCGATGCTGCCCAGGCTTGCTGTAATGCAAACTCGGAACGTCTGGATCGTGCGTTCTCAAGGGCAATGAGCAAATAAGCTAGCACCCAATAAAACAAAAAAGCCGTTCCCGAGATATTGGGAGCGGCTTTTTTATATCTGTTTCTGAAAACTGGACTTTGCTCAGAATAATTCCGTGAAACTGGCTGAGGGTGGACCGCTCTCATTGGTTTCCTGTTCTGGACGCTCAGTTTCGACGGCAATCTCACTTCCTTCAGGAATATCCTTTGAATCCACCATTCTGACCGAATCGCCTCCCTGTGAGGCTGCTGCAACACCTACCAAAACGGGCATGCCTGTATGTTCCTGTGCGACTTGCTTGACTTTATTCCAGTCAACCTTACCTTTCCCGACTTTTTCGAAGGCCTTGCTGATGGCATTAACAAGCAACTGGTATCCTTTCTTGTCAGATTCTTCAAGTGGAGGGTGGGCCTCGATATAGAGTTTACCCTTCAACCACCCTGCCTTATAAGGTTGGTCGACAATTCTGACTGGAGTCCCTACAGGAATCTGCTCAAACAATTCCTTGATATCCTTGGGGTAAAGACGAATACAGCCGTGTGTCACCCGCATGCCCAATCCATAAGGCTTGTTGGTACCATGGATCAGATAGCCCGGAATCCCCAAGCGCATTGCAAACTGTCCCAAAGGGTTGTCCGGCCCCGCAGGTACGACATCCGGCAATGGATCACCTCGTTCTGCATGTTCCTTCTTGATCGATTTGGGTGGTGTCCATGTAGGATCTTTAATCTTCGAAATGATTCGGGTGACTCCATGCGGGGTAGACCAGTCCCGCCGACCAATACTGATCGGGTAGGTATAGACCCTCGCCGGTTCACTCTCTCTGGTCTTAGGAAAGTAATAGAGCCGCATCTCGGGCACATTGATCACAATACCCTTTCTCGGTGCATCCGGAAGAATATAACGACTCGGAATAATAATTTCCGTACCCTCGCCCGGTAACCAGGGATCAACTCCGGGGTTGGCATGGCGAATTTCACGGTACCCCTGATCATAGGCCCAGGCGAGATCTGAGAGGGTATCTTCATGACGTGTTGTGGTCAGACCGATTGCCCCAATCACATCATCGCCATTTTCTGGCAGCAGAAAGGACTCTGCCAGGAGCGTTCCTGGCAGCAACATCAACAAAAGTCCTGCTAATCGCTTCATTTTATTGTCTAATCATCCCAAGTGTCAGCACCAGCCAGCCGCCCAAAAAGGCAAGTCCACCCAATGGTGTCACCATACCCAGTTTTCGTATTTCAAAAATTGCCAGCAAATAGAGACTGCCCGAAAACAGAAAAATTCCTAAGGCAAACAACCAGCCTGCCAGTTTCAGTAAACCAGTTTCGGAAAAAAGATGGACAAGAATTCCGGTCAGCATCAGCCCCACTGAGTGGATCAGATGATACTGGACCGCGGTGTGCCAGACAGCCAGCATATGTTCATCCAGCCGTCCGCGCAGGGCATGTGCACCAAAGGCACCCAATCCAACAGCAAGAAAGGCCGAACAAGCACCCAGTGAAATAAATAGTCTATCCATATAAAGGTAATCTTACCGTAAAACAGACCCCTTCCCTACTCTCAAGGTTTGTGGCCTCCAATTCACCACCATGAAATTCGGCAATATGATTGGCGATATATAGACCGAGCCCAAGATGTGGTTCGTTCCTGTCCCTGGCGTCGCGCCGGGAAACCATTGAGTTAAAAATCTGTTTCTGCAGCTCTTCAGGTAAAGGGGGTCCGAGGTTGATGATCTTGATTTTCAGGTTTCCATCGTGCTCACTTGCCCAAATCGTGATCGGTGTTCCGGCATGAGCAAAATCTACGGCATTGGAAACCAGCTTATCAAGCATTTGTACAATCAGATCCGGTACGCATTGCAGTTGGAGCCCGGGTTTGGTCTCCAATCGGCAGATAAACTCCTGTCCTGGATTTGCAACACGATAACCATCTATGCAGCTCCTCAACAGCTGATCCACCCACACAGGCTCCATTTCTGAACTGTACAGTGCCGATTCCAACCGTGCAGCTTCGCTCAGACGCGTCACCAGCTTCTGTAATCGCTGGATGCCCTGCTGTGCACGTTTAAGGCAAATGTCTGCATCTTCCGGATTTTCTGCAAATTGCAGACTCTCCAGTGAGGATTGCACCACTGCCATTGGAGTCCGCAATTCATGGGAGAGTTTACTCGCCAGACTTTCGAGATAGTCATTGTACTCTTTGAGTCTCTCCAGCATTTTGGAATAATGGCTGGCAAGATCGCCCAATTCATCCCGCCAGGGTTTGCCCACCTGAGTATGAGCTACACGTCCCCGCTCGTCGATGGCCTCGTCAGCCTCTCTGCTGAGACGGCGGATACGCCTGGACAGACTGGATGCAAACAACAACAAAATTGCCGTCACACCCACAAAAACCAGAACCGATCGCGTAAAGAGATCGGCCATCGCCTTGCGTTGTACCGTCTGGATATTACCGGTGGTCTCCTCCGCTACGACGGCACCGATGGTGCGTGAACCGGAACGGATTGGTTGTGCTGCTGTCACGATCGCTGCCTTGCCATCCGGTGAGGATCGCCAGCGGATACCTGCCTGACCCTGGAGCGCAGAACTAACATCTTCACCTTGTAGCCGCGAGGCGCCGGCCAAATCGTCCTTGAACCGGGTGCTTGCAGCCGGTAGAATGAGGGTATAGAGCCGACTCAGAAGATTTTTGTGATTTGTCGGCTTCTTTAGACTACCGTAAGTGGCAAGAACATTCCCTGCCATATCCAGCACCCAGACACGCCGCCCATCAGTCAGGCTAAATTGATTGAGAACACGGCCAATAGTATCCGAAGCCCTTACCAGGGAATTTGGTTCTTCACCGTTGAAGGTGCTGATCCGTCCTTGCAAGCGCCGGGTTACCGTATCGTCCACATCGGTGATCATCAGGCCAAAGGTCGATCCAACCATATATGAAGGGATCTTCAACTCAAGGCTGTAGCCTCTATCCGATTCCTGCCAGACACCTGAGAGATTAGTCACAGAACGGGGAACGGGTTCTTCCTCCCACAACTCTTCATTCCAGACCATGCTCTGTTCATAAGCGCTGACATGACCCGGGGCTTCAGGGGCAATCCAATAATGATGTTTTTCTCCATCAGAAGTCCTCGTAAATAACTCGATCTGATCACTTTTTCCAGTGAAGGGCTGATCTGGCCTTTGATAAACCACACGATCATCATCGACTTTACAAAGTACATAAAAATACCCTTCCCGTTCGGCCAGAATGATTCTGGCATTGGCAGATCCTCCAATCGAAGTCAGATCATTTGCCCATTCCAACCAGTTGTCCCATTCTTCGGTATACCCATCAATCTGGACAACCTGTTTCATCTCATGAACGAACAGGGGAGGATCGCTCCGATTAGTAGATTGTGGAAAGAGCGCATCGCGCCCACTCAGCAGACCGGCAATACTGCTGGCAGTGCCCGCAAGCGAGATTTCCAGACCATCCCGCAGATACTGCTCCATTTCACGAACATACTGATACCCGACGTAGGGCAGGCTTAGTACTGCAATGGAAAGAAGCAACAGCTTTTTTCGGATCGAGAATTTGAAGGTTTTCTTCATCCAGGGCCTGTCAATTTGGTTCAAATGCCCGGTACCGTTACTTCAAATTGAGGCAACAGGTAGATAGGGTTTGTTATGCTAATTTCAGACTCACGGATTCGCATTCCAGCGGTAACCCATCCCATAGACGGTTTCTATGCAATCAAAACTGTCATCCAGGCTGCGGAATTTCTTGCGTATGCGTTTGATATGCGATGTGATAGTACTGTCATCCACAATCACATTGGCATCCTGCATCAATTGATCGCGGTTTTTGACATGCCCCGGGCGTCGCACCAGACAATGCAGGATCCAGAACTCTGTCAACGTCAAATCAACTGGCTGCTCTTTCCAGCTAACACTGAGACAATTGGTATTGATCAACAAAGACCCCACGGTCAAATCCGCATCATCCGGTGGCTGACCCAATGCTTCCACACGACGGAACAACGCACTGATCCGCGCCAGTAACTGAGGGAGTGTGATATCCTTTGTCAGGTAATCGTCAGCACCCAAACGCAACCCTGATACGGTATCGAAGTCCCCATCCCGTGCTGTCAGAAACATGATCGGCAATGTCCGTGACATACTGCGGAGTTCCCGGCAGAGTTCAAACCCTCCCTCCATATCATCTTCGAGTCCGATATCGAGGATCACAAGATCCGGCAATCGTTCCCTGAACACATTCAAGGCCCCGATGCGATCCCCGTAACAGGCAACTTCATAACCCTGTTTTTTTAATATCGCAGCGTAATTCTCACGTAAGGCAATTTCATCCTCTACAATAGCAATTCTTCTTGCCATTCCTTACTGCTCCTGATCAATTCTGCCGTTTAATGTACACCGAATCAGGGTAATTTCCCGGCTTTTACTCCATTTTCCATTGTTTTGACACATTTCGTAAGAATTTTGCCACTTCTTATGCCATTTGATGCCAGGTCAAGGGGTTTTAATGCATACCGTCCTATAAAAAACAAGGAGACAACAAATGAAAAAATCAGATATCAGTAAATTTCTCTTACCCGCGGCCATCATATTAGCGTCTGCTTCATCACCTGCACTCGCCGGCAACCAGGAAAACCTGGAATACGCATCACACAAAGAAACCGGCGGTTTTGGGATCGGGCTTCTGATCGGCTCGATCCTCGGAGGACCTCCCGGTGCCATCCTTGGTGCAGCAAGTGGTGCGTGGCTTGGGCATCATGATACACAACGAACCAACAAAATTGCTGTTCTCAATACCACACTTCTTGAAAGAGAGAACCGGATCACAAAGCTTGAGGCAGAACGCTCTGCGACAGAGATGGAGCTAACCAATGCCATCCAACAGTTAGACAACCTTCAGAGCACTACGGTTACAGAGATTCTCCGCAAGGGGCTGACCACAACAGTTTATTTCCGTTCCGATGAAACGATTCTTCCTGAAACCAGTACTCAACAACTGATAGATCTGGCCCAGGTTTTACAAAATTTCCCGCAAGCAGAAATCATCATGGAAGGTCATGCCGATGTACGTGGCAATACCGAATACAACCAGCATCTGAGTGAGCAGCGAGTGGAAAGGGTTCAGAACCTGTTGCAACAGGCAGGTATCCCTGAAGAGCGGATCCAGTGCCATGCATTCGGTGAATCAAAGGCTATGGCGGTAGAAGGTGATCAGGAAAACTATATCTTCGACCGTCGCGTTACCCTTCATATTGGACTCGAGCAGAAGAATATAGCAAAGCGTTGATCAGACACCCTCCAGCAACTTGCCGCCGGTCCTCCGCCGGCGGCCTTTCTGGAAAACAGCGAGGGAAAGATTTATGAACAGTGAGAAGCAATTGATTCTTAATGGGTTTTACCGATGCCTACTGGCTTCGCTGTTATCAGGGCTGGGGATCTCCCTGATAATGGGAATGGTGGTCATCGTTTTGAGTAGTTGAATACTGAGTTTTCTAAACTTTTCTGGGATTCATACGATAAACTGGTATATCTCGCTAAGCCGATACAAATTCAGGACACTTAACGATGGCAATACAAACACCTGCATCCTCTGCTTCAGGTACAGATACAAAAACGATCACTGTGATGACATTTTATATTGAGGATTCTCTCTATGGTATTCCCATTGAGCATGTTGTCAGCCTGAGTAAAGAGACCGATCATATTCAGGATCTTCCTATAAAGGTACCCGGACTGATCGGTGTGATCCATTACCAGGATACGGTAGTACCCGTTGTGGATATCGCCAAACGCATTGGCGTCAAATCCGGTACAGAAGCAAAGCAGGATTTGATCACAACCCTGAGCACACGAGAGCAGGATCATATCGACTGGATTGATGCGCTTGAAAAATCAATCACGACAGGTGAAAAGTTTACCAAGGCCCGGGATCCGCACCAATGTGCCTTTGGTAAATGGTATGACAAGTTCGAGACCCGTAATGAAGCCTTGCAGGAAATCCTGCAACATTTCGATGAACCCCATAAACAGATACATTCGCTTGCTGACAAACTGTTGAACCTGAGGGATCGCGGAGATACAGAGGAAGCCCTGAAAGAGCTCGAGTTTCAGCGCATCACCACTCTCCGGCGCCTGCGATCACTATTTGCCCATGCTCGTGCCCAGCTGACTGAGATGATGCGGCCCATACTCCTGTATGTTACACGCGATGGCATCAATCCCGCCTTTGCCCTGCTCATCGATGAAGTACATGATGCACTCACCTACAACATCAAGGATTGCTACAGCCCGGAACAAGCTGGTTTCCAGTCGCTGATGACCAGTGACAAATACATCAAGGCGATTTTGTCAGACAAAAAACAACCGAAATCGATTCTTTTCGATATCGACAGAATTCTCGAACCAAATCATCAAGCAGCCATTGAAGAGACAGCCGCCTAATTCGCCACTCACTGGGCTTTAAACCCCTTGCCGGTTCTGTTCTAATACACACCCATGAACATACCACACCCACTTTCCAGCTATGACCGTCTGGGCGGAGAACAAGTACTCAGAGAACTGGTTGATCGTTTTTACGATTATATGGAAAGCCTGCCGGAAGCAGCCACCATCCGTGCAATGCACCCGAAAGACCTGCGTAGTGCCCGTGAAAAACTCTTCATGTTCCTGAGTGGCTGGCTGGGTGGGCCTGATCGCTATATCGCTGCCTTTGGACATCCCCGGCTGCGTGCACGACATCTGCCCTTCTCGATCGGCCCCGCGGAAAGAGATCAATGGATGATGTGCATGAAAAAGGCACTGGATGATACCCCGATGGATACGGCCTTCAGAGAACAGTTATTCTCAGCGCTCTATAAGACAGCGACGCACATGATCAACCAGACCGATCAGTGACCGCGAAAGCGGTTTGAATGTGACTTACTGAGCTGACGGGCCTGTTCGACCCAATTCTCACGTCGGATCCGGCCGTGGAAATCCAGTTTTTGATCAAACCGATCGATGTCACCGTCGTCCCAGCCGGCGATATCACTGAATCGGGTAATACCCATCTGATTCAGCTTTTTTTCCAGCGCCTCGCCAATCCCGGAAATCTGTTGCAGATTATCACCTTGCAGATCTTCCATGTTACGGGCTATGGATCGCTGATCGTTGGCTGGGATGGCATTTTTCAGCTCTTCGAGTTCCCGATCTTTCTGCGTAACTTCCTCGAACAGTTCCTGGACCCGGGTCTGGAGACGAGCAATACGTGATATCGCAAGTTCTGGTTCTGCATTGCCACTCAGCGCGGCCATTTGCAAGCCCTCACTGGAAATGGATTCAAGCTCTGCGATCCGTTTATCCTTGGATACCAGTTCAAGCCGTGCCTTTTCAAAAGCAGTGCGCAATATACTGCTCTGTTGTGCAATCTCATCCAGGTCAGACTGAAACACGGACAGCCTGTGTTTGATTGCCTCAAAATCACGGCGAATCTTCTGGTTTTCCTGTTCCTGTCTTTCTAGTTCTTCTTCTTTTGCTTGTAGCTGTTTGTGCACTTCGTCAAATGACTGGGTCATATCGAGAACCTGTTGTTTTCTTTCTTCGAATCGTGCCTTAACTTGAGCCAGTTCTGCCTGCAGTGATTCGATTTTCTGACTGTTATTATTCTTTCCAGCACGTTCCTGCTCCAACCGTTCTGACGTTTTCTGGAGTTGTTGCTGAGTGGTATCCAGCTGCTTGGTCACCTCGTGCAGCTGACGCAGAAGTGCGACTTCAGCATCTTCAATCTTGCGTTTCCATGAAGCACGTGTGAACAGCCAGCCGGTAATGATGCCGAGGATGGCAACGGCCAGAAACCAGACCATCATTTCTCCCATCAGATAAATCATAAATCTGCCCTCTGTTTTGTCTTTATTTCCAGCCTTTCATCGACTTTGAATGAAGGCGGCGTGTTGGCTATGGCAATTTCCAAAGCTTTCCGAGCCTTGTCATCCGGGACAATCCCCATGATGTAGATTCGGTCTCCTTCGTAAATCAGTCTCCCCTCTTCAACCCATTGGATAAAAGGGATCAGAAGCGGAAAATCCTGCAAATACCAAGCCGGTTCTTCCTCTTGTTCACGGGTAAAGACCCTGAACTGACGTTCAGGAATCCTTATGAACTGCTCCAGCTTTTTTCGAATCGCCTGTTTTACCTGATTATCAGGAACTGTACCACTGACTTCAAGATTTCTGTTTATCTTGTTAACGATCAGCTCGGAGCTGTGAAGAACGGGTTCCGTTTTTTTCGGAGGCCACCAGGGGCCTTTAGGATGTTCTATCTGCTTAATGGCGGACATTGCCTGTCCGGTCCTTTGCCGGTGATGTGCGGGACGGTTCTTGACTGTTGGTCTTTCTTCAATCCTGAGCTCGATCTTGCCAATGCCAGGAACCTTGCTTGCGACAGCCTTGGCTGCCGGTAATAATGCTTCCGGCCCTGAGAGAGTGATATCCCGACCTCGTACCTGTACACGAACCTCAGATAAATCTTCATCAGCCAGTGCAAGCACGACCCGTCCATGCAACCTTTGCTCAAGCTCGGGAGCCAGGGTATAGGCGCCAATAGCCATGACTATCAGCATTAGCAGAAGTGCAATCCATCGCGTCAAAATTATTACCCGTTCGAGTTGTTACATTTTGTAAACAGGGTGATTTTGTCACAAGCGGAAGTGTGGTGATACGCATGTAATAGAACTTTACAATTACCAATCCTGACTGATGTGATTAGATCCCAAGGATCACGGAGATCACTTTTTTGGCTGCAAACCCGAATATCCCGAGCCCCAGTCCGATAAACAGAATGAAGGTTCCAAATTTTCCTGCTTTTGATTCTTCGGCGAGTTTATAAATGATGAAAAGCATGTACAGACAGATCCCTGTAATACCGATGGTCAGGGAAATTTCTTCAAAAAGTTCAATATCCATTTTTTCTCCATAGAGTTGACACTGTTTAACGTGTGTCTTAAAGTCACGCCTCCCATGGCCCCGTAATTTAGGGTTAAAAGGGAAGTCGGTCAAAACCCGACACTGCCCCCGCAACGGTAGATGAGTCAAACCGGATCATGATGTCACTGTGGAAAAAATCTTACAACCTCCATGGGAAGACGATCCGGCCGCTTGATCAGAAATTATAACCTGATCAAACACTCATGAGTCCGGAGACCTGCCAGGGATAATCAACAAGAACCGCGGAGGGCGGGCTGAAGATTCCTGTTTTTTGGTATTGTTCTGTTTGAACCATGTCCCTCCTCCGTTTGTATAACCCAAAATCTGTCCATTTTCGGGTGGAAACTGGTCAGGAGGAAAATAATGAAACGACCCCCTATTTCTCTGTTCGCTTTTCTGGGAGCGAGCCTTCTCCCTGCTTTTCAAACTTCGGCTGAGCCCACACAAAACCTGGGCGACATGATAGTCACCGGAACGAGAACCACGGTTGATCGCGATCATCTCCCGGATTCGGTCATCGTCTTCACGCGTGAAGACATTGAACGGTTGCAGGTCAGTGATCTGCCGGAACTGCTTAAAGGCCAAGCCGGACTTGATCTCACCAATAACGGTGGTTACGGTAAAGCCACCTCTCTGTTCATGCGCGGCACCAACTCGGACCATGTTCTGGTCTTGATCGACGGCATCAAAGTGGGTTCGGCCACGCTGGGAACGCCCAGCCTTCAGCATTATCCTATCGATCAAATCGAGCGGGTCGAAATCGTCAAGGGTCCGCATTCCAGCCTTTACGGTTCAGAAGCCATCGGCGGAGTCATCCAGATTTTCACCCGTAAGGGAATCTCAGAATCACCACGTTACACACTTCGTATCGGTGGAGGGTCCGAATCCACCTACGATTTGAGTGGTGCTGTCAGTGGAGTCACGGGAAATACTTCTTACAGTCTCGGAGTATCACATTTCAATACTGGAGGCATTGACGCCAGAACACCAACCAGCGGTTTTTTTGCCGTTAATGAACCGGACGATGATGGCTACCACAACACCTCTGTGAGTTTTCAGATTGGAAAACAGTTCAGTGATCGCCTTCGGGCAAAAGTCTTTGCTCTGAGAGCCCAAGGTAATACAGAGTTTGACTCCAGTGATCCAGGCTCCAATTCCGATTTTATGAATCAGGTGGTCGGTGCTTCGATAACCGTCTCTCCAGCCCGTTTCTGGGAGTCCTCTCTGAAAATTGGTGAAAGCCGGGATGAGAGTGAAAGCTTCAACCATACAGGTTCACCATCCAATATCTTCGATACCAAACGCTTCGATCTCAACTGGCAGAACACCTTCACAATCAATCCGCTTCATTCACTCGTTGCCGGTTTCGACTATCGGAATGATCAGGTTTCCGGGACCACGGCCTATGATGAAAACTCCCGTAACAACAAGGGAATTTACGCCCAGTATCTCGGTAACTTCGATAAATTCGACATCGTTGCCTCCTTTCGCCACGACGACAACGAAGCCTTCGGCAGCCAACAAACCGGCAGCGCCGGATTTAGTTTGGGGAGATTTGGAGGAATCCGCCTGACCGGTTCATTTGGAACAGCCTTCAAAGGTCCATCTTTCAACGAGCTCTATTTCCCCAACTTTGGAAACCCTGATCTCAAACCGGAAAGTTCGCGTTCCTGGGAACTGGGTATGGATGGCGACTATTCATGGGGCTCCTGGAGTGCCCGGATCTACCGGACCAGTATCGACGACCTGATTGTGTTCAAATTCAATCCAGTCACCTTCGAATTTAAACCGATCAATGTTGATGAAGCCCTGATCAAGGGTGCAGAACTGGAATTCGGTACCGAAGTGGCGGGCTGGGCGGTAAACACTGCCCTTGCACTGATCAGCCCCAAGGATAGGGCCACGGGCAATCAATTGCCACGGAGAGCACGTCGTTCATTGCGACTGGACCTGTCCCGAGATTTCGACCGGTTCAACTTTGGAGCCACGATCGTAGCCTATGATCACCGCTTCGATGACACCGCCAACACGACCCGTGTAGCCGGATATGCGACAGTGGATCTGCGGGGGACCTATACGGTCGATGATCACTGGTCAATCAGCGGTCACATCAACAACCTGCTAAACAAGCGATACCAAACCGTGAACACCTATAACCAGGACGGGATCAACGCCATGGTCTATGTCCGCTATCAATCGAAATAGACGAACGCGCACCTGCCGTCCCGGCAGACGGCAGGTGCGCTATGCACAAAATCGGAGAGAATCAGACAGGACAGGCTCACCCCTTCCCTTTCTGCACATCCTCAACCCATTCCTCCATTTTAATAATCCCGCCTTCCTGCTCCGGACGCCCCTGATCCTTCGGTGGCAGCACATCCTGCATTAAATCGATCCGTTTCCAACCGGCCAGGGGCGTTTCCTCCTTCTGCCCAGGCACGTAATGGGATAACTCCTTGATCTCATATTTATGTATATAACGAGGACAATTCACCCACATTCGGGAGAGTTGCACGCGCACAATCAGCTCTGCCTCGGCATAGGCCTCCATCAGGGGATCGTCGCTGGAAACAATAGCCTCACCGTGAAAGCGGATCCGGTGTGGAACCTCGAAATCGATAAACAGCAGACCCACCCGTGGATTTGCCTGGATATTACCCATGGAATAAAACATGCCATTGCCATCGTAGGATGGGAATGCAAGGGTTCGCTCATCCACGACCTTAATAAAACCTGGCGCGCCCCCCTTGTAAGAAACGGTCGGTTGTCCGTCCTGATCCACGGTTGATAGAAAGAACATCGGTCGGGACTCAATAAAGGCTTTTGCAGCCTCATCGATCACCTCTGCAACAATGATCTCTTCCAACCGGTCTGCCAGTTTGCGGGTTTGAAAACTGTTCTGCAACTCCCGATGGGTCTCACCGTAAATTTTGCTCATACACCTGTCCTCGTTGAGTATAAATAAAGCAACACGCCCGATCCGATGCTCAGGTCAGGGTTACACCCAGTCTAACAGAAGCTCACCCTTTCGTTTGTTCACATCACCCATGAAAATGGGGTATTCTTTTTCAAATTGATGTTCAAATTGATGGGAAACAGTTAACAAGCGGACATGGCACGATTTTTCTTTTACCTCCACATGGCGGGGCTTGCTCTCCTGAGCTTGGGGATTTTCCTCATTTTCCGCACGGAAAACGCCCTCCAGGACATCAGCAACCTGCTCTGGATCTCTATCTGTATCGGCCTCGGCCTGATGCTGATTTCGCCCTGGCCTGTCGTCAAGGCAATCACCTGGATGAAGAATAATGGGGACTGAACAGCATCTCCGTCACTGCAGGCGCAGACCCAAAATAGAAATGGATATAGGAAGCTGTCAATCTTCCTACCTGATAAACCGCTTCTTGGGTGGTTCCCTTGGGTGCGACACCAAGGAATGTTGCCGCCAGATCCGTCTTCAGTAATGAGTGGTGATAGGTGTGGCCACGAAGCCGGCCTTGTGGAAATTCGACTTCCTGCAATGCCAATGCAGTCAAACGTCTCTGCATAACCGCGTGCCCCCGCAGGAGCCCGATCATCCCATGGCGATTGCCGGCCTGATCGGTGAGTGACTCGTACAAATAGAGCATCCCGCCACACTCAGCTACAATGGGTTTGGTCTGCTGATGATGTGCGCGAATCGACACTTTCATGGATGTGTTGGCGGCCAGTTCGGCAAGAAACAATTCAGGATATCCACCCGGTAGATACAGACTGTCACATTGGGGTAACACCTGATCTTCCAGCGGGGAAAAGAAAATCAGCTCAGCTCCCTGATCACGCAGCAGATCGAGGTTCGCCGGGTAGAGAAAGGAAAAAGCCTGATCACAGGCAACGGCGATTCTGACATCAGCCAACCTCCGATCGGACACTTGTGATAAGAAGGGATTAAAATGGATCACAGGGGGCAAGGAACACCCGTCTGTAAAGTACAGATGATCCGCAAGGATCGAAAGCCGCTGGTCCAGATCCTCGATTTCCGCTGCCTGAACCAAACCTAAATGCCGTCCCGGCAAGACGCCTTTTTCCTGTCCTGATAACGCACCCACAAAAGGGACACCTTCAGGGAGACTGTCAACCAGCATCTGCCGATGAGTCTCCCCTACGATCCGGTTGGCAAAGACACCGTAAAAAGGCAGATCGGGCTGGTACGTCTTGAGTCCATGAACAAGGGCACCGAAGGTTTGCGCCATCGCCGTGGCATCGATCACTGCCAACACGGGGATCCCGAAAACACAAGCTAGATCCGCCGTCGAGGGATCGCCATCAAACAAGCCCATGACGCCTTCGATCAGAATAAGATCGGCCTCCTCCGCCGCTTGGACAAGCAACCGCCGACATGCCTCCTCACCTACCATCCACAGATCGAGCGAATAGACCGGGGACCCGGAGGCATGCTCCAAGATCATGGGATCGAGAAAATCGGGACCGGTTTTGAAGATACGAACGCGACGGCCCTGCCGGCGATGCCAGAATGCCAATGCGGCGGTGACGGAGGTTTTACCTTGGCCCGAAGCCGGCGCACTGACAACCAACGCAGGACAGTGCGCCATCGTTTAGCTCAGACAGGTCTGGAATGTTCTTGTCTGAGAGTTTTCAACGAAATAAAGATGACATGAATGATCGCCGCACAGCCAACATAAAAGGTCAGGCTGGAGAGCGTACCCGGGCCGTATTTGATCAGACGACCACCAAACTCTGTGAGTGTGGTTTCAGCAAAACGGCTGGATAGAAAATAAAAACCACCACTGGCCATAAGTTCCGCAGCAAACCAGCCAGCGGTCATCAACAGCAGCAAAGGGATCAGTGAGCGCCAGTGTTCATGGTAATACCGGATTGCAAACAAGCGGCCAGTAAACCACAGCGCTCCATAGGCCGGGATCAACATCAAATAGGCGGGCGAGATACAAAAACTACTGACCCCCCCCCAGGTCACGGCGGCATAATCGAGGAAGGCCGCCTCCGCCAGCAGTGCCGGGAAAATCCAGCTCCGGCTCACATAAACACCGGCGAGAAAAAAGACGGCATACGAGGCACTTGGCAAGTGCGCGATGGTGGCAAAATGATGCCCTCGGGTCACCGCCAGCAGCAGGATTAAAAATAGGCTAATAAAAAGTTGATGACGTCCAGACAGTTTAAGCAATTGGGTTCTCCCATTGGTGATGTGTTTGTGTTCAATTATATACATTTTGTCCGAGGGTACTCAAAGCCTTTTTAAGACGAACAAACGCCTTTTCATCTGCCGGCAGTCCAAAACGAATGCCACGCTCATCGTCGAGCAGTCGGACCAGGATGCCCTGGTGAGCCAGGTGCTCATGGACTTCTTTCGCTATTGTCAGCCGACAGGTTTTGAACAGGGCTGTGCCCACCGGATCGATCTCCAGTGCGCGGTATAGCAAGTCATTGAGCTTTTCAGAGTGACTGTAGAGCTGAGCACGCATCCATGTTTGCCATTGATGATCAACCAGGGCCTGCTGCCCAATCCAGCGACTCGGTGTAGCGATAGCCCAGGGGCCCTGCAGGCGCGCCATTTCCTGCAACAAGGCTGACCAGGCACACACAAAACCAAGCCGCAGGCCTGCCAGGCCGAAAAACTTCCCGATCGATCGCAGAACGATGAGCCCGGGATACCCCACCTGAGCGCACACACTCCGATCCGGCGTCATGTCCATGAAGGCTTCATCCACGATCAGCCAGCCACCTCTTCCCTCCAGCTGTTCCAGTAAGGCGAGCATACACTCAGGTGGATGAATCTCACCCGTGGGATTGTTAGGATTGATGATCACCACCACATCCAGTTCTTCGATCCGCTCAACGATTGCCCCGAAATCGAGCGAAACCACCTCATGACCATGCTGCTGCCAGGCGATCCGATGTTCGGAATACCCCGGATACTGAACGGCCACCCGACAAGGAGAGCGTAAACGAGGCAGACACTGAATCGCCGCCTGTGATCCAGCCACGGGCAACAGGGATCTACAACCATAGTACGCCTTGGCGGCCGCGATCAAGCCGTCATCGGGGTCGGGCAGACGCTGCCAGCACCAGGACGGGATCGGAGGCACTGGCCAGCCGTTGGGATTGATCCCGGTAGAGAGATCGAGCCACTGATCGAGCGGGATCGAATACCGCCGTGCTGCAACGATCAGCCGACCTCCATGTTCAGGCATGACTCAAAAACCTCCCCACCACGATCAAGGCTATGATGAGCAGCCAGAACAGCATGCCATACTGCACCAGCCACAAGGCACGCTGAATCGCCTCCACGCTCGGTTCGTGGCCGGTACCAAGAACAGGACGTGATCTGATCTCACCATGATAGACATCAGGGCCTCCCAGCCGCACCTGCAAGGCACCGGCGCCAGCAGCCATCACCGGTCCGGCGTTAGGGCTTTCCCAGGCTGGCGCCTGTCTCTTCCAGCAGGCGAGCGCCGTTTTTGTATCGCCCAGCAATGCATAGGTTGCGGCACACAACCGGGCAGGGATCCAGTTCAGCAAATCATCCAGTCGTGCGGCGGCCCACCCGAACTGTTGATAGCGATCTGTGCGATAGCCCCACATGGAATCCAAGGTATTGATCAGCCGATGAGCGACCGCACCCGGCGCGCCGGCTACGGCAAACCAGAAAATGGTTCCGAAGATGGCATCATTACCGTTTTCCAGCACCGACTCCACACAGGCTCGGGCCACACCCACCTCATCCAACGCACGGACATCCCGGCTCACCATTCGGCCAACCGCCTGTTGTGCTGTTGGAAGATCCGCCTTCATCAAGGCGTCGATCACCCGTTCGGCATGCTCAAGCAGGCTTTTTGCACCCAGGCAGCCATAGAATAAAACCACTCCGGCAATGGTACCGAAGACCAGAATCTGATCCAGCATCCATACGAGACCAACAATCACACCCACCGGCAAACCCACCGCTATCAGGCCTGTGAATCGATTGCGCAAGGGGTACGCTTCCGGAAATTGCCGATCGATGCACTCGGCCAGCCGGCCAAACCCCACCAAGGGATGGAAACGGTGTGGCTCGCCCAGTCGCCAGTCTAGAAGTACGCCTACATAAAGTTGCAACAGCGTGATCACAAGCAGCCGGAATGAAAGATCAGCCGTGGGAAATCCGGCATCTCCTGCCGGACCCGGCTCAAACTGGCATAGGGTACATCGATGCGGAAAAAATGTTCGATAGGAAATTGCAACAGATGGCGGAGAATGGCGCGAATCACCCCACCGTGAGCCACCAACAAAACGTGCTGTTCCTGATCCGGAACATATTGTCCCAGGAGTTCTTCCCAGGCGGAGAAGACCCGGCCTTCGAATTCGGCATAGGGCTCGCCACTGGGAGCCGGATTCTCCAGCGGATTACGCCAGAACTGCATTATGCGTTCCTTGTCCTCACCTGCATACAGGTCAGAGAACAACCGCCCTTCCCATTCGCCGAAACCAATCTCACGGAAGCGCTCATCCACGGTGAGTGCAAGACCAAACCGTTCATGCAACTCATGGGCAAAGGAATGACAACGTTGCAACGGCGAGGTAATGATCTTCGTCCAAGGCGGTTCCCGGCCATCCACTACGGAGCGTAACTGTTGCCAACCCAACTCGGTCAGCGGTTCATCATAGTGTCCCAGCAGCTTGGTTCCGCCGGCGACATCACCGTGTCGGAGCAGATCAATTGTCAATGTCATTCGGTTAAACTGATCGGATTGATAAAAACGCGCAAGAGTACCATGTCATCCTGTAAAACGCTCATGATCCAGGGCACCACCTCCGATGCCGGCAAAAGCATGCTGGTCACCGCCCTGTGCCGATATTATAAAAACAAAGGGGTTCGAGTGGCACCGTTCAAACCCCAGAATATGGCCCTGAACAGTGCCGTCACCATCGACGGTGGCGAGATCGGTCGGGCACAGGCCGTACAGGCACAAGCATGCGGACTGGAGCCTCACACAGACTTCAACCCAGTCTTGCTGAAACCCAACACTGACATCGGTGCCCAGGTGATCCTCAACGGTCGTGCGGTGACGACCATGGATGCCCGCACCTTTCACAATTACAAGCAAACCGCCATGACAGCCGTACTCGAAGCTTATGATCGCTTGTGTAATCAGTATGACTTGATCATCGTCGAAGGGGCTGGCAGCCCAGCCGAGATCAACCTCCGTGATCGGGATATCGCAAACATGGGATTTGCCGAAACGGTGGATTGCCCTGTGATCCTCATCGCCGACATTGATCGTGGTGGCGTTTTTGCCCACCTGGTGGGCACACTCGAACTGCTCAACCACTCCGAAAGAGAGCGCATCGTCGGTATGGTGATCAATCGCTTTAGGGGCGATCACACTCTGTTGCAATCGGGGATCGACTGGCTGGAAAACAGGACCGGGAAACCGGTTTTCGGTACCCTGCCCTACCTTCATGGCCTGCATCTGGAATCGGAAGATTCCGTCGCCATCGAACAGCAATCCAATGATCCGACAGAGGATAAACTGAATATCATCGTCCCCATCCTGCCACGCATGAGCAATCACACAGACTTCGATCCGCTCCGGCTGCACCCACACGTGAATCTGCTCTATGTCAAAGCCGGCCAAACTCTTCCACAAGCCGATCTGATCATCCTTCCAGGAAGTAAAAGTGTGCGTGCTGACTTGCAGTTTCTGATCGACCACGGCTGGAAACCCCATATCGATCGACACCTGCGCTATGGCGGGAAACTACTCGGCATCTGTGGCGGCTTTCAGATGCTGGGAAGACAAATCCATGACCCGCATGGGCTCGAAGGAAACGCCGGTAGTGCAAAGGGTCTGGGCTACCTCGACTTTGAAACCACCCTGGAAAAACAAAAACAACTGAAACGGATCACGACACAACTCGCCTTTGCCGATGCAGAAGTCCAGGGTTATGAAATCCGTGCAGGACGGAGCCGTGGGTCTGCATTAAACCAGCCGGCTGTCAAAGATAAACGATCAGAATCGGCTCTATCTCCCGATCAAAATATCATCGGCACCTATATTCACGGACTGTTTGAAACCAGCGATGCCTGTACCGCACTTCTCCAATGGGCAGGACTGAAGCAACCTGATCCCATCGACTATCACCTCATCAGAGAAAACGCGATCGAACGCCTTGCACACTGTATTGAACACAACATGAATCTTGACCAACTGAAAGAAGCACTGTATTGGAAACGCCCCTGACTCCACAAGCCAAAAAACCATCCTCCAACACGACAATTAACCCTGTTTTCATTTGAGGTAATTTACTTTTTTATTGACTATCATCACGATAAGGGCCAAGAAAAAACAAGCATTGTAAGGTACGTTTCTGTAGTTAGGTGTTCAAATTGATCAGCGACTGACCTGTTTTGTTTATAGCTAAAGTGGAGGCAGCAAAAAATGAAAAAAATAATAGCTTTGTTAATTTTCATTTTGATTCAAAATGCCTCAAGGGCGACATCAATTAACCCCTTAGATGATAGTGGTTGGGAATTGGTTGCCCATATGTCAAATACTGGAGGAATGTTTGATGGAAATGGAGAATTGAGACCAAATTATTCTTTTGGCATTTTTGATCCTTCGCCAACAGCAGCAAAGGCTGATTTTGCAAGAGAATTTCCATTTCAAGCCCGTGAAATATTGTTTATAACTGGTGACTTATCAATATGGGCAATAACTGATTATAATTCGCTTCGTGATCTTATTGATGCAAGAGGAAATGACTTTTCTCCTAATTTAGCATTCGAAATAGGAATTAATGGTGTGATTTCGAATCACATTGGGTAATGTACTCAGTCGAACAATATACCCGGAGGATCCTTGGATTTCTATTGATGGAGGGCATTACGATGGAATTGCCAATCAGCGAATCGTTTGGGGAGAGGCAAACTATTCACTTGGTACTCATCAACTCTTAAAGAATACACATAATGGAGTGAATGTTTATATTCGCTCTGCATCTCCAGTTCCAACCCCAACAGCCATTTGGTTGATGGTTTCTGGTTTAATTGGACTTGTTGGAATGAAGAAAAAGTCAGTAAAGTTATCAAGCAAATACATCTAACGAATAAGGATAGATGATATTACGAGATCGGGGCTTGTCTTTTTCTACCCTAATTTATTTTCTGGATTTGATCTACTCACCCCAAGATAGAAACCTCTATGAGGTGAGCCTATATAATAGAGCATAGAACTCACCGATAAAAAGAATACAAATTTGTAGTCAGGCCTTATTTGTTGCTGATGAACGAGATCCAGATAATCTGTGGTTCTTACTCTTTACTTTTCATTCCAGAGTCTCTTAATCCAGCCTTGATCTTTATCATTTGTTCTCTGGCAACTTTTTTCCCGTGAGCCGACAGATGCCCCGAGTTGATGGCCGTGGCAACTCATATTTTTGCCTGTTCATATCTGCCAAGAACAATCAGGTTATGTGACATGTTCAGCATAATACCCGGATTGTCCGGCTTGTACTCCAGTGCCTGAAGGTAATTTTTTGCAGCAGTCTCATGATCACCGGTTCGTGTATAGCAATCACTAAGCCCTGAATAAGCGTAATTGATCAATCTTTTTGTATAATTTTTTTAAGATCGGTCAATGCTGATTTTAATACCCTAATGGCTTCTTTATTCTGTTGCAGCAAACGTAATGTATTGCCGTAGCGATAGACAAGCAGCCAATCATGACATCCTTTCTCATACGCATATTTGAATGCATTGACCGAGTTAATCCATAAGCGGACATCTTCTCTATTCAGAGACCATTTGAGCCATGTATCAAGACCAGATCGGATTGCAGCATCCAGGTCAGGACCACAACGTGACCCTGCTTCCTGATAAAGTTTATATTCATCCATGAGCTGAAGAATTTCAGAGCCCGCATTCACTACCGTACAATAGAGCAGAAGAAGCGAACCAAGAATTGCTTTGGTGTTAAGCAATATCATCAGTAAATTTGCTTTTTGTATTCCTGGTCTTAGCGTCGGTTTCAGAAAAAGCCGAATACTGTCATCATCAGAAATACAAAGAGTAACCCTCCTGAGAATATTTATCTGTTTTCGGTACACTGGGTCACTGATATGATAGTGGTAGAAGAAAAATATCGGGAACAGAAATGAGCACTATTACAAAAAACACCATTCTTCTGGCATTGACCGCTTTCACTTTTATCGGTGGTTATGCCTTTTTGCGGTATGCCTATCGTGTGACTGACACCATGCCATTTACTCAGGAAATCGTCCTGATTATTCTGGGGACTGTAGCAACAGTTTTAATCACCGCGCTTCTATTGAATAAACAGACAGCAGTCGAGATCCAGAAGGAACAGAGTATCAAGTTCATTGATCTTAAAACCAAAACCTACGAAGAACTGATCAACAAGATAGAGGAGATGTCGCAGGCAACAGATCTGACACACAAGGATATGATTAGCTTGCATTTCATTACCCACAGGTTGGCAATCTTCTCTTCCCCTGAAGTGCTTGAAGAGTTTCAGAACTTTCTGGAGGTGCTTGAGTCAAGGACAAGAGATCGCAAGATTTCCCGTGACGATTCAAAAATTCTTGCAGAGAGCCTGGCCAATCTGACCGTGAGAATACGCAAAGATCTGATTGGAGAAATGGATGCCCTTGGAAACTATTCGCAGGAACAGATCAAAAACATGATCCTGCGCAATTCAAGCGAGTCCATGGAACTTTCGGAAAATATTTAGGAGCCTCCAATTGATCCAGGTATCCTTAGAGAAAAATCAGTCAGACTAAGACAGGAATTACAGTAACCCGTTATTTTCTAATAGACGCAGTAAAACCAGTTCTGAATTATCATAATTTTATGGAACAGCTGACACATACTCTACATCAGTAGCGTTTCCATGAATTATTCGGTTGTGTTCTCATTGAGCCGTCAGGCTCACTCAACTTGTATCCTCTATGAAGTTTTTCCTGCCAATGCATAAAGTGCCCTGATCTCATCAGGCCATAGAGTGGAGTCAATTGTCTCGAGCACCATGGGAATACCGTTGAAACGATCATCGTTCATAATATAGCGGAAAACCTCCCACCCAAGTTTTCCCTTGCCGAGACTTTCGTGACGATCCAGCCGGGCCCCTAGATCAGGCTTGGCGTCATTAAGATGAACACCCTGTAAATACTTGAACCCTACAATTTCATCGAATTCAGCAAAAGTCTGATGACATGCTTCTGGTGTCCTGAGATCATAACCAGCAACAAAAGTATGGCAGGTATCGATACAGACACCTACCCGGGTTTTATCATCCACATGGTCAATTATTGTGGCAAGATGTTCAAAGCGATAACCCAGATTGGTACCTTGACCAGCCGTGTTTTCAATCACGGCAATAACCCCCTCTGTCAAATCGAGCGCTTCGTTGATTGATTCAGCAATCCGTTTCAATCCATCCTCTTTCGAGATTTTATTGAGATGACTCCCAGGGTGAAAGTTCAACAGTTTCAATCCAAGCTGCTCTGCCCTTGTCATTTCATCTATGAAGGCATTCAGCGACTTTTCATGCGCCTCCGGGTCAGGATGAGCCAGGTTAATCAGGTAGCTATCATGTGGCAGCACATGTTCCGGCAGTATATCCACTTGTTTGAGGTTGTCCTTGAATGCCGCAATGGTGTCTTCATCGTAGGGTTTCGCCTTCCATTGACGCTGGTTCTTCAGAAACAGGGCAAATGCCTTCGCGCCGATCCTATGGGCATTGAGAGGAGCATTCTGTACACCGCCAGAAGCACTGACATGGGCACCTACATATTTCTGCATGGTAATTTCATCATCTCATTCTTAAGTAAAGAATGATACAACAGAGACTGCCTTTCCAGCAGGCCGTCTCTTCAACCTCCTATTCTAATCTGTCACTGCGAAGATTCTCATGACAAGATTACAAGCATATGTATTTTTACACTTGCTTTTCCAATTCTGGTGCTGGAAGTAGGCTGACACCGCACTCTATTGTTGAAAGAGAGGTAAATGTCGGTTTCTTTAGTCTTGTCTTAAAATTAAACTGTCATCCAATCTATCGAATGGTGATGTTAATGCTACTAACATCACCAGGAAACGACGATTATGCCACTCAATTACGACCGACTCCCCTGTCTCCAGCCAATTTCAGTACCGCGACTCTTGAACAATAATCGATGTTGTGTACCGTGCGATCAGCGAAGATGTCCGCCTGTTCCTCACGACAGTCGATCGGAGAGGGAAAAGATAAATGATACTGCAGGTATAGAAATACTCTACACAGACGGGGTGTTCTTTGTCACAGAAAATATCCAGCAGTAATCCCTGGAGATACTCCGTGCAGGACGCAGTTGACCTGCTGGGTTACAGCTGAAACCTTCTCAAAACCGATCCATCCTCCGTGCAGAGGAAACAGACCTGATAATCAAAGATACTCCCCTCCCTGGTAGTACGCTCTTCGAAGGACCAGGTGTTTTCCGTGTAATCTTACCCTGCACCAGGTTTTAGTTTTCTCCTGTCGCCTTGTTCATCCCCTTCATGAATTCGCCCAATGCCTCGCCAGCCTTCTCCGGTGACATGTTTTTCAAATTCTCGAGGCTTTTTCCCGTCTCTTGTTTGAACTGCTCCATTCTACTCTGCATTTCTCTCGCAGAACGTTCTGCACCGAGATTGAAAATAATGCCAATAATTGCAAGAACACCAAAAACGATCATACTCGTCTGTTTGTTCAGACCGTGTACTTCCGTACTGGCAACCCACATCAGATAACACCCCCAAAGTACGGGAATAACCGCACCAAAGAAAGGTATCAATGAGAGTACTGCTGTGACAGGTAATACCGCCATAGACCATGCAACAGATCGATAAGCTGTTTCATAACCATGGTGCGATCCCATCAACTTCCAGATCACAAACATAATGGCTGCCGAGAAAAAACTGCCAATCAACATCATGATTGGCATGATGATGATCGCACTCAACCCCGCAGCAGCCACGTGCCCACCACCTAAGAGCGCAGAAAGAATAAAAATGATTGTTGCGATGACAGCGATCGAAATAACGAAGACCACAGGCTCGGCATAACCACCTGTTTTCGGCATGTTTCGGTAGAAATGCACTGGTGTGGTAATCACTGTCTTTGCATCTTCCATGATTCTTGAAAAATCAAACCCCGATGTATTTTCCATGATGCCTCCTGATTATTATTGTCAAGAGTACAATTTAGCACTATGCCCATGCTGGATCTACAAATCAAATACTTCAACCCACGAAAGCCCGGATAAATTTTATACAGATATTACAAAAGGGAACACTCAGCCAAATTGAGGTCTGAATACACAGAAAATAGTGGATCGGGTTTTGAGATACACAACGAAGCACCTGAAGGATCTAACCTTCGTACACCTTACTGTGAATTTTTCTGAGATGCTTGAGTCCTGGCCGTCAGAATAATTCCACACCTAATAACGGTAATGCGATCAGATACATCAAAAGTGAGATCAATACAATTCCTAATAGATTCAGTATCAATCCCGCCTTGCACATCTGAGGTATGGAGATTCTACCGGAAGAAAATACGATCGCGTTTGGTGCAGTTGCCACCGGCATCATGAAGGCACAACTCGCGGCAACAGCAGCAGTAACAATCAAGGCATAGGGGTGGACACCCAGCATTGGCCCGATCGCAGCCAGAATCGGGACCATTGTTGCTGTTGTAGCGATATTGCTGGTCAATTCGGTCATGAAAATGATCAAGGTACAAACCGCCACGATCATCAAGAAGACAGGTACACCAGTGAAACCTGCTACTTGATAGCCAACAAACTCCCCTACCCCGTTTTTATCAATCGCAGAGGCGAGGCTGAGACCACCACCAAAAAGCAACAAGATCCCCCACGGTAACTCCTTGCAACTTTCCCAATCCATAACAAAACGACGTTTTCTGAAGTTAACTGGCAAAATAAACAAAGCAAGCGCTGCAAGCATGGCGATACCGGAATCCGTCAGCCCGGCAAATGGGTGTAATTCCCCGAAAGAGATCTTCTGCAACAAAGGCCTGAAAATCCAAGCCACTACAGCAGACAAAAATACGATCAAGGTCAGTTTTTCACCCCGGTTCATCTCTCCCAACTTTACATATTCACGATCGGCCATATTTCCAGCACCATCGATGACCAATCCTTTGAATGGATAGATCCAACGGGTGAGTAACAACCAGGTCAGGGGCAAGAACAAGACAACGACAGGCAAACCGACACCCAGCCAGAGAACAAAACTTATCTCCTGACCAAAGACTTCCTTAATATACGACGCGAGCAAAAGGTTTGGAGGTGTGCCAATCAATGTACCTATACCTCCGATCGAAGCACTATAGGCAATTCCCAGAAGCAGGCAAAGAGAGAAATTTCTGGTGACATGGGCAGGATGTTCATCATCTTCCGCGACAATCAGCGCAAGCAGGCTCAGGGCGATGGGCGTCATCATGATCGTTGTCGCGGTATTGGAAACCCACATGCTGAGTCCCGCTGTTGCTATCATGAATCCTGCGACGATATTGACAGGACGACCTCCAACCAGTTTCAACGTCTTCAGTGCGATTCGCTTATGCAGTCCCCAGCGCTGCATGGAGAGAGAGATCATGAAACCACCGAGGAAAAGGAAAATCAGGTAATGGGCATATGGTGCAGCGGCCTCTCTGATCGGAACCGCACCGACTACAGGGAAAAGGATAACCGGGAGAAGTGCAGTCATATAAATCGGGATGGCCTCAGTCAGCCACCAGACAGCCATCCAGACAGCTACTGCGGTGGTCGCACGACCGGCGTGGGTAAATTCACGAATTCCACCTTCGGCATCTGGATAGGTTTCAGGCAATAACAGATAAATCATTAATCCAAGAACCGGCCCTCCGAAGAATCCTGCCCACGGGATAACAGTTTTTAACAATTGGAGTAACGCTCTATGAGTCATGCCGCTATAATAAACCAAGTAATTAAAAGATTTTCACTCTCCTGTTTCCAGATCGGTAAACTTATTGCATGTACATCTCGTACTCATGGATAACAGGTTTTTTTATGAGTACAGACATTGAGCTTCCTTTATAATTTGAATTACTGCCTATAATGAGTCTGAAATACGAAATTTCCGGCGCACAGATCGACGGTGCCCGTGACTACCAAGAAGACTCTTTCCTGATCACACATCTACAGGCCGGTGATAAGGAAGGCCAAATCTCGCTGGTTATTGTTGCAGACGGGATGGGTGGTCATGCTGCTGGAAACGTGGCAAGCAACCTTGCCGTCCAGGCGTTCAACAAATATGTCACGACACATTATCCATCCGATTCCATCCCATCTCTCCTCAAAGCTGCCACAGAGGAAGCCAATCAGGCTATTGGGAAGACGATAAGGGAAACCTCCGCACTAAAGGGTATGGGATGCACCTTGGTTGCAGCTCTCTGTATCAATGACAAACTGTACTGGATCAGCGTAGGTGACAGTCACCTCTTTCATGTCCAGAACAACAAACTTATCAAGAAAAATGCCGATCACAGTTACGGTGGCTATCTTGATCGCATGGCAGCGGAAGGGAATGCGGTCAACGAAGAGAACGGCTATTCACGGCACATGTTACTGAGTGCACTGACAGGGGAGCCCATCCCTGCCATCGATTGCTCAGAGCAGCCTGTAACCCTAAAAGAGGGTGATCAGATTCTGCTCTGTTCTGATGGAATCGATACCCTTGATCAAGAAAAGATCCAGACCAAGTGCATACAGGCAGAAACAGCAAAAGGTCTGGCCGATCAATTGCTTACGGATGTCGATAATGCGCAACGGCCAAGGCAGGACAATACAACCGTTGTCGTCATCAATGTACTTACGGCCAGAAGCTCCGCACAGGTCGAAATAACCACGAAAAAACAACCGCCTAGGGAACCAATTACTCCAGCACCTGCAAACACGGCAAGCCGACAATCTTCACCCCCTCCTTCTGAACCAAGAAAACAGGTTGTCGAAAACAGGTATCGCGATCATAAGTCTGGCAAGAAGTTATCAGCGGGATGGATCGTTCCATTTGCTCTGATTGCACTCCTTGCCGGTGCAGGCTGGTGGTACTTCAAGGAGGGTAGAATCCCCCTCCCCGTCACCATCGATAATACGGAAGAACCAGCGATTGCAACTAAAACAGGCAACCCAGCAGTTGAAAAAGATGACAAGATCAACAGCCACGAGGCCGTCATCAGAGATTCAACCGTCGAATCAAATTTGCAACATAAAACAGTTGCATTCAAAGACGCGTTGAACAGGGGCGGTAGAGGACCCGAAATGGTATGGATCCCGGCGGGCACCTTCACAATGGGAGGGGGTTCCAGTACCTCACCATCCAATGAAAGACCAAAACATCAGGTCACTCTGAAAAAATTCGCTATCAGTAGCAAGGAAGTGACACGAGGTGACTATTCACTATTCAGCGGTATAGCCGTATCTAAAGCAAACAGGAACAAACCGGTACAGGATATTTCCTGGTATCAGGCACAGAAATATCTTCGCTGGCTTTCTAAACAGACCGGTAAACAGTATCGTCTGCCCACAGAAGCCGAATGGGAATATGCGGCAAGGGCAGGTACAAAATCACCCTATTGGTGGGGTTTCAAGGTGGGCACGGATAATGCTCTCTGCTTCGGCTGTGGCGTACCCCTGGAGCCGACCCGACCAAAAGATGTGGGTTCATACAAACCCAATCAGTTTGGCCTGTATGATACAGCAGGCAATGTGGCCGAATGGGTCGAAGACTGCTACCACGGTGACTATAACGGTGCTCCGACAGATGGAAGCGCCTGGATAACGAAAGGGTGTAAGGAAAGGGTCGTCCGCGGAGGATCTTACCTGAATGCCCCAAAATCTCTGATCGTCTCGCGCCGAAATAAACTGGAGCCAGGCAAGTCAGAAAAACATATCGGTTTTCGTATCGTTCGTGAAGAGTAACCCCACTTCAGTCCTCTATCTTTGGACATGCGTCTTACTTTAGTAATCACTATGACCCAGCGGCAACTCTGGCGCAATACGATCCCGGATCAGGCGCTTGAGCTCTTTTGACTCTGGAAACCTGCCTTCTTTTTCCCGAGAAAAGAGTTCTTCACCATCAAGCCGGATCACAAACACTCCTCCCTTGCCAGGAATAAGCGCCAACTCACCGAGTTCCTCACCCAGAGTCATAAGAACCTCCTGTGCCATCCAGGTGGCGCGTAAGATGAAACGGCATTGACGACAGTATTCAATCTCGATTCTTGGTGTTGGCATTGATACACAATCTCCGGAGAACGGGTTAATGAATTATAATTATCTCATGGATCCGGTCGAACTGAGTCTGTTTTCATCACGTATCAATTCAATTTGCGAGGAGATGGGTGCCATTTTGAGGCGTACAGCTTTCTCCCCCAACATCAAGGACCGGCTAGATTATTCCTGTGCCATTTTCGATAGTCGGGGTCGTTTATGCGCTCAAGCCGCCCACATCCCGGTCCATCTGGGTAGTATGGCTTATGCCATGCAGGGTATCACGGAGGCAATTGAATGGTCTGAAGGCGATATGATGATTCTGAATGATCCATTCCGTGGTGGAACGCATTTGCCTGATATCACTGTCATCGCTCCATTTTTCCACCACTCTCGGCTTTGTGGTTTTGTTGCCAACCGTGCTCATCACGCCGATGCAGGATGTGATACTCCCGGTTCCATGCCCCTTTCATCCTCACTGGAAGAAGAAGGCATCATTATCCCTCCGGTAAAAATTCTCGAACAGGGAATTTTAAGCGAACAAACAATGTTCACCCTGCTGAAAAACTCCAGAAATCCAATCGCAAGTCGTGGTGATTTCAATGCCCAGATCAGTGCTAACCTTTGTGGAATCAATCGTCTGCATGAACTAATTGAAACTCTAGGGAACAAAAACTGGCAGTCAACATTGAAACACCTTAATGATTATGCAGAAAGACTTGCATCCAGGCATCTCTCTAAGTTACCTGATGGAAATTTCCACTATACAGACTGGATGGACGATGACGGCCAAGGTCAGACCAGAATCCCCATTTCTGCAGAAATCAGGTGTAACCATGGCAAAATCCATGTGGATTTTTCAGGTACCGCAACCCAGGTTAAGGGGAATATCAACTGTCCTCTACCGGTTACAGTAGCTGCCGTCTATTATGTTTTTTATTGTCTCATGCCACCCAATACCCCTGCCTGTGATGGCTGCTTCCGTTCAATCTCAATCACGGCACCCGAGAGGAGCCTTGTCAATGCCCAGTATCCTGCTGCCGTGGTTGCCGGCAATGTCGAAACCAGTACACGGATTGTGGATGTCATTCTTGGCGCACTGGCTCAGGCTATCCCTGATCAGATCCCGGCAGCCAGTCACGGCAGCATGAATAATGTCGCCATGGGTTCAAACAACTGGGCATACTATGAAACATTGGGTGGAGGGATGGGTGGACACAGCCGAGCCAAAGGGTTCTCAGCCATTCAGACACATATGACCAATACCCTGAATACACCGATAGAAGTCGTGGAAATGAACTTTCCTTTAAAGATCAACACGTATTCCATTCGGGAACACTCTGCAGGCTTAGGAAAAAACCCAGGTGGACATGGATTGATCCGGGAATATGAATTCCTACAGAAAACGACCGTAACATTATTGACCGAACGCCGCACTACCTCACCATGGAGTCTCTTGGGCGGCGGTGTAGCCAAAAGGGGTATCAATTTACTCAACAATCAACCGCTACCTGCAAAAACTGAGTTTACGGCAAAACCGGGTGATCGGCTGCGTATCATGACGGCCGGCGGTGGTGGTTGGGGAAATCCTGATACGTAAGGTTTAAATTGATCGTGATCCCGTCTAGAATAGTAATATATTAGTGTTTTACTCAGGAATTAGAAATGGACATTATCGAAAAAATCAGAGAAGTTGTTGAAAATACGCCTATCGTGCTCTTTATGAAGGGCAACCCGCAATTCCCTCAATGTGGCTTTTCTGCTCGTACGGTTGAGGCGCTCAAAAACTGTGGTGTCGAATTTTCCTATGTGGACGTGCTCGAAGAGCCTTCAGTTCGCGAAAATCTGCCCAAGTATTCAGACTGGCCAACGTTTCCACAACTTTTCATCAATGGAGAACTTGTTGGCGGCTGCGATATCGTACTTGAACTCTACGAGCAGGGAGAATTACAAAAAATGGTTCAGGAGGCAGTCAAGGGTGAATCCTGACTTGTCCTCTCAAGAAGAAAAAATGGATTGTGTCTATGGACACAATCCATTTTAGAATCGCAGATTGGCCTCCTGGAGGAGCTGAGTACTCTCTCAAGCCGCGAGTGACGATATGGCACCCTTGACTGCTTCAGCCAGCTGTTCTGCCAATGTCTTCACTTGAGCGTCATCCTGTCCTTCCACCATGACTCTCACGAGAGGCTCAGTGCCGGATGGCCGCAACAAGACCCGACCGGTGTTGCCAAGTTCTGCTTCTACCGCCTTGACTGCCTCTTTGACAGCATCCAGTTCCCTTACATCAACCTGCTGTTCCAATTTGACATTGATCAACTTCTGGGGATATTTGTTCATGCCGGATTTCAGTGTATTGAGCGATTGTCCCGATCGGACCATTGCGTCAAGAACCTGAAGTGCAGAAACGATGCCATCACCGGTTGTAGTCATATCCAGGCAGATGATGTGACCAGAGGACTCACCGCCCAGGGTCCAGTCATTTTCATGCAACATTTCCATAATGTAGCGATCGCCCACATTGGCACGTCTGAAATCAAGCCCTAGCGTTCGGATCGCATGTTCCAGACCTAGATTGCTCATCAGTGTGCCTACAATCGCCCCATTCATACCGCGCACGCGCTGACGTTCACGGGCAATGATGAACAGAAGTTCATCACCATCGAGGATTTCACCGTGATGATCAACCATGATCAAACGGTCTCCATCACCATCGAGTGCGATACCCAAATCAGCTCCCTGCGCAAGCACTGCTGCCTGCAGCGATTCCGGGCAGGTTGCACCACAATCAGAATTGATATTGACACCATTGGGCATAACACCGATAGACACTACATCGGCGCCCAATTCAGAAAAGACATTGGGTGCAATATTGTAGGTCGCACCATTGGCACAATCGACGACGATCTTTAGACCATTCAGGTTTGCACCGACACCAAAAGTACTTTTACAGAATTCGATATACCGGCCTTCGGCATCCTCTACCCTGTGTGCTCTTCCAAGCTCAAGCGATGGGGCTATTTTCATGGGTTCATCGATCATTTTCTCAATAGCCAGCTCGATATCATCGCCAAGTTTCCGCCCCTTGCTGGAAAAAAACTTGATACCATTATCCTGATAAGGGTTATGGGATGCACTGATAACAATACCAGCCTGAGCACGGAATGTACGGGTCAGATAGGCAATACCAGGCGTCGGCATGGGACCCAGCAACATAATATCAACCCCAGCAGCAGAAAGTCCGGCCTCCAATGCAGATTCAAACATATAACCAGAAATCCGCGTATCCTTACCTATCAAAACCCTGCTATTACCCTGTTCGGCTAGGACACGGCCCGCTGCCCAGCCTAGTTTCATGACGAAATCAGGGGTTATCGGATAATGACCAACCTCTCCTCTTATCCCGTCGGTGCCAAAGAATTTCCTGTTACCAGACATAGATGTTGTCTCCTTGCTTGATCTTACTGCCTCCCTTCATAGCGGCAGATCCCTGGAAAAATCAACCCCGCTCTTAATGGGGTTGATTGAATTATTAGGAGAATAATACGCGACTTTTTCAGAACAAAAAGTTAAATTTATAAAGGTCTTGAAAATTAGTGCAAACTTGCGGGATCACCGATTTGGTCATCTCCTTTGCCCTTTTGGGTACCCTCTGTTTCAACTCCAACACCGTTGGAAGGGGTCCCCTTGTCGTCATCTGACCAGTCTGCCGGGGGCCTGGGTACTTTGCCCTCCATGATGTCATCGATCTGTTCAGAGTCGATGGTCTCATATTTCAACAACGCATCGGCCATCAGATGTAACTTATCGATATTCTCTTTGAGAAGTTTTTCTGCACGCTGGTAGTTACGATCAATATAATGACGTATTTCCTCATCAATGGCGCGAGCTGTTCCATCCGACACCTGTTTATGCTGGGTCACCGAACGCCCAAGGAAGACCTCGCCTTCATCTTCTGTATAGGTCAATGGTCCCAATCGATCGGAGAGCCCCCATTTCGTTACCATATTCCTGGCGATCTCCGTGGCACGCTCGATATCGTTAGCCGCACCTGTTGTTACCTTCGCTGGGCCAAAGATCATTTCTTCGGCAATCCGGCCACCATAAAGGCTAGAGATCTGACTTTCCAGACGCTCTTTGCTGTAACTGACCCGATCTTCTTCGGGAAGGAACATGGTGACACCCAGGGCTCTTCCTCGAGGGATGATACTGACCTTGTAGACCGGGTCATGGGATGGCACCAACCTGCCGACAATGGCATGACCAGCCTCATGGTAAGCCGTGAGTTTCTTTTCATCTTCACTCATGACCATGGATCGTCTTTCTGCCCCCATGAGGATCTTGTCCTTGGCCTTTTCAAAATCTTCCATTGTTACCCGATTTTTGTTGGCTCTTGCAGCAAAGAGTGAGGCTTCGTTAACCAAATTGGCCAGATCCGCACCAGAAAAACCCGGTGTACTTCTTGCCAGAACACTGGGTTTGACATCATCTCCCAGCGGGACCTTACGCATATGCACCCGAAGGATCTGGTCACGGCCACGAATGTCCGGTAATGGGACGACTACCTGTCGGTCGAAACGTCCAGGACGCAGCAGTGCTGCATCGAGCACATCCGGACGGTTGGTCGCAGCGATGACGATAACCCCCTCATTGCCTTCAAAACCATCCATTTCAACCAGTAACTGATTCAAGGTCTGCTCACGCTCGTCATGTCCACCTCCGAGGCCAGCACCGCGTTGACGCCCCACGGCATCGATCTCGTCGATAAAAATGATGCAGGGCGCATGCTTTTTGGCCTGTTCGAACATGTCACGGACACGAGAAGCACCGACACCCACAAACATCTCGACAAAGTCGGAACCCGAGATGGTAAAAAAGGGGACTTTCGCCTCACCGGCAATGGCCTTGGCAAGCAGTGTTTTACCCGTGCCCGGAGAGCCTACGAGCAATACACCACGTGGGATCTTACCTCCGAGTTTCTGGAATTTTCCTGGATCACGCAGGAATTCAACAAGTTCAACAACCTCTTCCTTTGCTTCTTCGACACCGGCAACATCGTTGAAGGTGACTTTGACCTGATCCTCGCCCATGAGTCTCGCCCGGCTCTTGCCGAAAGACATGGCTCCACGACCACCGCCACCGCCCTGCATCTGGCGCATAAAAAATATCCATACACCGATCAAGAGCAGAATTGGAAACCATGAGATCAAGATCTGGAGAAGAAAGCTTTCTTTCTCTGGAGGTGCAGATTTGATCTCTACATTATGTTCAAGCAGTGTTCCAATCAGGGCCTCATTATCCGTTTCTGGATTGTAGACACGAAACAGGCTTCCATCGGTACGCTTACCAATGATAAGACTGTTCTGTTTATCAATCAGGACTTCTTTGACTTGCCCATTTTTAACATCTGATATGAACGTGGAATAGCCCAAATCATTATTCGCACTTTGTGGTGGATCAAAATTATTGAAGACC
This sequence comes from Gammaproteobacteria bacterium, assembly GCA_026984775.1. Lineage (GTDB taxonomy): Bacteria > Pseudomonadota > Gammaproteobacteria > CAJXQU01 > CAJXQU01 > CAJXQU01. The sequence continues at coordinate 41,848 of JALSRM010000026.1, forward strand.
ATCATCAGTACAAGTGCGATAACGATCCACAGGATCAGGTTTCTTGCCATATCGTTCATGAATTGATTTACCTCTCGGGAGTACTACCCCTTTGCCCAGGATAGTTTATAAAAGCATTAAACTACATATTGAAAGACCTTCCAAGCACATAAACCTCTCTGGAACGGTCGCGAGATGATTTTGGTTTCCTTATGACAACTTTTTTAAATTGTCTCCGGGTTTCCTCGACAAATTCATCAAATCCTTCTCCTTGAAACACTTTTGTCAGGAAATCTCCCCCTGGTTTGAGTATTCGACTTGCACAGTCCAACGCAAGTTCCACCAAGGCCATCGCCCTTGGCTGATCAATCGCACTCATACCACTTATATTGGGGGACATATCAGAAATTACAAGGTCAACCTGTTTTTTATCCAGTACCGCTAAGAGTCTGTCAAGCACAGATTGTTCCAGAAAATCACCCTGAATAATGGTGGCATTATGAATCGGACCCATCTCAAGAATATCAAGCGCATAGACATGCCCCTGCTCACCCACCAGGCTGGCAGCAACCTGCGTCCAGCCGCCTGGAGCTGCTCCCAAATCAACGACCTGCATACCTGGCCTGATAAGTCTGTCTTTTTGCTGTATTTCAAGCAGTTTGAAAGCTGCACGGGAGCGATAGCCCTCCTTTCGAGCCGCTAGTACATACTGATCAGACTCGTGCTCCTTGAGCCACTGCTGACTGCTGCCACGCTTCTTACCCGTAACGGACCTCCAGGATCTCATATTCGATCACACCGCCAGGGGCCTTGACTTCAACGATATCTTCTTCTTCCTTACCAATCAGAGCCCTGGCAATTGGAGACTGAACAGAGATTCGACCGGCATTGATATCCGCCTCGTCCTCACCAACGATCTGGTAGACGATCTCGGTATCATTCTCCAGATGCAACAGCCTGACGGTAGCACCAAAGACAACCTTGCCACCGGCATCGATGGTAGCAGGATCAATAATAACGGCATTCGACAGCTTGGCCTCGATATCGGCAATGCGGCCTTCAATAAAACTCTGTTGCTCCCTGGCCGCATGGTATTCGGCATTTTCTTTCAAATCACCATGTTCACGGGCTTCTGCAATCGCCTGAATCACTTTTGGACGCTCAACGGTTTTAAGCGTGTGGAGTTCTTCCTTTAACTTTTCTGCACCTTTGGCAGTCATTGGAGATTTATTCATGATCCAATCCCCTGATGAAGGGTCTGTAGACAATTGACACTCAAAACATCTTCCTCCTTCATTGCCTGAACCATGGCATAGGCACCCGCCATGGTTGTAGTATAGGGAACTTTGTGGTCCAGTGCCGATCCTCTGATCGTGTAGGAATCGGCGATCGATTGCTTGTTCTCACTGGTCGTGTTGATGATGAAGCTAATTTCATCGTTTTTAATCTTATCAACGATATGAGGTTGCCCCTCCAGAACCTTGTTAACATGCTCACATTTGATTCCGGCTTCGATCAACGCTTGTCGTGTACCACTGGTTGCGATCAAATCGAAACCCAATTCTTCCAGTTGCCGGGCGACATCAACTGCTCTGGGTCGATCACTCTTGCGCACACTGATGAACGCAGTACCCCTGGTAGGCAGTGTCATTCCCGCCCCTTGTTGTGATTTGGCAAAGGCTTCGCCAAAGGTCGCTCCCACACCCATGACTTCCCCGGTTGATTTCATCTCCGGTCCGAGCAGCGGATCGACTCCGGGAAATTTCACAAACGGGAACACCGCTTCCTTGACCGAGTAATAGGAAGGCACTTCCCCTCTGGTTATTCCTTGTTCTTTCAGAGACTTGCCAGCCATGCAGGCCGCCGCGATATTTGCCAGAGGAACCCCGGTTGCCTTGGATACAAAGGGGGCGGTTCGTGACGCCCTTGGATTGACTTCCAGAACGTAGATATCTTCTCCCTGAATAGCAAACTGCACATTCATCAATCCAACCACATTCAATGCCTTTGCCATGGCCTGTGTCTGCCTTTTGATTTCTTCTTGTATCTCAGCACTGAGATGATGCGGTGGCAGTGAGCAGGCCGAATCACCAGAATGGATACCAGCTTCTTCGATGTGTTCCATAATCCCCCCAATCAAGACGTTTTCACCATCACAGATGGCATCCACATCCACCTCGACGGCTTGATTAAGAAATCGATCGAGTAACACCGGTGAATCATTGGAAACGGAAACGGCCATGCTCATATAACGGCGCAGATCGTTTTCATTATAGACAATCTCCATCGCCCGGCCTCCCAGCACATAGGAGGGTCTAACGACCAGTGGATAACCCACCTCAGCTGCAAGTTGAACCGCCTCTTCTTCTGTTTTCGCAGTCCGGTTTTCCGGTTGTCTAAGCCCAAGATCCTGTAGCATCTTCTGGAAACGTTCACGATCTTCGGCCAAATCGATGGAATCTGGTGTAGTACCGATGATTGGTGCACCAGCAGCATCCAGTGCGTTGGCCAGTTTCAACGGTGTCTGACCACCGAACTGAACGATGATGCCCTTTGGTTTTTCGAGTTCGATGATCTCAAGAACATCTTCTAATGTTAATGGTTCAAAATAGAGTCGATCAGAGGTATCGTAGTCCGTTGATACCGTCTCGGGATTGCAGTTGACCATAATAGTTTCATAACCAAGGTCGCGCATGGTAAAAGCAGCCTGCACACAACAATAATCGAATTCGATACCTTGCCCGATTCGGTTTGGTCCACCACCCAGCACCATAATCTTTTCGCGATTGGTGGGATTCGATTCACATTCTTCCTCATAGGTAGAATACATATAGGCCGTACTGGTAGCGAATTCCGCTGCACAGGTATCGACCCGTTTATATACCGGACGAATACCATACTGGTGTCGAAGTCCACGCACTGTGGCCTCATCGACCCCCGTTAAGGTCGCAAGTCTGGAATCGGCAAAGCCTTTGCGTTTCAGTTGCCAGAGCCGCCCACCGGACAGGCCTTCTATTCCCTCTTCCTTGACCAGGGATTCTTCATTGACCAGATCCAAAATCTGGATCAGGAACCAGGGATCAATCTTGCTATGTTCGAAAACCTCTTCCAGTGTCATCCCAGAACGAAAGGCATCGGCAACAAACCATAATCGGTGTGCTCCGGGTACTCGCAATTCTCGGATCAGTGTTGGTTCCGGATCCTCCGTTCCAGGTTCGATGACCTGGACCAGTCCATCCCGATCGATTTCCAGACCCCGGATGGCCTTTTGCAATGATTCCTGAAACGTTCTCCCGATGGCCATGACCTCTCCCACAGATTTCATCTGTGTAGTCAGACGACTGTCTGCCTGAGGGAATTTTTCGAAGGTGAAACGGGGGATCTTGGTGACCACATAATCGATCGAGGGCTCGAAGGATGCCGGTGTCTCACCTCCGGTAATTTCGTTTTCCAGTTCATCCAGCGTGTAACCAACTGCAAGCTTGGCAGCAACCTTGGCGATCGGGAAGCCGGTAGCCTTGGAAGCCAAGGCAGATGATCGTGAAACACGAGGGTTCATTTCAATGACGATCATGTCACCATTTTCCGGATTGACAGCAAACTGGACATTGGACCCACCCGTCTCCACGCCGATCTCGCGCAAGACTGCAAGGGAGGCATCGCGCATGATTTGATACTCCTTGTCGGTCAGTGTCTGGGCGGGTGCGACAGTAATCGAATCACCGGTATGAACACCCATGGGATCAAGATTCTCAATCGAGCAAATGATGATACAGTTGTCCTTGCGGTCTCGTACCACTTCCATCTCATACTCTTTCCAGCCAAGAACGGACTGTTCGAGCAAGATCTCGGTGGTTGGGGAAGCATCCAGGCCACGTTTACAGATGGCATCGAACTCTTCCCTGTTGAAGGCGATCCCGCCTCCGGTCCCCCCCATTGTGAAAGAAGGGCGAATGATAATTGGAAAACCGATTTCCGCTTGGATTCTGTATGCATCTTCCATACTGTGGGCGATGAAAGAACGCGGGGTTTTGAGGCCGATTTTTGTCATCGCTTCACGGAACTTCTCGCGGTCTTCAGCCTTGTCGATTGCCTCTTGGGATGCGCCGATCAGTTCAACTCCGTACTTCTCGAGAACACCTTCGCGGACAAGATCGAGCGCACAATTGAGTGCTGTCTGGCCACCCATGGTGGGCAACAGGGCATCCGGACGTTCCTTTTCGATGATATTGGCAACATTTTGCCAGTAAACAGGCTCGATATAGGTGGCATCGGCCATATCGGGATCAGTCATTATCGTAGCCGGGTTGGAGTTGACCAGAATGACGCGGAACCCTTCTTCCTTCAAGGCTTTGCATGCCTGAGTACCCGAATAATCGAATTCACATGCCTGGCCAATAATAATCGGGCCGGCACCGATAATCAGAATACTTTTTATATCAGTACGTTTGGGCATATTACTGGATCAGCTCCTTTCCTGTTTCATGAGGTCGATAAAATGATCGAACAAAGACTGGATATCATGTGGTCCGGGACTCGCTTCAGGATGCCCCTGGAAGCCAAACGCGGGGTATTCTGTATGATGAACACCTTGTAAAGAACCATCGAAGAGTGATCGGTGTGTGGGACGCAAATTGGCCGGCAGAGTTTCTTCATTGACAGCAAAACCATGGTTCTGACTGGTGATCATCACCTTTCCGGACGCAAGATCTTGCACTGGATGGTTTGCACCATGATGGCCAAACTTCATTTTGATTGTCTTGGCACCACAGGCAAGTGATAGCAACTGATGGCCAAGACAAATACCAAAAACAGGTGTTCTGGTTTCAAGAATCCTCCTGATCGCATCGATCGCATAATCGCAAGGCTCCGGATCGCCCGGTCCGTTGGAAAGAAAAACCCCATCCGGATTCATCGCCAGAACTTCATCGGCTGGAGTTTCTGCCGGTACAACCGTCAATTTACACCCTCTTTCGACCAGCAGACGAAGGATGTTTCTTTTCACGCCAAAATCGTAGGCGACAACATTCCATTCTGTTTTTCCGGAAGGAATGTGATGACTGTCGGTTGCTTGATCCCAGACTCCCTCTGTCCACTGATAGAGCTCGGATGTTGTCACGGTCTTGGCCAGATCAGCGCCTTTGAGACCCGGGAATTCCTGGGCAGCGATTCTAGCCTTGCCCCGATCCAGTTCATCACCCGCCAGAATACACCCGCGTTGTGCACCTTTATCACGCAAGATCCTGGTCAAACGGCGCGTGTCAATATCAGCAATACCCACTATATTATGTTTCTTCAGATATTCTGACAGTGACATAGTTGCCCGCCAGTTGCTGTAGATCATGGGTAAATCCCTGATGACAAGACCACTTGCATAGATCTGAGACGATTCCTCATCGCCGGGATTTGTTCCAGTATTCCCTATATGGGGATAGGTCAAGGTCACAATCTGTCGGCAATAGGATGGATCAGTCAGTATCTCCTGATATCCCGTCATGGCGGTATTGAAAACTACCTCTCCGGTAGTTGCTCCACTTATGCCAATGGAGATACCACTGAATTCACTACCGTCTTCGAGGACAAGAATCGCTTGCTGGGTCAAGATTTAACTCCGATAGATGTGCAGGAAAATCCACAATAATCCATTATTCAGATACAGAAAAACGGGAGCTAATCTGGCGATTAGTCCCGTTTCTGATGTTTGCTGGATTCTACTTCAAAAACAGTATTTCTGTCTATGATTTTGGTGGGTATCGTGTGCGAAAAATATATCCATGTCTAATTCGATCTGTTTCCCTCAAGTTTCCACCCTTTCTGCCGCCTTACTCATTGCAAATGATGAGTTTTACCCTCGCAAACCAAATGGATTAAATAAAATTGAAGGACTACACCGAAAGTTTCGAACAAGCCTCCGAATACATGCGGATAGTGCTGCCTTTGATCAATAAAAACGGGATCCCGCCAAATCCTGTGCATTATGCTGTTTTATATGCCTATGCCCGGGGTGAGAATTCAAATCTGACCAAGACAATTGACAAGATATTGAAAACAAAGGGCAGCATCAGCGAAGAACAATCTGCGGCGCTTTATAAAGAGCATCTAGAAAACGAAGATACATTGTCACAGAAACTCCATGAGAACATGAATACGATCATGGAATCACTTTCTGTCCAGCTTGCAGGCTCTTCTCAACATGCGCAACATTATGGTGATATCCTGGGCGCAGTCGATCAGCAACTTGGGAATAGTAACTCCATCGATCTGCATGAAGTCGTGAAACACCTCTCCCAAGAAACGAACATCATGCAGAAGGATATCCAAAACCTTACCGCAAAACTGGATGAATCCACAGAAGAACTCGAAAGACTAAAGAAGGAGCTGTCTGACGCACGAAGAGCAGCCAATACGGATATTCTGACTGGTATTCCAAACCGTCAGGCCTTTGAGGAAAAAATCGACCAATTAACGCGAGAACAGACACCTTTCTGTTTTCTCCTCGCAGATATCGACTTCTTCAAAAACTTTAATGATACCTATGGCCATCAGCTCGGTGACAAGGTGCTTCGTTTCGTTGCCCAGACACTTCAAAAACACCTCAAAGGACAGGACATGGTCTGCCGCTATGGTGGTGAAGAGTTCGCCATTATTCTACCGGAAACACCTTTCGGTGGTGCGATATCGGTCGCAGAAAACCTCAGAAAGGCCATTCAAAAGCAAAGATTAAGAAGAACAGATAATCAGGAGTATATTGGCAACATTACACTGTCAATCGGGATGTCCATGTATCGAGCAGGAGAAGCTGCTGCAAGCGTGATCGAAAGAGCAGATATGGCGCTTTACAAAGCGAAGGAAAATGGGCGAAATTGCGTCATTCCTGAATCATCAATCGAAACTGAAAGTGCCTGATTATCCTAATTACGGCCCTTCTCAATAAAAAAGGGCCGTAGAAACGGCCCTTCGATATTTAAAAAAGACTGATCGACCTAGAGAGTCGGTGTCACACCAAGTGATTTCACAGTTTCAATTGTAATATACCTGGTTGACGTCAATCCTTTTTGTTTCTGATATTTCTGCATTGCTCTTATTGTTTCAGAGCCGACGATCCCGTCGATCGGGCCATAATAGACCCCAGCAGCTTTGAGTGCCTTCTGGATTTCCCTAATCTTGGCTGCAGTCATATCCGCCTGACACAGAACTGGTTTCCATTCCATATGGCCTTCACTGACCTTCTCGGTCTTGGTGACCTTGCCATACTGGGCCGGGATTTCAATACGGCGTTCCTGTGGAGGAGTAACCATTTTTCGAACCTTAACTGTCTTGTATTCCGCTGGGACGGTAACGGTTTTTGTCGTCGCAGGAGTTTTCAGAACACGGCGAGTAACTGTCTTGTAAACTGCTGGTAACTCTTTCATGCAAAGCGCATTACCTGTGGGTTTCCCAAAGGCCTTGGCTTCAGCCGATCCGGCAGGAAACCAGCGCGTTTTAGGATCGGAGACTTTAACCTGCTTGGTAACTGTTTGATAAGTTGCCGGGATTTCGACAACTTTTTCAGTTGCAGGAGATACCAACTTGCGGACTTTAACTACCTTGTATTGGGCAGGGATCGAAATAGTTTTGGTCGTAGCTGGTGTTTTAAGAACCCTTTTAGTAATGGTCTTGTATTTGGCAGGAACCTCTACGAGACACATAACCTCGCCAGTTGATTGATCAATGCGATCGACCGATCCAGGTACCCGGTTAGGCACTTCGTTCGGCAAACAAGCACCGCCTGAACATTGAGAAACCTTCCACGTGGTATAGGCAGGTGATACCAGAACTTTTTCTGTCACTGTTTCATAAACAGGTGGCACGGTGACAAGCTTCTCGGAAGCTTCACTGACAAGAACTTTTTCCTCAACCGTTTCATATTTAGCCGGAATAACCTCAATTCGTTGAGAAGCTTCCTTCTTCAGGACCTTTTCAGTGATGGTATCGTATTTTGCAGGTTGGATATATTCAGCAAAACACTGTCCTGGACTTACATTTTCAGGCATGCCAAGAGAACGCGCATAATCAAGATAGGACTTATCTGGATGTTGAGCATTCTTGCTCCTGGCAGAAGCTATACCATTACGACCGTAATGCCAATGGGTTTCCGCATCCTTGACCAATACTTTTTCAGTCACTGTCTCATAAACTGCCGGTACGGTGATCAGTTTCTCGGAGGCCTCTTTGACAAGCACCTTTTCTGTCACAGTTTCATATTTGGCAGGTATAACTTCCAGTTTTTCGCCTGCGGGCTTGGTGACTACCGTTTCTGTAGTCGTCTGGAATTTGGGTGGAATCCAGATCCTTGCATAGCATTGTCCTGGAGTTGCATTAGGTGGTAACAGATCTGCATTCATGGCAGCACCTGCAACAACCGGTGTAGTTGCTGTGGCCGCAGTCCCGGTAGCCATGCCAATGCTGGCGGCAATTGGTGCCTGTATATTCAGTAATTGAGATGAGACTTCATCCGCCTGCACCATGCTTGTCCCCAATGCAAACATGCCGAAGGCACTTATTGTAAATGTGCGTGCTTTACGAGGTTTTAAAGACATTCGAACCTCCCTCCTTTCTTTATGAGTTAATTAAATTATCGAGCCAAAATAATGATGGCCTGAAAGCAATTGTAGATTAATGTAAAAAATATTCAAATAATATTTCACTTTAACCAGCAATTATTTGTTTCCCGGATGCTTTTTAGTGTGACTCCAGGCTCTCACATATCACATTACATTTTAACTTCAAATTATTGATTCTTCTATTCTCTGCAGTGAAAGAATGAAATACTTTTATACTATTTAACAAATAGTTATGAATCTTTTATAGATTCTATCTTAAGTTTTTCCTGACTTTTAGAGATTCCACCTTGTAAGGAAACGTAAGAGTTTTAAACATATCAATCATGAGAGAATTACGACAGCCTGTTTTTTTATTCTTGTCAGCTATAGCATTCTCTCTACGGTAGGCTGAACGGAGTCTGAACGGCTCTTGATTGGTGCCCAGGGCTGGACTCGAACCGGAACGGTGTTACCACCGAGGGATTTTAAGAGCATTCATTAATTCCTCTCAAAATCAATGAAAAGGCCCCCTTTAACCAGATCGTTTAGGGTTTTGCTGACCTCTGTCTACATCACTACACGCACGAAAGCCGGGAAGCAAAAAGGGTGATGTTCCTGCTGAACTTCTCTGAATGGCTAACTTATTTCAGTGAGCTGAACAAATCGTACATAAAGCGATTTATCAAATGGCGGTGTGAAAAAAATGCTAAAAGCCTACCACGATCAACAAGGATCTGGTCATCTGTAATCCCCCATTAATAACCAAAGTTAAAAGTAGAGGTCATGCTGCCTTCAGCAATTGTCTTAGCGGAACGCCACCAATGGCCGTGTGCGGCCGTTCATTATTCTAAGTCCATAACCACTTTGTGGCGAGTTGTTTCGCATGTTCAATGCTTTTAAACAGGTGCAGATCAAGCCATTCATGCCTGGCCGTACGGTTAAACCGTTCGATATAGGCGTTTTGTGTTGGTTTACCTGGCTGAAAATACAAAGGGGTATCTGTTTTGTCTTTGCCCAGTCAATTAACTGCTGGATGATGTACTCAGGCCCATTGCGATCACTTTGAGTAGATAGGCAAACTCTTTCGGTTTTTTAGTGGGTGCGCTGAACCGAACAATAGACAAAGCCAACGAGGCCCTAGGACAATGCCTTCCCTGCAATGCGATCATTCAAAGTACCGAATATTTACATTCTGTCACCCGTTCTTTGTTGAAAACTCTACGCCCCCCGGATCTGGATGAGCTGGGTCTTGAAACTGCTCTGGAGAATCTGGTCTCGAACTGGAAGATGGCTCATCCTGAAATCGACTGTTCACTCATCATTCGTGGAGACAGTCGCACACATTCAGAATCCATCAATTTTCTCTATTACCGCGCTGTACAGGAAGGTCTGGTCAACATCGTAAGACATTCTAGAGCCGACCAAGTATCAATAGAGCTGACTTTTCCTATCAATGATCAGGACCGATCGTCCTTACTCAAACTCACTGATAACGGTATTGGTATGCTGGAGAGCGACACCCACAATGGAGGCCTCGGTCTCATCGGACTCAGGGAACGAGTACTCGCTGTGGGTGGAACATTCACTGTTCAGTCCCACCAGCCTTCAGGTGTTTATCTTATCATTCAAACAGGGAACACATCATGATCGAACCTTTGGATGCACTGTACCCAGAAAAGAAAACCGAACAAGAACCCATAAGGATTATGCTCGCCGATGATCACCTCTCCGTCCGGGAAGGCTATCGGTTGCTCCTCACACTCTCGGGTATGGAAGTCATTGCAGAAGCCAGTTCAGGCCGACAAGCGTACACTCTCTATCGACGGGTTCAACCGGATATCGTTGTCATGGATATCTCGATGGAGGAGATGGATGGACTGGAATCACTTCTTCTTCAAACCGTTTGTACTTTTTCTGACAATGCACCTTGATGAAAAGATAGCGTCAGGATAGAGACGGTTGTCTCGATGAGTCTCTCACAGCACTGAACATCCAAAACGTTATCTTAAAAATACCAGCCCAATCAGCAACAACAATGATCCTGAGGCGCCTGTTTTTGGGATCCAGTTTGGGAATGTCAGTGCAGTGTTTGGCGCAGGCTGATTTTTTATACGCAACAATGCAATGTTGACCAGCAGGAAGATGATCAAAATCAGAAAACTACTATAGGAGGCCAGTGTCTCAAGAGGAAAAGACAGTGCCAACAGAAAGATTGTCAATCCAACGAATAGCGTAGACATGAGAGGAGTATGCATTTTCGGGTGCACATACCCAAACATAGCCGACAGCCATCCTCGTTTACTCATGCCATACAGGATTCTTGAGGCCATGATGATCTGGATCAAAGCACCATTGATAACTGCGGCCAGACTGATCAGGGTAATCAGCACCGGCTCTTTCCCCGTAGCAACCTGATAGATTTCAGCAAGCGGGGCATCACTTTGGGATAACCGTTCCGGTGGTACAATCAATATGGCAGAACAGGCGACCAGAGCGTAGATCAGGGTGGTAATCCCCAGTGCAGTAATAATCGCAAGCGGTAGATTCCTTTCCGGGTTTTTTATTTCTTCGGCCAGATTGACGATATCCTCAAATCCGATAAAGGCGTAAAACGCCAGAAAAGCCCCAAGAATGATGCCTGACCATACGGCAAGATTCATGATGGATGGCATTGATTCAATCACCTCTGGAAGCCTGTCAATTTGCAGACAACCCAGCACAATAATGAGGATTAATCCGATGAGTTCGATCACAGTAAAAACAACGGCCATAACGACAGATTCTGTCACCCCTATCAAGGCAACAAAAATCAGTATGCTGAGTGCCAGGGTGATCAGAATTTCATCTGCAATAGGAATGAAATATTGTGTATAGCCGGCAAAGCCCCTGACGATGGTTGCTGCCGATAACATACCAGAAGCTGCGATCACCCATCCCGCACCAAGAGAAAGCCATTTTTTGCCATACCCTTCGTAAAGATAGACGGCGGCGCCGGCGGCTACTGGAAACCTTGAGGAGAGTTCTGCATAGGTTAGAGCCGTAAAACTTGCGACCAGCCCAGCGATAAAAAAAGAAATGACCGTAAAATAACCGGCGTGTCCAGCGATCTTTCCGATCAGTACATAAATCCCGGCACCCAAAATATTTCCAAGGCCATAGAAACAGAGCAACCATAACCCTATTTCCCGGCTGAGTGATCCATGATTGGCTTCCGGAGCTGCCATTAAGGATACCGCTATTTCCGGTTCCAGAACTTCTGCATTTCCAGGAACATGAAAGAGGCCGTCCATGTGATCAGGACAAATCCAGTCAGGCCTTCAAGACCAACCAGAAAACGGATATGTCCGTGGGGGGTAATATCCCCCAGACCCAGCGAAGTATAGGTAGTAAAAGAAAAGTATCCACAATCGGCCAGTGTGCCTGTGAAATTTCCCATGAGATCGCCAAACTTTCCAATATGGACCATATAGTAATAACCTAGTGCAAAGATCCAGACTTCCACTACATGTGCACACATGGCTCCAAACAGGCCAAGCACAACACGGAAACGTGGACGTATGGTCAATTTTGGAATAAGAAGAGAAAGACGATACAAGATCTCGTAATGGATCAAAATCGAAAGTGAAACGAGTAGAGAATTTATAAAAAATGAGCTGATCAACTGATTTCCCCTTTTGGAACCGGTTAACACAATGCTTATCCCACCTGTTGTAATAGACATTCGCAGATACGTTTAATAGCTCCTGATACAACGGCGTGGCTTTTGCATGGTACGCAGAAGTTCCTTGCATTAAATAGTCATGATCCGAACGAATTTCAAGACCATCCGCATTTTGTTTTTGTTGATTGTGCTGGCAATTGTAGCACTCTATACCTGCGAACAACGGCGTGCCTCGAGATCCTGGTTCAAAACCCTGGAAATTACAATCTATCCGATCAATGTAGAAAACAGTCCGTCTGTTGAGGCATATATTCGCTCATTGAAAACGGAGAACTTCGCCATGATCGACCGATTCATGGCGCGGGAGGCAAAAAAATATGGACTGATCCTGAGCAGACCAACCAAAACAGTGCTGGGGCCGGAAATCAGAGTACTCCCTCCGCCCGCACCTAAAGGCAGCGCCGGGATCCTGGCCAATATTGTTTGGAGTATAAAATTTCGGTACTGGGCCTGGAAGAACACACCGGACAACAAATCCAACCTGCGGCGTACGCGGATGTTTGTCCTCTATCATGAGGCAAGGGACAATCGTCGGCTGGCACATTCCTATGGCTTGAACAAGGGGCTACTGGGTTATGTCAACGCCTTCGGTGCCCAACAACAGCAAGGGCAGAACAATATTGTTATTGCTCACGAATTCCTGCATACGGTCGGTGCTCTGGACAAATATGATCCGAACGGGAATCCAATTTATCCACGAGGTTATGCTGCACCAGATCAGCCGCAGCTCTATCCCCAGAAAAAAGCAGAAATCATGGCTGGACGGATCCCGGTTTCGGAAACCGAATCACGCATGCCCCGCAGCCTCAAAAATTGCGTGATCGGTAAGGAAACTGCACTGGAGATCCACTGGTTGAATCCGGATCAGTATCGAACAATGAAACAGGGATAACCGCATCAAGCCGATGGTTGTCCTTCACTGTTCCCCTCAGCTCCCGTCTCTTTTCCACTCTGCTCTTCATCTTCCTGATCTGCCTCCTCTTTTTTACCTTCGATAACCTGAAATGGTTCGTCGAAGAGGTCGGTTGCAATATCATCCAGATTACGGAGTTCTGCCAGCGTCGGCAACTCGGACAGGGATTTTAGATTGAAATAGTCAAGAAACTTGCGCGTCGTGGCATAGACAGCAGGGCGGCCAGGAACATCACGATGACCCGCCACCTTGATCCATTCCCGCTCCATTAATGTCCTGATTACGTTACTGCTCACGCTGACACCACGGATTGACTCGATCTCTCCTCGGGTGATGGGCTGACGGTAGGCTACGATCGCCAGTGTTTCCAGCAAAGCACGCGTGTATCGCGGGGGGCGCTCAGTCCAGAGACGGTTGACCCATTTGGCAACCGACTGCCGCGCCTGGATACGGTAGCCGCTGGCCACCTGCTTCAACTCGATACCACGCTCTGCATAGTCCTCCTCCAGACTTGCCAAGGCATCACGGATCACCTGCCGTTCCGGAGGTTCGCCTCCATCTTCCTTAAACAGAGCGATCAGGCGATCGATACTCAACGGTTCATCGGCAACCATGATGGCGGCCTCAATGATATTCTTGATCGGCTCACTCATGCGGCTGCTCTCAGATAGATGGCGCCACCGGGTTCGTTCTGGACCATTTCGATCAGTGTTTCTTTCATCAGTTCGAGAATAGCCAACAACGAGACGACCACACCGGCCCTGCCCTCTTCCGGTTTGAACAAACGGCTGAATTCAATAAACTCATCACTTTTGATGAGTTCCAGCACAATACTCATCCGCTCACGAACCGATAACGGTTCTCGCTCGATTTGGTGGCTGGTGTAGAGCTCGACACGGGTCATCACATCCCGAAACGCCTTGAGAATGGCATCGAGAGAAACTTCAGGTTCTGGCCGATCTTGATTCTTCCAGGGAAAGTCCACGACCACTGTTCTGATCTCTCGCTCCAAACGGGGCAGTTCATCGATCTCTTCTGCGGCCTTTTTATAGCGTTCGTATTCTTGCAGGCGACGCACCAGTTCAGCTCTTGGATCTTCTTCCTCTTCTTCCATCTCCTGGGGACGCGGCAACAACATGCGGGATTTGATTTCAGCAAGCATGGCGGCCATGACCAGATATTCTGCCGCCAGTTCGAATTTCATCTCTGTCATCATCTCGATATAGGTCATATACTGATTGGTGATCCGGGCGATGGGAATATCCAGAATATCCAGGTTCTGCTTCTTGATCAGATAGAGAAGAAGATCGAGAGGACCCTCGAAGGCTTCGAGAAAGACTTCCAGAGCCTCCGGCGGGATGTACAGATCCTTGGGTGGTGTGGTGATCGGCTGACCCTGAACGATGGCAAAGGGCATCTCGGCCTGTACCGGTCGCGGATTCGGTTCCGCCGGTGAATCGGTCTCGATTGACGGAGTGACTTCCTTATTCATCTATTTGTATACCAGTCCCATGGCCTGTCGAACTTCGTCCATTGTATCACGTGCTTCTTCCCGTGCTTTCTCGCAGCCTTCATGAATGATATTTTTGACCACATCGGGATTTTCCAGATATTCATCAGCGCGCTGATGAATCGGTTCCTGCTCTTTCAGGATCGCATCGATCAATGGTTGCTTGCAATCAAGACAACCGATACCTGCCGAACGACAGCCTTCACTGGCCCATGTTTTTACCTCGTCAGAGGAATAGACTTCGTGCAGCTGCCAGACAGGACATTTGTTCGGATCGCCCGGATCGGTCCGTTTCACCCGTGCAGGGTCCGTTGGCATGGTACGGATCTTCTGGGTCACGGACTCCGGATGTTCACGCAAACTGATGGTATTGCCATAGGATTTGGACATCTTCTGGCCATCCAACCCCGGCATTTTTGGTTGCGGAGTGAGCAACGCCTCGGGTTCTGGCAGAATCACCTTTCCTCCACCTTCCAAGTAACCGGATAAGCGCTCCTTGTCGCCAATGCTGATGTTTTGCTGAGCCTCCAACAGTGCCCGCGCTTTTTCCAGCGACTCGTGATCGCCCTGTTCCTGATATTGACGGCGCAGATCAAAATAGAGCCGGGCATTTTTCTTGCCCATTTTCTTCGCGGCGGCCTCGGCCTTTTCTTCGAATCCCTCTTCCTTTCCATAGAGATGATTGAATCGGCGTGCGACCTCACGAGTCAGTTCCACATGCACAACCTGATCTTCACCCACCGGCACCATACCTGCCCGATACATGAGAATATCCGCTGATTGCAACAAGGGATAACCAAGGAATCCATACGTTGCGAGATCTTTCTCTTTCAATTTCTCCTGCTGATCCTTATAGGTGGGGACCCTTTCCAGCCAACCCAGCGGAGTACACATGGAGAGCAGCAGATGTAACTCGGCATGTTCTGGAACCCGTGACTGGATGAACAAGGTGGCCTCACCTGGATTGACACCGGCAGCTAACCAGTCGATGACCATATCCCATACACTCTCAGCGATGATACTGGTATCTTCATAGGCCGTTGTCAGGGCATGCCAATCTGCGACAAAGAAGAAACATTCATACTGGTGCTGAAGTTCGATCCAGTTTTTGAGAACTCCGTGATAATGCCCCAGATGCAACTGGCCAGTCGGGCGCATGCCAGAAAGGACACGCTGGTTTGGATTAATGCTCAAGTATCAAGTCTCCCAAGTCAAATCATTCTCTGCATAAAACGGCTGCTGACATCACCGGTCAAAACTGTTGCGGGACACCGGAAAGAGCCTACAAAAGACATAAGTTTACCTTGTGCTTTGATTGCCTCTCCAGGGGCAACGGTAACCGCCGACATAGTAATTAACTGCCTCTAAGTGAACAAGATATAAACGATATTCAAAATATTTATTCCTACAAAGCTGGAAAACAGCCCCATCACCAAATCGATCGCCGGCATCAGGATTTTACCAAGGATACCGAGAAACAGTAATGCCAGCAGGATCAGTAAACCATAGGGCTCTATCTTGCTGAATTTCATATCCAGCGGTGCGGGCAACCATGAGGTAAGAACACGGCTGCCATCCAGTGGCGGCAGTGGTAACAGGTTGAGTACCATCAAAATGCAATTGATGTAGACACCTACCGCCGACATATAAGCCAGAGGAATGGAAACCCATTGCACCGAACCCGGCATCACCAGAGCGATCTTGAGCAGCACTACCCATAGAACCATCATCACCAGATTGGCGCCCGGACCTGCCAGTGCCACTTTCGCCATGTCTTTTTTTGGATTCCGCAAGCGATTGAACGCAACAGGAACAGGTTTTGCCCACCCGAAGATGAAACCCGTGGTGATCGCCATGAGAGTGGGTACCAGGATGGTACCCATAGGATCGATGTGCTTGATTGGATTGAGGCTCAAACGCCCCATCATCTCGGCCGTATGATCACCATAGACTCTGGCCATCCAGCCATGCGCGACTTCATGCAGTGTCACGGCAAGCAGGATCGGTGGCACGCAAACAATAATTTTCTGGATCAGGGAGAGTTCTGTCATATTATGTGGAATCGGATAAGCAGAAAGATCTGGGACATTGTTTCACATACCCGTGTGATCTTTTATTGACAGCCGGTACATGCACTACACTCAACGTACCTTGCATCGTTAAAAAATGGTTGTTGCAGACAGGTCTTTGCATCGTGTTGACCGTTCTCAGTCCTCGAATTGGCTGACATCACCCCGTCCACGTCGCCTAATGACAGGGAAATCACCCATCAGTTCGATCACGGAAGTAGGCTCCAGTTCACAGGCTCCAGAATCAATGATCAGATCAACCTGTTTTTCCAACCGCTCCTGTATCTCGTCAGGATCACTCAGCGGCAGATCGTCGCCTGGCAACTGCAGGGTAGAACTCATGATTGGTTCACCTAGGGCCTCCAGCAGCGCCTGCGCCACAGGATGGTCCGGGATCCGCAGACCGATGGTTTTTCGTTTCGGGTTTTGCAACCTGCGGGGAACCTCGCGCGTCGCCTTGAGAATAAAGGTATAGGGTCCCGGAGTCAGGGATCTGATGATCTTGTAAGCACTGTTGTCGACTTTGGCGTACAGGGAAATCTCTGACAGATCCCGACACACCAGTGTAAAGTCATGCTCCTCTCCGAGTCTGCGGATTTTACGGATCCGATCCTGCGCGGCCTTGTCACCGATGTGACAACCAATGGCGTAACAGGAATCAGTTGGATAGACCACTACCCCACCCTTGCGCATGACAGCAACCACCTGATTGATCAGACGCGACTGAGGATTTTGTGGATGAATATGTAAAGTCTGTCCCATATTGTTATGATTATATCCATTAACAGATGTTTGGGGAGTCAATTTAAGCTAGAATCCAGCCTGTTAACAGTTTAACTTTATATTGAATGAAATTCCTGTTTGATTTTTTACCCATTCTCCTGTTTTTCATCGCTTTCAAGATACCGGAGGATCCCAAAGAAGGGATCATGCTCGCCACTTCCGTGGCGATCGTTGTTTCTATTGTTCAGGTGGCATGGTCATGGTTCCGGCATCATAAGGTAGAAAAAATGCATCTCATCACCATGGGGCTGATCGTGATCCTTGGAGGTGCTACCCTGTTGTTTCAGGATGAGCGGTTCATTAAATGGAAACCCACGGTGGTCAACTGGCTGTTTGCCATAGTTTTTCTCGGCAGTCAGTACATTGGCAGTAAAAATATCATCAAACGAATGATGGATGAGCAAGTCGTTCTGCCCGAACCAGTCTGGGCGAAACTGAACCTTGCCTGGGCACTGTTTTTCTTTGCCACGGGTTGTGCAAATCTGTTTGTCGCCTATCACTTCGAGACTGAAACCTGGGTCAATTTCAAACTGTTCGGTATTTTGGGTCTGACGATCCTGTTCGTCATTGCCCAGGCCATTTATCTGTCACGCTATATTGAAGAACCTGAGCCAATCGTAAAAGAAGAAACAAACGAGGAATAGAAGAAATGTACTACGCGATCATGAGTGAAGACGTTGAAAACAGTCTGGAATTACGCATGAAAACACGCCCCAAACATATTGAGCGACTGAAGAAACTCAATGAAGAGGGACGTGTATTGCTGGTGGGCCCCCATCCAGCGATCGACAGTGAAGACCCAGGAGAGGCCGGTTTCACTGGCAGCCTGATCGTAGCAGAGTTCGATTCGCTGGAAGAGGCCAAGGCCTGGGCGGATGCCGATCCTTATCTTGAAGCAGGTGTCTATCAGAAGGTGGTCGTCAAACCTTTCAAAAAGGTGGATCTATAACTCCATGAGTGAACGGATAGATGCGATTCGCGATATACTGAACAAGGCACTGTCTCCTGATCGGTTGGAGATTAGCGACGAAAGCCACTTGCACGCAGGACATGCCGGTGCCAAGAGCGGAAAGGGTCACTTTGCTGTCCTGATCGTCTCTGATCAGTTCGCAGGAAAGTCACTCATTCAGCGACACAGAATGGTTTATGACGCACTTTCTGATCTGCTGGAGACCGATATCCATGCCCTCAGCCTTCAGGCGAAGACGCCTGATGAGATGAATTGACTGTTTCACGTCCTTTTCTCAAATGGCCAGGGGGTAAATTCCGCCTGGTTGAGCGGATCAGCAAGGCGCTGGGACCTGGACAACGTCTGATCGAACCGTTTGTCGGTTCTGCTGCCGTTTTCCTGAATACGGATTATGATCACTACCTGCTTGCCGACAGTAATCCCGATCTGATCAACCTCTACCAGACCCTACATGAGGAAGGAGAATCCTTCATCGATTATGTACGCCAGTTTTTCCAGCCAGAAACCAACAATGCCGAGACCTATTACGCCCTGCGAGAGGATTTTAACTCGACCCGGGACATTCGCCACAAAGCGGCCCTCTTCATCTATCTCAACCGTCACTGTTACAACGGGCTGTGCCGCTATAACAAATCCGGTGGTTTCAACTCACCTTTCGGGCGTTATAAACAACCGCAATTGCCTGAACAGGCGATTCTCGCCTTTATCGAAAAGTCACAGCGGGCCACCTTTCAGCTCTCCAGTTTTACCGAGACCATGCAGGCAGCTGAAGCAGGAGACGTGGTCTATTGCGATCCGCCCTATATGCCGTTGAGCAAAACGGCCAATTTTACCAGTTACAGTGCGGAAGGATTTGGTATGGAACAGCAGGCCGAACTGGCCAGACTGGCAAAAGAACTTGCCTCTCAGGGAGTGCATGTCGCGATTTCCAACCACGATACCGGAGAAATTCGGAATCTCTACAAAGGGGCGCGAATCACCCGTTTCGAAGTGCCTCGTTTCATCAGCCAAGACATCCATAACCGGAATACCGCCCGTGAACTACTGGCCGTATTCAAACCATCATGAAATAATCAACAACATGAACGAGACACTGGATCTTGCACTTGAACTACTCCGCCGACATTCGGTAACTCCAGACGATGCGGGCTGTCAGCAATTGCTCGCAGCGCGGCTTACCTCATTGGGTTTTCAATGCAAACACCTGCGCTTCGGTGAAGTGGACAACCTGTGGGCACGGCTTGGGAACGAAGGCCCTGTCTTCGCCTTTGCCGGACATACCGATGTGGTGCCCACCGGTCCACTGGATGCCTGGGATTCTGACCCCTTCGAACCGGCGATTCGCGATGGCATGCTCTACGCCCGTGGCGCAGCCGATATGAAAAGCAGTATCGCCGCTATGATCGTCGCTGTTGAGCGGTTTCTTGAAAAACAACCTCAACCCCGTGGTTCCATTGCTTTTCTAATCACCAGTGATGAAGAAGGCCCAGCCACCGAAGGTACAGTGAAGGTGATCGAACACCTGGAGGAGCGTAATGAAAAAATCGACTGGTGCCTGGTGGGTGAACCTTCCAGTGAGAAAAAACTGGCTGACGTGGTCAAGAACGGCAGGCGGGGTTCGCTGAGTGCGGATATCGTCTTCAAGGGTGTTCAGGGACATGTTGCGTACCCTCATCTGGCAAGGAACCCCATCCATCTGGCTGTCCCTGCCTTGCTCGATCTGAGTACTGAAGTATGGGATGAGGGTAATGAATTCTATCCACCCACCTCATTCCAGATCTCCAATATCCGGGCGGGCACCGGTGCAGAAAATGTCATTCCCGGTGAAAAGCACGTGATGTGTAACTTTCGGTTTTCAACAGAAGTTACTGTGGATGAATTGAAGCAACGGCTAATCGCCATTCTGGACAAACATGAACTGGATTATGAAATCACCTGGCGCTGCTCGGGCCAACCCTTCCTGACTGCCGCGGGAGAACTGATCGAAGCCACCAAGGCAGCGATCAGGGACACCATGGGCTATGAAGCCGAGCTCTCCACAGCGGGGGGCACCTCCGATGGACGCTTTATCGCTCCCACCGGTGCACAAGTCATTGAACTCGGTCCACTCAATGCCACCATCCACAAGGTCAATGAATGTGTAGCGGTGGAGGATCTGGAAAAACTGACCGCCATTTATGAAGGGATCCTGAAGCGTTTACTCGGCTGAGAATCCAGTCCTCCCACAGCAATCCACCGGATCGACCCGCTTTCCAATCATCCGGGAATAGGCAGATATGGCTCATGCGAGTCGATTGGTGTGTTGATTGTCTCAATCCAAACCGTTGGGGTCATCGTGGCCTTGACGTTCTACCCGGGTTCTTGATCAACGTGTTTGTGATCAAGGATACAAGCATCAATGCCCAGACGGTGATCGCACCAGTTGGCAGGTCAAACACGCTCGACGCTACGAATCCCAGCAGATAGCCCAACAGACCAATACACCAGGCAGTGATCAGCCTGATTTTCTGATCAGGCAGCAGGCGAGTGGCAAGTGCGGGCAGGATCAGACTGGCGAAGACCAGATAAATACCCACGAGTTGTACCGATGTGGTCACCGCGAGCGAGAAGATCACATAAAAGCGCATGGAACGTCGTGACCGATTAAACCCAAACCAAAAAATCAAAAGCGGTATGTAGAGGACAACAGCCCAGAGCAGTTGGGTCTTCGTAACCCACAAGATTTGTCCTACCAATAAATCGCGGAGCAGCTCATTGCTGTGGGGTGAATAGCTGGCCAGAATCAGCCCACCACTGGCGGCAAGGACAAATAACAGGCCGATCAACGCTTCCAGTATATGAGTGAAACGATCTTCCAGCCAGTGGATGAGCAGTGCGCCACTGAGCGCACTTGCAGCCGCGCAGAGTTGGATCATCCAGCCAGCAAGGTTATCCCCTCCTAAGATAGTTGCCGCGATGACGCCCAAGGCGGCAATCTGGGCAATGGCAAGATCAATAAAAATAATGCCACGTTGCAACACTTCAATACCCAACGGAACATGGATGGAAAGCACCAAAAAACCTGCCAACAAGGCGGGCAGGATCACGGACAACTCAAGATCCGATCCGATCATGAATTGGCACCCAATAAACGCTTGATCGTGTTATCAAATAAGGAAAACAGATCCTTGCTTTCTTTATCACCACCGACAGTAAATGGCAGTACGACTTCAGGCAGACCGGTTTTTTCGGCCAGCCAATCAGAAGCCCGTGAAGATTGATAAGCGGCCCGAATGACCATTTTCGCTGGCGACGTTTTCAAGAGATTGACCACATTCTGCAGGTCATCGATCCCGGGAGGCACCCCTGGCTTGGGCTCAAGAATTGCAACGGTTTTCATTCCCAACCATTGCGTCATATAGATCCAATTATCGTGCTGTACGACAATACCGATATTTTTTAATGGTGCGGCCTGCTGTTGCCAATGCTCGATTGCGGCTTGCCAGCTTTGATTGAAATCTTCCCACCGCTTTTTATAGTAATCGCTATTCTCCCTGTCCAGTGCTTGTAAACGCTGGGCAAGCGCTTCGGCAACCTTGAGTATATTCAACGGGCTGGTTTGAATGTGCGGATTACCCGCTGCATGGATATGTCCCTGACTGCGATCCACAGTGACCGGAACTTCAGCCAGCTTGACATAATCAGAGGCCATGAAGTAACCCTTTCCCCCAACTTGGATTGCCGAGTTACCCGACTTGCGCTGTAACAAGGGGAGCCAGCCTGACTCCAAACCGGCACCGGTACAAACCAACACATCTGCTCTTCTTGCTTTGGCAATCAGGCTGGGACGTGCTTGGATATAGTGAGGATCTTGTAGACCCGAGGTGGCGGTATAGATCGTGAGTTTTTCACCCCCCAGCTCTTTGCTCAATGCAGCCCATTCAGGCTCACAGGCAAACAGTCTCAGCTCCGCCATAGCCGGGAGACTCAACAACAGCATGGTCAGTGTCAAAATGCATTTTTTCATTTTCTTATTCCTCAATTAATAGGCATGTGCGCCATGGGAACCGAGACTGACGGTATATTGCAGAAAGAGTTCTGTGTTACTGAGATGAGAAGATTTGTCCTCATTGAGTTGTAAGCGCAGACGACTGAACTCACTCGGTAACCATTCCAGCATCAGACTGTAACGCTGTGGATGAAATTCTGAAAAATCCAGTGCGGCATTTCTGAGCAACTGCAGATCGGTCGCGTGATGTCGGCTACCCAACCAATCATAGCGAAACCCGGTTCGCCAGCGTGGTGAAAACTGATAGATCCCTTCAATCGTGCTTCCATATTGCTTTCCATCATAAGCACTTGACCGATTTCCTTCATCCAGTGTGCCGCTTTCATGCTGATAAAAATATTCATTTTGCAAGGTAAAACTGTGATCACGAATATTGCCATTGGCCGCCCACTTGTAAACCAGTGAGAGACTGGTAATATCGCTGCTCCCATTGAAAACCACATCGCCTGAATTTCCAAAAGATCTGTCCTCAGGGTTGGCCCGCCAGTGAGCAAGGCCGAGCTGCCAACTGTCTTCGATACCGATATCTCCACCGGCTCTGGCATAAAGCAACCAATCACCTATTCCACTGTGCTCACCACTGCCTGGATAATGGCTTCCACTGCCCACTGTCGCACCCACTTCAAACAATATATCGGTAGGCAGAAGATAGGAGATTTTGAGGCCATCATTGATCAATTGATCACCAAACAAGCCTCGATAAATCAGTGGCGCATCAGAAAAGTTCCATGTATGAACATGCTTTTCGTTCAGGTAACCGATTGGTGAATAAAACCGCCCCGCACGCACAGTGACACCATTGTTCAGACCGATTGTTTCGATAAATGCCTCTTCGATATTGACCTCGGTGATGCCACCTTCATCCGCCAATGCCATGGTCACCTGCCCAAAAAACAGAGGATCGATGCTGGCACTCAAGGTCATTTCACTTTCACCCAAAGAGAACCCTTCCCTGGCGAGCCCGCCTTCACCCTGGAGAGCAAATCCACTGAGGGTATACTCACTTGCAGGGCGGGTGTAATGGTTATACTGACCATTCAGGATCAGACTTATGGCCGGGTTAAAACTGTTTGTAGTCTTTGTGACCGGTGCAGGTATCGTCCCGACCGTTGCCGTTTCAGCAGGTACTTCCCTGGTCGCGGCTTCCATCTCTGCCAAACGATCTTCAAGTTCTTTGATACGTTGTTCATATTCATTCCGCAAATTTTCAATTTCAGCTTTTAATGCACTGAGTTCTTCCGTACAAAATGCTGATACGGGCGCGAATAACACGGCAATCATCAGAACGAATATATGCTTCGTTTTTATCATATTTCCCCCATTGACGATCACAGTCCCGCATGAGGCTTCGAGCGAATAACATGATCAAACAGCCCAAACGGCACTGCGGTTGAGAATGTGTGCGGATTCCATTGCATCCGTCATGACACAATCTTTCCGCTTTGGTTTGGATCAGCGTCTCTGGAATGAAGGTGGGGCACGAATGGCCCGGTTTTCATAATGGGGTTGCGATAAAACAGGCCGGAAACCTGTGGACAGGAGCAAGATCAAGAACGTTGTGAAGAGTAAAAGAGCAGGGGGTGTGCTCAACCCAGAAACCGGAGTATGGCTGACGGCTTGATAGTGTTCACACTGCAAAGTCGCGGGGTGGAAAGGGTGAACAACATCATGCCAGACAGTCAACGTCTGCAACGACAGAATAATGACTGCCAGCAAATACTGAACTTTCCTTTGAAGTATCTTGATCGTCAAATGCAGATCCTGTTCAATTCTCTAATCACATATCAATTGGACTCGGTCTCTTTGCAAAAGTCAAATTTTATAACATCCGCTTTATGCCTACAGATCAAGCCTGCCGACCCACTGCAAATACCCAACATTGCTCTCCCGCTGAGTTTGCTGGCTCTGATTCTCCACTCAACCCGAAGGCAGAATTCATGTAAAATCACGGGTTCATATGTAAAGGAACTCTGACTCTATGGAATTGACATCCCTGACGGCTATCTCTCCCATCGATGGCCGCTATGCCAACAAAGTCGAAGCATTACGCCCCATCTTCAGCGAATTCGGCCTGATCCGTCATCGGGTCACGGTGGAAGTCCGCTGGCTACAGAAACTCTCGGCCAATCCGGCTATTGAGGAAGTCCCGGTCTTCAGCGATCATGCCATGCATCTTTTGGACGCGATCGTCGCTGAGTTCAGTATCGAGGATGCGCGGCGAGTGAAACATATCGAAAACACCACCAACCATGATGTGAAGGCGGTGGAGTATTTTCTCAAAAAAAAGATTGCAGGCAACACCGAGCTTGAAGCAGTGAGTGAATTCATTCATTTCGCCTGCACTTCGGAAGACATCAACAACCTCTCCTATGGCCTGATGCTCAACGAGGCAAGGCGCCAGATCCTGCTGCCCCAGTGGGATGCTCTCATCGATCGACTCACCGAAATGGCCCATGCATTTGCTGACCAGCCCATGTTGTCCCGAACCCACGGACAAACCGCCTCACCCACCACCCTGGGCAAGGAGATTGCCAACGTGGTATACCGTCTGAAACGGCAGCATGATCAACTGGTCAAGGTAGAAATTCTGGGCAAGATCAATGGTGCTGTCGGTAACTACAATGCGCATCTGATCGCCTACCCGGATCTGGACTGGGAAGCGTTCGCCAAAAGCTTTGTCGAAAGTCTTGGACTCACGTGGAACCCTTATACCATCCAGATCGAACCCCATGACTACATGGCGGAATACTTTGCCGTAGTCTCGCGCTTCAATACGATTCTGCTCGATTTCTGCCGAGATGTATGGGGCTATATTGCCAACGGTTATTTCAAACAAAAAACCGTGGCTGGTGAAATTGGCTCCTCGACCATGCCACACAAGGTCAACCCCATCGACTTTGAAAATGCGGAAGGTAACCTGGGGCTGGCCAATGCCATTTTCGAACACCTGGAGGCAAAGCTCCCGATCTCCCGCTGGCAACGTGATCTGACAGATTCCACCGTATTGAGAAATCTGGGTGTGGGCATTGCCCATAGTGTCATCGCCTATACTTCCGCCATGAAAGGGATCAACAAGCTGGAAGTCAATACGGAGGTTCTGCTCGAAGATCTGAACAAAGCCTGGGAAGTCCTTGCCGAACCCATCCAGACAGTCATGCGCCGCTATGGGATCGAAAATCCGTATGAAAAACTCAAGGCGTTGACCCGTGGTCAGGGTATCGATCAGGAGACCTTGAAAGCCTTCATCGACTCGCTCGAACTGCCTGATGACGCAAAACAGAAATTATTCGGACTGACACCCGCCCTCTACACGGGTAACGCAGCCGAGCAGGCCCGCAAAATCTGAACAGGAAATCAAGATGGTCGATCCACACGCACGAATACTGGGTGAAACAGATGAGGAGATCACTCTGGACACCAGTGAACAGAGCAGGCAACTCTCCATCGAAATGATCAATGCCTGCCGTCGCCATCTGAATATCATCAGTCGCGATCTCGATCCCTGTATCTATGACAATACCGAGATCCTGGATGCGATCAAAAAACTGGTATTAAGGTCCCGTTTAGCCAGGATCCACATAATCATTCTGCAACCGGAATCACTCTATACCCGGGGACACCGCCTGAT
>JALSRM010000027.1 GCA_026984775.1 Gammaproteobacteria bacterium
AGAATCTTGCAAAATGGATTTGGGATCGTCTAAAGCCACGCTTGCCTGCTTTATCCAAAGTCATTGTCAAGGAGACCTGTACATCAGGTTGTGTCTATACCGGTCAATAAGTTCAACAAGAAGGTAACAATAATGAGCAGAGAAATCATCAGAACTGAAAAGGCCCCGCAGGCCATTGGTACCTATTCCCAGGCTGTCAAAACAGGAAATACAGTCTATCTGTCAGGGCAAATCCCGTTGGTTCCGGAAACTATGGAACTGATCGGGGGGGACATGCGTGCCCAGATCGTCCGTGTTTTTGAAAATCTGAAGGCCGTTGCCGAAGCGGCCGGGGGTTCACTTGCGGATGTGGTGAAACTGAACATCTATCTCACAGATCTCAGTCACTTTCCCTTGGTCAATGAAGTGATGGCAGAATATTTCTCCGAACCTTATCCAGCCCGTGCTGCGATTGGTGTCGCACAGTTACCAAAGGATGCACAGGTCGAGATGGACGCCATCATGGAGTTCTGATCGATAAAAAAGACTTCTCAAAAACCATGACCGAGGTCCGGTCGAATATGCCGGTTACAAAGCTCAAGGGTGTCGGTCCCCGTGTCGCTGAACGGCTGGAAAGAATTGGTATCAGCGAGGTTCAGGATTTGCTGTTTCATCTCCCCTTGCGTTATCAGGACCGGACGAGGGTCACACCGATCGGATCGGTTCGGCCAGGGATAGAGGCGGTCGTCCACGGCACGATCGAACTCGTACAGATACAGTATGGGCGTCGTCGCTCTCTACTTTGCCGGTTGAGTGATGGCACCGGTGCCATTATCCTGCGTTTCTTTCATTTCTCTGCTGCTCAGCAGAAAAACCTGATCAAGGGACTGCGCCTGATCTGTTTTGGAGAGATCAGGAAGGGACCAGCGATGCTGGAGATGATTCATCCGGAATACAAGGTGATCGGTGGAGAAGGCACACCAAAGATGGAAGAGTCGTTGACACCGATCTATCCAACCACCGAAGGTTTGCATCAGATCAGCCTGCGAAAACTGACCGACCAGGCTCTGAACCTGCTCGATACTCATCTGCTCGAGGACTATCTTGCTGAATCTGATGTAGAGTTTGTGAGAGAGTGGTCGCTTGCAGAAGCTATTCGCTATGTCCACCGCCCGCCACCCGAGGTCTCGATCGATCAGTTGATCGAAGGCACGCATCCAGCACAACAACGGCTGGCCTTTGAAGAACTGCTGACCCATCAGCTCAGCAAAAAGATCAGTCGCAAGGCGTTCCGGCAACAGCAAGCACCACCACTGAATGCCGAGGGTCGTTTGAGAGAAAAACTGTTGTCTGAACTTCCTTTTACACCTACCGACGCTCAGTTGAGAGTTGAAAAGGAAGTCTGCACCGATCTTTCCAGTGAACATCCCATGTTACGTCTGGTGCAGGGTGATGTGGGTTCAGGCAAGACATTGGTTGCTGCTCTCGGTGCATTGCAGGCGATTGAAGCGGGGTATCAGGTGGCAATCATGGCCCCGACGGAACTGCTGGCTGAGCAGCATCTGGTCACATTCAGGCAGTGGTTCGAACCACTCCATATCCCAATCGCCTGGTTGTCAGGACAACTAAAAGCTACAGAAAGAAGATCGGCACTGAAACAGATCGCAGCGGCTGATCCGTGTGTCGTAATCGGGACACATGCCCTTTTTCAGCAGGATGTATCATTCAGAAAACTCGGTCTTACGATCGTCGATGAACAGCACCGGTTTGGTGTACATCAACGTCTTGCCTTACGTGAAAAAGGGAACGTGAAAGGCTTGACCTCACATCAGCTGATCATGACGGCTACACCCATTCCACGGACCCTGGCAATGACAGCTTATGCCGATCTGGATGTATCCGTGATCGATGAATTGCCTCCTGGTCGGCAACCTGTAAAGACAACCGTGATTTCTGATGCCCGGCGTGATGAAGTAATCCATCGGATCGCCAGCGTGTGTAAAGAGGGGCGTCAAGTCTACTGGGTGTGCACCTTGATCGAGGAGTCGGAAAATTTGCAGTGCCAGACCGCGATCGAGACGGCAGAGCTTCTGGCTTCAAATCTCAAAGGGATCTCGGTGGGTTTGATTCATGGCCGACTTGAGAAAAAAGAAAAAGATCGGGTGATGCAGGCCTTCCACGCCGGTGAGATCGATCTGCTGGTGGCGACGACCGTGATTGAGGTTGGTGTCGATGTGCCCAATGCCAGTCTCATGATTATCGAAAATGCAGAACGTCTCGGACTGGCTCAGTTGCATCAGCTACGAGGTCGTGTCGGGCGTGGTTCACGCCAGAGCGATTGTGTTTTGATGTATCATCCACCTTTGTCTGATCATGGCAGGGAACGGCTCGCGATCATGCGGGAGACCTGTGATGGATTTCGGATCTCACAAAGGGATCTCGAATTACGGGGTCCGGGAGAGTTTCTTGGTACACGACAGGCCGGGATGATGCGTTTCCGGATTGCCGATCTGATGCGGGACAAGGAGCTTTTGCCTGAAATAGACAAGGCCGCTGATGTGATTTTGAAGAAACGGCCCGAGATTATCGATCCACTGATTCAGCGGTGGCTCATTCATGGAACTGACTATGCGGATATTTGAAAAGCTGAAACAGTATGTGCTCCTGATGCGGCTCGACAAACCAGTGGGGATCTGGTTGTTGCTCTGGCCTACCCTCTGGGCGATCTGGATTGCTTCGGATGGCAGACCCAACCCGCTGGTGTTGTTCGTTTTTGCCGCAGGTGTGGTACTGATGCGATCAGCCGGATGTGTGATCAATGATCTTGCGGACAGTGATTTTGATGCACATGTCAAAAGAACCAGAAATCGTCCCCTTGCTGCTGGAAGAGTTTCAAAAAAAGAGGCGATTATTCTGTTCATAGTGCTGTGCTTCATTGCGTTCTCTCTGGTCCTGCTCATGAATTCACTGACCATCAAGCTCTCTTTTGTGGCAGTCTTGCTGGCAGCAACCTATCCCTTCATGAAACGTTTCACACACCTGCCACAGTTCTATCTTGGCCTGGCTTTTGGCTGGGCGATTCCCATGGCGTTCGCAGCCGAGATGAACAGGATCCCAAACGTGGCTTGGGTGCTGTTGCTGGCCAATGTACTGTGGGCGGTGGTCTATGACACCATGTATGCCATGGTTGATCGAGAGGACGATCTGAAGATTGGTGTCAAATCAACGGCGATCTTGTTTGGTGATCAGGATCTGAGAATCATTGGGATCCTCCAAGCCTTGATGCTGCTGGTTCTGTTGATCGCTGGCAATATGGCGGGCTTGGGCTGGCCCTACCATATTGCTTTGCTGATTGTGGCGGTGATGATGCTGTTGCATCGTATCCTGATCAGTGATCGGGATCCGGATCACTGTTTTATTGCATTCCGGCATAACCATTGGATCGGTTTGGTGATTCTGCTCGGGATTATCGCCAGCCAGATGATGGTCTAGATCAGCTTTACTGCCATACTCAGCAGGTCATCGGCGATCGAGCCGTCGTGATCTGAATCAATGAAAGAGCGAATCAACCCCTGATTCTGCTTTGTAACACGGCCTGCCCCTCTGAAAAGCCCGCCGCTGCTTGCCCGTTTGCCCAGTGCGCCCATTGCCAGGGCTGCCACCATGGGCAACATCTTCTTGATGATCGAAGAAGAAACCCCGGTTTGCTTTTCTGCGTATGCGGCGACGTTTCGGCTGACATCCTTGCTGCCGAAAATATGTCCCAGAATAGAATTGCCGTCCTCCACAGTATCGGGCAATGTCAGAACTTCAGACTGATCGATGTAGCGTTGATGATTGCCGGAAGACAGAGCTCTGACCAACGCTTCCATCCCGTCCTCCTGCGTTGTGTTTCGTTGCAGACCTCGCGAGAGCACGGGCAACAACTGTTCAACCACGTTTTTTGTTTCAGTTGTTCCGAGCCCCAGACTTTTTGCCATCTGGTTGATAGCACTCGCGTTCTGTTCACCCAACACCATGTCCATGATATTCATTTTGGTTTGCCTCCCTCTTTAGGCTATTCTAACGTGGCTAGTTTAACACTTCTCAGGGATTCGGAAATGTGGTTTATGATCGCGGTGGCTCTACTTTACGGGCCATACAATGCAAAAGTAGTGAATGTGATTGATGCCGAAACGCTGTGGCTTAAGGTGGCCGTGTGGCCCGGTGAAGACAGGACAATGAAGATCGGTGTACTGGGTGTGGATACACCATCACTCAACGGTAAATGTGATGCAGAAAAACTTATGGCAAAAGAAGCTTTAGAAATGACACGGGCATTCGTGGGCGATCTCGTGAGACTGAATGATGTCAGAAAATCGAAAACAAATGGCAAATTTTATGCGAGGGTAAGAAATCGGCGCGGTAAGCTGCTTAGTGAGGCACTGATTGAGGCAGGGTACGGCGTACCTTACCGAAAGGGTGAAAAAGTTAACTGGTGCCCCTGACAGAAACCGTGTCCTCTTCCTTCTATTTTGTGATCAGGGACACATTCTTGACACCAGGAATTAAGCTATAGTGGCCTCCAAAATGCATGTTCCATCAACAGAACAGATAGATGGAAAAGAACAGAGAGAGCAGAATGCTTGATATTACCGGGATCCTGACCAGAGAATTTGTCGATCGCCTCAGATCAGGCTATCGAGATGCTTTCCATGGACGAGCTTCGGATCATGAGAAGCAAATCGTGGAAAATGCCGAGCAGATCATCCAGCTGATTTCAGGGAGTAATACGCTCTACCACAATATTGAACATACAATACAGGTAACGCTGGTGGGTCAGACTGTGCTACAGGGCAAGATGACCGTCGATACCTCCATTACACCAGAGCTGTGGCTTAACTTCATTATGGCCCTGCTTTGTCATGATATCGGTTATGTCGCCGGAATTTGTCATACGGACCAGCAGACATCGGAAAGCAATGCCAGTGATGCCGTTTTTATGTCGGCACATATCGAACGTGGTAAACAGTTTGTCCGGGATTTCTTCAGTACACAGCCGGGCATCGACTCTGATTTCATCCAGGATTGCATCGAGCGAACCCGCTTCCCTGTTCCGGAGGATCCAACCTATCAGCGCACGGATGACTACCCTGGACTTGTGCGGGGTGCCGATCTGATCGGACAGCTCAGTGATCCACGATACATCCACAAGCTGCCCGCCGTCTTTTTTGAATTCGAAGAATCCGGTTACAATGAGGTAACTGGCTACAAACAGCCTGGAGATCTGTTGGAAAGTTATGCAGATTTCTACCAGCGATCAGTCATGCCCTATGTAGGAGAAACACTGGAATATTTGGCGATGACAACAATGGGTAAAACAATCATCGACAGTCTCGAGGCCAATACCCACCGCGCGCGAGAAAATAGCGATCGCAATTGCTCACAGCTTTCTGTAGGATCACGCCACTTCTGAAAAACAACTCCGTTCATCGATGATATTAACCAAGTCGCAGATAAAAACCTTGCGCTCTCTGGCGCATAAACTCAAGCCGGTTGTCCGGGTGGGACAGCACGGACTGACAGAAAATGTAATCAAGGAAGTTGGTTATGCCCTAGAGTTTCACGAGTTGATCAAGCTGAAGGTCAATGTGGGGAACCGTCAGGAACGTGACGAAGTCATTCGCAAGATCTGTGAACAAACCTGTGCCCAGAATATTCAGCAGATTGGTAATATCGCCGTTTTGTTCCGCAGAAATGCACAGAAACCCGTTATCTCCTTGGCAAAGAAATAGTTCACGTTCCCATCTCCTGATAATGTGCCCTCGAATTTTTGTTTAGCCTCCAAGGTGAGTGCGGAAAAATCAAAACATTAAGAGTTTGTTTTTCTTGATTAACCCTTGTCTTGCGGTTGCAGTGAACATGGGCACGTTCTTGTGACATAAGAATTTCGGAATAAGACATCCTTTTCCAGAGAACTTGGCAAGTTCTGTGCATGGTCCAGCGACAGGAATCATCGTACTTCTGAACGAAAGTTTCAGAGCAAACTGCCGCTATATTCCAGAGTAAATATCTTCAATACAATCAGGATACGGAGCAAAAATATATGACCGTTGCAGAAGCCATCAATGAAGAAGCGTTTTATGACGAGGTGATTACGGATCTGGCCTCAGGCAAGCTGACACTGCCGACTTTGCCTGAAGTTGCAATGGAGGTGAGAAATATTGTCAATGATCCGAACGCCTCAGCGGCAGACATGGCCAATATTATCGTCACTGACACAGCACTTTCAGCAAAACTGATCAAGGTGGCCAACAGTCCACTGTTTCGTGGTCAGAAAGAGATCGAAAGTGTCCAGATGGCGGTAGCGAGACTCGGTGTCAACTTGATCAGAAACCTGGTCACCAGTTTGATGATGAAACAGCTATTCAATGCAAAGTCCCCTATCCTGGCTAAAAAGATGCGCGAGTTATGGGAGTTCAATACTCAGATCGCAGCGATCAGCCATGTGCTTGGGTCCACCTGTCCGACGGTAAAATCGGATGAGGCCATGTTGGCAGGATTGATCCACAATATTGGTGCTCTTCCGGTTTTGATGCGAGCAGACGAACACCCTGAACTGCTGGAGGACTTGGAATTGCTTGATCGTCTCGTCAATCGGCTCAGCAGTCCTATCGGGAAGAAGATTCTTGAGACTTGGCTTTTCCCTCAGTCGCTGATCGATGTGGCTGCGGAATACGGAGATTTCACGCGCAACAAGCATCCTGAGGCCGACATGGTCGATGTGGTCCAGGTGGCATTGTTGCAGTCCTATATGGGGACGGATCATCCCTATGGTCAGATTGACTGGGATACTGTTCCTGCATTGGCAAAACTGGGTTTTACATCGGAAGTTGAAGAGATCGAGATGGAAGGTTGTACAGAGAAGATCGAAGCAGCCCAAGCGGTCTTGAACAGTTTATAAGCGGCAACCGGACTCTCACTTCTCAAAGGGCAGATGACACTGCCCTTTTTTATTTACACCTTAATCCGGAAATGACGATTTATCTCCGGTAACTATTTCATGGGTTCTGGTTTCGAATGCAAAAAACCGGGTGATCAGCGTCCATTTTGAGCTTCATTCATGTGGAAATCCAGTCTGCATCGAAAGCCGTTCTTCACACTCATCCACTGAGAGCATCAGAAACTCTGTGGCCTGTCATAGCCTAAAGGCTGATGATTTTTTCGCGGACAAACCGAAAAACAAAGTCAACTGGAAAGCCCATCAATCATTATGTCTTCTGAGAACTCCAGTTTTTTATTGTCCATCACATTAATGGATAATATTCCCTTTCTTTCGGGCCTAAAACTGAAGTTGAACGATGGGTTTTCACTGATCGATAGGCCAGTTTCTATCTTCATCAAGACTTTGTTATCAAAGTGGATAGTGATATCGGTAATATAGTGGGCAGGGATATACTGATCGGTGATCGGGTCCAATTGTAAACCACTGGTGTTGGGGTGTTTGATCAGGAGTTGGACATTCATGGTCTGATCATCGGTCGCCTGCCTCAAGTGTGTTTTGATTCGCTTACCGGAGACTGACGAACCATACCTGTTCAATGGTGGTGCTGAACAACCCCCTGCTGCGATCACAAAGCGACTATTCATGTGTAATGCGCCGTCGTTCATTTCTGCAATAACACGCACAGTGCCATAGGCGTCGATACGAATGTGAGTAGCGAGGTTGATTGACCCCGAAGTAGCAACAGTCGGTGATAGATGGAAAATGGCTGCAAGCGGAACGGGATTGTTGTCGATAAAAAGATACAGCTTTTTATATAATGTTGCTTCGATTGTGGCATCAGTGATGTGATTTTGATCGGAACAATTGCGGCATCTTCAACTTTTTTCGGAACCTGTATAAATAAGTTGTCTGAAGTATTTTCATGGATTATGGCACCAGCAAAAAATTCGGCCCTGACTTTTTCCCACGCTGAATTATCCGAGGTGACAAAGCAGTTAATGCTAAGCAGGGGCAGAATGATCAACAGCATAAAACAGGCGGTGTTTTGGGACATTGTTCAGATTCCATAGATTCACAGTGAGAAAGAAGCAAGCTCCGATACAAGATCTCGTACCGGAGCTTTCATCTGGTGCTTTTTTTTATTTTATTTTTTAGAAGCTGGCTTTCACACCAAGCCAGACCAAACGCGGTGCACCAGGTGAGACGAAACGTTCTTCTTCGATCTCTCCACCTGATGCTGGGAATGCATTAAAGTTCCGGATGCCGGAGGTTTCATAATCCTGATCGAAGACATTATCCATCTTCAACCAGAATTGAATATTCTTTGAGGCCTGATAGTAGGCTCTCAGATTAAAAACCACATAATCATCGATCTTCGGAAGTTCATTGCTTTCATCCCCCCGCATGAAGGTACTGGATGCATAGGTCATATTGCCTGCCAGGGTGAATTTCTCGGTGAAGGCGTAACTGGCCCCCAGCTTAACGTTATGCTTTGGAATTGCCGGGAGTTCGTCTCCTGCCTGGACAGAGATGCCGTCTGCTTCGACCACGCTGGCGAGCTGTTCGTCGGACTCAAACGTGGCATCGATAAAGCTGTAGTTCATGGACCAGGCGAGGCGATCGAGGGTGCCATTCAAGCCCAGCTCAAACCCTTGCCGGCGTGTCTCATCGACATTTTGGAAAAATCCCGCACCGGCTGAACTGGTTGTCGTAAACAGCAGGTCATTTTCGAGTTTGGTTCTGAACAGGGCCGCACTCCAGTTTAATTTCCCGGCCAGCGAAACGGTTCCCCGCGCACCGATTTCAATGGTCTTGCCGATGACGGGATCCAGCGGAGGATCAGCGACGAATGAATTCGGAAGATTGCAGGGAGCGCCCGGATCGGCACAGGTGAGTTCAGCGGCTGTGGGTACACGGAAACTTTCATTGTAAGTGCCATAGAGAGTCAGGTTCCCGATTGGGTTGTAACTCAGGCCAACGGCTGGGCTGAAGCGGGAGAAGGCGTGGCTGCCGTTGAGATCCTGATTTTCCTCTTCACCGGTTCGATCCTGAATGTCTATGGTGGTATGTTGATAACGACCGGAGAGCGTCAGGGCGAGGTTATCGTTCAAGTCGAAAGTGTCTGTGAAGAACAAACCCCAGTTTTCCTTTTTAGTATCGATGTCCACATCGGTCACAGCGGGTTCAGGATTTTCGGTGCCATAAGCGATTCCTTCTTGGAAAAGCTCGGCTTCTGCCTCTGCGACAGAAAAACGAGTTTCGCTGCGATCATAGGCAAAACCAACAACCATGGCGTTTTTATGGCCGGCGATCTGACCGTTGTGGGAGAGCTGCAGTGTTCCGCCCCAGCTGTCTGTTTCTGTAATAGTACGACGTTCTTCGCCATCTGCTCCCAGCTCGGCTTCGTCGGTTGCCGGGTTAAAAGGCGTACGGGAGATAGAACCGATCACGGCATTGGTGAGGTTGTCATTGTTACAATTTGCATTATGCACCAGGCGCAGATCCGTATTTGGATCCGTGGGGTCTTCTGTTGGATCTACAGCAATGAATAGAGGTATCTCATTGGCGTTATTTACACAGGCGATTTCCGCATCCCCATTCAAGGTCTTCCGTTCAAAATCCCGGTAAAAGAGGTTGCCTGCCGCGAGTAGTGCGTCCGTCAGCCAGTGGCTTGCACGAAGATTGACAAAGTGCATCTGGTTTTTCGTCTGATCAGGGAAAGTGTAGACAGCTTTGCGATCAACATAGAGATGACTTTCCGGAACAAAACCATTGCCTATGAGATCGGTATCGGCGTAGGTGTAGCTCAGATCGATGTCGGTGATCTCGTTTTCCCATCCGATTTTGGTAAACAGGCGTTTCACGTCTGATGGGGAACGTTGCCGCCAACCATCTTCTTTGAATACATGGCCACCGATATACCAGTCGAAATTGCCGAGGTGCCCACCGTGTTCTGCAGTGATGGTTCGGCGGCTGTCGACTCCAAGGGAACCTTCGACCTGGGTGCCCGGGAAGTTGAAACCACTTTTGGTTTGGATGGAGAGCGCAGCGCCCAGCGTATTGAGGCCAAACAAGGGGTTGGAACCCGGAATCAAAGAGAGGTTGGCGATGGCAAACTCGGGGATGAGATCCCAGTTCAGGGTATCCCCAAAGCCTTCGTTGATACGGACACCGTCAATGAACCCCGAGATTCCGATAGCACTGCCTACGAGAGGTGAGGCCAGAAACCCCCGATAGTGTACGTCATTCTGGTATGGGTTATTCTGCACTGAGTTGATATCCACACTGCCAATGTTCCGGAAAAGTATTTCAGACAGATCCACCGGTTTTTGTTCTTCAAATTCTCGACTGCCAATGATTTGTATGTTTCCGGCATATTTTTCGACAGGTAGTCCTACACCCGGAAGCGGTGTGGTACCAACCACATCCAGCTCGGGGAGTTCAAGCGCGGTTGCTGGGTTACGGGCGTCTTCTGCCCGTACTGTGGAGTGAGCCAGCGTGATGAGAAGAAGAACTAATATTTCGTAATTCCATCCAAGTTTTTTTATCATGATTTTACCTTCTCTGCCGGTTTCATTATTTCTATTGAAGTGATGATCAGCGTAACAAGGACGGGTGGAGAAAGCGCCATAAGCTTTCCTGATTTTGGTCATGAATGCTTCATGAAAGAAGGTTCCAGTTTTCCGGAATCAGGATTGTTCTTTCTCGATGGGCAGGATGATTTTTATTCGGGTTCCTTTTCGTGTTCTGTCTGTTGGATCACTGTTTATCCAAACGGTGCCGCCCAGTGCTTGAACACGTTCATGAATACCGATCAGGCCATAGCCGGATTTTCTGTTTTTTTGCAGGCCGATACCATCATCCTCAACGATAAGATGTACGTGTTTTTGTTCGTCTTCTTCTTGCAGAAAGAGGTTGACAGAGGCGTAACGGGCCTTTGAATGGCGACCGATATTGGTCAGGCATTCCTGAACGATACGATAGACTGTGACCTTGATCGTATCATCCAGATCTTCTTTGAGTTTGCAGGTCAAGTTCCATTCAATACCTGAATTCGATGCCTTGAACATGGAGACAAGGTCATAAAGTGCGCTGCATAGATCGAGATCATTCAGCACCATGGGGCGTAACTTTTTCAGCAGTGTACGAACTCTTTCTTGTAACTTCTCAACGATCTGATCAATATCCTTGAGACGGGTTTCAACTTCGGCTTTGTACTTTTCCGGTGGCAGATCGAGTTGACGGATCCCGGAGCAAGTGATTCTGATATTGAAAAGATACGGCCCTATTTCATCATGCAGTTCACGCGCAAGGTAATTGCGTTCATCTTCTTGCAGGGTGACCATTTTCCGGGCGAGATTTTCCTTTTCACGGGTGGTTTTTTTTAAAACAGAGACGGTATGATTGAACCGCCTGTGGATGCGGGCAAGATCTGGGATGACGTGTTCATCTATACGGATAGATAGGTTACCTTGCTCCAATTGTTCAAAACCGAACTTCAATTCATCCAGCGGCTTCAAGCCATGCCAGACCACAGCATAGATAAGAATCAATGAAATAAAAAACAGGGACAAATAAAGCATCAACATATCGCCGGCATCTTCCCAAACTTCTCTGATTTCATCCACGGGATCGGCAGTAATGACAATATTGTGAGAGCTTTTTCCATGCAATATGATTTTCAGCGGGAGTTCTCCTTTTGGATAAACAAGGTTGGTAAACCAGTTAGGGATCCCTTCGATTTTAAGTGTCTCTTTGTCTGTGGGGCTCAAATACCGGTACTCGGTGATGACCTTTACATGCCTCAATCCTTCAATGTTGCCTGTGAGTTCGGAGAGATTGTCTTCCAGGACGCCCATGGTCAGTGATCGTTTGATCATGCTTTCAACCAGTTTGACACTGGAGTGGATTTCGGCCTTTACGGCTTCACGAGCATTTTGAAGGATAAAAAAACCACCCACGATCAAGCCTGCAACCATGACCACGGTCACCAGAATGAGAAGACGGGTTTTTAGGCTCCAGGAGAGGATGTTCGTGACAGCCATGACAAGAAAGGTTCGCACCCTCACTGATGATTGTCATTAGGAAGATTTCATCCATGTTTATGGAAAACAGCATAAAAGTACTTGGGAGGGTTTTGTTTGTCGGTTTTTTCTGTCAGCTTAATTTAAAGGCAAATGCGGGAAACTCAAAGCCTGCAGAAAGGAAAAGTTCATGAGTCAAAAAGTGGCAATTATTCAAGATCTGAGAGGAATTTATCCGGGATAAATTGAGGGATTTACCACCTATCGCAGTTTGATGCACTGAAGTTTAATGAAGGTGTCCTGATAGGGACTGGATCTGGTGATTACAAGTTCGTATTGGGCGAGAGCATAACAGCTTGCTTGAAAACAAACTCAAATAGGAGGTTTCATAAAATGAAAAAAAACAAAATCACCCTCTGTTCGATGCAAGCGGCTATTGTCGCTACTGCATTGACGCTCCCGGGTGTCTCATTGGCGAATGAGGAGGTCGTCAAGCTTTCCCAGGATCCCAATCAGTGGCCTGCGATTGGCCGAGATTACGGACTCAATCGTTACAGCCCTTTAAAGGATATCAACACAAAAAATGTCGATAAGCTCAATTTGATCTGGTCCTTGTCCAGTTCCACTTTGCGTGGACACGAGGGTCAGCCCTTGTTCATCAGTGATGTGGGTGGAAAGCCCATGATGTTTGCAGTGACTGCATGGCCGAATATTGTTTGGGCACTGGATCTGTCTAACCCGGATAATTATAAGATTGCCTGGCGTTATGAAAAGAAAACCGACCGTGATGAATCGGCAATCCCACGTGCCTGTTGTGATGTCGTCAACCGTGGTCTTTCCTATGTAGATGGGCAAGTTGTCTTTGGTACCCTGGACGGTTATGTGATCAATCTCGATGCAAAAACCGGTAAGGAGAACTGGGTTGTCAAGCATGCCTATCCAGAGCACGGTGAAACTCAGACGACAGCTCCGATCATCGTCAATGACAAAGTCATTGCCGGTTTTGGTGGTGACGAATTTGCCGCCCGAGGCCGTCTGACAGCCTACAACTTAAAAGACGGTTCTGTGGCCTGGAAATGGTACAGCACCGGCCCTGACAAAGATGTGGGTTATGCACCGGACTTCAACAAGGCGAATCCGCACTATGGAACCGCAGGCTCAGATATTGGTGCCACCACGTATCCACGTGACGAGTGGAAGATCGGCGGTGGTTCTCCCTGGGCGTGGTATTCCTTTGATCCAAAACTGAATCTTGTGTATGCATCAACAGGTAATCCGGGACACTGGAGTCCTTCCTATCGTTGCGGTGAGGACACCCATGAAAAGTGTAATACCGGCAAATGGGACAACAAATGGTCCATGACCATTTTTGCCCGGGATGCGGACACTGGCTTGGCAAAATGGGCCTATCAGATGACGCCATTCGATCAATGGGACTATGATGGTGTCAACGAAAACATTCTGGTCAACATGGATATAGATGGTCAGAAGAACCGCCCGGTTCTGGTTCATTTTGATCGGAATGGTTTTGCCTATGTCCTTGACAGACGTGACGGCACGCTGCTGCGTGCACACAAGTTCGTCACGGTCAACTGGGCCGAAAAAGTGGATCTGGAAACCGGCCGCCCGGTCAAGGTGAAAAAGCATTCACCGTTTGCAATTGGGGTGGCAACACAGGCCTGTCCATCAGCAATGGGTGGTAAGGATCAACAACCCTGTGCAGTTGATCCTAATGATCCGGACTACTTCTATTGTCCCACCAACAACTGGTGTATGACGGACGAACCTACCGAGCGTACCCATACCACACAAGGTACGGTGTATGTTTTTGCCAACGTGCACATGAAGGCAGAAGTCCCGGGTGTGCTTGGCAAGTTTAAGAAGTTCAACGTCAAGACGGGTGAAACCGTGTGGGAGATTCCAGACAACTATCCCAACTGGGGTGGTGCCTTGGTCACCGGAGGCGGCCTGGTTTTCTATGGCAGCTTTGACGGAGACTTCAGGGCGATCGACCGGAATACCGGTAAGAAGCTCTGGGAGCGACGTCTCGGTTCTGGAATCATTGGTAACCCCATTTCCTTCAAGACTGGCGGTAAGCAGTACATTTCTGTTTGGTCGGGAATGGGCGGTTGGGTCGGCTTGCCACCCCTTCTGGATCTCGATAAGAGTGATCCCTATGGGGCGATTGGTGCAACCGCTATTTCCGCGGACAACGATATGTACAAGCTGCCGGCCGGTGGCACGCTGTACACGTTCCGTTTGATGGACTGATCAGAATCAGGTTCCGTCACACTGCGCCCGGTGCCAATAGGTACCGGGCGCACAATATAAATATAAAAGCAAGTATGTTGCGGTTGAGGAGTTGTGAGAATGACAAAGAGAATCGGGAAAGGAATACGTTTAGGTCTGTTGGTTCTCCTGGGTCTGTTTTCTGTCCCAGGTTTGGCAGAAACAGGGAAAAAGATCACAACACTCCGGGTTTGCTCCGATCCAGGGAATATGCCTTTGTCCAGTCTGGAAGAAGAGGGTTTCCAAAATAAAATTGCTCGTGTCCTTGCGGACTCTCTGGGATTAAAGCTCAGTTATTTCTGGCGGCCAACCATTGAAAGAGGGTTGACGCGGAAAACCTTTGGTGAGGGCAAGTGTGATGTCATGATCGGCGTCCCGGCAAACATGCCGCGTATGTTGACGACACAACCTTTTTACCGAACCACTTATGTCCTCGTCCACCGTAGTGACAAGGATTATGACATCAAAAGCCTTGACGATCCCATTCTGAAAGAGGCGATGATCGGTGTTTTTCAACGTTCTGCCGCACGGGAGGCATTGCGCAGACACGGAATCAAAAAGAACACGATTGTTCATGCCATGAGTTGGGATGCCGATATAGAAAAGGAAAAGCAGCCTCACCAGCAGGTGGAGAAAGTGACGACGGGTGAGCTCGATATGGCCGCCGTTTGGGGTGCCTTTGCAGGGTATCACAAAGTAAAACTCAATGAGCCATTGACGCTGGTGCCCATGAATGTACTCGAAGACAGTGTCTACCTGCAATTTGACATGGCCGTTGGTGTGGTGCGCACTAAGCCGGCACTGGTCAAGATGTTGAATGAAGCGCTGGTCAAGGAGAAGGAAAAAATTCAAGCCATTCTTGAAGAATACGGTGTCCCCTTGGTCGAATGCGACAGTTGCTTGATCTCGGGAAATCTTCCAGAACATGGACCGTATGGTGATATAACGACGCCAGTAAAACCGGGTCCTGGCGATGGGGCTGTCTCATTGGCCGACGTGGATCGCTGGTTGGAGCAGGGTGCTGACATCAATCAGGAACTACAGAATGCGATCATCGCGGATGATCTTCCCCGGGTGGAATACCTGATCAAGAAAGGTGCTGATATCAATCAGAAAGATAAACTGGGGTACACACCTCTCGTCAAGGCCCTGAGAAACGGTCATAGGCGGATTCTAAAACTGCTTATCGAACACGGGGCAGATATTGAAGAAACGGATCCAAATGGCTGGCCCCCCCTGCACCTCGCCATCCTAGACAGGGATCTTGAGGCTACAGGACTGTTGTTGAAGGCAGGAGCACGTCGTGATTCTATGAACCGTGAGGGCGTTTCCGCAATTCATGTGGCAGCTGAGTATGGATCACCTCCCATCCTAAAAAAATTGATCGATTCCGGTTTTGAAGTCGACCAAAGAAACGAGGCCGGATACACGCCGCTCATGATCGCGGTTGCCAAACATGTGGAAGAAAATGTGAACCTCCTTCTGACCAAAGGAGCCGATGTTAATGCCACCAATAAAGCTGGAGTGACACCGCTGATGATCGCAGTTGCAGGCAAGAGTCCTTCGTTAATCACGACACTGCTAGATGCAGGTGCGAAAGTGGACTCAAAGACGGACGATGGTCAGACGGCACTCTCCATTGCCAGAAAGACCGGACTTGATGAAATTATTCAACTAATTGAAAAAGCGGAACGTTCTTGATGAAAAGTCTCATTTGCTTCTCCTTATTACTCATCTTCTGCACTGTAAATGCAGAAGATGAGATTCTTTTTTCCGGTCGCTGTGTCAACGGGTTGTCCAAAGGGGAAATCATAAAAACAAACTGCAAGATCAGAATGACCTTTGAAGATGGCAAGGTACTCTGTTTTTCCAACAGAAACTCAAGAGATGAATTTCTCATGGATCCGGTGGGGAATCTTGAAAAAGCGAGAAAGTTTTACTCTCTTGCCCCCGAGCCGACCACTGTAAAAAAAAACAGTAGGGAAGTCACACCTGAAGAAGGAAAAGAGTTTATAGAGAAATATATTCAAAAAAAATCAAAAGACGGGGTTTTTATTTTTACAGATTCGCGCTACGGAGAAGATTTACCCTTGGTTTTTGATGAGATTCTTTTCGTTCGGCGTATGCACGGATATGGAGTTTTCCCAAGCGTTAAATTTCACCACCGGGCGAATCCTGAAAAGCAGTATGTGCTGGATTTCTGGTTAAAAGTCCCTGAAGGTCGAATCGAAGTTATGGACATTAGGATTTACAAAGCCCCAAGGAAGATTGATGATCAATATGTTCTCGCCACGCGTCTGCCTGCACCTTGGTGGTGGCTGCCTGCTTCAGAACATCCTGGAGAGAGTGAAGAAAAACGTGCCTGGGAAATCATGTCAGCGATCCACGAACATATTTCTGATCAGAAAAGAAAAAATAACGGCTTTTACACATTAATAGATTCAGAAACAGGCAGAAAGGTTGATCTGGATTTTGTGGATATACACATGCCTGTTCGAAAACTGAAAAAAGATGGCCGTTATTTTGCGTGCACAGATTTTCGTGAGAAAGGCAGCAAGGAAAAATTTTATGACATTGATTTCTGGCT
>JALSRM010000028.1 GCA_026984775.1 Gammaproteobacteria bacterium
GGTTCGATTCCGACCGCAGCCTCCATTTTCTGATAATAAAATTTAACGGTAGCTCACCAATTCCTGTGCGACTACCCTTGCATTATATATAAGTGAGATTTAAAAGCTGGATAAATTCTAACCGGTAGATTGAAATTCCTGGCAATTCCCGCCCGGGTGGCGAAATTGGTAGACGCAAGGGACTTAAAATCCCTCGGT
This sequence comes from Gammaproteobacteria bacterium, assembly GCA_026984775.1. Taxonomy (GTDB): domain Bacteria; phylum Pseudomonadota; class Gammaproteobacteria; order CAJXQU01; family CAJXQU01; genus CAJXQU01. The sequence continues at coordinate 199 of JALSRM010000028.1, forward strand.
GGTAACACCGTGCCGGTTCGAGTCCGGCCCCGGGCACCATTATTTTTCAATAAGTTAAAGTCATTTCTTGACAGTTTATTACTGTCGCTTGCTCCAATTGATTTGGCATTCCTTCTGTCTGAGCTGGTTTGATATACCACATTTACCGGGTATTGATTTTAACATGCTCAAACAATGAGCCACCACAGAAAGCTTTTTTGACTGCCCCTCCAGAAAAGCATTATTGATAAAAGCATGATATTACCTCCTTAATTGCTATCCATAATATGGATAATATTTAGGGATAGGTAGGAAAAGCAGACCTGATTAAGAAAGGATTGTAATCCCTCCGAAAAATAGCAGGGGTCAAAAGTTGAGAATTTTTTTACACTAACGACAGAGGTTCTCATGAAAAAAATCACGATTTAGCGACAGCCAGGTACCAGCAGGCAATTATGAAAGAGAATCAAGCAGGAGTAAAAAACCTCTGATCTGCGCTGTGAATACGGTATGAGCGATGCGACCTTTTACTCGCCAGCTATGGTTACGTAACCTCTACTTTTGACTTCAGTTATTAACGTGGGATCACCTTGCGGGTAAGCCGTCAAAATACATGGTGGGTATGAGAATCCTTCGCGGTTTTTGACTCAGAAGCAAGGATGGATTCGGATCGGGTTGAGGTGAGGAGTCGGAATACTCCATGGACCACGTTTGGGTAGAGATCACCAGCGGCCCCAAAGGACCGTTGGTGATCACTGTCTGATGGGTTATTTACCTTTCAGATGGGCAACACTGCATTTTGCTTCCTGGAAGCTACCACAGACTTTGGGATCTTTTTTCCCTGTGCCCACTTTACCGTCTGCGTAGGAGAAGGTTTCATCGCCTCCATAACTGAACTCGACGACATTCCCGTTTTTGTCCTTGTCATCTTCTGCTGCAGCAGCGACGGGTGAGAAGACCAGGGTTGCAAATGCAATGGAAAGAGTCGCAAGGGTACCCTTGAATACGCGTAAGTTTATCATTATTTACTCCTCCTTAGATTGTATAGTGTCAGAACAAAACCTGGAGCAGTCGCTTACGGGGTATGACAGACATACCAGCCTACATACCCGGAAAGCCCCAGGTATCCAGCCTGATTATGATTGTCACCAGACAAGGGATAAGACCCAGCTGGCAGGTAAAAGTTTATAGTCATTTTCTATGATTTCAAGGCGCCCGTTTCCGGTGATTAGCTCGTTGGATGAAGGATCCTGATCGGACGGCTGGTTTTTTGTCTCGAATTTATCCCTGTGGCAGGGTGACGTGAATATGGTTGCCGCATTCAGGGCCAGATTCCGCGTTCAAGAGTCACATTCGCTAGTCGTTCAATTGCCAGAAAGAGGGCCGCTGTTCGCAGATCTGCGGGTGGTAGCTTTTCTTCAGGGTTCTGATCCGTATCGTGTGATTCGTCATGGCTATTATTGAGTTGATGCCATTTCATCATCACCTGATCAACGCTGTGGTTCATTTTTGCTCGCAGTGAGCGATCTACTTCTTCCAGTTCCCATTGCTCGTGTTTGATATTTTGTACCCATTCGAAGAAACTGACGATGACGCCGCCCGCATTGGCGAGGATGTCCGGGACGACAGGAATGCCCTTGCTGAAAAGCACTTCGTCTGCGCTGGGGGTGACAGGGCCGTTTGCTGCTTCCACGATCAGCCGTGCCCTGATCTTGTCCGCGTTATCGATCCGGATCACATTTTCCAGTGCGGCTGGAATCAGGATGTCACATTCAATCTCAAGCAGATCCTCATTGGTGATCGTACGTGTTTCCGGCAGCCCGACAACGGTACCATTGGTCTTTTTGTATTCGAGGACGGTTTCAATATCCAGTGCGTCGTCATTGTCCACACAGATCCCACCCGTCGAATCACTGACAGCGATGACTTTTGCACCAGCATCACTGAACAGCCTCGCAACCGCAGCACCCACGTTCCCGAACCCCTGAATAGCGAGGCGTGCCTCCCTGATCGATGGCAGCTTGGGTAGTTCAGCTTTTGCCAGGAAACGTTCCGTGGTATAGAAGACGCCTTGACCGGTCGCCTTGTCCCGTCCCAGCGAGCCACCGAGATCAACGGGTTTTCCGGTGACGACCGGGTGGTTGTTTTTCCCCGGGTGCATGATGTCATAGGTGTCATAGATCCAGGCCATGGTCTGTTGATTCGTGTACATGTCAGGTGCCGGGATGTCGATATACGGGCCGATATCATCTTTCAGCTCTGTGACGAAACGGCGAGTGATGCGGCGCAACTCATCCTGGCTCAACGATTTGGGATCACAGATCACACCGCCTTTGGCGCCACCGAAGGGAACATCAGCGAGGGCACATTTCCAGGTCATCAAGGCGGCCAAGGATTTGACTTCTTCCTTGTTGACTTCGGGATGGTAACGGATACCGCCTTTGCCAGGGCCCATCACACGGCTGTGTACTGTGCGGAACCCATGAAAGGTTTTCACGCTACCATCATCCAGCATGACCGGAAAACAGACACTGAGCGTCCTTTTGGGTGACTTCAAAAAATCAATTAGCCCATGCTGAAGATGATCCATATACCGGATCGCCTTGTCGAACTGGATATCGCTAATATGGGCGGGATTGAGATCTTCTTTTTCGATCACTCCCTGATCTTCATCTCCGGTTTTTGTGTTCATGTCATATCCTCAACCAAAAAGAATAAAGCTGGCTGGTCAGATTTCATCAGCTACAAAGTGCCTTCTGTTTCTATACGATCAATACGGTCAGTGGTTAGTGCAAGCCCACGCACAGCCATAAGAAGATGCGTCTCGGAGAATACCCTGACCATGAGTTTTCAATCTTTAGATTATCTCGATAGATCAACTGATTTACAACGGATCATCGGTGTAGTACTTCATCCGGAACTCCTTCAGTAACTGGTCGATCTCATGCTGAGGCAGGCCGGTAGTCTCCAGAGTTGCATTGGCCAATTGCAGACTCGCTTCCATGGTTTCGGAAATGGCCAGGTTCGCTCCTGCATCCAGCAGCCTGCGGCAGTGTTCATGATCATGGGCGCGGGAGTAAATGGCGAGATCCGGATAGTGTTGCCTGACGAGATGCACCAGCCGTTCTGTGACATCCTGATCAACCATGGTAATCACCAGTACTCTGGCCTGATCGGCTCCTGTTGCCTTGAGCACGTCGAGTCGGCTGGCGTCCCCATAGTACACGGGGATCCCCTGAGCACGGAATTTCGCAATGCGATCGGGTTTAAGATCGAGTGCGATATAGGGCACTTCACAAACATCCAGCAACTTGGCGATACGTCTTCCCACTCGCCCAAAACCGGCGATGATCACCTCGTGTTCCTGGGCTTGCAAATCAAGCTCGCTGATGGGGTGTTTGTAGGTCCTGCTGATGAAGCGGCGATCGATGAACTCCATCAGGTTCACCATCAGGGGTGTCAAGGCCATGGTCACCGCAACGATCAGAATGAGTATTTGGAATCTGTTTGGCGTGATCAGCCCTTCCGTGGCGGCAAGACCGAAAAGGATAAAAGCGAACTCACCACTCTGTGACAGCAAGAAGGCCGTGCGGACATTGTCACTTAGATCGAGCCTGAACAGATGATTCAGCCCCAGCAGAACGGCAATCTTGATCCACATCAAAACCAGTACGACTGCTGCAATGAACAAAAACTGCTCAGCCAGTAAACCAAAATTGATGGACATGCCCACAGACATGAAGAAAAGGCCAAGCAGGACCGCACGGAAAGGCAGGATGTCGGCAACGATCTGGTGACGGAAATGGGATTCTGCCAGCATCAGACCTGCCAGAAAGGCGCCCAGTGCCATGGACAGCCCGGCCTGTTCCATCAACAGGGCGATCCCGAGAACGGAGAAGAGGGCGCCGGCGATGAAGATTTCCGTGGATCGGCTGCTGGCGACCAGATGCAACAAGGGCGGGAGCAAGTAGCGCCCGATCAAGAGAATGATCATGATGACAGCGAGGCCTTGCAACAGGGCAAATTCCACGCCCGATGCCAGTGAGTGTTCCCCTGACAAGAGGGAAACCAGTGCCAACAAAGGCACCACCGCCAGATCCTGAAGCAGCAGGACGGAAATGGCAGCGCGTCCGAACGCGGTATTGACCTGCCGGCGTTCGTTGAGGATCTGCAGACCAAACGCCGTGGAGGAGAGCGCGAGGCCAAAACCGATGATCACGGCAGCCTTGTGATCAATCCCGATGAGGATGGCAACGAGGGTCAGTAGAAATCCCGTGATCAGTACCTGTGCCGTACCCAGACCGAAGACCAGCCGGCGCATGGACCACAGATAGGCGGGCTTGAGTTCAATCCCGATCAGAAACAGCAGAAAAATGACACCAAATTCCGCAATCTTCTGGATATCTCCGGTTTCATGAATAAGGCCAACCCCCCATGGGCCAATGATTGCACCAGCGATGATATAGCCCAAGACAGCACCAAAGCCCAGGCGCTGGAGAATCGGAACGGTGATGACGACTGCACCCAGCAGAATCAGAATCTGATGCAAATAATAGGTTTCCGGCATATGATTATCCTACCCATATGTTTATCCTTTGCTATGAGATGGATCAGGTGTAATAACAATGACAATAAACCATAGAAAGTATCTGCTCATTCTATTCTCATTCTATGCCATTGAATGGATTGGGTTGGCCATCGCGCCACGCTATCGACAAGACTGGTTACTGGAAAACATCCTCGTTATAGTGGGGTTAGTTATCATTTTCTCAACCTATCGCAAGTTTCCCCTGTCCCGGATTTCCTATACGCTCATTTTCCTGTTCCTGTCGTTACACACCATCGGATCGCACTACACCTATGCTGAGGTGCCCTATGATCACTGGTTTCAGAAGCTGAGCGGTCATTCATTGAATGAGGTGATGGGCTGGGAGCGCAACAATTTCGATCGCATGGTGCACTTCATGTACGGCTTGCTGCTTGCCTACCCCATTCGGGAAGTCTTTATCCGTATCGTTGATGTCAAGGGATTCTGGGCCTATTTTCTGCCATTGGATTTGACCATGTCCACGTCCATGCTTTATGAACTGGTGGAATGGGGCGTGGCCCTTCTGTTTGGTGGTGATCTGGGCATGGCCTACCTGGGCACACAAGGTGATGTCTGGGATGCGCACAAAGACATGGCGCTGGCCAGTTTGGGTGCATTGATTGCCATGTCCTTTACCGCCGGGCTCAACCTGGCGATCCAGCGTGATTTTGCCCAGGAATGGGCAGAAAGCCTGCGCGTCAAACATCCTGATCCTCTGGGTGAAGATGAGATCGCAAGAATGCTTGAAGATTGATCCGGATCAACGTGACGGCTATTGAAAAAGCTCACACTAAGAGCAAAAGGAAAAAAGATGACGCGATCAAAATCTGCAAAAGCAGAAAATGACTATAGGGGAACGCTGCGGATCAGGCGTACTGCCATTGACACCTACAAGGAAAATGTTGCCTATCTCAATCGCGAGTGTTCGATCTACCGGGCCGAGGGTTTTCAGGCTCTCTCCAAGATCGAGATCCATGCCGATGGTAAACACATCCTGGCGGTGCTCAATGTGGTTGATGATGACGCCATCGTGGGTGTGGGTGAGCTGGGCCTCTCCGAGCAGGCATTTGATCAGCTTGGCCTGGCCGCGGGGACAGCGGTCCGTGTTTCACATGCGGAGCCACCTCGTTCCATGCACGCGGTGCGGCGCAAGATTGCCGGTGAAAGACTGGATCTGAAAGACTATCGGGCGATCGCAAGGGACATTGCCGAGAACCGTTACTCGCGGATGGAAATGGCCGCCTTTTTGGTTGCAGCGACGGAATCCGGAATGGATCGGGACGAAGTGCTTGATTTGACCCGTGCCATGTTCGAAAGCGGTGAAAAGCTCGACTGGCGTGAATCCTTTGTGGCCGACAAACATTGCATAGGAGGGATCCCCGGAAATCGTACCTCTATGCTGGTGGTTCCCATCGTAGCCAGTCATGGCATGCTGATCCCGAAAACCTCGAGCCGTGCAATCACCTCACCTGCGGGTACTGCCGATACCATGGAAGTGCTGGCCCGAGTCAACCTCCCGCCGGAAGAGATGCGGCAAATAGTCCAAAAATATCGCGGCTGTCTCGCGTGGGGTGGTACGGCAAAACTGGCACCGGTAGATGACATTCTGATTTCAGTTGAGAGACCGCTGGGTCTTGACTCCCGCAGCCAGATGGTGGCATCGATTTTATCGAAAAAACTGGCTGCCGGCTCTACACACCTGCTGCTCGATATTCCGGTAGGGCCTACCGCCAAGGTTCGCCACATGCAGGAGGCACTGGTACTGCGTAAACTGTTCGAATTTGTCGGTGATCGTCTGGGCCTGCATCTGCAGGTGATCATTACTGATGGCCGTCAACCGGTTGGCCGTGGCATTGGGCCGGTGCTCGAGGCCCGGGATGTGATGCAGGTATTGAACAATGATCCCGATGCGCCGGATGATCTGCGGCAAAAGGCGTTGCGACTGGCGGGCCGGGTGCTGGAATTCGATCCCGATGTGCGCGGTGGTTCAGGCTTCAATCTGGCGCGGGATATTCTGGATTCAGGACGTGCCCTGGCGCAAATGGAAGCCATCATCGATGCCCAGGGCAGGCAGGAGCAGGTGTTTGAACCCGGGGCCCTGACGATGGAGATCTGTGCACCGGAAAAGGGCCATGTCGTTGGAATCGATAATTTCCAGATCGCCCATATCGCACGGCTGGCCGGTGCGCCCATGGACAAGGGTGCTGGAGTCGATCTGCTGAAAAAACTCGGTGATCCTGTGGAAAAGGGTGAGCCGTTATACAGAATCCATGCAGTCTTTCCGGCGGATTTCAGGTTTGCTGAAAATGCCGCCCGGCAAGCGAGCGGTTATACCCTCGGTGAACCGGAGCAAGTGCCCAAGCAATTCGTGGAGTCGTGATGGAAATTCTTGCCTTCCCTGGTGCCTTTGCCAAAGCCACTCAACTGGCTGAACAACTCAAGTGTCCCGTCCGGAAAACCGATCTGCATCTGTTTCCTGATGAGGAGAGTCTGGTGCAGTTACCGCCAGATCCCGCGGCGGAGGTCATTGTCTACCAGAGTCTTGATCATCCTAACCCACGACTGATCGAACTGCTGTTACTAGCAAGAACTGCCCGTGATCTTGGCGTGCGTCATCTGACGCTCGTTGCGCCCTATCTGTGTTATATGCGGCAGGACAAGGCGTTCCAACCTGGTCAGGCCGTGAGCCAACAGATCATTGGCCGTTTTCTGGCCGATCTGTTCGATGCCGTAATCACAGTGGATCCCCACCTCCACCGTGTTCGGAGTATGGCGCAGGCGGTACCCGCTAAACAGGCGCTGGCCCTGTCTGCTTCCCGATTGATCGGGGAGTTTATTCGGCAACGCCACCCCGATGTGCTTCTCGTTGGTCCGGACAGTGAGTCGGCGCAATGGGTGAGTGAAGTGGCGCAATCCGGTGGTATGGATTTCGTGGTTGCCCACAAAATCCGGCATGGCGATACGGCGGTTGAAATTTCTCTGCCAGCGTTTGATTACTCGGGGAGAGATGCGGTGATCGTCGATGATATCGCGAGTTCCGGACATACCCTGGCCACGGCAGCAACACAGCTTTTTGAACAGGGTATCCGCTCAGTCAGTGTGGTGGTCACCCATGCACTATTCATGGGTGATGCGCTGGAACGAATTCGAAGGGTAGGTGTGGAATCTATCTGGAGTACGGACAGTGTCGAGCATGAAACCAACGTGATTTCACTTGCCCCTCTGCTTGCAGAAGGAATTCATCAATTGAAGGAGTAGCATAAATGGATCTTCAACCTTTGGGAGCCGTTGGTGAGGTCACCGGTTCCTGCCACTTGATACATGTGAATCGTCACACGATTCTGATCGATTGTGGAATGTTCCAGGGCGGCCGGAAAGAGGAGCATCGGAACCGGGAACCGTTTCCCTTCGAGCCGGCCTCAATCGATGCTGTTATCCTCACCCACGCCCATATCGATCATTCCGGCAGATTGCCCCTGTTGATCAAGGCAGGGTACAGAGGCCCCATCTACACCCATCCAGCAACAACGGATCTCTGCCGGATCATGTTGAAGGATGCCGCCTATCTGGCCGAGCGAGATGCCGAATGGGAGAACCGTAAACGGCAGCGGAAACATCTTCCTCCCGTAGAACCGCTTTACACAGTGAAGGATGTCGATCGGACCCTGCCACACTTTCAGGATCTGAACTACCGGCAGGACCGGGAGATTCTGCCTGGAGTTTCCGTCCGCTTGCAGGATGCGGGGCATATTCTCGGATCGGCGATTGTGGAACTCTGGTTACAGGAAAAGGGTGTCCGGCAAAAGATCGTGTTCAGCGGTGATCTGGGCCATAACGGTGCGCCCATCCTGCGTGACGTCACACCGATAGGCCAGGCTGATCACGTCGTTATGGAGAGCACCTATGGAAACCGTCAACACAAACCCCTGGATGAGACCATCCGGGAAATCGAATCCATACTCGAAGCGGCCTGGAGAGCCGGTGGCAATGTCCTGATCCCGGCATTTGCCGTGGGGCGAACTCAGGAAATCCTCTACCTTTTCCGAAAATATTACCGGGAATGGAACATGAGCCACTGGGAAATCTTTCTCGATAGCCCCATGGCCATTGATGCGACCGAAATCTATACCCGCCACTTCAGACTGTACGACAAGGAGGCTACGGCCCTGTTGGGTGATGAAGAAATGACGGCATTGCTGCCTAACCTGATCATGAGCATGACACCGGAACAATCCATGCGCATCAACAATATTCACTCGGGTGCGATCATCGTTGCCGGCAGCGGCATGTGTAACGGCGGCCGGATCCGGCACCATTTCAAGCACAATCTCTGGCGCCGTAACTGCCATGTCATTATCTCCGGATTTCAGGCACGCGGCACACTGGGAAGACAATTGGTGGATGGGGCCAAACGGATCCGGCTGTGGGGAGAAACGATCGCCGTGGGAGCCACTATTCACACAGTGGGTGGATTGTCCGCCCATGCCGATCAGAACGGGCTATGTGACTGGTATGCCCATTTCCAGGGTCAGCCACCGGTCCTGCTGGTCCATGGTGAACCGGAGGCACAGTCCATCCTTGCCACCCGTCTACGCAGGGAATTCTCTGCCCCGACCACAATCGCCCGGCCGGGTACACAGATTGACATCAATTAAAAGGGGACGTTACCCATTTTTTCCATTGTTTATTAAAAGGGGACGTTACCCATTTTTTCCATTGTTTGGAATAAATTCAGTTTCCGTTAATTAAAAAAATGATATCTACTTAAAGCTGTTTTGAGAAAATCAGCGTTTCTCCGGTTTTCCTGCAGTTCAGGGATATACTGCTAAAATCGATTGCATCGCGCGATTGGATTTGTGAGCAAAAGCAAATCACACTTTTGTTTTTTGCGTCCTCATACAATTTATGGATGAATTGTTCAGAGGTTTTATTGATTAATCAATGAGGGAGTATTTGAATGAAAAATATTTTGATCACTGCATGTCTCATCTTTTCATTTTTATTAAGCACCGCAACACTTGCAGCGACGGGATGTAAAGGTAAATCTAAGTCTTCATGTATGGCGTCAGATAAATGCACCTGGGTTTCCAGCTACAAAAACAAATCTGGCAATACAGTCAAAGCCTACTGCCGTGCGGCACCGGGAAAAGCCAAGTCGATGAGTAAAACCAAATCTGAGAAGGTAAGTAAAAAAGCCAAATCAACGAAAGCAAAAAAAACTGAAAAACCCAGGAAGACGAAAAAATCTGTAAAGACAGAAAAGCAAACCACTAAAAAAGAAAAAACCAAAAAGATGGTGAAAAAAACTAAAAAAACTACGTAATAAAGGGGACGGTTCCCTTTTTAATATTTCAGAAGTGGTAACGAAGGCTCATGAGGTAACGAAATTCTTTTTCACTATTGATGTCCTTGATCACGCCACCTTCCAAGACCCAGGTGGGGTGTACCCATTGTATGCCGGCAGTCACTTGATGGGTGATTGAACTTCCTTCACGCCATCGCCCATTCAGCTCGAGAACCCCATACCACTCTTTTGCGATCCCCCACTTGGGGTATTCGGTAGGTGCAAGACGATATTGCCAAGAGAGATCGTAACGCGCAGCATCCGGGCGATGAGCAATACCGGCCTGATAGAGCACATCGAAATCAAGTTCATACCGGTCACGGAAATGGGTAGAGACCACACCGATTTGAACTGCGGGATCGCGGTTATCTTCCGTTGACAGGAGCATACCACCCAGCACGGCAAAGCGGTCGGTGCCGTTTATATGATCCTGTTGTAACCAGATCTGACGGTAAAGAAACGAGGCATCACCTAGCCGGTTGTTACCACCAGGAGAAAGGCGGTAAGGCATGCCCAGCAGGAAGGTTTGCCTGGCACTGATCCCGTGGGCTGCACTGATCACCAGTTGGTCCTTTTTTGTTTTGCCTGCATGATCAAATGACAATCGGACGACGGTACCCTGCTTGTCAACCGGCAGTGCCACGAAAGACCGCAGGCCCATACTCCAGGAAAGGGTCACCCTGCTTGAGCACGCTATCAATACAAAAACAGCCAATACTGTTTTATTCTTTATCAATGATTGTGATCTTCTCTGGTGTGAAGCCCGCATCACGAATTGTCTGCCGGATGGTTTCTATGGTGGGTCGATCTTTTTCTGTTTGCAGACGGATCATTTTTGATTTCAAACTGATATCAACGGAAGCGATCGAATCCATTTTTTTGAATTCCCGCTGAAGAGTATCAACACAAAATGCGCACGTCATGCCATAGACTTCAGCCTCAACTGTTCTGGCAAGTGCGGGTCTTGCCGGCAGTAAAAGAGTTGGTAAAACAAAGAGTCCCAGTATTTTAAGAACACGCATCATCTTGTCCTCTATCTAAAGATCAAACATTTGCCGGATGGGCAATAACAACACACTAAAGAAAAAACCGATCGACCAGATGAAAACACTAAACCAGAAAATTCTTTGATTCCAACGTTTGGTATTTTGACAATGGGCAGTCAGTTCTGGGTCGGTAGGGCAGCTCTGATTGGGTCGCCAGATAACCCAGGCCAGAAATATCAACATCAGCGCCGAAAGGCCCAGGGTCCAATACGTGTGTTCTGCCAGAAACAACAGGCCGGGGATATTATAGAACAACCCTGCGACGACTGCGCCGAGACCCAAGGAGACCAGAAGCACGGGCAGGGCGCAACACAACAAAGTGCTGGATGTGACAAACAACGTTAACCAGCGTAAATAGGGTTTTTTCCTGGAGTGATTTTTAACCACAACAACCACCCGCATCATGACAGGAACCCTCTTTCTGTATAGGCGGGCAGGCCACCGAACCATAGGAACAAAAAACGCAACAGTCGCCAGGTTTGGGTTTCAGCAGTGTGTGACAATTGGGACACTCATGAAACCAGAGACAGGAATCGGTGGGCATAACAAGTGACTCCTTGTAGCCGCATTCAGGACAGGTCAGCACCGATTTTTCAATAAAGTCATTCATCGTTTTTCTCGTCAACTTACCTCTTTAAATGCTATTATAGAACCTGTAGCAACTACAGGATCAAGGGTTTCGGTGATGACAGCACACGGCTATTCGATTGGACAATTGGCCAGACAGGCAAGTTGCAAGGTGGAAACTGTACATTACTACGAGAAAACAGGACTTATGCCCGAACCACCAAGGACTGAAGGAGGTCATCGGATCTACTCTTTGGTTGACATCAAGCGGCTCAACTTCATTCGTCGTTGCCGTCAGATTGGTTTCACCATTGAGCAGGTCAAGGAACTGCTAAAGTTTATTGATGAGCCTGATCATTATTGCGGTGAGGTGAAGGCCATGGCAATGCAGCAGATCGATGTGGTTGAGAGCAAAATACGTGATTTGGAACACCTCAGGGATGCACTTTTCGAAATGATAGCTCGTTGCAAGGGGGGCAACTATACAATCGATGATTGCCCCATTATCGATGCCCTGTACATGTCGGAATAAAGCAGTGACATAGTCGTCTATTTGTCCCCTCACTTATCGGCTTCGTGCGTCTGTGAACGACCAATGAAGATGTCCGGTATTACACTCTTTCACACTGTTGTGTTACCCGGGGGGCACAGGTACGTTAGACTTGATCTTTCATTGATCAGGAGAAGGTTCAGGTGTATCCACTCAAAAAGGTCTTTCCACACGCTTTTTTCATTATGGTTTTGTGTACTCTCAGTTTGGCAGCCAATGCAAAATACACCTGTGATGTCCAGATTGAAGTGGGTTATTTCCGAGTTAATGCAAATGGTGACAGAGCTTACCAGACTGTATCACTTTACGATGAGAGTTTCTCATCTAAAGGAGTGGCCACCTTTGATGGTGGCGTGCCATCGCGAACCCAAAAATGCATGAAGACAGCCTGGGAAACGTTGTTTCCCAAGTCCCTCAACGTCACAGAGTCGGCGATGTTATTGGATAGGCTCAACCTCGATGCCAAAACCAAGGCGTATTATTGTGACGGAGGAGAAATGTCAACGCCATGGAATTGGGGACCACCTGCGAGTTGGGCAGATAATAAGAAATACATCTCTGTCATAATCAAGGCGAAGAAGTTGATCGGCAAAGGTACTCGTAGGGTCGAAGCACCTGCGTGGATCCCAAAGCAATGGTGTGATGACTTCGAAGCACAGCAAGCCGCCATTGCCGATCAGCAAGCAGAGGAAAATGCACAAAATGCGGCATGTTTGACTTGTCTATACACATGGGATGGAAAATATCACTCTTGTGCAACCAAGATGGGCTTTAAATACAGTGCGGCACCCATTGATGCTGCGGACTCTGTTTCGGAGCTTCAATGCAGAAAAAGAAGTGATTATCTCCGTACTCACACCATTGATAAATCCGTTTTGCCTTATGATGTAACCATTCCACCGCTGAAACCAGTGACAGCCGAGTCCGCTCTCAAAGGGGGAACACCACACCGTCTAATTCGTACGGATAGGCCGTCCGCCACTCAGGAAAAAAAGCGTTAGGAATAAAGGGTGGAATAAAGGGTAACGTCCCCTTTTTTAATGGGGGATGTTACCCTTTATTGGAGCAAGGCCTGCCCTGTGGGCGGTATTTCAACTCTCGATTTGCCAATTTTTCAAGCCGGTCAATAAAGTTCTCTGAACCACAAGGGATTCCCTTTTCAAAGTTTCTCTGCAAGATCCTCGTCGTCTGTTCATCGCCTGAAACTGCCAACCAATCTGCCCACTTATTCGTTGGGATAGCGTTTCCAATCTCCGGGAGGGGCAAGAGCATGGGATCTTTTGTAAGCCCGCAGTGAGCTGCAGCACTCGACCAACGATATTCTTCTGCCTTCTCAACGAGACCTGCCACTACTGGATTTCTTTCCACATAACGGATCGCCGACCAGGTATAGGCGTCATCGAGTGGTGAAGAGAAAAAACGTCCTTGCCAAAGGTGACCACTCCAGTTTCTGGCCTTGTTAATACGCTGGGAATGGCGCATGTGTAGCGGTTTTAAAACATCCTGTAGTCCAGACTCCGTTTCTGGCTTCAACACAAGATGAACATGATTGGTCATCAGGCAATAGGCTAAAACATCAACATGCCATTTTTGGCAATACTCGTTTAATCGTTCCAGATAAAAGATCCGATCGTCATCATCAAAAAATACATTCCCTCTACGATTTCCTCGTTGGACCACATGATGTGGAATCCCCGGGATTACAATACGTGCACGTCTTGGCATAACATATTGGTTTTACAGTTTAATTAAAGGGTAACGTCCCCTTTATTGAAAGGGTAACGTCCCCTTTATTGGGGAATCCCTCCCCGGAAAAGGGGAGGGAGGAAGGTAAAAATTACTTCACAGTACCTACGGAAAGGATGTCGCGATTTGCCTCAACCGTTTTCTCTCCAATCCCTTTGACCTGCATCAGATCATCAATAGACTTAAACGGTCCATTCTTCTTTCGATATTTGACGATGGCGGCTGCCTTGGCCTCGCCAACCCCTTTCATGGATTCAGCGATGGTAGCGGAGTCCGCAGTATTGATATCGATTTTATCGGCAGCGAATGCCAATGATGAGAGGGAAAACAAGAGAGCGAATAGAATATTTCTGAACATAAGAAACTCCTTTTTCTAATTGTTTAGGTTGATGAGTAGTACGTCGGATTCCTGAGCATCCTCTCAGGAAAAAACGACAGGTTCAGATTACAAGAACGTTTTTCTTGATGTCTAGAGTTGCAGCAGATGTTGTGTCAATTTCTGACAAATAAAGGGGACGGTTCCCTTTAACAAGTCGTGGGGATTTACTGGTAGATCCAGTCGATGGTATGCTCGAAGCCAGAATATTTCGAATCCTTTAATCACCAATTTCCATACATCCCGAAAAGGAAGAATAAATTATGAACGTGGTAATGATAGGGGCCGGCTATGTCGGTCTGGTCTCAGGCACCTGTTTCGCAGAATTTGGAGTGAACGTGACCTGTGTAGATGTCGATAATGACAAGATCAAACAACTCGAGAAGGGGGAAATCCCCATCTATGAGCCCGGTCTGGTGGATTTGGTCGATAAAAACGTCAAAGCCGGTCGTTTGCACTTCTCAAGCCGACTCGAAGAGCATGTGCCTGACGCCGATCTGGTCTTTATTGCCGTCGGCACACCCACCCGCCGCGGTGATGGCCATGCTGATCTCAAATACGTCTATGCCGCCGCTGAAGAGATCGCAAAACACCTACAGGGCTACACGGTGATCGTGGACAAATCCACTGTGCCAGTGGGTACTGCCCGCAATGTTGAGCGCATCATCCGTGAGACCAACCCCGATGCGGACTTTGATGTCGCTTCCAATCCGGAATTTCTGCGAGAAGGCGCTGCAATTTCAGATTTTATGCGACCTGACCGTGTCGTCATCGGAGTAGAAAGCGCACGGGCCGAGGCCTTGCTGAGAGAACTCTACCGTCCTCTCAATCTCATCGAGGCACCGATCCTCAAAACCGGGCTCGAAAGTGCTGAATTAATCAAATATGCCTCCAACGCCTTTCTCGCGACCAAGATCAGCTTCATCAATGAAATCGCCATGTTATGTGAAGAAGTTGGTGCAGATGTCCATGCGGTAGCCAAAGGAATGGGTATGGATGGGCGTATTGGACGCAAGTTTCTCCATCCAGGGCCGGGTTACGGGGGATCCTGCTTTCCAAAGGATACTCAGGCACTGGTACGCATCGCCCAGGAACACGGCACCTCATCCCGTATTGTCGAGGCGGTCATAGAAGTCAATGCGGCTCAGAAGGCTCGCATGATCAAGAAGATCAGAGGGGCCCTTGGAGGAAGCGAAGCAGGAAAAACCATTGCTGTTCTGGGCCTGACCTTCAAACCAGAAACCGACGACATGCGTGATGCCCCAGCACTTGCGATCCTGCCTGCGTTAATCGATAAAGGGGCACAGATCAGAGCACATGATCCACAAGGCGTGGAAGAAGCGAAAAAACACCTGCCTGAAGCAGTCACCTATTGCGATGATATTCTGTCAACAGTGGAAAATGCCGATGCAGTCGTGCTCATGACGGAATGGAATGCCTACCGTGGACTGGATCTGGAAAAACTAAAGGCCATCATGACAGGCAATACCTTCATCGACTTAAGGAATGTCTATGAAGCCGATCAAATGAAAAAGGCTGGTCTGGAATACTATTGCGTCGGACGTACTGGTTAACAGTCAGGCAAGGGATGTGTTTATCCTCAAGAACGTGGACACAATCAAGATGTAAAATAAATACAATATAAAACAAAAAGATAAGTGTGAAACATCATTCTCTCCCTTCAAGAAGGGCTCACGTGGCATCTAATTATCAATCCTTAACAATAACCGCTTTGTATTCCTCAACGGGGTGTGTAACCTAGCATACACTCGGACTGACCAAAAGGGAGGGGGAAATGGGTAACTGGTGTGTCGTCCATACAAAACCCGGACAGGAAATCACAGCAGAGGAAAATCTGCAGTGTCAAGGCTTCAAAACCTGGCTGCCAAAATTGGTACGAAAGAAACAGATCAGGCGTAGAAGGGTACAGAACATCGTGCCAATGTTCCCAAGCTCTCTGTTTGTGAACTTCCAACCCGGCAAAACCAATTTCGCCAGTATTAAATACACCCGTGGTATTTCACAACGGGACCGGTTTGATCAGGAGCTGGCAACCGCCTCAGAAAAAATTGTTCAAGATCTTATGGGGCAGGCCGACCCGAACGGTGTAATCACTTTACCAGAAGCAGAAATCAAATCCGATGATAGTTCAAAGGCAAATGAAGAGAATATGCTGATCATCACTCAGGATCGGTCACAATAGCAACAAGGATGTTTTAGAGATTAAGCCGAACATTGCATAATACATGGTACGGCGGTAGCGTGCTTTAAATTTTATAGAAAAAGAGATGACAAAAGAAAGACCACTCATACACCTGATTGCCGGTGCCCGCCCGAATTTCATGAAAATTGCACCGATCATCCGTGAGCTTAAAAAACACCGGGACACCTTCCGCTATCAATTGATTCAT
>JALSRM010000029.1 GCA_026984775.1 Gammaproteobacteria bacterium
AATAACAAAGGGTTATGGAATGTCCCTGTTTTGTGATGACAGGCAATTGACTCTTGACGCGTCAAGCAGGATTTAATCCACAGGAACGGCGCATTACAATAAACGGAACAAAGCACGGAAACGAGATTCCATGGCTAAGGAAAAAGATAACGAAATCGACACAATGCGCATCGACAAATGGCTGTGGGCAGCGCGTTTCTTTAAGACCCGCGGCATGGCTTCGGAAGCCATACGGGGTGGGAAAATTGACATCAACGGGGCACGCGCTAAACCCTCGAAACCGATCCAGATCAATGATCGGCTTCATATCAGAAAAGGCCCCTATCTCTATGAAATCACAGTAAAGGCGCTGTCAAAACATCGCCGATCAGCGAGCGAGGCGGTCCAACTATACGAAGAGTCCGAACAAAGCCGGTTGAACCGGGAGAGGTTGGCAGAACAACTCAAGGCCGAGGCGGCTATGCGGCCCAAAACCCCGGGCAGGCCCAGCAAACGTGATCGACGCAACATTATCCGTTTCACTCGAAAAAGTGGCTGAATCTCCGTATCAGAAGCCCCGAGTTTTGATTAGCCGGTGTCTGCTGGGTGAAAAGGTGCGGTATGATGGCAATGATTGTCATCAACCAACGTTGATAACACAACTCAGCCGTGCTGTTGATTTGATCCCCATCTGCCCGGAGGTGGAAGCCGGCCTGGGTGTTCCGCGCCCTCCCGTTCAACTGGTGAAAACGCAAGAGAAAGTAACGGTTCTTGGAACAGTGCAGTTGGATCTGGATGTTAGCGAGGTGCTGATCCCATGGTGTGAACAGGCAGTTGTCACCTTGTGCGCAGACATACACGGCGCCGTTCTCAAGGCGCGATCACCCTCTTGTGGCGTTGATTCCACACCTTTGCACGACAGCCGTCGGGTCGTGGTAGAGATTGGGTCTGGTGTCTTTGCCGCCGGCTTGCGCAAATACCACCCATCGATGCCCATCGTCGAGGAGTCTGCCCTGCAAGAACAGGAAAAAGTTCAGCTTTTTCTCAATGCGGTGCAAGGCTACTTTGAATCCAATAAATAGACCCCCACGTTGGAAAACCCGGCCTCCCGTAAAGTGGCAGCCTTTTCCCGGCTGGTAATGCCGCGTAGGCACACCAGTGCATAGCGTTTGTCAGGTAACGGTGGCAAGGCTGGAAACCGGGATTGCACTTCTGTCAGCTTCATCTCGATCACCGGTACAGAACCGGTGTTGAGTGGCCTTTTTTGCCGAAATTCTTCTGAACGAATGTCGATGATGATGTCGGTTTCTGGATCGAGCTCATCGAAAACAGGCACCTCTTCCACTTCATGGGCTTCCTCTGCGATGGATTCGATCGGAAGATAGACCGCCTGTTCCACGGCGCGCTCAAGGACTTCCCAAGGAAATTTTTCTTCCTCCTTTGCCATCTTCTCCGCGTTGGCCGCGATCGTTGGACGACTTGAGATCACCGCACAGTATTCCGGCATACGATCGGCAAAGGCCCGAGTACCGATGCGCCCACATTCCCGAATGGTCTCCTGCTTGTCTGCCACGATCAGAGGACGGACCACCAGCCGATCGGTTGCCGTGTCTATGATTTGCAAGTTGGCCAAGGTCTGGCTTGAAACCTGGGCAATGGCCTCTCCGGTGACGATGGCGGGGCAATTCAGCCGGGCTGCGATGGGTGTGGCGGCCTTGAGAAAGGCCCGTTTGATGAAGACGCCCATGTAACCGTCATCCACCTTGTCGAGGATTTCAGCTACAACCTCTTCGAAGGGGACGCTGACAAACTTGACGGAATGTGAAGCACCGAAACGTTTCCAGAGGTAGTAGGCATGCTGTTTGACCGCCCTTTCGTGGGCGATCCCACCCAGATTGAAAAAAAGGAAATGGGTCACCATGCCACGTCGTATGGATTTGAACGATGCCACAGATGAGTCATATCCACCGGAGATCATGGACAGGCAACGCCCCTGTGTGCCTAAGGGAAAACCACCCAGCCCGGGGATTCGTTCATGAAAAAACAAGGCTTCTTGTTCTTCTACCACTATTTCGATCTTGATTTCGGGATGGGTGAGATCGACCTTTTTCGCCAAACCCAGGCTCATCAAACGCCCCCCGATTTCCCGTTCCGCCTGCTGGGAGGTAAAACCGGTCTTCTTTTTTGGTCGCTTGACCCGGACCGCCAGGGTTTTCCCTTGGATCATCCCTCCATAGAGTTCCACGGCTTTCTCGGCAATGTCTTCCAATGTCTCCCACGGAGAGCGTACGATACTCATGGATTTGTCGATCCCGGGGGTATGGGCAAGTATCTCTTTGACCTGCGCCACAACCTCCTTCGGGCAGGTGACCCGCGCTTCAGCCCAACGCCTTTCCACATGGCAACTGGGATGAATGGCCTTGAGCAGCCGCTCGATATTCCAGATCAGTCGTTTCGTGCAGTACTGGCGGACGGATCGGCTTTTGAGCAATATTTCAGGGAAATAACGAACTATGAATTCTTGCATGTCGGTGTTTTCAGAATGAAGAAAGTGGCGAATTTTAACAGACCTTGCTCAGCATTGAATCAAAACTTAAATTGCGAGTTACTCCACTTGATATTGTTCAGAGAGACCATTTGTCTGTATTCAAGGCATGTTTCTTGCTGCAGAACTGGCAGGGTTTATTAACTAAGGCGCCGTCTGCCGCGAACAAGATCAGCTTTATCCAGGATGGTTTTTTGGTGTCCTGGTTGACCTGATAAATAGACTGGATTGACAAACTCATATTCTCCGGAGTCAAAAGGTTCGAATGGAAACTACCTTGTATATTGTGTGGCAACATGAAAACGAAACCGGTTCCGCCATCCTTGATGATCAGCACAGAGGCATCATCGCCACAATCAACTCCCTTCACTATTTTATTCAGCTGGGTTATGGACTGGAGGCTCTGCAACCTACCCTGAAAATCATGGAAGAATATATCGGATTTCATTTGAAAACCGAGGAGATGGTTCTGGAAGAAAGAAAGTATCCGGATCTCGATGAAAGTGTTTCCTACCACCAAAAGACACTTAAACAACTCAAAAAAGTCTCAACAGAAGCGATGCAATACAGAGATCCAAATATGCTGCTGCGATTCCTTAGAGAATGGTGGCTTGTCCATCTTCATGAACAGCATGGCCGATATTGCGAATACCTTCAATAAACCGATCAATTCCACTTCTCAAGTCGGATATCGTCATAATAGACCCGACCTTCGTAGTAGTTGATATGGGGATCACCGAAGAAAAAATAATCGGGCCATTGGCGGTGATCGGAGTCAATAAATTCACAAGTGGCATTCAGCGGATCTCCAGGGCGTGGATAGTGCCACACACAACGCTCTCCAACATCAATGACTGCTTCATAGTCCCGATACCCTCCATAAACAAAACGGCCAAGGATCCGGATCGTAAACTGGTTTTGATCTCGTTCGATGGAAACTTCGTACCATTGATCCGGCAGATAGGCATCCAGCGCCAGGATTTCTCCCGAAGGGAACCACTGCCACTGGCTGAAACTGAGGAACGGTTTGCCCGTGTCCGGATCGGTTTTTCCGTTACCATCAAGGGCAAAGAGCATGATCGGATGCCTGCCACTCAAAACATGCGTCTCACCATTCCAGATCCGCATCCAGGGTGGGAAATGGTTGTCTGAGTCGATCACCAGTTTCCGGTGATGATGCCACCAGATGTTGTTGTGTGGGCGTGGCAGGGTATCGGCGATGGCCAACCAATAAAAACCATTCTCATGAACCGCACTTCCTGGCTGCCAGGGTTTTGCAGATTCCCCTCCATCATAACCATTGGGGTACACACCGTTTCCAAAGTTCGGAAATCCGACACGCAATCGGATCCGGTATCTGCCCTCGAGTGGATGTGTCGAACGGATGAGGGTGGCATCCGTATGCCTGGGTGACTGGAGTTGCAAGACATGATTGCCACTCCCCGAAGGATCGGAAACGATACGTAATAGCGTTTGCGCTTCCGTACGCGAATGCCGCGTCCAGGATTCGGCCGTCAACCAACCTTGATCACCAAATCGGATGGTAGCGCGCCAGCCTTGTGGTGGCCGGATACCTCTGTCGGTAAAATAACGGCCATTGTCAGCAAAACGATCGGGATCAGGGAAGGTATCCTGAGACCATTCAGCTGCGGGCAGTGGTTGATCAGATTCAAAATCTTCCTGATAAACGGTTACCCATTCCGCGAAAGAGGATCGACCGCCGAGAAGCAACAGGGTGATCAGAAACCACACGCCCTGTTTCATAGTCAGACAGTGTCAATGGAACACGGCGAGACAGACTCCAAGCAGAAAACTTGGCATGATCCCGAGTAACAAGACCACCAGTCCATTCAGGCTCAGAACGAGTTTTAGTTCTCCAGAGGCTTCGGCAGTCACCTCCTCCTCCGCACGGTCGAAATAGATCAGACGGATGATACGTAAGTAGACGAAGGCTCCGACGATGGCAAAGAAGACAGCAATGGCAGCAAGCCAGACATAACCGGCAGCGATGATTTCCTTGAGTACGAACCATTTGCTCCAGAAGCCGATGAACGGTGGCACACCCGCCATGGAAAACATCAGCACCAACATCACCAGTCCAAACCATGGGTTCAGTCGCGCCAACCCTTTCATATCATCTAGCTGGTCCGATTCGAATCCCTGACGGCTGTGCAACAGAATAAAACCAAAAGCACCCGCCGCCATGATCGCATAGACCAAAGTATAAAACAGCGAGGCAGCATAACCATCTGCTGTCCCGGCAATGAGTCCCAGCACCATATAGCCCATATGGGCGATACCGGAATAGGCAAGCATACGCTTGATATTAGTTTGGGCGATGGCCACCACATTCCCTAGACCAATGGAGAACACCGCCAGGATAATGAGCATCTGCTGCCAGCTTGCGACAAGCCCTTCCAGACCATCGATCAGCAGCCTGAACGCAAGTGCGAATCCAGCGATCTTCGGCGCCGTCCCGATAAACAGGGTCATGGCCGTAGGCGCACCCTCATAGACATCAGGTGCCCACATATGAAAAGGGGCCGCACCAAGCTTGAAGGCAATCCCTGCAACGATGAAAACAAGCGCGAAAACAAGTACAACTTTATCCGGTTGCGAATAGGCAACGACATCATGGATCGTAGACAGATCCAGACTTCCTGTCACGCCATAAATCAGCGACATACCGTAGAGCAACATACCCGAGGCGATGGCGCCTAGAACAAAAAACTTCATGGCGGCTTCTGCCGATACACCGGAGTCCCTACGCATAGCCACCATCGCATACTGGGAGAGGGAAAGCAGCTCGAGACCGAGATACATACTCAAAAAATTCGGTGCCGAGGCCATGATCATCATCCCCAGAACCGCCAGCAACACCAGTACATAAAATTCGCCTTTGAAGAGGTTTCGCTCCGCCAGGTATTCACGCGAATAGACGAGCACCATAAAACTGACCCCGACGATGAACAGCTTGAGTAACTCACTCAGACGATCACTGACGAATAAACCGTGAAATGCAGTCTCCGTGATCATCGGCGAGAAAAACACGATAAAACCCAACGTCAACAGAAGGGTCACCAGTGATAACCCATACGCCATACCGGATCGACCACGACCAAAAAAGGCATCGGCAAGCAGGATGATACAGGCCATGCTCAAAATGAAGATCTCGGGAATGGCGATAAGATAATTCATGGTATCAACTTACTCTGGGTGACATGTTGAACAAGATTCTCAATACTGGCATGCATGATCGTAAACAGAGGATCTGGCCAGATCCCGAGGAGGAGAACCATCACTGCAAGACTGGCGAGGATCAGCCGCTCTCTCGCATTAATGTCCTGCAACTTGGCGACCTCGTCATTGGCGATTTCACCAAAAATCACCCGCTTGTACATCCACAGGGTATAGGCGGCACCGAGAATCAGGGTCGAAGCAGCAAAAAATGCAATCCAGAAACTGGCCTCGAAGGAACTCAAAATCACCGTAAACTCACCGACAAAACCCGATGTGCCCGGTAGCCCGGCATTGGCCATTGCAAATAACATCATGAAGGCAGCAAATACGGGCATGGTATTGACCACCCCACCATAGGCACTGATCTCGCGGCTGTGCATGCGATCGTAAAGCACACCCACACAGAGGAACAAGGCACCAGAGATAAACCCGTGGGAGATCATCTGCATCATACTGCCTTCCATGGCCATGATCGCGCCCTCGGCCGCTCCGGTACGATGAATGATTTGAAAGATCACAAACATGCCCAGGGTGGCAAAACCCATATGTGAAATCGAGGAATAGGCGATCAGTTTTTTCATGTCACGCTGAACCAGCGCGACAAAACCGATATAGACGATCGCAATAAGGGACAGGATGATAAGCACCCCGGCCCAAGCCTGGCTTGCATCCGGTGTAATCGGCAAGGAGTAGCGCAGAAAACCGTACCCCCCCATCTTCAACATGATTGCAGCCAGGATAACCGAGCCACCGGTGGGCGCCTCCACATGGGCATCAGGTAACCAGGTGTGGACCGGCCACATGGGGATCTTGACGGCAAACGCCAGGAAAAATGCAATGAAGATCCATGTTTGCGCAGTGATCGACAATGGTAAATGGTGCAGCGTCGCCACATCGAATGTACCCGCCTGATGATAGAGATAGAGGAAGGCCACCAACATGAACACCGACCCGAGAAAAGTGTAAAGAAAAAACTTGATGGTGGCATAGACCCGGTTTGGCCCGCCCCAGATACCGATGATCAGAAACATGGGGATCAGCTGTGCTTCCCAGAATACATAGAAAAGGATTCCGTCCAGTGCACAGAACACCGCCACCATCAAACCATCCAAGATAAGGAAGGCACCCAGGTACTGGGGGACACGATCCGTGATCGACTCCCAGGCCGCCAAAACTACAAGAATGGTAGTAAAGGTGGTCAGCAGGATCAACGGTAGCGCAATGCCATCGATACCGAGGTGGTAGTTGATATCGAAAGCGGTGATCCAGGGCACCTTCTCCACGAACTGCATGGCGGCAGTGGTGGTATCGAATTCCAAATACAAAGGAATCGACAGCAAAAAGGCCAACAAGGAAAGAACCAGCGCATAACACTTGGTATTTTGTGCACCGATACAGTCTCCAATGAACAGCAATGCTGCACCGCCCAGGATCGGCAGCCAGATGATCAGGCTAAGAATGGGAAAATCATAGGCCATGGACAAAAATCCCCAGTAAGGCCAGCAGGCCCAGAATCATTGCAAAGGCATAGTGATAGAGATAACCGGACTGCACCTGTCTGATCATCATGGAGGCCAGACCGACAATCCTTGCCGAACCATTGACCAGCATACCATCGATAAGCAATCGATCGCCCAACCCCGAGAGCAAACGACCGATCATACGAGCACCACCGGCAAATACAGCTTGATAGATCTCGTCGAAACCATATTTACGGGTCAACAGCCAGTAGATCGGTTTGAACATGGTCGCCAGATTGCGCGGTGCTTCCGGGAAGGCCACATAGCCAAGCCAGGCCACCAAGACACCCGCCATGGCCAGCATGAAAGGCAGTTGTGTGACACCGTGCTCCACCATCGCCAGCCAGCCGTGGAAATGTTCACCCAGGCTGCCAAGAACATTATTTTCAGGATGAACGACAATGCTGTTGCCAAAATAATCTCCAAACAGCATCGGTTCAATGAACAAAGCACCTGCGGTCACAGAAGGAATCGCCAGCAAAATCAATGGTACCGTCACCACAGGTGGTGACTCATGCAAATTGGCCCGGGTATGGGCATCCATACGTTCCTGGCCATGAAAAACCATGAAGATCAAGCGGAAGGAATATAGTGCCGTCACGAACACACCCGACAATACAGCCCAGTAGGCCACATGGGCACCATAACGTTCGGAATGGTGCACCGCTTCGATGATCATGTCCTTGGAAAAGAAACCGGAGAAGCCTGGGAAACCAATCAGGGCCAGAGAACCGATCAGACACGTGATCCAGGTGATAGGCATGATCTTCCACAACCCGCCCATCTTGCGCATATCCTGCTCATGGTGCATGCCTATGATCACCGATCCGGCCGCCAGGAAAAGCAGAGCCTTGAAAAAAGCGTGGGTGGCAAGATGGAAAATCCCTGCAGCATAGGCAGAGACACCCAGGGCCACAGTCATGTAGCCCAACTGGGAAAGTGTTGAATAGGCGATCACCCGCTTGATGTCGTTTTGCACCAAACCCAGCAGCCCCATGAAGAAGGCGGTGAAGGCACCTGTGAGCATTACAAAGCTCAATGCTGTCTCCGACAGTTCGAACAAAGGCGACATGCGTGCCACCATGAAGATACCGGCCGTGACCATGGTTGCCGCATGGATCAGGGCCGAGATCGGTGTCGGACCTTCCATGGAATCGGGCAACCACACATGCAAAGGGGCTTGTGCCGATTTACCCATGGCCCCAATGAACAGCAGAATACAGATTACGGTCAGCAACTGCCACTGGGCATCACCCCAGATGGTGATCGTTGTGCCGGCCAACTCCGGCGCCTGATGGAAAACCTCAGCATAATCCAGGGTATCGAAATACATGAGAACAGCCGCAATGCTGAGCAGGAAACCGAAATCACCCACTCGGTTGATGAGAAAGGCTTTGAGGTTGGCGAAGATCGCCGACTCCCTCGTGTACCAGAATCCGATAAGCAGATAGGACACCAGTCCCACAGCTTCCCAACCAAAGAAGAGTTGCAAGAAATTGTTCGCCATCACCAGCATCAGCATGCTGAAGGTAAACAGAGAGATGTAACTGAAGAAGCGCTGATAACCGGGATCTTCATGCATATAACCGATGGTGTAGATGTGAACCATCAGCGAAACGAAGGTCACGACCACCATCATGGTTGCGGTCAACTCATCGATCAGAAAACCGATATGAAGACTGATCCCCCCAGTCATTAGCCAGGTATAGAGATTGGCATTGAAGACCGGTGCATCCTCCCAGAGGATATCAATATAGACCAGCAAGGAAACCAAGAAACTGATGGCGACCCCTATGATCGTGACCCAGTGTGTACCGGCCCGACCAATCCGGTGGCCGAACAGGCCCGCAATGACAGAAGCCAAAAGTGGGGCGAGTATAATGATCAACGCCTTGGTCATCATCCTTTCAGATCATCCAGTTCAGCAACATTGATAGTGTCACGGTTACGGAAAAGCACCACCAGAATAGCCAGCCCGATCGCGGCCTCAGCCGCAGCCACCGTGAGAATGAAAAAGACGAACACCTGACCTGCCATATCACCGGAAAAGTGGGAAAAGGCGATGAAATTGATATTCACTGCAAGCAGCATCAATTCGATACACATCAGCAGTACGATCAGGTTTTTCCTGTTCAGAAAGATCCCGGCAAAACTCAGCGTAAAAAGGATCGCGCCCAGGATCAAAAAATGCGATAGACTTAGTGTACTCATGAATGACCTCCCTTTTCCGCATCCATTTTCACGATACGCAAACGATCCTCCTTCCGGACCATGGCCTGTGTCCCTGCATCCTGAAGTTTACGATTGCGCGGCTTGCGCAGGCCCAACAGGATTGCGGCAATAATCGCCACCAGCAGGATCACGGCGGCAATCTCAAAAGCATAGACATAATCCGTATAAAGCACCCGGCCCAACGCTTCGGTATTGCTGTAGTCCGGGCCGTGTCGGGCAGGTGCCGGGACCTGATCGATGCCAAAGTGCTCCGGACCCAGCACTGCAGTCATCAACCCCAGCATGGCAACGGCGATCACCGTCCCAATTCCCAGATAACGGACAAATCCTTCCTTCATCACCGCAAGGTTGATATCTAACATCATGATCACGAACAGGAACAACACCATCACCGCGCCTACATAGACCAAAACCAGGGTGATGGCCAGAAATTCGGCTTCAAGTAGGATCCACAGGCCCGCACAGGCAAAAAAGGTCAACACCAGAAAGAGAACGGCATGTACCGGATTGCGGGCAACGATCACCATGCCACTGGCACAGACCACGATACTGGCGAACAGATAGAAAATGATCAAATCATAAGGCAGCCCCATTGTTCCGGTCTCTGTCATCGGTACTTGGCCTCCACCGCCCGGTCAGCAGCAAGTTCATCTTCCAACCGTTCACCGATTTCCAATAGTTTTTCCTTGGTGATCAGCAGTTCATCATGTTCTTCTGCGTGGTACTCGAAGACTCGGGATAACACAATGGAATCCACCGGGCAAGCCTCTTCACAGAAGCCGCAGTAGATACACTTCGACAGATCAATGTCATAACGGGTGGTACGGCGAGAACCATCTTCACGCGGCTCGGATTCGATGGTAATCGCAATTGCCGGACATACCGCTTCACACAACTTGCAGGCAATACAACGTTCCTCACCGTTGGGATAACGCCGCAGTGCATGTAACCCACGAAACCGGGGCGACTGGGGCGTCTTCTCTTCGGGATACTGTACGGTGATCTTGTGTTCAAACAGATGGCTGCCCGTCTGCCGCAAACCTCTGAGCAGTTCAAGCAGGAAAAAACTCTTTATCGTACGCCAGATTTTCATGCGTCAAACCACGGTGGGATTTCAAACACCACCATACCTCCAATAACCAGAATCCAGACGATTGTGATAGGTATAAAAATTTTCCAGCCCAAACGCATGATCTGATCATAGCGATAGCGTGGAAACGTTGCACGAAACCACAGAAACAAGAACAGGAAAAAGGCCGTTTTCAGGATGAGCCAGACCATGCCCGGTACCCAGGCAGTCATTTCATCCAGAGGACCCATCCCCTGAAAGGGGGAATACCAGCCACCGAGAAACATGATCGAGGTCAGGGTGGAAATCAGGATCATGTTTGCGTATTCCGCGAGAAAGAACAACGCGAAGGCCATGCCGGAATACTCCACATGGAATCCGGCAACAATTTCGGACTCCCCTTCAGCAACATCGAAGGGCGCACGGTTGGTCTCGGCAACTCCGGAAATGAAATAGATCACGAACAGGGGCAGAAGCGGTAACCAAAACCAGTTCAGGAATCCGCCCTGCTGGGCATGCACGATCTCACGAAGATTGAGACTGCCCGCCGCCACCAGCACCCCCACCAGTGCAAAGCCCATGGCGATCTCGTAGGAGATGGTCTGTGCCGAAGCACGCATACAGCTCAAAAAGGCATATTTGGAATTCGATGACCAGCCAGCGATGAGAATACCGTACACAGCCAGAGACGTGAGGGCCAGAATATAGAGCAGACCAGCGTTGATATCCGCCAGAACCCGTAGATCATCGAACGGAATTACGGCCCAAGCCGCAAGAGCAGGCCCGAGTGTGACAATGGGCCCGATCAGGTAGAGTATCTTGCTGGCCCGTGTCGGCAGGATGATCTCCTTGGCCAGCAGCTTGAGCGCATCAGCGATAGGTTGCAGCCAACCACGTGGTCCCACCCGATTAGGACCAATCCGCATCTGTATGTAACCAATAATCTTTCGTTCGGCAAAGGTCAGATAGGCCACACAGCCGAGTACAGGGAGAACGATAGCCACGATCTTGATCAGGATGATCAGGATCAGGGGCAAAGGCTCAGGCAACCAACCTGACAACCACATTTGTAGTGGTGCCATCATTCGACCTTCTCCAGGGTAAACTGCCCGGGACGGATCCCGAAATCGGGTTCAGGCTGATAACCGCGGCGCCAGAGGGCACAGGTCGGCGACAGACGATCATCGATGCAACTCTTCAACTCGATCATATGGTTGTCCTGACGAATACGGATCGTGTCACCGTCATTGACCTTCAGTGTATCTGCAAGTGAAGGATGGACATGCAATACGCTTTCATGAACATCTTCCATGGCCTGCAAGGCCGGTGCCCGACGTACCAACGGATCGGTAAAGTAGATCGGTGTGTCAAACATGAGCTCAATGCCTTGTTCCTCGGACCCGATCTGCTCCGGCAAGCTCCATTTACCCCGATTGTCAGGTGTTATCCCCCTGCACTGTCGTCGCACTTCCTTCAACACTTCATCGGAAGAAGTGTAATCGAATCCTTCGAGTTCAAACTGATTACCCAGTACCCGCAGGATCTTCCAGGCAGGCCGTGCATCACCACGTGGCTTTACCGCTCCGTTAAAACTCTGCCAGGTGCCCTCGAGATTGACGAAAGTCCCTGATGTCTCTGCAAATAGCGCCATTGGCAGCAACACGTCGGCATAGGCCATCATTTTTTCGGATCGGAAAGGGAAGACGGAGACCACGAAATCCGCCGCAGTGAGCGACTGATCGGCGGCAACCGAGGTGAGGCTGTCAAGCTCCGGTTCCGTGCCCAGCAGAAAATAACCTTTCAACCCGTTCTCAAACATCGCTCTGGCGTTCAACCCTTGCTCTTCACAAGGACGCCCACCCGGCCCACGATGAGGCAATACCCCAGCCAACCAAGCACCGCAACTGTTTGCAGCTTCGGGGAAATATCCAAGTTTTGAGTCCGCATATTCTGCGATCAATCCAGCCAGGGCCCGAAGTTTACTGGCATTGGGGTTTGAAGCGGCGATTTGTCCCAGAAACACGCCAGAGTGCTGGGCGCTGGCCAAACTCGTGGCAATGATTTGTTGCTCTCTTGTGGGTTCGATGCCTTGCAGAAGCGTATGCACCGCCGGGTCGGCTTCTTCACCTCCAATCAGGGCTTTTACAATTCCGGCAAGCACCCTTTCTGTTGCCGAAGGTGACTGGATCAGGCGACCAACGGCTTGCCAGTTGAAGTTGAAATCGGCCGAATTGACAATGAAGAATTCCCCACCATGGTCCACCGCTTTATGAAAACGATAATTGATCAACGGTATCTCTTCACGGATATTACTGCCGATAATCAGGGCGGCATCCAGATCTTCCAGCTCTTCGACTTTTTGTCCCAACCAAGGGAATTCCGGTAGTTCCTCCTGGTCCCGGAAATCGGCCTGCCTGAGTCGGTGATCGATATTGTGACAACCAATCCCGCGCATCAGTTTCTGCAGCAAATACATTTCTTCCACGGTACACGTGGGTGAGGCCAAAGCACCGATCTGATCTCCAGGAATTTTCTTCAATCCCTGCACTGTAAAATCCAATGCCGTCTGCCAGTCTGTTTCCTGCCACTGCCCGTTGACTTTGATCATGGGTTTTTCCATTCGTTCCGGACTGTTCAGACCTTCATAGCTGAAGCGATCACGATCCGAGAGCCAGACCTCGTTGATGGCTTCGTTTTCTTTCGGCACGACACGTTTGACTGTGTTCCCCAAGACATGGAGATGGATATTGGATCCCAACGCATCATGGGGAGCAATACTGTCATATTGACGCAACTCCCAGGCCCGGGCCGAGTAACGGAAGGGTTTGGAAGTCAGTGCACCCACGGGGCACAGATCAATGATGTTTCCCGACAATTCTGACTGGACGGTACGTTCAACATAGGTACCGATGGTCATGTGCTCACCGCGACCAATACCACCCAGTTCACGCATGCCAGCGACTTCTTCACCAAAACGGACACAGCGTGTGCAGTGAATACATCGTGTCATGTCGGTCTGGATCAGCGGGCCGATATCTTTGTCCTTGACTGCACGTTTGGCTTCGGTATAACGCGACACGTCACTGCCATAGCCCATCGCGATATCCTGAAGCTCACATTCGCCTCCCTGATCACAAATCGGACAATCCAATGGGTGATTGATCAGCAGAAACTCCATGGTGGCTTTCTGGGCGGATAGGGCAAGTTTCGAACGAGTATAGACCTTCATGCCATCCATCACGGGTGTTGCACAGGCAGGGACCGGCCCCTTGGCCTTTTCTACTTCGACAAGACACATGCGGCAATTGGCTGCAACAGAGAGCTTTTTGTGATAACAAAACCGCGGGATATGTATACCGGCTGCATCGGTCGCTTCGATCAGCATGGCGCCTTTTCGCGCCTGGATGGCTTTGCCGTCAACGAAAATCGTGATGGGTGTGTTCGGCATCAGGCAGCCTCCCCCCGAACAGGTTTCACCATGCTATGGCCGTGTTTGATGTAATACTCGAATTCAGGCATGAAGTGTTTGAGCATGCCTTGAACTGGCATCGCGGCTGCATCACCCAAGGCACAGATGGTATGCCCGGCGATGTTCCCGGCGACGTGCTCAAGTTTTTTCAAGTCTTCCAACTGGCCCTTGCCTTCTACGATGCGTGTCAGCATACGGTAAAGCCACCCGGTGCCCTCCCGACAGGGAGTGCATTGACCGCAGGACTCAGCATAGTAGAAACGGGAGAGCCTTTGCAGGACCTTGACCATGTCAGTGGTATCATCCATAACGATGACGGCGCCCGATCCCAACATGGAACCGGCCTTAGAAATGGAATCATAATCCATGTCCGTCTCCATCATGATATCACCGGGCACGACGGGTACGGATGAACCTCCCGGAATCACGGCTTTCAACTTGCGACCTTCGCGCATCCCCCCCGCCAACTCCAGCAATCGACTGAATGGGATGCCCATGGGTACTTCATAGTTGCCTGGTTTTGCCACATGCCCGCTGACAGAAAAGATCTTGGTCCCCCCATTATTGGGTTTGCCCAGATCTGCGAACCACTGTCCACCCTTGCGAATGATCGAAGGTACAGAAGCCAATGATTCTGTATTGTTTATGGTTGTGGGCCGACCGTAGAGCCCATAACCTGCCGGGAACGGGGGTTTAAAGCGAGGTTGGCCTTTCTTACCTTCCAACGATTCCAAGAGGGCGGTCTCTTCACCGCAGATATAGGCCCCTGCCCCAAGAACAGGATAGAGATCGAAATCGACGCCCGAGCCCTTGATGTTCTTGCCAAGCAGACCATATTTGTAAGCTTCCTTGACTGCTTTCTCGAAACGCTTGTAGGGTTCATCCATAAACTCGCCGCGCATGTAGTTATACCCTACGGTTGCGCCAATGGCGTAACCTGCAATCGCCATCCCTTCTACCAGGGCATGGGGATTAAAGCGCAGGATATCGCGATCTTTGCAGGTGCCCGGTTCACTCTCATCCGAGTTACAGACAATATAGTTCTGGCCCCCGACATGCGGCATGAAACTCCACTTGACTCCTGTAGGAAAACCGGCACCACCACGACCACGCAACCCCGACTCCTTCACTTCCTCGATGATCTTTTCAGGTGAAATCTTTTCATCGAGGATCCGGTTCCATGCCTCATAGCCCCCAAGAAAGACATAATTCTTCATCAACCAAGGTTCTGCGAACTGGAGGGTCTCATAACAAGTCAGATTCAGTTTAATGTTGTCACTCATTTCAGGCTGTCCAGAATCTCATCGATCTTTTCGGGTGTCAGATTCTCGTAATAGACATGATCCACCATCATCATCGGTGCGCCACAACATGCAGCCAGGCACTCTTCCTCCCGCTTTAGATAAAAGCGTCCATCGGGAGTGCTTTCCCCAGTCTTGATGCCCAGTTTTTTCTCAATATAGTCAACGATGCGATCTGAACCGTTCAACATGCAGGAGATATTGGTACATACAGAAATGCTGTGCCGGCCGACAGGCTTTGTTTCCAGCATGGAATAGAAGCTGGCAACCTCATAGACTGCAATCTTCGGCAGCTCAAGATAATCCGCTACAGCATCCATGAGTTCAATCGTAAGGTAGCCTCCATTTTCATGCTGCACTTCCCGCAGAGCACTGATCACAGCCGACCGTCTATGGCCAGGTGGAAATCGGGTAACCCAGTCATCGATCAACTCCCGTACATGTTCGGACAAAACAGAATCCTTTGTCATCGATCGATCTCCCCAAACACAATATCCTGTGTCCCGATCACCGCCACCACGTCAGCCAGCATGTGTCCCTTTACCATCTCATGCATCGAGGACAGGTGGGCAAAACCGGGAGCACGAATTTTCACTCGATAGGGTTTGTTGGCGCCATCCGAGATCAGATAAATGCCGAACTCGCCCTTGGGATGTTCCACTGCGGAATAGACTTCGCCTTCCGGTACACAGTAACCCTCTGTAAATAATTTGAAATGATGGATTAGGGCCTCCATATCTTCTTTCATTTCCAACCGCTCGGGTGGTGTCAGTTTGTGGTCATCCAGCATGACAGGGCCCGGGTTTTCCCGCAGCCAGTCCACACACTGTTTGATGATACGGTTTGCTTGTCGCATCTCTTCCACCCGGACCAGATAACGATCATAGCAGTCTCCATTGGTCCCCACTGGGATGTCGAAATCCAGCTGGTCGTAAACTTCATAAGGCTGTTTCTTGCGCAGATCCCACTCAATCCCTGAACCACGTAACATGGGTCCGGAGAATCCCAATTGGAGGGCCTGTTCCGGGCTGACAACACCGATATCGACGGTTCGTTGCTTCCAAATCCGGTTATCCGTCAGCAGTGTCTCGTATTCATCCACGCAGGCAGGAAAACGTTGTGTAAAATCATCAATAAAATCCAGCAGACTCCCTTCGCGATTTTCATTGAGTTTCTGAACCCTGCGTTTGCTCTTCCATTTGGATTCCTTGTATTTCGGCATCGTATCCGGTAAATCCCGGTAAACACCACCAGGACGGTAATACGTGGCATGCATGCGGGTACCGGATACTGCCTCATAACAATCCATCAGATCCTCACGCTCCCGGAAGCAATAGAGGAACATACTCATGGCGCCGATATCAAGGCCGTGGGTTCCCAGCCACATCAGGTGATTGAGAATCCGGGTAATTTCATCGAACATGACACGGATATATTGCGCCCGGATGGGTGGCTCGATACCCAACAGGTTCTCTATTGCATTGACATAGGCATGTTCATTACACATCATGGAAACGTAATCGAGACGATCCATATAACCGATACTCTGGTTATAGGGTTTACTCTCGGCCAGTTTTTCGGTAGCACGGTGCAAAAGTCCAATATGTGGATCGGCACGGACCACGACCTCACCGTCCATTTCCAAAATCAGGCGTAGAACTCCATGTGCCGACGGATGCTGGGGGCCAAAATTCAGTGTCATGTTACGGATCTCGGGCATTTCAGCTGTCCTCTTTCACATAACGACTATCGTTCCTGATCACACGGGGAACCAGTACCCGGTTCTCAATACTGACCGGTTCATAAACGACGCGACCCTTCTCTTCGTCATAACGCACTTCCACATTCCCTTCCAGAGGGAAATCCTTACGGAATGGATGGCCGATAAAACCGTAATCAGTCAAGATCCGCCGCAGATCTGGATGACCGTCGAACAGAATACCGAACAGATCGAAGGCTTCCCTTTCATACCAGTTCGCTGATCGCCAGATCCCTGTCACCGAAGGCACGATCGGTGGATCCCCTTCGGCAAAAACGCGCAACCGCAAACGTTGATTATTGACCAACGACAACAGCTGATAGACTACTGCAAAACGTTTGTCCGGATTAGACTCCAGAGAATCACGGACCGAAACTCCCCGACTGAAACCATGACTGGTGGCCTCTACAGTCTCCCATTCCACTTCACCATAGGTAGAAAAATCAACACCGCTAAGATCGATTAGCTGTTCAAATTCAAACCCATTTTCATCTCGCAAAATAGTGGCAACTTCGATCAAGTGGCCTAGAGGGATCTCTAAGACAATCTGTCCTGTAATAACCTCGCAACGAGAAGACAGATCGCCAAACCGGCTTTCAAGTTGGGAGCGCAGTTTGTCGATGTCAGAAACCGGTTTCATGAGAAGATTTAATCCTATGAAGATCGTGCAATGGTATTGGTACGCTTGATCTTTTTCTGTAACTGAATGATTCCATACAGAAGTGCTTCCGCAGTTGGTGGACAACCAGGAACATAAACATCGACCGGAACAATCCGATCACAGCCACGCACTACCGAATAGGAATAGTGGTAGTAACCACCTCCATTGGCACAGGAGCCCATCGAGATCACCCAACGTGGCTCGGCCATCTGGTCATAAACTTTACGCAGTGCGGGTGCCATTTTGTTAACGAGTGTCCCTGCAACAATCATCAGATCAGACTGCCGTGGGCTTGGCCGGAAGACAACACCAAAGCGATCGAGATCATAGCGTGAGGCACCAGCTTGCATCATTTCTACCGCACAACAGGCAAGGCCAAATGTCATAGGCCATAGAGAACCCGTACGCGCCCAGTTGACCACTGTGTCAACAGATGTCGTAACGAAGCCTTTCTCAAGAACACCTTCTATTCCCATTCCAGTGCCCCTTTTTTCCATTCGTAAACAAAGCCGATCACTAAGATCCCGAGAAACAGGATCATTGCAATGAAACCAAAGAGACCCAATTCATCAAGCACAGTCGCCCAAGGAAAAAGAAAGGCAATTTCGAGATCAAATATGATGAACAATATCGCCACCAGATAGTAACGAACATCAAATTTCATACGCGCGTCTTCGAAAGCTTCAAAGCCACATTCATAGGGTGAGTTCTTTTCTTCGTCAGGATGGGTTGGACTGATCAAATGACCAAGGACGAGTGAAATGATTCCGATGGCGGTTGAAACACCAAGGAAAATTAGTACTGGTACGTAAAGTTCAAGCATGATTCATCAACACCAAGCTTATTGTACCATCATATCCAAGATAATAATTTAACAGCTATTCACTGTTGGGAAACAGTGAGATGCCCCTAAAGAAATGGTGCCGATGGCCGGAGTCGAACCGGCACGGCTTTCGCCACTACCCCCTCAAGATAGCGTGTCTACCAATTCCACCACATCGGCAATATCTATATTTTATTCTGGTACCACTGGGAGGTCTGATTGACCTGTTTTTTCTTCTACAGGTACCGGAAGTTCGCTCTTCTCTTCAGAAGTTTTGTTATCTATTTTAATGCTGACCTTTTCTGCAGGGTTTTCAATTATCTGAACCTTCTCCATCAGGCTTCCAGTATCGACTGCCTTGGTGGAAAGGTATGATAGAAAAAAACTGTTGGCAAAAAACACAAATGCCAAAATAGCAGTTGTACGGGTAAGAAAAGAACCCGACCCGGTTGCACCAAAAACGGTAGCTGAGGCACCACTGCCAAAAGCGGCACCAGCATCTGCCCCTTTACCATGCTGGATCAAGATCAATCCGATCAACGCCAACGCCATCACTACATGTAATATCAATAAAATTGATTGCATTTCTCACTCCGTTTATCAACTTGGTGCACGGCAAATTTCCAGAAAATCACCGGCCTTAAGTGCAGCGCCTCCAATCAAGCCTCCATCGATATCCTGCATTGCGAAAATCTCTTTGGCATTATTCGGGTTAACACTGCCGCCATATAAAATGCGCACTTGGTTTGCAATCCTTCGCTCCGATTCATAACCGGCAACCAGATCACGGATAAATCCATGTACTTCTTGTGCCTGTTCTGGTGTTGCTGTTAGCCCGGTTCCAATCGCCCAGACAGGCTCATAGGCGATTACTGCCTGTTTGAAACCCTCAGCACCCGTTTTATCCAGGACAGTCTTCAGCTGTTCTTCAATCACTGCCTTGGTTTTGCCAGTTTCGCGCTCTTCCCGCAACTCGCCCAAGCAGAGAATGGGCACAAGTTGTGAACTTAGTGCTCGAACAAACTTTTTGGCTACCACTTCGCTGGTTTCTCCGAACAAGTGTCGTCGTTCTGAATGACCAAGGATGACGTAGTGGCAGCCGACATCCCGAAGCATTTTACACGAAATCTCGCCTGTATAGGCACCCTCTTCTTCCTGTGAGGCATTCTGGGCTCCGAGGGTGATCGATGTTCCTCGTATCATCTCGGCCACCCTTTGCAGGTAGACAAAAGGAGGACACACCGCAATTTCCGTATATGTTATACCCTCCAGACCCTGCTTTATGCCTTCAACAAGCGGAACAATACTCGACAGAGTACCATTCATTTTCCAGTTGCCAGCTACCAGCGGAGTTCTCACTTTATTTCAGTCCTGTTGCAGAATAGTTTGCGGCGGGAAGCATACAGGGTGCGAAAGTGGAAATCAATGTACAGGACAAGGTTAATTAACCTTCTTCCAACGTTTTGACATACACAAAAAATGGGCCGATTCATTCGGCCCTGGAACGTCTACTTTTATATTGTTTACTATTTTGGTACCAAGCTCTTGATCTTGGTTGGTAATCCCTTGGCAGATTCAATCCATCCACTAACCGTCACCGGATCCGGGACTGACTGAGTCCGATGTTCTTCCGCATTGACCCTGGCCATCTTGGCGGCAAGTGCGGGCCCTTCCTGTCTAGCCAGCTCACCTACCGAAGCAATGCCAGAAGCTTCGAGCAATTCTGCATACTGGCCACGCACACCCGGGATTCTCATCAGATCACACATGGAAACCCATTTTCCAACCACAAAAGGTTCTACCTTGACATGTTTCGCAGCGTCCGTCTGTTGTCGTGATTCACAGCATTTCTCCAGCAGATCCTCGGTTGTTTCAATAGCGATTGCACGCAGACGACTGCCATATGTGGGGCCAATCCCTTCCACTTCTTCTACAGGATAGGGCCAGCCTGATCGGGCACTACCGGCTTTGGTCTGTCCGGCTGCATGTCCCGCAATGGCACCACTGGCTTCTGCCTCATTTTCCCATTCCTGGAGACTGGTCGTCAGTTCGTCACATTTGCCTTTGTAACTGTCACGATCCGCTTCGGCTTTTGCCAGTCGTAGTTGGTAATCTTCTTCCAGTGCTGTCAAATCACGCTTGCAACAGAATTTTCTTAGCCACCATCCGATCAGAAAACCGATTAAAGCAGCAAGCAGGAGACAGATAATTATTTGTGTTATTAGATACCCCATGGTTAATTCCCCTGAACGTTAAATTCAATACGGCGATTTTCCGCCATCCCTTCTCTGGTAGAGTTATCAGCAATCGGTTTTTGTTCACCATAACCCACCGCCTTTAACGTGTTCTTCACACCGTGACTGTGGAGATAATTCACGACAGCCTGGGCACGAGCTTCACTCAAACGCTGGTTATAGGCGACCGAACCTCTGCTGTCCGTATGACCTGCCACTTCGATAGTCGCATCAGGGCACTCTTTTGCAGTTTTGACCAGTTGCTCTAGCACAGGATAACTTTCCGCCCTAATGACAGCTTGGTTGGTGTCAAACTGAATACGTTTCTCACTCAACAACTGATTGAATTTCTGCTGACAGGTAATGTTCGCATCCGGCTCTAATCTGGGT
Source organism: Gammaproteobacteria bacterium (assembly GCA_026984775.1). Lineage (GTDB taxonomy): Bacteria > Pseudomonadota > Gammaproteobacteria > CAJXQU01 > CAJXQU01 > CAJXQU01. The sequence goes on from JALSRM010000029.1 coordinate 21,223, forward strand.
GCAGAATCTGGCATCTTCATTGCGGGAGGACTGTTGAGTGGTTGCGGACCTTTGACCTCATAGACAGGAACCGGTTCGGGCTCGTTATATTTAATATCGAAACTGGCCTGATAATTATCGCCGATCGCATTCTGGATATTGGTTTTGACCATATCCACATACCGTTTCCAGGAAGCAGTGCCGGTGATGGAAAGACTGCTATCTCCCAGTACTGCCTTACCTGCTTCCAGTATTCCAAGGTTTGTCAGTGCAGTTTCTACCGCTGCATGCCAGCCTTCGGGCGCACCATAAGCAACCTTGAGATTATCGACAACGCTGTCATCCCCATAGATCGCTTTCGCCTTACTGACCAACCAGAGTCTTGAAGCCTCATCTGCGACATACCCTGTAAGGATAATCTTGCCATCTTCCAGTGTGATCTCTGTGGTATAAGGATTAGGCGCAGCAGGGAATGTTGCTGCGGGCTTCGTATCCAGAGGTTGAGGTTCCTTAACTTCGTAATAGGGAATAGGTTCAGGCTCTGATTGTACTTCAGCAGGCTCAACCACCGGCTCAGGTTCAGCAATGGAGACGTGCTCAGGTGTGGCCGCAAGCGCTATCTGATTATCAACTGTTCTGACACCCCAAACACCACGGGCCAGTTCTTCAGCTTTTTCTCTTTTAGCTTCATCTGGCGCCACCCCGGTGAGGAGTACCTCTCTTCCATCGATCCCCACCTGGGCAAAACCCAGACCCTCTTGGCTTAAAGCCTGCTGGGTTCGATTGACGAGATCGTCTTCTATTGCAGGTGTGTGTTTGTTGACACAGAAAAAGGCAAGGATTGCCAAAGCAACCAACCCGAGCAAGATGATGAGAAATCTGCTCATTGCACCCCCCTGAAAGGATATTATTATTTATTGAATTGCCAGATAAAATGCAACGATTGTTTAGAATAGATACTGCCTTATCTACGAGAGGTTTTCAAGAAGTTTTGCAGCTGTCCTACTCTCCCACTTCGAATGTACGGGTAAATCTTCTCCCTTTTGAATCTTCCATTTCAACCCGCAGGGTACCACCCTGCTCGGGCCTGAAAAAGAAACGAAAGCTTGGATCCTGGCTGATTGAGATGTCTGTTTCTGCTGTCATTATATGCTGCTCATTGTAGCTGACGCTGACCTTTTTCACATATTCTGGGGGGATGATTGTGCGTGTCCGCTGATCGAGCTGGAGTCCATTAACATTGGGATGGCGGATTCTCAATTGACCCAGTGTGCCATCCGTTTCACCTGAGATGATCGTACGAAATTTCATTTCGCCTATGTGTTCTCTGGCGGCCTTCAATTCAAGGAAAGGGGGAGGCAGAGAACAACCTCCACTGGCACGAATAAATTTGGTATCCATATAGAGTTCACCGGTGTTCATTTCTGCCACAGCGCGAACATTCGTGTATTGATCAATCCGGATCCGCATGGCGAGATCGGCTCGACCCATTGCCGGTGTCAGATGAAAAGTCCCAGCCAGTGGCTCAGGATTATTGTCTGCAAAGAGATAGAGTGTCTTTATATAGACCTCCTGAGTTTGCGGAATTTGTGCGTTGATGCTGACAGGCACCACACTCGCATCTTCTGCCCGGTAGGGAACGGTCAGCTTTACAACAGACTCCCCTTCTCTGATTTCTTTGTCGTTGAAGTATTTTGGACGGATGAAGGCAGACCAAACATCAACCTCTGACTGCATCTTCTCTCCAGTATCTCCGGTAGATAATCGTGGTGCTGTAAAGACCGTTAGTGTGACCAGCAAACCGATCCAAAACTTCCACATAATTTCCATCCCTCACATTGACCGAATCAGACAGTTTTTAACACGGCCAGTTTCGCAGAAATGCACCACCGGTAAAATATCCCTTCTGGACTATTCCCTTTGACCAATCGCGGATTCAAGCAGGTGAATATGTCCAAAATCCTGGATCAGTGATTTGGCTTTTTCAGTTCTTCCTCACTCATGTGGTGCTTTGGATGGACTGGGCGCATCAGTGCGTTAGTAATCAAGGCAATAAACAGCAATCCAGCCATCAAATACATCGTCTGGTTATACAGACTGGGAGTGGGATCGACAGTGCCGGGTGGAGCAATTTCCAGCAGTTTGGAAATGGTTACCGTTTTTGCTTCGACGAGCTTATCGAGTTGTTCAACACCGGCACCAAATGTTTTCTCAAAAACTGGCGGGTCGATTTTTTCCATCAAATTCTGAATCGCCCTGTTGACAGAACTTTCCCTCAATGAGGTGATTGCAAGAGGGCCAAGCACCCCGGCCGTACTCCAGGCAGTCAACAGACGTCCGTGGATACCACCCACGTATTTGGTACCAAAGATATCGGCAAGATAAGCGGGGATGGTAGCAAAACCACCGCCATACATGGTGAAGATGATCATAGTCACTCCGTAGAACAGTACCAGCCACATGACCGCTGGAGACACACTCACCTGCTGTGCGATATAGGGAATGGACGAGTAGAGGACGATACCAAGTCCGAAAAAGATGAAATAGGTCATCTTGCGGCCAATATAGTCCGAAATACTGGCCCAGAAGAAGCGCCCTACCATATTAAAGAAACTCAGCATTAGAACATAGGTTGCGGCAAATTCCAGATCAACAATGTTTGGCAGAGTTGTCCCAAAAATCTCGGTCACCATCGTCTTCGCGACGGAGATCACACCAATGCCTGCAGTTACATTCAAACAAAGCATCAGCCAAAGCTGATAGAACTGGGGTGTTTTGAGGGCCTCATCAATATGAACGTGGTGTTGGGTAATCATTCCATGAGACTCAGTCTCCTTTGGGGGTTCCCAGCCCTCAGGCTTCCAACCTTCTGCTGGTACTCTGTAGGAAAAAGCTGCGATTAGCATAACGATAAAATACACTACACCCAGTGTGAAAAAGGTTTCCGCAACTCCAACGGTTCCCGTTCCTGCCAGGTAAACACCTTCCGGCCCCGGTACCAGCATTTTGGGTACATCATTAGGGCCCACGATAACGACTTCCTGAAGTTTGCCCCCGATTTCAACCATTCTCCTCCCTGCTTGCGTTACTAGATTGACGGTATCAATAGAACCCAGGTATTCCGGTGCTCTGTAGAAGAACTTCATAATCGGGATGATCAAGAACTTAGCCAACATGGCGCCACCACCAAAACCCATGATGGCAAGACCCGTCGCCATTCCTCTACGATCGGGAAACCAGCGGATCAAGGTACTCACAGGAGAAACATACCCCAGCCCGAGACCACAACCACCGAGCATTCCATAGCCAAAATACAATAACCACAGATTCCCGGTTACAATACCGATCCCGCCTATAATAAAACCACCGCCCCAGCAAAATGCGGCAACCGTTCCTACCTTGCGGGGTCCAACCTTCTCCAGCCATTTCCCGGCAATCGCGGCTGATAGTCCAAGAAATACGATAGCAACGGTAAAAATCCATACAACACTCTTTAACGACCAATCATCTGCTGCACTGGTGACGACACCGATACGCTTGACTAGAGCGGGATTGAAAAGACTCCATGCATAGACAGAACCAATGCTGAGATGAATCCCCAATGCGGCTGGCACGATTAACCAGCGGTTGAAGCCAGGCTTGGCAACGATACGTTCCTTTGATAACAGATCCGCCATGTTAAACTCCTCATGAATATTATTCTTATAAGTTTCATATCTTTGATTGTTATTTGATGGATAGAGCCTCGTGTTTTTCAGTATTGAGATTGAACAATCCTTAGGTTTATGTCAAGCATGACGTTTGCATCTTATGTATAATATTGGTATGTACGCACCTTCTGAAAAACCTCTTATCGATTCATTTGGACGATCGGTGACCTATGTTCGTCTTTCGGTCACCGATCGCTGTGATTTCAGATGCCTCTATTGTATGAGTGAGGATATGTCTTTCGTACCACGCAGCCAAGTTCTTACGCTGGAAGAGTTGGGACAGATCGCACGAGCTTTCACGGAACTGCAGGTAACCAAGATCCGCATTACCGGTGGAGAGCCACTGGTACGAAAAAATGTTCTTCAATTATTTCAGGAAATTGGAAAGTTACCCGGTCTCAACGAACTGGTACTTACAACCAACGGATCACAACTACCTTTGCTGGCTGCCGACTTGAGGGCGGCAGGCGTAAAACGGATAAATATCAGTCTCGACACACTGAGATCATACCGATTCAGGCAGTTGACCCGCACCGGCAAACTCGAGAAGGTATTGGCAGGGATAGATGCTGCTATTGAAGTCGGTTTCGAAAAGATCAAACTCAATTCAGTCATTCTGAGAAACCGGAATGACGATGAGATTGATGATCTGGTTAACTTTGCTATTGAACGGGGGCTGGACATTAGTTTTATTGAAGAAATGCCCTTGGGTGAAGTTTCCGGGCATGATCGGAAAGAAGACTTCATTTCCAGCGACGAAATCAAGACACACCTTAATCAATCATTTGAACTGATTCCCACGACAGAAACAACAGGTGGTCCTTCCCGCTACTTAAAAGTTCAGGGCACACAAACTCGTATCGGTTTCATCTCGCCTCACAGTCACAATTTCTGCTCCAGCTGTAACCGCGTGAGGGTTACGGCTGAGGGACGTCTACTGCTTTGTCTCGGCCACGAACATTCGGTTGATCTGAGGAAGGTGGTACGCTCCCATCCGGGCAACATCGAAAAGTTAAAACAGACGATCAGGGATGCCATGAAGCTCAAACCTGAAAGACATGAGTTTGACCTCAGTGTCAAACCTGTTATCTTCCGACACATGAATGCGACTGGTGGATAACCGTTCCAAACCAAACCTTCCTTCCGATCAGAAAGGTTTCTATCGTCCCAAAATGACACGATCCGGCCTTGAGCCTACCTCAACTGCCTGTGCATGGGATGAATACGGTGAAAAAAGGGAAACCCGGATTGCTGCAGAACGTCCGCTGACGATCTATCTCGACCGTAGGGAGATCGTAACCCTGATGACACTGGGAACTCATCCAGAAGCATTGGTCCTTGGGTATCTACGGAACCAGGGGCTGGTTCCGCATCTCGAAGAGATCCGTGCGATCCAGGTAGACTGGGAAACCAGCGCGGTGGCTGTAGCCACCTATAAGCAGGAACAAGATATCCACAATAAACTGGAGAAAAGAACAGTCACCACAGGGTGTGGCCAAGGCACGGTATTTGGCGACATTATGGAGAATCTTGAAGATATCCGGTTGTCACCTTTTTCTATCCGCCAGTCCATGATCTATCAGCTTCTGCGAAATCTGCGAGACTACAATGATGTATACAAATCGGCGGGAGCTGTACATGGATGTGCTCTCTGTGAAGATGACAAAATTCTGACTTTTGTAGAAGATGTTGGCCGTCATAATGCTGTTGACGCCATCGCTGGGATGATGTGGCTCGATCATGTGACGGGGGATCGCAAAATTTTCTATACAACCGGTAGACTCACCTCAGAGATGGTTATCAAGGTGGCACAGATGGGTATCTCTGTACTTCTCTCACGATCAGGAATTACCCAGATGGGACTTGAACTTGCACAAAAAACGGGTGTTACCCTGATCGGACGGTCGAAAGGAAGACATTTTCTCGTCTTCAATGGAAAAGAACGTGTAGTTTACGATGCTCCACCATCCAGACCACAGCACCGTTCTTACAGTTAACCCTAATCCAGCTATTTCCGTTTGACGACTGAATGAATAACATGATCATTCTCAAAATACACCGAAAACTTGGGGTAGTCCCATCGGGTAATCGGTGGTTTACCAACAGGTGTGCTTTTATGCTCGGGTTTACCATAGTTGGCCAATACCTGTTCCATGGAGCTTCCACGCTCAGGCCGTTGCACTGAAGTGCCTTTTTCAACAAGGTCAATCAATAAAGTATCTGCAAGGACTGTTCCAGCATTAACAACCAAACAAGTAAAAATTATAATAGCCCTGAAAAGTTTCATGATTAGATCCTGTTCTCTTGGTTTACGTGAGACATGAAAAATTTATGCCAATCTGTACTACCTGAATTCAAATTGACATTCAGGCTTTTTTTCACATGACCTACTATCAATACAAATGAATTGAACCCGCTAACTATATCTATTAATGCCAACTCTGTCATGGCATACAACCTGCTTATCTCTACAATGATCTAGATTTTTTTAAGGAAAAAGATACTGAACATGGTTACAGACGTTAGCAGACGGCTAAGACTCAGCCTGAGATTAGTGGCGGGTCACTCATTAAGGAAAAAGTCTGTACTAGAAACCTACCGAACATTCATTATCAAGATTGTTTCACTGGGACTTACTTTTCTCACCAGTATCCTGCTTGCACGTTTACTGGAAGCTGAAGGCTATGGTACCTACGCGTATGCTCTCTCCTGGGTAAATCTTTTAGGGATTTTTTCTATCTTTGGACTAGACCGCCTGTTAATTCGTGAAACTTCAGTCAACATTGAAAAGAAAAACTGGAGACGGGTAAAAGGCATTCTCAAATGGGCGAACATACTCAGCCTTGGAATTGCATTATTCCTTGCCAGTTCAGCTGCCTTAATTGGATGGTATTTCTACAAGGCGGAAAATTCCATCACCATAAAGACACTCTGGATAGCGCTGATTTTGCTCCCTTTCATGTCTATCACAGCATTACGTTCTGCAACCATGCAAGGTTTACATAAAGTAGCTCTGGGGCAGATACCAGAAGACATAGTCCGCCCCGTCTTCTTTACAATCCTGCTAGGTATAACTTTCCTTTTTTTCCGTGATGCAGTGACAACGCCTCTGGTGATGGCGTTTAATGTAGGTGGTTATATCGGTGCGTTTTTCATTGGTCTTTATATCTTATTGAAGAACTTGCCAGATGAACTTGCTGATGCAAAACCCGTTTACGATGGAAAGAACTGGCTCAAGGCTGCCATGATACTCTGTTTCCTCGGTGCGATTCATATCGTAAACCGTGAAGTACGTACGTTAATGCTTGGATTATTGAGTTCGCTGGAGGATGTAGGGATATATACCGTTGCATTACGTGGAGCTGACTTGATCCTGCTCCCAATCAATGTCATTAATGCCGTCATTGCCTCGAAATTTGCCTCACTCTATGGCAACAAGGATATGGAAGAGCTGCAAAGAGTTTTTACTCTCTCGACACGGGCTATTCTTGCCATAACCATTCCATGTGCAGCAATACTGGTTTTCTTCAGTGATTTCATTCTCGGTATTTTTGGCCAGAGCTTTCTTGCTGGTGAAAAAACCCTTGTAATCATTTGTACTGGTTATGTCCTGAGCGGTGCCATGGGGTCAGTAGGGTTACTTTTAACAATGACAGGCCATGAGTCTCTTGCAGCAAGAGCGGTAATCTATAGCCTATTGTTTAATATCTTTCTGAATCTAATCCTTATACCCCCTCTGGGTTCCGAAGGTGCAGCATGGTCTACTGCCCTTACTCTGGTTGGCCTTTCCGGAACCTATGCCTATTGGGTCTGGAAGAATCTGAAAATCAAGCCGTTGCCCTTCTAGGCAATTACATTGGTTATCCCGGGAAGTGGGAATCTTGACCGACATTCAATCACATCAATAACGGTCAGATTATTCACGTGGTTTAAAGTATGCGTTCCCAATAGCCCTCTCTTCCAATCCGGTCTGATAAGATCAATCGACTGTTCTTCATATTCGCTTTCGGTCAAGGTCACAATTTCATTAAGTCTCAAACCGTATCCATAACGTACAGAGCAATCCTGAGATGGCCGGATCAGCTTTCCATCGTATTTAAAGATCTTGCCTGCAGAACGGGCCCGGGTTATATCTACAACAACTGGATTCAATGGATGTGGCTTCCAGTTCTGGCTAAGCGGAGAGTCAGCATAGAAAATGGACACCTGGTTATTGATACTTACCCACTCCTTTTGTTTAAGGCTGGTAAACATCCACCATTTGCCCTTATGATAGAAAAGGGTTGTATCGACTGCTTCGACTTCGTCCATGAGAATACTATGAAATTCCCAATGATAAGGGAATTTATTAGCCTTATAAATCTCGATTGTATTGTTCTCCCTCGTTTCGGGAATCATATAAAAATCATCCTGCCATTGGAAAACAAAAGGATAGGAAAGATGGTACGGACGGATCAAGCAAGGTCTTGAGTTTTCTATCCGGCCATCCTTTGAGATAGCCATCACTGAGATATTTGCATTGTCATGATTATAGAGCGCGTCTTCAAAGAACAGATAATAAGTATCCTCATGAAAAACAATGAAAGGATCAGCCCATAGTCCATTCCTTGGGCATGGCAGTCGGCTGAACTCCTTATAGTCGAGGGAGAGTCCATTATCCAACTTATAAAACATGGACCATTGTTCAGAGAAAAGCTTGTTGGAAATTCGACCTTTTAAAGACTTCTCAACACTTTTCATCAGAAAATGGAACATTCTCATATTCCCAGGGGTATGAAACCGGGGACCTGTCACACAGATTTCTGATAAATAAGAAGGCTTTTTAAAAATTCTGGGGACAAGATTGTTTTTTGAAAACTGCTTTAGGTTATGAATGAGGATCAATATACCTATTCTTTGATAACGAATTCTGTTCAAATAGATAGAGTTGAATTCACAAGGCGAGAATGTATAAATATCCAATATACAGGGATCGCCCTTTTCTCCATGAGTTGAATGTAAAATACAATCAATTGTCTGGGGTTGTAAATACGTGATCCAAAAGTCAAGTTGTGAGAGATTTACTTTTTTACGACCAAAAAAATACTGGAGAGTCCATACTCCTGCTCTAGAAATTTTTTTAAGTTCATTTGGAATCTCTTTATCCGTCAGGTTAATCAGGATATCGAGCCCCAAATCTAATATTTCTTGCTGTTCTTCCTTTTGTGGATTAGTTAGATTAACCGCAATAATTTTTTTATTATTGATTGCCCTTTTGACAGATTCTTCACTGGTTGCAGCCCAACGAGACTCATCTAGCTTGCAATAAAAATCATAAAGTAACGTTCTGAATGGAGTAGTTGTATTTCCTTTACCACAGATGGAAGTAATGACTACATTACAGCTTGCAAAGCCTGATTCATCAATTTCACTGATAATCTCATTAATCCAAAGATTGGATCCCAGATTATCAATAATGAGTCCAACTTTTTTCTTTTTATTATTTCTATCCATCATGTATTTTTATATAATTGGATTACACTCGAGATGTGCAATTACCTAGATCTGAGGTTGATTAAATCAACTCTGTGAGTTTGGCCCAGAAAAGATTTGGGAGGAATTTTCCATTCTCATCCATACACATTCCGGGATCAACATTGATTCTCAATAATTGGTGAGGATCCTGTCCTTCATGATTAATACCGGTTTCCGTTGTGCATGCATGAAAATAAGTCTTTCTCACATACCTAAGTGCCAACTCATTATAATCCTGAACCGTCCCGTTTGGATAGGCAAAACCAGTAACAGGTTTCCCTATTTTATCCTCGATAAGCTGTCTGGATTCAACGATTTCCTTTTCAATGATTTCAGGGTCTTCTCGTGACAGAATAGGATGTGTTATTGTATGTGAGCCAAAAGTAATCTGGTTTCCCTGCATCTCTTTTATCATTTCCCAAGACAACATGGGACTGAGTTCTAATTTTGTTTCGGCCACTTCGAGTCGATCCAAAATTGTATCAATCAATCGCATTCTTTTTTCGAGACTGAATAGTTTTAACCATTGGTTCAGTTTTATTACAGCAAAATCCTTATCTGCAGGAGTTGATAAGGTAAAATTTTCTGAACCGATATCTGTAAGGTTAACCCTTTTCTTACAGGTTTGCCTAATACCGGATGATAACCTTTCATACCAAAACATTAGATCATTCTGAATATGCCCATAGCTCAAATAGATAATAGCCGGAGCATTATGTTTTTTCAGAATAGGGTAGGCCTTCTCATAATTATTTTTATAACCGTCATCAAATGTGATCACAAACTTTACTTCCTTGTCTGTGATAAGAGCTCCATTATCATCAAGGATTGACTCGATAGGTACAATTTCAGAACGGGATTCAAGCTCTGTAAGAATCTGATCAAAGACAGACGGCGGTATTGTTAATGGAAGCTGATCCAGTATTTCATCTATCTTGTGAAACATAAGAATGATCACACCACCTTTTTTCAGGCGTTTCTCAACCAGTCCAACATTTTTCAAAGTTGTGGAGAGTGCACGCTTGATAAATCGTCGATATCTCTGCTTTATGGTCATAAATTGTACGCATGTAATTGACGATAGATTCTGCTGAACTCCCTACTTTGTTTGCCAGCGCTAAATTCATCTTCGGCCTTTTTTCTTGCTTTTCCTCCCATAACCTGTAATTGATTTTTATTTTCAATAATATAATTCATTTCCTTCGCGAGACTATCAACATTATCGGGGTGAGCCAATCTTCCAACTCCACCTCTCAATAGGTAGCCAACTGCACCAACATCGGTTGCTACGATAGGTAATGCAGACGCCATTGCCTCAAGAATGCTCATTGGCATCCCTTCGGTCAGGGAAGGGGAAACATAACAGTCCAAATCATTCAAAACACGATCAATTTCATTTTGTGTGCCGACAAACTTCACACAGTCCTCCATTCCCTTTTCCCTTGTAAACTCTTTGAGTTCACTGAAAAGTGGGCCTGTTCCCACTAATAATAGTCCAGTATTGCCATGCTGAAGGTGAGTTTTTGTGAAAGCTTCAATTAAAATTCTATGTCCTTTCTCCTCACTCATCCTGGCAACCGTTCCAAAAACGAATGTTGATTGACCAAAACCCCAATGCTCCTTACCAAAACCCTTGATTGTCGGATTGAAACTTGCTTCATCAACGCCATTTGCGATTAATGACACATTTTCACCAACCCGGCAGGATAGGTCATCATAAAGTGATTGTGAAACTACCGTAACATGGTCCACCATCTTCAGAAGGGTATTCTCAATCAGCTCATATACTCTGTTCTTGACGTCCCCTGAAGTTTTTCCATGCTGTGTTGCTACATGTCTACAATTAACAAAACGTGTTGCCATGATCCCATAGAAATGACTTTTATAATCATGACTGTGAATGATGTTTATTTCATTTTCTCTACAATAATGAATCAACGATCTGATTGTAGTGAAATCCAACCTTCTACGGCATGGAATTTCAAAAACATCCATCCCAGACTGCTCTGCATTTTTCAACAGGGACTGGTCGCCTGTAAGATAATTCTCAATACATGCAAGTTTTGTCTCAAGATCGTTTTCTACCCCCCGTTTCATGAGTGTCAAAATGACCCTTTCAGCCCCATAAAAACCTGAACTTGACCGTAAGTGTAAAACCTTGATCGACATCAAATCTTCCTGATAAGCACATCCCTGACTGGGCTTTTCTCTCTGGTCAGAATCAAGGCTCTAAGGGTTAATGCAAGGTATACGTAGAAATAAGCTGATAGTGGATAGTGTGTAAAACGATCGCCAAAGATATTGCCAAAAGCAAGACTTACAACGATCCCAAATAGACCTATTCCCAGAGCCTTATACAGAGGATCGTCCGATTCATCATATAGATTTCTTCCAACCTTTGATGATCGCCACAAGAGTACAAGAAAGATAATAAATCCAATGACTCCCTGTTCTGCGAGTAACTTCATGTAGTAATTATGTGTATCCAGATGATATGGATTGAATTCGACGAATGTCAGAAACCCTTTGCCAACGATCGGATTTTGCAGAAATTGTTCGAATGCAAGCCCCCAAAAAATGAGACGTGATTGAGCTGACTCATCCCTCTGCGATTCATCCTCAACAAATATAGACTCGACCCGTTCCTGTACAGAGGTCGGGAGAAAGTTAATCATAACCCCACCAAAGAGGACCATGACAGGTATCATTATGATTACCAGTTTCCTGTTGATATGCCAAAACATAGCAAACAGTCCTACAACAAATCCAAGGTATGCACCTCGTGAATAGCTATAGACCAGGCTGAAGAGGTTGAGAAAAATCATTACTCCTAATACAACTCTTACTTTTGTATTTTTCACAAAGTAAAAAATGGCCATCAGCAAAAGTGTGTAAGCAGAATAGAAGGTCGCCAGTTCATTACTCCCAAGCAATGAAAAGGTACCCCTTATTCTTAAATCATCATCATAGTGCCAGCTTGAAACATCACGATATTGTGCAAAGAACACCTTAAACATATAGAGCAATGGCATAACGGTTGCTCCGATAACAAGAATGATCCCCTTTCGATCACGCACGCTGTTTAGAGTGATAAAAAATAAGAAAGGGGCCAGTAAAATATCTTTGACATGGGCAATATGTTCGCCCGTTAATTCTCCCAATGTCACCTTCCGCATTACAAGTGCAAACAAAAGCGATAAGATATAAAAGATAATCGGTTTATTGAGAGAGGTTTGGGTTTTGATATTTAGCTCAGGCCGCGTTTTCCATATCAGAAATGCGATTAATATAGATACGTTGAGAAAATTAATTCCACCACCAAGGCTTGGTAACTTTCCAATATAAATATTCTGTAAAGGTATCAAAAAAACTATGAGAAGAAGGAAATAGTTTGGTTTAATCGGACCCTCGTCACTTGTATCAAAAGAAGATTGCCTGTGATTTTTCTTGATTATGACAGAGTCATTCATTTTATCTTCCTCACAGGTGTTCATATCCAACATTCGCGTTTGGAGACGTTCTTTGATCTGGCACACCAAGAAGTGTCATATAGTTTTGAAGCATGTAGTCAATCGAGAATTGGTCAAGAATACTTCGGTATGCATTCCCTGCTAATTCTATCCTTAGATTTGGTAACTCCACCAACTCTTTCATAGCCTGAGAGATCGATTGAGAATCGGTTGAGACTAGAAGACCATTGACCCTATCTTCGATTACTTCAACATTCCCGCCTACCCGCGATGCAATTACAGGTTTTCTTGATGCCATTGCCTCTAGAAGTGCATTCGATAATCCTTCCGTATGACTCGCCAATATAAATATATCGAGGGAGTCCAGAATATCTGGAATATCCTCCCGGGCTCCAAGAAAATGTACAAAGGATATAAGCCCAAGTTCCTCTGTCAGCTTCTCAAGATCCGCTCTCAGTGGGCCATCACCTGCCAGGATGAGATGAGCCTTATACCCTTCTTTATGGATTTTCTTGAGAGCATGCAGTACGGATGCATGATTCTTGACCGGGTTAAGATTTGCCACCATACCAAAAACCAGTGCATTATCAGAAATAGAGTTTTCCTGTCTTATTTTGCTTCCATTATTTTTTATGAATTGGTTTAAATCTACCGCATTATGAATAACTGTGATTTTTTCTGGGTTTACACCCTGTAAAACAAGCGATTTTTTTACAGCATTAGAAACAGCAACGAATTCGGTGAAATATTTGTTTATATGACTATATACGAGTGCAATTTTTCTGCTGTTTTTGAAACCAGTGTCTCTTCTGTTCGAGATTCGGTTCCTTATCCCAGAAAGCCTACCCAAGATGGCAGTGATGATGTCAGAGGATTCAAAAAAAGACATAACAACATCATATCTGCCATTACGCATTAGTTTCAGAATCTGTAAATGGTATTTAATGGATGAGAATGAATGGATTTTTCTTAGCGGAATCCTATAATAGTTTATTCCCGGAATGTTTTTCTTGTTAGTAACTTGATCAATATCATCTGCATCAAAATAAATTACGTCTATCGATAAAAGAGACTGATCAAGGTTCGAGAGAAGATTCCATAGGTGAGTTTCTGCCCCCCCTTTTCCTCCGACATTAGTGTCAACAAGAATAAGTAATTTTTTTCTCTTTCCTTCCATAAAAAAATATTATGTATAAATAAACTGTAGCCAAGGAATCATTCAGAACCTCTCTGACTGCAATAATGAAAGGAGAAGATTGGGAAGAGGAGATTCATCTATACTATAAAGAAAAGGAGAAGATTTTTTACCCCATGGTCGGTTGAATAAAAACTATTTTGCTTCACCTGATTCTGTTGGTGGATAAAAGCCGTGGACAACTATTTTTTCTTTTTCCAGGGGATCTTCAAGTTTTTCCGTTTGATGCTCATTTTTCTCAATCGAAACAAGCTGAGGTGAATGTTCCTTTGTCTGTTCTGTTTCCATATTTCGAAATTCAGCAAGTTTGCTGTCAATTTCTTTTTTTATGACTGCTCCAATTGCACTAAGTAATTGTTCCTGTTGCAGGAGTGATGGATCACTTGTTACAGCATTCTGGTTTGTAGATGAAACGTCAGTTCTCATCTGTTGTAAGCCGTTACCAGCAACCGGATCAAGCTCATCCGTTCCCCACGACTCCTCAATAAGGTCACCCCTGACCATTTCAATAATTCTTTCGTTAATCTCGTGACTTTCTTCAAGACTGGCACACAAGAGCAGTCGATCACAAAAGACATTTATCTTCCTCGGAATTCCCTGAGCATGTTCATGAATTGCATCAAAAGCCAATCTAGTAAAAATAGGATCCCCATTCCATCCGACCATTTTCAAGCGATGAATAATATAGCCTTCTGTTTCCTCACGGGTCATAGGCTTGAGATGATAAGCAGCGATCACACGCTGTCGTAGCTGTTCAAACTGTGGCAACCTCATTGTTGCCCTGAACTCTCTCTGCCCCAGAAGAAAGCTTTGTAATAGAGCTCTTCCTTCCATCTGAAAGTTTGACAACATACGTAATTCTTCAATCGAACGTGGTGGAAGGTTTTGTGCCTCATCAACAAGCAAAAGAGCTCTTTTCCCTTCATGTGCCAGCTGTCTGAAAAATGTTTCAAGGTTTTTTAGTAGAACCGCCTTTGAAACTCCATCATAAGAAAGACCAAACTCGGCGGCGACTACTCTTAAGAGATCATCTTCCTGAACCTGGGTTGTGACGACTTTTGCTGTGATAATATGCTTGTTTTCAAGCTCATCAGATAGGGCATTCAGCAGTGTTGTTTTACCAGTCCCCACATCCCCGGTAATGACGATAAAACCTTCTCCTGCCTTTATTCCATACAAAAGGTAGGACAAGGCACGCTTATGCCCATCACTTTCAAAAAAGAATCTATGGTCAGGCGTTAACTGGAACGGTTTGCCTGTGAAATTGTAATATTCTTGATACATGAGCTTTTATGTTTTCGATCCTTTAATTTCCTGCCAATTCTGTTTCAGGGAATCTTCCAAGGCATTCGGCAGAGCTGATAAGTTACCTATGGTAATAACCATAGTATCCTGATTCTGCCTCTTCACTACTTTGATTCAGAATCAAACCAACATATTTGGAATGATCAAGGCGTTCTATGGCGTTGATAAATTCCACCTCTTTTGTTTCACCTGCACGAACGACAAAAGCAACCTGACCAACAAGGCTGGCCAGAACTGGGGCTTCACTCGTCACAAGGATAGGCGGACAATCAAAAATAATTATTCGATCCTTATATCGACTGGCAAACTCTTCAATCATCGATGCCATACGATTACTGGACATAAGTTCGGTTGAATTGCTCACTTTGTTTCCTGTTGGTAATACAGTCAAGCCTTCGATATCTGTTTTGAGTAATACTTCATGTAATTCGGCATCACCTTTGAGGTAATCTGTCAGACCTCGTCTCCCTGCAAGTCCAAAAGATTTGGTTGCATCAGACTTTGCGATATCTGCATCAACCAACAGAACAGTTCGGTCAATTTCACGGGCAATGCTCATGGCCAGATTTGTTGCGATAAATGTCTTGCCTTCATCAGGGACTGAACTTGTCACCATAATGAGATTCCCTTTATCAACTGGAGAATCACCCAATCCAGCGGCATTTACGAGTAACCTGCGTTTGATCATTCGCAGCTCCTCATGGAGTCGTGGATTATCTTCTTCGGAAAGAATTATGTGCTCTTTCTGTAATTGCTTCAGATCAATTGATACAGTTTCTGAAGCCTCAGTATCAGAAGCAGATGGACCTATATTTTTCTGATCGGCACTTGAAAATCTGTGGCCGCTGACACGATCGGCCTCGGCAAGAACTTCTCCAAAAACCGGTGAAACAGTCTCTGATTCCTTTTGCTCAACAACTTTATTCGGTGTTATCGGCTCATTCGTTAGCTTGTCAACTGCTTTTTCTATGATACTCATAATCTTTTATTCTCATAATCCTATATTTCTTCAAGAGCGTCCTTTATCGGATCTAAAACACCATCTCCGAGTTGCTCTTCTACCCGTTTCACATCAAACCCGGCCAGATCCTGAACTATACCTACATCAAATAAATAGGCCATGACGAGTGCTGCGTAGACGAGTAACAGAATACCGGCAGTGATTGAATATGTGATATTGCCCATTCCTTTTTTCAGATGGATACCAACACCTCCAAGGTGTGAAACTGTACCAAGAACAGGCAAGGTCGTCAGATTCTTCACAGATTGTTTGTCATAAATTTTCGGGTTCATCATTGAGAGTAAAATGGCAAGTCCAGCACCAACACCCAATGCCATCAGGAAAACTACAGTAATCCATTTAATTCTGTTAGGACCAACTGGCGCAAGTGGAACACGTGGCGGTTCGATAATTTCAAATTGTAATTCATCCGCGTTATTCACCCCTTCAGAGATATCTGCAGCACTCCTTCTTTTAAGTAATTCCTCATATTCTCTTTTATTGACCTGATAGTCCCTGTTCAGACTGGCAAGTTTTGCTTCAATATCAGGTAAGGTATCTGCATTGGCTTCAAGCTCTGCAAGTTGTTTTTTATATTCTTGAACTCTGGTTTCAAGAGCCGCAACCATTGCATCGGCCTCGCTGTATGCGAGTTTAAGCGTCTGGTAGGAGGGATTTGCCAATGCTATGGGAGCCACGCCTGCGTTTGTATCTTTTTTCCCTTCAGCACCAGTCACACCCGCTGCTTTTTGCGCTTTCAGTTGGATAAGCCTTCTTTTTGCTGCTTTCACATCTGGATGTTGATCTGAATACTTTAGCAATAACCCTTCAATTTCAGCCTGCGCCTCCTGAATTTTGAGATCGATAGGGGTTTGTCCGACACTCCCTCCTCTGCTTCCCAGACCTGTACCGGTATAACGGGGAGTCGTTTTCAGTTGTTGTGCTAGGGCCGCTCTTCTGTGCTGTTGTTCCTGGAGTTCCAGTCTCGCAGACTGCAACTGTTTTTTCATCTCTTCCAGTCGGGTAAAATATGTCTTGTCATCAGTTCCTACAACACCTGGATATTGTTTCTTGAACTCTTTCAGCCTTTCTTCGGCCTTTGCCAGACGAACTTCATAGTCTGCAATCTTCTCATCAAGAAACTTCTTTGTTACGTTTGTATCCAGTCGATTCGCACCTGTGACTTTTTCGATAAACATGTCAAGAAAGGCCTGTACCACCTTTTT
Source organism: Gammaproteobacteria bacterium (assembly GCA_026984775.1). Classification (GTDB taxonomy): domain Bacteria; phylum Pseudomonadota; class Gammaproteobacteria; order CAJXQU01; family CAJXQU01; genus CAJXQU01. The sequence goes on from JALSRM010000029.1 coordinate 38,622, forward strand.
GGCCATAACCGGATCACGGTGGGTATAGGTGATGGTATAGATATTATCCATCTCACGCCCACCTGTAATCATAATTTTTTCTGAAAGAATCTTGATCATTCTTTCATATGCTTCAGGAGTTTCTATATTTGCATCCAGCTCGGATTTCTTTGCGATCTTTTCAAGGTTCTGTCGGGCCAGCAGGATACGTTTCATGATTTCTGCAGTAGACTCCGTTACGGAACTATCAACAGCAAGCCCTTTGAGCAGAGGTCGCAACATTGAGCGAGAATCCACATATACTCTTGTAGTTACTTCATACCGGTCAGGTGCCATAACCACAGCGGTCCACCCAATCACTGAAAACAGAATTGTTGTCATCAATGCCAACCATTTATGTTCCCAGAAGTTTCTAAAAAGTATTTTTAACTGCTCTATTGTTTCTTGCATATTTTCTATAAAACTCTTGAATGTAATATTAATTCCAAGTTGACACTATCGACTCAATTCATATAACTGCAAGATCTGAATCGACCAACTATTCCATAAATTTGTGATCACACAGCCCTACCCATGGTAATGCACCCCCCGGGAACTCTTTGGATATCGTTTACTGATCATGCTGTTAGTGAAGTATTCTATAGTCCATAGTAATTAAAATGGTCATACAACCCTATAATTTACTGATCTTAATACCAATACTCCGGTTAGTGTACCCTAACTCGATTAAGTACACTTAATTTTACTTTATCAACCTCTGAAAACTGGTAGCTCAACGACCTCCTTTGCTCCAGAGAACCACCTGAATAGTCTGTAAAATAATTGTCAAATCAAGAAACAGGCTGTAATTTTTCAGGTAGTAGAGGTCATACTGCAATTTTTCTCTGGCATCTTCTTCTGAGGCACCATAGGGATAGCAGATCTGTGCCCAGCCAGTAATACCAGGTTTTACATGATGTCTCATCTCGTAATATTCAATTGTCTTGGCTAGCTCTGCGACAAACTGTGGGCGTTCCGGTCTCGGGCCCACAAAACTCATATCTCCGCGAAGAACATTATAAAGTTGTGGCAATTCATCCAGGCGGGTTTTGCGAATGAATGATCCCACTTTGGTAATCCTACTGTCATTGGTTTTGGCCCACTGTGCAACACCATCCTTCTCGGCATCCACCCGCATACTGCGAAATTTAAGTATTTCAAATGGTTTTCCATTCATTCCAACACGTATCTGACGATAAATAATCGGTCCTTTAAAGCCTGATTCAACAAAAATTGCAAGAGCGGTTAAACCCATCACCGGAAGTGTCAGGAATGATAAAGACGAACTCACGATTACATCGAAGACACGTTTGGTTGAGGACTTGATTGCTGCCTGCCTGAAGCCATCGGAGAATATAAAATTGCTGGGGTAGAGCGAATCAAGTTTTATTTTCCCCAACTGGCGTTCATAGAAGGTAGATACATCAATCACTTGTATTCCGTGCATTCTGCAGCGAAGGATATCGTCTATTGGTAAGGTATTTCGGCGATCATCGACTGCTACGACGATCTCATCAATATCGTTTTCCTTGACATAGTCAAGCAAAGACTTGTTGTCCAGGCTGACAATTCGCTCGTCCGGGATCAACCGTTCATCGTTTCCAATCGCAGCAAATCCAAGAATCCTAATCCCTCGGTGATCCGTTTTTCGCTTCAAAAAAGAAATCAACTGTGCAGTCTTGCCCGTACCCAGTACAAGTAAATTTTTCTGCCATGCTATATCGGTTCGATGAAAACAGAGGAACCGGCTGGAGATAATACCGATGAAGGCGATAAAAAACGCCATCCCGAAAGCCCCTCTGCCCAGTGTCAAAACTGGTGCCATATAGAAGATCAACGTCATCAGTAATAGCCCGATAAAAAAACTGACTACGATCCTGACAAAGGTGGTCTTCGGACCCTCACGGTAATCCCGCTGATAAAGGCCCATAGTTGTCATTACACCAAACATTACAAGCGTAAAGACAACTGCCCGAGGAAAAATGGATTGCAATGAGCCTTCAATATGATAGACATGAAAGGTTCCCCAATCGAAAAATCTTAAAATGACTCCCAGATAGACAGATACAAAAAAAATAACAATCTCCGCTACCATGAGCATGACGATTGTTTTGGGGACATAGTGTCTGAAGATTCTGTACATTATGATAATTCGCTTCCCGAGAGACGTTTCATTCTGATTTTCCCTTGCTTACAGAAGATATCGGCAAATAGATTTAGATCTTTTGCGAAGTAGAATACGATTTCCAAGATACTTTTGCCCGGATAAAACACTTCCCTGTAGCAGCGTGTATAACAGGGAACATAGTGCATATCAGAAGAATAAAAAACAAGCAGACAATTTCTTTAATAACAACATGTTACATTTAACATTGTTGTGACAATTGGGATGTGTTCGGGCTGAAAATCTTAAAAATTCAGGATAGAATGGTGCTCATCTTTCATGTCGCAGAATAACGACAGATCAAACTGCCAGATATTCCGGTTTTTAAATGCCGATTATCTGCCTGGACTATTCATTCTGATGAATAAATAAATAAACTAGCCATTATTTCATCTCATGAATTTGTCAATCATCTGTAACAAGGTTGCTTTTTTGATCGGTTTGGTTAGATGGGAATTACAACCGGCTTCGATACTTTTCTCCATATCTTCTTTTACGGCATGCGCTGTCAGAGCGATAATTGGTGTGGGTTCCCGACCATTTTCCTGCTCCCATTGCCTGATTTCCCGTGTGGCCGTATGGCCGTCCTTTACTGGCATCTGGACATCCATCAACACTAAGCTATATTGGCCCTTCTTGAACTTTTCAACAGCAACCTGACCATTTTCAGCCTCCTCTATTTCGAAGGTGGTCTTTTTCAAATATGCATTGATCAATAGCCGGTTATCTTCATTGTCTTCGACCAGTAGAATAGGGGCACAACCCACAAAAGATTTTTGCTCAATAGTATTAAGATACTGACTGTCACTGATAGGCGACACATCAAGAAAGCCTGATACGGCCTTGAATAGCTCTTCGGATTTAACCGGTTTGACGAGATAACCTCCTATCTCACATTGTCTGGCTTTCTCTAGATCGCGAGTCAATTTCGATGATGAGAGCATCAGAACGGTTTTAGTATTGCCTCCTTCTTTCTTGATAGCGCTGGCAACGTCAAATCCATCCATCCCGGGCATATGACAGTCGGAAAGGATGATATCGAAAGGTTTACCTTGCTGAACTGCCGATTTGTATGCTTTTATGCCAGAGGGTCCGTCTTCTCCTTCGACAACGACCACACCTCTTGATTCCAGGGTTTCACGAAGGATCAAACGATTGGTGGCATTGTCATCTATGATAAGAACTCTTCGTCCTTTCAAGTCAGGTGGTGAAGAAGGGAATTCACCAACGGGTTCCCCTTCTTTGACCCTGATAGTAAAGTAGAAGGTACTGCCTTTGCCTTGCTGGCTCTCGACCCACATCTCCCCCCCCATGATTTCAGCCAGACGCTTGGAGATTGTCAGTCCAAGACCGGTACCTCCGTATTTTCGTGTGGTCGAAGTATCCACCTGATTGAAGCTTCCGAAAATGGCCTCGAGTTTAGATTCAGGGATACCAATACCTGTATCCGAGACACTGAAATGAAGAAGTGTTGAATCATCCTGAGCTGAGGCCTTCTGTAACCGAATAACAATTTCTCCTCGTTCGGTAAATTTGATCGCATTACCGAGCAAATTAAGAATGATCTGGCGTATCCTACCTGGGTCACCTTTGACCCAGACAGGAACATCGGCACCAATTTGGCAAATGAGTTCAATACCTCTTTCATCAGTTTTCAGTGAATAGATATCAGTTGCTTCCTCTACCAGCCGATGCAGATTGAAGTCGATTTCCTCGATGACAAGCTGACCTGCCTCAATCTTCGATAGATCCAAGATATCATTTACCAGACTCAACAACGCTTCACCGGACTTTCTGAAGATATCGACATAACGGTTCTGCTCACCAGTCAAACGGGTCTCTGACAATAATTCGGCCATGCCGATGATTGCATTCAGAGGGGTCCTGATCTCATGGCTCATACTGGCAAGAAACTCAGATTTTACCCGAGATGCTTCGAGAGCCTTGTCACGGGTGGTTGCAAGCTCCCTCGTTTGTTGTTCCACCTGACGCTCGATTTCCCGGTTCCTTTCCAGCAAGTCTCTCGCCTGGATCTCCTTCGCCCGAGCAAGTGCAATCAATAAGAGAGTGACTCCAGCTCCAAGGAACAAGGCGATAAGAATGAGTTCCTGATCGAGATCACTCCAATAGAGAGGCCGTTGGATAGTCAGCTTTGTAGAATAGTAGGGAAACTGAACCAGCGCCTCTTCACTCAGTTTGGTGATCAGCCAGCCATCGACATTATCCTCGAAGCCGTTCTGACGATAGAGCAACTGACGGCCCACCAGACCCTCCGACTCACTCTGTAATCTCACCGCTAACGACCCGGGTAAGGAGTTGCCGAGAAGTTCAACTGGATTGATCATGACGAATACTAATCCATCAGCCTTTGCCTTAGCTGCCGTATTCACTGATTTGATCAACAAGTAAGCGGTTTTGTCACTTCCTGCTCTTACTGTTGGGGTAGGTACAACTTCTCCAGTCTCGATTGCAGCGCTAATCGCATTCCGTATCTGTTCGATTTCCAGATAATCATCATAATCCCGGCAACTTACTCCACCAATTCTGGAAACAGAGAAAATGCAAGATAAAAAGTGTGCGATGATCTCGTTTTCTGTGATCCTGCTGTCTTCTGATTTCAATTGATGATATGAGATTGAATCAATGAACGGATGGCGTTTAATATAAAAGCGGGCCAACGATTCGAATGATTGCTTGTTCATATCAGGTACTGAAACCAGCATCTTGGCAATGGTCGATGTGACATCGTCCGCAGCAGTCACTCCCCGTTTTACCTGGGAACTTATAGAAACCGCCTCAAAAGCGAACTCCTTTTTCTCATTGTCGATGGAATTGGACCAAGCCAGTAGAAAGAGGATCAAGGTAAAAGAAAGCCCCAAAATCGTTGTCACCGCATAGATGAAACGTCGGGAAGGTAGGCGGTATTCCTTCAAATCTCCCTCCCATAATATTGCGTCTGCATTTTCCATGGAATGTACAGTGGGAAACTGTTTTGTTCTGGTTGGATCATTGTTGGACTATTTAATGACAGGAAGCTGAAACTCTGCGAATTCTTTATCTTTAATTATCGCAGCAATCGTCCCTACAGATCAGTATATGGAAAAGATTTTCCTTTTTAGGAAAAGACAACCTCTACTCTGTTGATATAATCTTCGAGTTCCTGCAAGGCTTCTTCTACACCTTCAACATCCTTTGCTAAAGCTGCACTCTCAATCCTACTACCCATTCTTGTAACCTCATCAAACCCGTAACCACCACCGGAACCTTTCATACTATGTCCCAGCGTCCGCACTTTCTCAAAATCGCCAGAATCAAGTGACTCCCTAATGGCAACGATATCCTTCTCACGGTTATTCAAATAGCCAGGAATCAGATCTTCGAGATCCGGATCACATTGTACGATTATCTTGTCCAAGAATTTCCCCTTCCCTTTTCTCATTAAAAGTTAGTTACCTGGTGGCTTTCTGAAATCGGCAGGGTCTATATTATGTGCATTCAGTAACTTATAAAACTCTGTCCGATTTCTGCCAGCAATCCGGGCTGAGCTTGCAACCTGTCCCTTGGTAAGCTGCAGAACACTGATCAGATAATCCCTTTCAAAAGAGTGCTTGGCATCTTTCAATGTACGTAGATCACCCTCTTCCTCACCCAGCGCTTTCTGTACCATACTCAAGGGAATGATATCAGTTTTATTCATTGTGGCACACAGATCAACCACATTGATCAATTGTCTCACATTACCGGGCCATGGTGCAGATATCAGGTGACTTAGAGCTTCTGGTGAGAACGACTTCTTCGGCTCACCACGTTTTCTGGAAAATCTTTCCAGATAATAATCGAGTAATAATTCAATATCTTCCGGTCGTTCACGCAATGCCGGGATCGATAGGGGTACGACTTTCAGACGATAATACAGGTCAGCTCTGAATGTCCCCTCCTTGACCGCCTGTTCCAGGTTGTTGTGGGTTGCAGAAATGATCCTTACATTGATAGGAACACTTCGTACAGAACCGACAGGGCGTACCTGAAAATCCTGCAATACCCTTAAAAGTTTTACCTGGAGATCGAGAGGCATATCACCAATTTCGTCCAGAAAGAGAGTCCCGCCATCGGCAGCCTTGAAAAGGCCGTCATGTTGCGTCATCGCACCGGTGAAAGCACCTTTTTCGTGGCCGAATAATTCAGACTCAAGCAATTGCTCGGGAATCGCCCCACAATTGACACCGATAAATGGGCGATCCCTCCTTGGACTTGCATCGTGGATTGCTTTGGCCAGGATCTCCTTGCCCGTTCCAGTCTCCCCCGTGATGAAAACGGTAATATCGCTATCCGCAACAGCCCGGCTCTGTTCGATAAGTTCTGCCATGACCGAACTCCGATAGATGATATCTTCTCCGAAAGGAATTTTCCCGTTGCTATTGTCTCCAGACAGATGAAGATGCTTGCGGATTTGCTCAATGAGTTCATCTTTTTCAACAGGTTTGGTCAGAAAAGCGGATGATCCCAAGTGGGTAGCTTTGACGGCGTCCGGGATCTTTGCCTGACCGCTCAGCATAATAACTGGGAGTAACGGCTTTTGACGGTGGATTTCAGAAAGCAGTGCCATGCCATCCATTTCATCCATTACCAAATCAGTAAGAACCAGATCAGGGCGAGTGATACCGATCTGGGCCAGCGCGTCCTTACCAGAACTTACCGTGACGACATCGAATTTCTCATCCTTGAGCCATTTAGCTAAGAGTGCAAGTACATCACTGTCATCATCCACAACGAGTATGCGTGGCTGCCTTGTAGTTGAGTTATCGCTCGTCACGTTTTGCACAGGTCCAAGTTTTTTCTTTATAATCAATGATTCATTGTATACAAGTTAATGGTTCAGTAACCAGAATGAACTGTGAAAAAGCTTGAACACAAAGAAAATTAACGTTTCATTTACAGTTAGCTTACCGTTCACTCCACCGTTACCGATTTTGCCAAATTTCGTGGTTGATCCACATCTGCACCCTTAATAACTGCAACGTGATAAGAAAAAAGCTGTAATGGTATGGTATAAATCACGGGCGCGATTGTATCTTCAACCGAAGCAACATTGAGTACAGTTACCCCTTCAGAATCATTCATGTCAACACTGACATCGGCAAAAACATAGAGTTCTCCCCCACGTGCACGCACCTCTTCAAGATTTGATTTTAGTTTTTCGATGAGATTATTGTTGGGCGCAACAGCAATAATGGGCATATCTTCATCCACCAGTGCCAATGGACCATGTTTCAGCTCTCCTGCAGGATAGGCTTCGGCATGGATGTAGGAGATCTCTTTGATCTTCAAAGCACCCTCCATAGAAATCGGATACATAGTACCGCGACCAAGATAGAGTGCGTGATGTTTGTGAGAAAAGCGTTCTGCAAGCAACTCGATCCGATCATTCAGTTCCAGAGCAGCATTTACTTTGCCGGGCAGGCTTTCCAGTTGTCTGATCAACTCTTTCTCCTGCTCCTCACTCATACCGTTACGTCGGGCAAGGCCTATCACCAGTAGCATCAATGCAACCAACTGGGTAGTAAATGCCTTTGTTGAGGCGACACCGATCTCTGGGCCCGCTCGAGTCAAGAGAACAAGATCAGACTCACGGGTGAGCGAACTTTCTGGGACATTACAAACAACCAGAGAATGATCGAAACCCAGCTTTTTGGCCACTTTCAGTGCAGCCAGTGTATCCGCTGTTTCACCAGATTGAGAGATGGTCACGAACAGTGTGTCCGGTAAAACCGCGTGATCACGATACCTGAACTCACTGGCCACCTCAATCTGGCAAGGGATCTTCGCTATCGATTCAAACCAGTATTTTGCAACCAACCCTGCATGATAACTGGTACCACAGGCAACGATTTGGACAGCCCTAACTTTGTCCAGGATATCGTCTCCCTGAGGACCAAAGATACCCTCTGCCAACCTTCCATTCAGGATCCGCCCTTCAAGAGTGTCTGCGATCGCCCGAGGTTGAGTGAAAATTTCCTTCAGCATGTAATGCCGATACCCTGCCTTGTCGGTCGCATCAGCAGACAACTCTGAAGTTGAGACAGGTCGATCAACCTGTTTGCCGGTTTTGTCGAATATCACCAGAGAGTCACGATGGATATCAGCGATATCACCGTCTTCGAGAAAGATAAAACGTTGCGTTACAGGTAATAAAGCGAAAACATCCGAGGCGATGAAATACTCACCAATTCCGACACCGATGACCAGTGGGCTACCAAACCTTGCGGCCACCAAGCGATCGGGTTCTTCGTTACTGATCACACCCAGAGCATAGGCCCCTTCAAGCTCAGGAATTGTCGCCTTTACAGCGTCCAAAAGATCCACGCCTTCTTCCATATGAGCATAGACTTGATGAACAATAACTTCCGTATCAGTTTGTGATGTAAACTCATAGCCCTGTTTCTGCTGCTGTTTACGCAAAGCTTCGTGATTTTCGATGATACCATTGTGCACGAGCGCAACCTTATCCCGACAAATATGGGGATGGGCATTACTGGTACTGGGTTCGCCATGTGTCGCCCATCGAGTATGGGCAATACCGATCGAACCGGGCAGAGGGTCTTTCTGTATCGCCTCTTCCAATCCGGCCACTTTTCCCAAGACCCTGATCCGTTTGATATTACCTTCAGGGCTTATTACTGCCATTCCGGCAGAGTCGTAACCTCGATATTCAAGGCGTTTCAGGCCTTCCAGTAAAATGGGAGCAACATCTCGCTGGGCAACACCACCTACTATTCCACACATTGATGAGATTCCTCACAGGTTAAAGATTTGAAATCAAGTCATAAATACTAATTCAGTGACATGAAAACCCAGTGAAAAATATTGTTATCGAAGCATTTGTTCACGTTCAGATCTTCATAGTATCAGATGATTTGTCGTCAATTAACGACAAACCTTTATTGGAAAGAAGCGTGTTCCAGAAAAGTAAAGAGAGAAACTCCCTTCTGCGTATGATGGATTGAAAAGAGATACAGGCTAAAAACTGGTCGGGGCGAGAGGATTTGAACCTCCGACCACCGCAACCCCATTGCGGTGCGCTACCAGACTGCGCCACGCCCCGATAAACTGTCGTGGATTTTGATATCAGACGGAAACCAATCCGAACGAACGTCTCAGCGTTTCAGAATATCCAGAACCTCTTCAAGCTCACCACGTAGCTGGCGAACGATCTGCTGACTCATCTCAGAATCAGCCTTACTCTCCTCACCGGAGAGCCGTTGTCTAGCACCACCAATGGTAAAACCATGTTCATAAAGAAGACTTCTTATCTGACGGATCAGAATTACATCCTGCCTTTGGTAATAACGCCGATTACCGCGCCGTTTGATAGGACTCAACTGTGGGAATTCCTGTTCCCAGTACCTCAAAACATGCGGCTTTACTGCACAAAGTTCACTGACTTCCCCGATCGTAAAATACCTTTTACCCGGTATGACGGGAAGTTCATTATTATTCGTTGCTTCCAGCATATGCTTCCACCCTGGTTTTCAGTTTTTGCCCGGGCTTGAATGTGACAACACGGCGTGCACTGATCGGGATTTCCTCACCGGTTTTAGGATTTCTTCCTGGTCGCTGGTTTTTGTCACGAAGATCGAAATTGCCAAAACCGGATAACTTGACCTGCTCTCCTGAACTCAATGCCGCACGAATTTCTGCAAAGAACATCTCGACGAGTTCCTTTGCCTCCCGTTTATTGAGCCCAAGCTCCTCGAACAGCATTTCTGCCATATCTGCTTTGGTTAGTGCCATAGTTTGAATCGTGACCTCGATAGACTTCTGAAAACCAGCTCAGTGCAATTCGTTGCGTTGCCCCTACCTGAGCGTTGCCCCTAAACCCTTTTCTAGTTTTTTTAGTATCGCATTGACTGATTCATCAATTTGATGATCTACTAGAGTGCTCGAAGTTCCCTGAAAGATCAAGCCTAATGCCACACTTTTTTTCATCGAATCAATACCTTCGCCCTGATAAACATCAAACAACTGCAAGTTTGTGAGAGTCTCTGGAGCATTTTCCCTAATACTGGAAACAATTTGTGCTATTTCAACATCTTTATCCACCAACAGGCTAATATCACGACGTACCAGTGGAAATTTTGAGATTGGCTCGAATTCTGGAACCCTACCATTCAGAACTTCATTGAGATCCAGCTGGAAAAATCCTATATCCTGGTCAAGATCCAGTTTCTTCAAAATAGTAGGGCTGACCATGCCCAGATAACCTATCTCCTTGCCCTGTCTGAGGATTACGGCAGATTGTCCTGGATGTAGCGCAGCATGCTGTACCTTGCTGAAAGTATACTCCTCGGGAGTACCCGAAAGGGACAATAGGGCCTCGACATCATTCTTGAGATCGAAGAAATCGGCAGGCGAGCCCTTAACTCCCCATTGTTCGGGCAAAACATGGCCTGTTACAATTCCTCCGAAGACGTTTTGTTGCTCTATTCCCTTGTTATCCATGTAAAATATCAAACCAGTTTCGAACAACCTGATGCGATTGTGTTGACGATTGAGATTATAGATCAATGCTTGAAGAAGGCCTGGCAATAAAGAAGTACGCATCACGGCCATATCACTGGAAATCGGGTTCGCCAAAGGAACTGCGTCGAGATCTGGCATCAAGGCATACTGGTTCTCTTGTTCAACGAAACTGTAGGTGATCGCCTCCTGATACCCTCTCGCAATCAGGACGGAACGTAAACGTTGTAACTCGATCTCTGCTTCTGGTTGTGACTTAATCGACATAGAAATCACGGGCTTGCTCGCAGGCAGTCTGTCATACCCCATCACTCTGGCAATTTCTTCGATCAAATCAGCCTCGATTTCGATATCGAAACGGTGAGAAGGAGCGGTGACACGCCATCCACTCGCATGTGAATCAACATGCATTCCCAATCGGGAGAGGTAATTTTCAATATCCTGATCATCGAACTGGGCTCCCAGAAGACGCGAGATACGCTCCTTTCGAAGCACAATTTCTGATCTTTCAGGTAAATTACCAGCAGATTCCATCAAACTGACCGGTCCCGCCTGTCCGCCACAGATATTGAGGATCAATGCGCTCGCTCTTTCAGTTGCCCTTTCCTGCAGATCGAAATCGACACCCCGTTCAAAACGATGAGACGAATCAGTCTGAGCCTTATACCTTCGTGCCTTACCAGCCAATGCCCGTGGGGTGAAGAAAGCACTCTCAAGGAAGATATTTACCGTCTCTTCAGACACGGCTGATTCTGAACCACCCATGATCCCGGCAAGAGCAAGTGCTTGGTTGTGATCCGCGATCACCAGTGTATCTGGCTTCATGATAATCTCCTGCCCATCTAACAGTGAGAGTTTCTCTCCATCATTCGCATGACGAACAATGATCCCACCTTCCAATTTATCTAAATCGAAGGCATGCATGGGCTGGCCCAGTTCCAGCATCACGAAATTAGTGATATCGACAATGGGATGGATAGGTCGTAACCCACTTCTGCGTAATGTTTCCTTTATCCAGATAGGTGTTTCAGCGTTCGGGTTGATCCCGGTAATGACACGACCTACATAACGAGGACAGGCCTCAGTCGCCTTGATTTGAACCAAAAGTGTCCTGTCCGTCCCCACATCCACTTTTGCAATTTCAGGCTCCTGAACATCCGTGTTGCACAAGACGCCCACATCCCGTGCAATCCCGCGAATACTGAAACAGTCACCCCGGTTTGGGGTTAGATCGACCTCGATTACTGTATCATCAAGCCCCAGATAGTCACGCAAATCCTGCCCCACTGGAGCATCTGCAGGCAGTTCAATAATTCCTTCTGCCTTGTCCTCAAGCCCCAGCTCAGCAGCAGAAGCCAGCATTCCGAAGGAAGGAACACCCCGCAATTTCGCCTTTTTGATCTTCATCCCTCCAGGGAGCACGGCACCTACTGTCGCCAGAGCCGTCACCAAACCGGTACGGGCATTAGCAGCTCCGCAGACAATATCAATATTTTCTTCTCCACCCCTATTGACTTTGCAGACCTGAAGCCTGTCGGCATCGGGATGAGGTTCGGCTGAAATGATCCTAGCTACAACCACACCAGAAAATTCGGGGGCCGCAGGTGCAACACTGTCCACTTCCAGTCCGCCCATGGTCAGCATATCGGTCAGTTCATCCGTTGTTAGCGGGGGATTAACCCATTTCCTTAACCATTTTTCACTGAATTTCATAGGCTCACCTGAACTGCTTCAAGAAGCGAAGATCATTTTCAAAGAACAAACGGAGATCATTCACGCCATACCGCAACATGGCCAGACGCTCTACTCCAAGGCCGAAAGCAAGACCTGTAAATTTTTCGTTGTCGATCCCGACTGACTTGAAGACATTTGGATGCACCATGCCACAACCCAGTACTTCCAGCCAGCCTGACTTGCCACAGACTCTACATCCTTCTCCCCCACACATGACACACTGAATGTCCACCTCTGCTGAAGGCTCGGTAAAGGGGAAATAAGAAGGACGAAAACGGAGAAGAAGATCTTCTTTTTCAAAAAATGCTCTGAGGAAATCCTGGATCAGACCTTTCAGATCAGTAAAACTGACATTCTCATCCACCATCAAACCCTCTACCTGATGAAACATCGGGGTATGGGTCAGATCAGAATCGCAACGATAGACTCTACCCGGAGCAATGATCCTCAATGGTGGCTGCTGATTTTCCAGTGTCCTGATCTGGACAGGTGAAGTATGTGTTCGCAACACTGTATGTTCATCGATATAAAACGTATCGTGCATGGCACGAGCTGGATGATCAGAAGGGATGTTCAATGCTTCGAAATTATGAAAATCATCTTCGATTTCAGGACCTTCTGCCACTTCAAACCCGGCCGGGATCAAAATCGACTTGATTCTTTCCAACGTTCTGGTCACAGGGTGTAATCCGCCTGTTTCCTGCCCTCTTCCAGGAAGGGTAATATCAACAGTCTCCGAAGTCAGCTTCTGATTCAGAACAGCCATCTCCAGCGCATCCTTTTTTGCCTGGATCGCTTCATCGACTTTGGTCTTTGCAGTATTGATCGTCTGACCTGCTTCCCGTCGTTTCTCGGCTGGTAACTGTCCGAGCTGTTTCAGCAGTGCGGTCAGTTTACCTTTCTTGCCCAGATATTGAACTCGGATGTGATCCAGTGTCTCAAGGTCCTCAGCTGCATCAATCGCTTGAATGGCACCTTTAACGACTTCTTCAATGTCGTACATTGTTTTTGATTTATTCTGGTTTTAAACAAAATGGGGAAAGGTAGATGCCTTTCCCCAAGGGTAACAATCCCAACTGTGCCCATAAGGCACGGAATGATCAGGCTGCGAGTGCTTTTTTAGCCTGCTCGGCAAGTTGGCTAAAAGCTGCCGCATCATTGACTGCCAGCTCAGCCAGCACTTTTCGATCAACATCGATGGATGCCTTGGACAGACCATTCATGAAACGGCTGTAAGATAATCCATTTTGTCGTGCTGCTGCATTGATACGGGCAATCCATAAAGCACGAAACTGACGTTTGCGCTGACGGCGATCGCGATAGGCATATTGGCCGGCCTTGGTGACAGCCTGTACTGCAACACGATAGACGTTTTTACGGCGGCCCCTATATCCTTTCGCTTGGGAGATGACCTTTTTATGTTTGGCGTGTGCGGTGACGCCTCTCTTTACTCTTGGCATGACTTAATTCCTCTGTGTTCTGATCGGTCATGAAATTCTTATGAATAAGGCAACAATTTGTCGACAAGCTTTTGATCAGGCAACTGCAAGACAATGTTTTTACGCAGATGTCTTTTCCTTTTCGGGCTCTTTTTTGTCAGGATATGACTGGTAAAGGACTGACGATGCTTGATCTTGCCAGACGCCGTACGCTTGAAACGTTTCGCTGCACCACGGTTGGTTCTGATTTTAGGCATTTCTCATAATCTCCAAAGTCTTAATTCTTTCTTGGGGCGATAACCATCACCATTTGCCGACCTTCTGTCTTGGGATATTGTTCAACCGTACCCAAATCAGAGAGATCCTCTTCAATTCTTTTCAACACATCCAGGCCAATTTCCTGATGAGCCATTTCGCGTCCCCGGAAGCGCATGGTTACCTTGACCTTATCTCCATTCTCAAGGAAATTTCGTAGTTTCCGCAGTTTGATATTGTAGTCACCAACATCTGTACCAGGGCGGAACTTGATCTCCTTGATTTGTATCTGCTTCTGTTTCTTCTTGGCAGCATTACGTTTTTTATTGAGCTCAAATTTATACTTGCCAAAGTCCATAATGCGGCAAACTGGCGGTTCCGCATTGGGGACAATCTCGACCAGATCCTGACGTTTTTCAGCAGCGATCTCCTTGGCCTGTTCCAGTGTAACGATACCTATCTGTTCTCCATCCGGGCCGATTAAGCGAACCTCTGGTGCGGTAATCGCATCGTTTACACGATTCTTCTTGTCAGCAGCGATATTTCATTCCTCCGAAACAACGCGACCGTGCGTCGCAATATCCCTCTGGAGCAACTCACTGAACTCCTCGAGGGTCATCACTCCGAGATCTCTACCTTCCCGGGTACGCACGGCCACAGTTTTATTTTCAACTTCCCTATCGCCAGTTACCAGCATATAGGGAACACGTTGTAATGTGTGCTCGCGGATTTTAAGCCCGATCTTCTCATTTCTCAAGTCCGAAATGATACGAAATCCCTGTTTCTTCAAGGTTTCTGTTACATTTGAGGCATATTCGGCCTGAGAATCGGTGATATTGATCACGACCACTTGTACTGGAGCCAACCATGTTGGAAAAGCACCCGCGTGTTCTTCGATAAGAATACCGATGAATCTTTCCAGCGATCCAAGAATTGCCCGATGAAGCATTACGGGCGTCTGACGACTGCCATCCTCGGCCACATATTCGGCACCGAGACGACCCGGCATGGAAAAATCCACCTGGATTGTGCCGCATTGCCAAACTCGTCCTATACAATCTTTCAAAGAAAATTCGATCTTCGGCCCATAGAATGCACCTTCCCCAGGTTGTAACTGCCAATCGAGGTTTTTATCGTTAAGCGCCTGTTCCAGTGCCTTTTCCGCCTTGTCCCAGACTTCATCGCTGCCCACTCGCTGCTCTGGGCGAGTCGAAAGCTTGATGATGATGTCCTTAAAACCGAAATCTTCGTACACCTCATAGAGCAGGTCGATAAAACCCGATACTTCTGATTGGATCTGATCTTCCGTACAGAAAATATGAGCATCATCCTGAACGAAATTCCGCAACCGCATCAGACCATGCAATGTGCCAGAAGCTTCGTTACGGTGGCAAGATCCAAATTCGGCCATCCGCAAAGGTAGATCACGATAACTTTTGATACCCTGGTTGTAGATTTGCACATGGCAGGGACAGTTCATGGGCTTGACCGCATAATCCCGGTTTTCAGAGTGGGTGGTAAACATGTCATCCCGGAACTTGTCCCAATGACCAGACTTCTCCCACAGGCTGCGATCAACCAACTCAGGTGTATGAACCTCTTCATAACCATGTATCCGAATCTTGTCTCGAATATAATTTTCCACCTGTTTGAAGATGATCCAACCCTTGTCATGCCAGAAAATCATACCGGGAGCCTCGGGTTGAATATGAAACAGATCCAGCTGTTTCGCGAGCTTGCGATGATCACGTTTCTCCGCTTCTTCCAAACGATGCAGATAGGCTTTCAGATCTTTCTTGTCGGCCCATGCGGTACCATAGATCCGCTGGAGCATTTCATTGTTTGAGTCTCCCCGCCAATAAGCACCTGCCAGTTTGGTCAGCTTGAAAGCCTTGATCTTGCCGGTACTCGGTACATGCGGCCCGCGGCACAGGTCGATGAAATCACCCTGCCGATAGAGAGACAACTCCTCCCCTTCTGGAATGGACTCAATGATCTCGGCCTTGTATTCCTCACCCAAATCACGGAAAAGTTTTATGGCTTCCTCCCTACCCATCACCGTTCGTTCTACAGGAATATCTTGCTTGACGAGTGCTTTCATTTTCTTTTCAATCGCCTCGAGATCCTCCGGGGTGAATGAACGTTCATAGGCAATGTCATAATAAAAGCCATCCTCAATAACAGGGCCTATGGTGATCTGAGCCTCAGGAAACAACTCTTTGACTGCCTGCGCCAGTAGATGCGCGGCACTGTGACGGATGATCTCCAGCCCCTCCTCATCCTTGGGCGTGATGATCGCAACTTCTGCATCATCGTCGATCAAAAAAGAAGCATCCACCAGCTTGTCATTGACCTTGCCAGCCAAGGTTGCCCGTGCCAATCCCTCGCCGATGGATAAAGCAATTTCATGAACAGTGACAGGGTGATCAAATTGACGTTGGCTACCGTCTGGAAGTGTGATTACTGGCATATTCTGTCTCCATCGTGATCCATACGAGAGATCATCTTCAGGTTATAAAAAAAGCACCGCAAAACACGGTGCTTTTATAAAAAATGGTAGGCACGAGTGGATTCGAACCACCGACCCCCACCATGTCAAGGTGGTGCTCTAACCAGCTGAGCTACGCGCCTGAAATTCAAGAGTTGGACATTGTACAGAGCGGCCAGTCACTGTCAAGAGGATCATAACCTGTTGTATTCAATGGCGTTTAGTCCGTTGGATACACCTCTGCTGGAGAATTTATATAGTATACAGTCAAATCAATATCAACAGAACTTGGTTGTTCACCTCAAAACCAGCCCGGAGACCAAGGCTAGTTTACATGGCCTGAATTTCGTCTTTTCGAATGCTGTATCAAGGTAACTTTGCAAGTGTTTCTAGAAGACATCCCCTGGCACACAAATCCACCCTTCCATCAGAACCCGTGCACTGCGGCTCATTACTACTTTATTGACTGTCCATTCACTTTTGTTTTGCTCAACCTCGGCCCCAACTTTCATTGTTCCAGAAGGATGTCCAAAAATAACTGTGTTCCGTTCACCACCACCAGCTGCGAGATTTATCAATGTACCGGGAATGGCCGCTGCAGTTCCAATGGCAACTGCAGCAGTACCCATCATGGCATGATGTAGTTCGCCCATGGACAACGCCCTCACATTCAAATCGATATCTGCCGCCTTGATCCGTTTTCCACTAGAAGAAGTATAATCTTCTGGCTTGGAAACAAAGGCGATTTTTGGGGTGTGTTGCCATGTGGCCACCTCTTCAATGTTTTCGATCAAACCCATATGTAATGCACCATAGGCACGGATGGTTTCGAACATAGTCAGTGCTTTTGGATCATTGTTGACCGCTTCCTGTAATTCAGTCCCTGTGTAGTTGATATCTTCAGCGTTCAAAAACACTGTCGGGATACCGGCATTGATCATGGTGACATCAAGGGTTCCCATACCAGGAACTTCCAGTTTATCGACGAGATTACCTGTTGGAAACAAGGCGTTGGAGTCAGCAACCGGGTTTATGAATTCAATCCGGATTTCTGCCGCAGGAAATGCGACACCATCCAATTCAAAGTCACCCGTTTCTAGTACTTCACCGTTAAGGATCGGGACATGGGCAATAATGGTTTGTTCGATATTAGCCTGCCAAATACGTACCTCGGCTATACCATTTTCCGGAATACGATCCACGTCCACAAGACCTTTACTAATGGCAAATGATCCAACAGCAGCTGTCAGGTTACCACAATTACCACTCCAGTCGACAAAGGCATTGTTGACAGACACCTGCCCAAAAAGATATTCAACATCATGCCCAGCCCGGTTACTTTTGGACAGAATAACTGTTTTGCTGGTACTGGAATTGCCTCCACCCATACCATCGATCTGATTGCCGTAAGGATCAGGGCTCCCGATAACCCGTTGCATCAGAGTATCACGAGCCACACCTGAAACTTGCGCAGGTCCCGGCAAATCTTTCAAACTGAAAAATACACCCTTGCTCGTGCCACCACGCATATATGTGGCCGGGATTTTGATCTGGGGTACGTTTGTCATATCAATGCTTCCTGATCAGCTCTATAGGTAATCTCCTATTTTAACGCACGCTAGAATGCTTTGGTTTTTTTATTTATAAATCCAGGGAGAGTTAGGTAGAAAATTCACACCAGATTTGACGAGAGCTCACAAGAATACATAAATACTTGATCAGCCCATGAGTTTATTAAAAAACATCATGCTTTTTCCTATCGATAAAAGTAAGAATAAGGATAAGGATGAGCGAGAAAAGGCTGATGAAGAAACCCTTCCATATCCAGGGAGGTGAAAAATTAAGCTCAATCTCGTGTTTACCTTTCTCCAGTGATATCCCAATAAACCCAAGGTTAACCTTTTCAGGTTCAACATCTTTCCCATCTACCTTAATCTGCCAACCTGGATCAAAAGGAATAGAGAAAAAAAGCAGTCCTTTTCTGGCAAGTTCGATTTTACCTATAATATGGTCGTCTTTGAAAAAATTTATCTTCATTGCAGTCATGTTACCCTTGGGTTTGCAATTCCCTGGCGATAAATCATATGAAACCTCTGAGAACCCTTGAAGGCTATCTTCAATCATTTGTGGATTGGGAATAAAACCCTTGAGCAACAGGCAATCTCTTGATTTGGCATTTTGAAGGGAGAAAAATTTATCGCGATCAATATAATTCGAATATACAAACCCAAAGGGAAGTGAAGTCAAGCGCTCAAAAATATAAATATCGTTGATTCTCTTGACCAGTCGTACATTCTTCGGTTTCACCAGCGGATCCTTCGTCAAATAGTATTTCACACTCAACAGATCAGCGAGATACGGCCTTTGCAGTGAGGTCCATCCAAGAACAGTGATCGGGTTAGCCCCTTTAATTCGAGGAATATCCAGTTTCTCGACAAGCTCAAGATACGATGGATTATTCAGAGAATTATATGTATCAAGTCCATAATAACCTTGAACGACTGAATCATTCATACTTAGAATCCACCGGTTCTTTTCCACCCTGAAAAATGAATTGTCTACCTTCTTGAGAAAAGTAATAGCTGTCTTTGTATCGTCAAAAAGATAAACCCCATAATTCAGTTCTCCATTCCTATCATTCTCGAAACCTTTTATAAGAGTACTCCTTGTATTGTTTCCAAGAGTATCCCTATGTTCATAAACCAGTTCGAAAGAAATAGCTGAAATAATTATCACAAATGAAATCTGTCTGACCACCCCCCCACGAATAATAAGATACAGGCCTACAATATAGATAAGTACGAAAATAGAAACCTGCTTTAATTGATAAAGGTTATATTTGTAAATTTCTTCATGCGTATGATAAGTGGTAATGAATGCTACACTTAGAACAATAAACCCTGCAGAAAGAATTAAAAGTTTATAGTGGACCGCTCTTTTTTCAATTATCGTCTTTAAAAGAAAGGCCAGAAGGATCAGTTCGCAAAAGATAACAAGATATCCCCAGCGATAAGATGCATATTGAAACCCATTCATGGCTCTTGCAAACCATGGAAATATCAAAAACAAAAGTATGATCAAACAGCCCGTTGCTAACAGAAGTTTCTTTCTTTTATCTAGTGAATAAATTGCTTGAGGTATCAACAGGATCGAAAGAATGCTTGTATATAACTGCAATGACTCATAGTAATTAAGGAACCCGATATATTGAGAACCGACCCCCTCAAGATTGTTTGAAAACAATCGGGCAATAAGAGAAAAATAATAGGCCTTTGTATTTAGGATAGGAGTGACGTCAAAAATTGCCTGAATACCCGCCTTTGATATCCTCGGATTGGATTGTAAAAGGTAGTACTCGGGCATAATAAATACAGCAGAAAGCCCAATACCTAACAGAGATATAACTGCAAGCCTTCCAGTATTCAGCACGTTTTTCTTTAAACGTATATTCGGATCAAACCAACATCTCAACAAATAATAAATAACAAAGAAAATAACTATTTGATAAAAGAAATAGATATTTAAAGAAACCAGAGAAATTGAAAATAAAAGAAGCCCCCACTTTCTCTCCTGAAGAAATCTTTCCAGAGCATATATAACCAGGGGAAGGAATACGACTCCTGAACTGAAGTAATAGTGCTGCCCCCATAACATGATATACCCATTGAAAGCATATAGGAGTGAACACATAATTGCAGGGATTACCCCTACTTTCATGTAGGTAAAATAGAGGTATGAAAAATACCCAGCCAAGGCAATTTTCAAAATAAAGACATAAGTTAGGGCAACTGATAACTTATCGACCCCAAAGAGAAGATAAAATGGAAAGAAAGGCTCATACAGAAGAGGAAAAAGGGAGAGAACACTGGTCCCGATGCCCATTTTGAAAGACCAGAACGAAAACTCACCTTGCCTGATCTGATCAATAAGAAAATAATAATAACGATAATAGGAATAAAAGGTATCGCTGCCAATATCCCTGTAAATAAGCAACTGCTTTCCAAAAATAAAATCTCTGAATAAAAAAAGGCTCGTGACGATTATCAGAAAAAAAAGTATCAGGAGGCCTTTTCGTTCTGAAAGATCCTCTAATCTAAAATCGATTTTCATTTAAGGAATTTACTAATACCCCATTCAGTGGTTGAAACGATCCTTGAGGCGATTTTTTTTAAGAGCCCCGACAATCTGGTTGTTTTATCGATATACCATAGCAAAGCTGATTTGGTCTCTCCTAACCAGACTTTGAATGGCTTGAGGTGTATATCCTCAGGTACAGTTGTTTCACTTCTATGGTTCTTCAGCCAATCATAAAAACTGATGGCATGATTTTTTCCATGCCGTGTGGTAGAAAATGGGTGATCGAACTCTTCCTGCAGTCCTTGATCGGTCCTGAATAAGACACGATCCTGATATTCAACTTTCTCACCATTATCATAATATCCATAAAACCACGGGTGCTTGCTGACTGTTTGTTGTCCTTCATCATCACAAACTTTCTTGTACCACTCATCAAGTTCCCAGGCTGTTGGCATATCCTGTGCGTACTTCTCCAGCATCATCACACTGGCACCATTGTCCACACCTGAAAAATGGTGAAAACACATGGGTTCTCCATCCACCAAGATTCCAGACTCCATAGAGCCGCTCAGATATCGGGTCGAATAATTCCAAGTTGCGACATTATAGACTGGATCTCTGACGATCTTGTAGTTGTCGAAAAATGCCGGAACGAAATCCATCCAACGTTGATCGGTAAAAATTCCAAAGGGTATGTTGTCATGACAAAAGTGCTTCAGACGATGAGACCACCAGTCGACAAGCCGGTTACCCTCGTCATCATTTCTTATGCCAAGAAAGCCTAGGTTATAAATTCCATGACGCATACATGAGGTTTCGTTATCGATAATTGCCTGCAAATCATCATCTTCTTTGCACACATGTGGTGTCAGAAGAATACTATGACGATCCAGCAGATCAACCAAACCCGTCAGCTTTGAAAAAATCACCACATCGGGATCAAAGTAAAACAACTTATCACTCTTATATTTCTCGATAAGATACCGAAAACAGTAAGGCTTGACCGCTGTACACAATTCTACGACAGAATGGTGAAACACCCATTTTTCATCAAGACCAAGATCATCAATCGTTATAATCGTATCGAATGGCTCTTCCTCAATATCCAACCAATCAGGAATTTCGTCAGAAAGCATCAGATGCATCCTAACTTCTGGTTCATACCGTTTAAGACTCTTCGCCAGGACTCTTGCCTTGGCCAGATAATTAATATTCGCACTGGTAAATGCATCAATCATTCTTTCTATCTCTGCCATAGTCGTTTGATTAAACTCAGTCTCATAGAATGCTTGAGTTTATGCTCTGTTCTGAGAAGGAACCAGAGAAACCGGTTTTCCAGAATAATCTGATTTGAAAGCTCTATTGCTTTTAAAACACTTGAAGAGATCCCTTCTTTAGCTAAATCAATACCGTTTTCATCACAATAATTTCTGTAGGTCTCTGATTGTTCGATCATCCTGTTGGAATACCACCTACCAGCCTGGGACGCAATAACTGATGGTCGCATAATCTCATCGATTATCTCCTTCAATAACTTCTTGTCCAGGATCGTTTTAATCTCTTCTTGTTTACTTCTTGCAAGTGCATAGAATTGGTCAAGCTCCTGATCTCTTTTGAGGATATCAGCCACTTCATAAGGAGTCCTATATAAACTGGTGATCCTATTTACAAATAGGAAATCATCCTGACTTGCATAGCTTACCCATAAATGCCAATCCTCTAGTTTTTCCAATTCACGATCGAAACCTCCATATTTTTTAAACAGCTTCTTCCGGAAAAGAACACATTGAATTGCCAGATAATTATTGACAAACAAGGCTCCACGACTGAACTCTCGTTGAAAAGACCGCTTTTTGGTCCCTTCTTTAACTTCGAAAGGTGTATAGCTGATTATCTTGCTGGGTTGTTCCTCAGCCAGAGAGTAAGCTGCTGCCACTTCTCTTTTCTCATTAAGCGCTCCAGCCAGCATTTCTATATGCTCTGGATAGAAAAGATCATCATCATCCAAGAAACAGAGATACTCCCCTTTTGCCTTGGCCAGCCCAAGATTACCCGCCATACATCGATCAGCACCATCGAGTTGATAATATGAGATGCTCCTTGTCTCATCCTGACGAAAATTTTCCAATAGCCACGACTCCAATACATTGGAGCCATTCTCGACAAGGACAATTTCTATATTCTTCCATGTCTGCCCCATTATGGAATCGATCGCATTCTGCAGACATCCTTGGCGGGCAGCATTAGTCCGTATAATGACACTTACTAAGGGGAGGCTCATTTTCTAAGGCGATGAATGAACCCAATCAGGCCAGAATTTAATTGTCGAGCCAATGCCTCACATTGGTTTGCAAGTGCCTCTCGCTGTTCAACCAGCAAGTGGTTTTCCTCCTGTAGCTGTTTATTCAGGCTGGCAAAATCTTCCCGTTGTTCCACCAGCAAATGGTTTTCTTCCTGCAGCTGTTTATTCAGGCTGGCAAAATCTTCTCGTTGTTCCACCAGCAAATGGTTTTCTCCCTGCAACTTTGTCAGTATTTCATGCTGGTTGAGGTATAGAGATTGAAGGGCTCGATACGCTTCATCAACAAGATTTGCAATGGGTTTACTCTTTCTCCTGACTGCATCCACTCTTTTGACAAGTGAGTCGCTATCTGGATTTTCTGAGGCTGCTTCGGTCAACGTATCGTACAAATCAAGCGTACATCCCCATTCATCCGTATGGTTCGCTATCAATTCAGCAGCGCGATTATGCCATAAACCGTCTGTAATCAATTCTTGCATTTCAGACATGACCTCTACAGAATCAGGTGATAACGGCCATTCTATATTCAGATCTTGTCCCACTCTCTTGATTTCAGTACGCCAATCCTGATTCAATGCTTCATATGTTAACCAGGAACGATCGAAGCTCTTACTATATTCCTCTGCTTCCAAGGTGTGACGAAGCCATAGAAAAAGGGAATAGCCCCATGATAGGTCGCTGTCCCGTTTTGTCAGAGAGGCTGCTACTTCAAAAGGATGGCGAGAGAGCAATATGAATTTTGGTCTGACACCCAATTCCGCAAAAATAGAATGCCATAGGGGCAAAAGCCGACAAACTCGGGGGTCCTTGAAGCCCCACAGACCTTTGCCGAAAAATTCTGTAGTTATAATTTTCAAGAGTTCAGATCTGAAAGGAGCAATCTGTTCATAATCCACCCATCCATCAGGCAGAGCTGCGATCTGACTCCAATGACTGCCCAGGACTCTATAGATTTCATCATGTATGGCAACGATACCCTCATGTTCCCAAAACCCTTTCGCATTTACGTCTTCCTGTGCGGGCATCAAATTTTGATCTTCACCCATAAAGATACCTAGATTGTATAACGCTCCTGCCAACAGAGAAGTTCCACTGCGATGCATGCCCAGAACTATTATGGGTGTCTCGTTGTCTTTAAATGTGCTCATCCTGTCAATTACTCCTGTAGATATTCGACCTTACGGAGTATGCATGGCAATAACTTTGCATATGGAGTATCGATTACAGATTGAATAGCAGGGTAAATTTGGAAAAAACGGGATTATACAGGGCTTTTTAAGAAACAACAGGTTACCGCTTCAGGGAGGTAGAACATAGCTCCAGGTAAAACGGGCTGTTCTTTTAATCATTTACCTGTAAAATCAATATGTTTCACAAAATTTATTATCCGATTTGATGTATAATTATCAGGCTGTGACCAACAACTCTGGCCCATCTTCTCCAAACTGGGAATCACTGGTCGATGTTCTGCTTTCTTCAGGTATTCTGAAAGAGGACGATTTTCTTCGCATTAAGGCCATCGCAGACCAAAAAGGGGAAAAATTGACCGATCTTTTGATTTCTTCTGGATTGGTGCCTGCAGGTGCAATTACCTCGAGCTGGTCCGAAATCACTGGATTGCCCATCGCAAGCATGGACCAAATTCCGGACTTTCCGCTGTGTGTAGAGGATCTGAGTGCCAACTTTCTCAAGCAGCATACTGTAATCCCTGTTGCCGAAGACAGCGAGTCGGTGACCTTGGCTGTCGCTGATCCGAGTGATCAGTATATGCTTCAAGCCCTGGATCTGGCTATTGAAAAGAAAATCTCCCTGATGCTCTCAACTCCTGACCAGATAACAAATGCGATAGACAGGATCTATATCAACCAGTCTTCTGTCTCCGAAATTTCGAATGAAATCATCGAAGCGAGTGATCAGGAGCAGGATGATATTGAACGCCTTAAAGATCTCGCCAGTGAGGCACCTGTTGTCAGGTTGGTGAATCTGCTGATAAACCGTGCTGTCGAACTACGTGCTTCTGACATTCATATCGAACCCTTCCGGGACATTCTGAAAGTCCGTTACCGCATTGATGGTGTACTCCAGGAAGTCGAATCACCTCCGGCACGCTCCACTGCTGCCGTCATTTCCCGTGTAAAGATCATGGCCAAGATGAATATCGCTGAAAGGAGACGCCCTCAGGATGGCCGGATCCAGTTACGTGTACATGGTCGTGAAATTGATCTGCGTGTCTCAACCATTCCTTCCCTCTATGGGGAAAGTGTTGTATTGCGAATCCTGGACAAGGAACAGACTTCTCTGGATTTAAAAACACTTGGTTTCGATGATGATGTTCATGATCAGTTTCTTCAAACGATTGCCCTGCCACACGGCATTCTGCTTGTTACTGGGCCAACGGGTAGTGGCAAGACAACGACCCTGTATGGTGCTTTGCAACTGTTGAACAGTCCGGATAAGAAGATCATCACGGTTGAAGATCCCGTTGAATATCAGCTGGAAGGCATCACCCAGATTCAGGTCAAGCCCCAGATCGATCTTACCTTTGCCAACGCCCTCCGCTCTGTTGTCCGACAGGATCCTGATATCATCATGATTGGTGAGATGCGTGATCTGGAAACCGCTTCCATAGCCGTCCAGGCTGCACTGACAGGCCATCAGGTCTTCTCCACACTGCACACCAATGATGCTGGTAGCGCCATCACGCGGTTACTTGATATGGGTGTGCAGGATTATCTGCTCACCTCCACACTCAACGGGATCGTTGCACAACGACTGGTAAGAACACTGTGTCCACAATGTCGAAAGGAGCGTACCCTGCTGCCAGAACTGAGGCAACAGCTCCAGCTCGACAGGCTTGGTTATAGGGAAGGGCAATATGTATATGAGGCTACAGGTTGCGATCAATGTAACCGTAGCGGCTATTCTGGTCGTACGATCATTCTGGAGTTTCTACCCATGACGGATACCATTCGTCAACTGATACTGTCAAAAGCCGATGGTTCGGCTCTTGAAAAGGCTGCTATTGAAGATGGCATGCAAACAATGCGTGGCTACGGACTCAAAAAAGCCCTTCAGGGAATTACAACAATTGAGGAAGTCCTCCGTGTAACCCAGGAGGCATGAGAAGATGCCATTGTTTCATTACAAGGCACTGACAACATCAGGAGAACCTGTTGAAGGTGAAATGGAGGCCAGTGACAAACAGGCTGTAGTAAATTTTCTCTATGATGAGGGCCATATCCCAATTTATGCTGAACAAGTTGGCATCAACCACTCTTCAAGCAGAAAAAACAGGCTGGTAAAAGGCCGCCGCTCACTTTCTCAGGAAGAGGTAACACTGATTACAGGCAAGCTGGCTGTCATGCTCAAGGCAGGGTTGCCACTTGATCATGCCCTGGAGTTATTAACAGATCTGATCCCATCGGGACCAGGACGGCAAGTGGTAGAGAAAATCAGAATCGATGTCCAGAATGGCGCCTCTCTGTCAGAGGCCATGAAGGCCCATCCACGGATTTTCAATAAACTTTACATCAATACCTTAAAAGCAGGCGAGGTTTCGGGTGCACTCGATACTGTATTGGAAAGGCTTGCAGATTATCTGGAGCGAAGCAAAGAGCTGAAAGAAAGCATCATGTCGGCACTGATTTATCCGGCCATTCTAATAGTTGTTGCAATGGCTTCGCTCGCCATCTTGATGATCTATGTGGTTCCCCAATTTAATGATTTATTCGACGGCATGGGACAGGCGATGCCTTTATCAACAACAATCGTTATCCGTGTTTCCGAATTTTTCCAACACTTCTGGTGGCTGATCCTACTGATTCTTTTCCTCCTTTTTCTCACTTTCAAATGGGCTCTCAATAATCCGAAGACCAAAAAACGTATTGATCGGGTATTACTGAATATACCCTTGTTATCCGATCTGATTACAAAGATCGAGATTGCCCGGTTCAGCAGAACACTGGGGACATTGATTGGTAATGGAGTGCCACTCCTGGCCAGTCTCAATATTGTTACTGAAACAGTCAATAATCGTGTGATAGCCGAGGCCCTCTTAACTGTCTCAGATCAATTGCGTGAAGGCAAAGGTATGGCAGGGCCACTTTCGGAAACCCAAGTCTTTCCCCGTCTGGCACTACAATTGATTCATGTCGGCGAGGAAACGGGAGAGCTGGAAAAGATGCTGAATCAACTGGCTGAAATCTATGATAATGAAGTGCAGGAAACCGTTAAACGGATGTTGGCCTTGCTGGAGCCTGTGTTAATCATTGGTCTCGGTATCATTATCGCCGGAATCATTATCTCCATTCTACTTGCGATCCTAAGTCTCAATGAGTTCGTTGCCTGATCACAGATACAATAAAGTGCGGGAAAAAGGGTTTACTCTTCTGGAAATTCTGGTTGCTTTTGTGGTCCTCGCATTGAGCCTGACTGTAATTTTTCAAATCTTTTCGCGGGGAACACGCAACCTTTCACTGGCCAATGATTACAACAGGGCTATTATTGTTGCCCAAAACCAACTTGCTCGTCTGAACGGTGTGGATAAGATTGAACCGGGAGAAAGTTCAGGAGTCACCGAAGATGGTATTCGTTGGCATCGGGTAATCACAGAATACGAGGAAACCGAGAATGATGGTTTCCATCAAAATTATCCATTAGTCAATGTCGAGATTACAACTCAATGGAAAACACTTGGTAAAGACTATCACTTCAGCCTGAAAACACGGCGTATTGCAGGCATGGACTAAAAATCCTCTGATGGCTTCATGCAAAAACTTGTAGAGAACAGAATCACTATCTATTGCAATTCACGATTCAATCTTTTTGATACTACTTCTGGAAAACCCATTTTAAAAAGAGATCGCATACACCCTAAAATGACCAGAAACGTTAACACGAGAACCAATGGCTTTACACTGGTCGAAATCCAGATTGCAATCCTCTTACTGGTCCTGATTCTTGGACTGGTGTTTGCTGCTTTTCATCTCGGTCTGAGAAGCTGGAAAGCCGGCCATTCTTATAATAGAGAGATCGAGGAAAAACGACTTGTGTCTGATTTCCTGAGAAGGCAGTTCAGTCAGACCATTCCAATCCTTTGGATTGATGGTCAGGGTATGAATCTTGTTTTCAGGGGAAAAAAGGATGCCATATTATTTGTTGGCAGACTTCCAGGAAACAAACTCAACAGCATTCCTGCCCTGCTCCAGCTTGTAACTCGACAAA
>JALSRM010000030.1 GCA_026984775.1 Gammaproteobacteria bacterium
CAAGCAAAAAGGTTCCTTGATGAAACCCCGGGGTTCTAAGAGGTTAGATCTTTTCCCTCCAAACTCGGGTTGATTCCATGACAATATCAACCAGTGATTGTTGCCTGATGACAGGTTCTTGTGACTGAGATATCGATCACGTCAAATATTCGATCAAAATACCTAACGAAAATCCACCTTGTTGCCTCAGACGAATGGTAAATGATTCTGCACTGGGCTAAAACAAGGTTTCCCTAAAGCATATTTATACATTGCCGATAGAATCCACATGGTCAGTCTAGCGGTCAATGCATAAATTATGTCGATCATCCGTACCGAATCTTTTCCTTCTGAGTTATTGTTTGAAGGTCACCCTTTGTCTTACGACACTGAAAGGAAATCTATTTCTTTACAGGTTATCCAGTCAGAAAATGATCTCAAACAGCTTCAATCTGAATGGAATTCATTGCTTGAGCATTCAGCGGCCAATTCCATTTTCCTCACATGGGAATGGATTTCTACCTGGTGGAAGTATTTCCATCAGCGAACTAAATTGTGGATCACTACTGCAAGATTAACCTCTACTAGTGAGTTGGTTGGCATTGCTCCGCTTGGTATTAGGCATCATACGAAACGTACTGGTATGGTGGAACGATCCCTGATCTTTCTGGGTAATGGACAGGCTGCACCCGATCATCTCGATTTCATCATTCGTGTAGGTTACGAAGCGATTGTAGGAAAATCTTTTGCAAGGATGATCTGGAAGGAGCGGCACCAATGGAATCAGATCAGACTGGAGGGGCTGAGCTCCCGTTCATCGGTAATTCATCAATTACTTCAGGATTACCCTCATTTATATAAAAAGGTTGA
The DNA here is from genome assembly GCA_026984775.1 of Gammaproteobacteria bacterium. Classification (GTDB taxonomy): domain Bacteria; phylum Pseudomonadota; class Gammaproteobacteria; order CAJXQU01; family CAJXQU01; genus CAJXQU01. The sequence continues at coordinate 850 of JALSRM010000030.1, forward strand.
CAAAACCATCTGTCCTTACCTTACCCTTCCAAATGAGTGGATAACTCTAAAAAAATCACTCAGTAAAAGCATGCGCTACAGTATCGGTCGCCATGAACGACGATTGAGAAAAGACTATCCTGGTGTTGTTGAACTGAAACAAGTGAAACAACCCGATGAGATCGATAGCTTCATATCTACTCTGGTCAAGCTCCATACAGTCGCCCAAAACAGAAAAAATAATGAGGGATTGTTTTCTGAACAAAATATGATCGAATTTCATACAGAGATTGCAAAAATATTCCTGACGAAGAACTGGTTGCGAAGTTACACTCTGGATGTAGGCAGAACCAGTATCGCCGCAATTCACTGCTTCCAATACAACAAGATCGTCTCTTTCTATCAATCCGGCTTTGATCTCTTCTGGCAAAGATACAGTCCTGGTACACAAATCATGAAACATGCCATCGCTGAAGCAATCAGGGAAGGGAATGTGAGGTTTGATTTCCTCCGTGGTGAGGAAGAATACAAATTCAAATGGACCAAGGAGGTGGCTATCGACCTCTCCTTTACTCTACCGCTCAGTCTTCATACCCGGCTTGAATTCAACCTGAAGGAGCTGGGCCGGAAAATCAGAGACCGGCTTTAGCCAGACTCCCTTTGCTGAGTTTGACCATTAATTCCTCAGCTCTGGCTCTGCCGTTAAAACTTGTTTTATCTGCAAGGGCCTTTTCCAGCTGATGTATTGCGCCCGGTTCATCACCATCCATTACTAGAGCCTCAGCCAAATGGTACCGATACTCAGGATCCAAGGGTGATTTCTTTACGGCCCTTTCCAGCAGATCCTTCCCTTCTCTGAGACGTCCTGCCTTGATACAGAACCAGCCATAAGTATCCATAATTGCGGATAATTCTGGCGCTAGTCGGTATGCTCTCTCCGCAAATGAGAGTGCCCTCTTGGTATCTTTTTCGTAAAGCCAGGCGAGATCGTTCAGGAGCAGACTGTTTTCCGGGAACCTGTCCAGCAAGTGTTCGTAAATCATTGCTGCTTTTTTTGAATTACCTCTTTGTTGTTCATATTGCGCCAGTGAGATTGAAAATCTAAGATCATCGGGATTGTTCTTTATCTCGTCCTCAAGGAGTGAGATAAGGCGATCTTCAAACCCTGCTCTTTCATAAGCCTTGACCAATTTAAGGACAATAGCTGGGGAGTTCTCGTGCAATAAAGCTTTTTCATAAAAAGAAGCAGCCGTTTCAAAGGCTCTTTGCATCATTGCCATATCCCCTTCCAGAACAAGGTAGTCAATACTGTCAGGAAAGTTTGCCTTAAGTCGTTCAATGACCTTATTCACCTCCAGGAGGTTACCTGTTGCCATTTCGATTCTGCTGACTTCAAGAAGTGTTTCCAATAAGGGGTTCTCAGAGAGTGAGAGTGCTGTCTTAATAACCTTTTTGCTCTCACTCAGTTTACCACTCATTCGCAGCGCCCGTGCATAGTCTGTGAGAATATCTGGTGCATGTGGACTCCGTTGGACCAACATTGAAAACGTCCTAGCTGCCTCACCTGCACGGCCAGTAGCCAGTTGGAATTGTCCCGTAAACCTTCGAATTTCTATCCTGTCCGGTGCTATGCTTTGAAGTTCTTTCAATATCTTTTTCGCCTCTTCGATTCGGCCTTTTTTCAGATAATAGGAACCTAGCAATAAACGAGGCGTAAGTGCTTGACGGTTTCTGTCCCGAGCCAGTTCCAACAGCTCTAAGGTCTTATTATTGTTCCCTCTTTTCTGTTCAAGTAAAGCCAGTTCCGTCATAATTTGAGGGTTATACGGTAGATCATACATGGCTGCCTGATAGACCTTTTCAGCATCAATATAATTGCTTTGTTCCTCATATAATTTTGCCAGCCTGAGAATCGATGGAAGAAAGGTATGGTTAAATTCAATACTTTTCCTGAAATCAGAAATTGCCCTGCTCTTGTCACCCCTTTGCTGAGCAATCATTGCCGAAAGATACCAGGGGATCGATGCTTCTGGGAACTGATTGATCATATGTGCAACCACCTTTTCTGCATGCTGGAGTTGACCCTCATACATCAGTGTGGTCACAAGTGCAATTCCTGCCTGGGAATTTTCCGGATCGTACTCAAGTACCTCTTCCAGCAAATAGATCGCGTGTTGTTGATCATTCTTGTTTCGATCTGATCGTGCAAGGTAGCCCATTGCGGAATACATCTTGACGAGTTCAGATGAAGGATAGATTGCACGCGCTTTCTCGAAATAGTCTATTGCAAGATCATGTTTCTCCAAGGCAAGGTAGGCATTTCCAGCTACCAGTAAATACTCGGGGTCATTTGCCCCCTGCTCTTCAAAGTTTTTGAGTAGTTCAATAGCCAGATCAGGTTGGTGTTTGCGTAACATGATAGAAGCCAGATAGATTCTTGCCTTGAGATCATCAGGAACTATTTTTATATAACGTTCCAGGAACTGCTTACTCTTGTCTAGATGTGCAAGCTCTAGGTGAAGTTTTCCCATCAAGAGCAGACTCTCCCTGTGATTAGGATCTTTCTCAAGAACCTTATTGATATAGGCCTGTGAATTTTCGATATCGTTTTCAAGATAAAAAGTTACAGCCGAGAGATAATTTCCTGCGGTATTATCTGGTTCAATT
>JALSRM010000031.1 GCA_026984775.1 Gammaproteobacteria bacterium
ATCATCCATGACAGATATCCTTAATAAATAATTACATTAGCGCACTATATTGAATGAATCCAACCTTTGTTCAATTTCAGAAATATTGTCAGCAACGAACATTCTCAGGCGTTGTCTGCCCTTTTCAAGATCACCCATGAAATCAGTTTCCAGCATTAAAACGGATGATCCGGATTTCCCAGTAAACATCCCGTAGATATCAAGCAACTTGGAGATAACCGCACTTGTTGTATTCATACCTGCTGAACGATACCAGTACCAGATCAGCTTCCTCTGACCAGCACTGTTGACCAATTCAGTCTCGATTACTGACCTTTTGCCATTATCTGCCTGGAGTAATAGCTTATGCTTTGGCTGCCACAACTCTTCATTATAGAGATGATTATTTACATTTATAAGCTCTTTACCCTGTTCTTGTATAAGATAGGTTGCAATATAAAGTCTGACTTTATCCCTTGCATGTGCATAAATTCGATCAAAAACAAAATCATTTCCTTTAAAGAGGGGGTGTAATGTCGTCTCTTCATTATTAATATCTGTTTTATGCCATGCTCCAGATGCCGAAATAACTATCGAGCGTTTTCCTTCTGGTTCAGAATAATGCTTTTGAAGCAGGGATTTCAAAAGTGGTCCCGAACTCAGTGAAAGGATAACCAAAGGAACCAGGAACGTGTAACTCACTGCCTTTCCAAGCACAACAGATCCTGTTCGAGAAGTTACCCTCTTTTGACAGATTCTTTCCATATCTCCGAGCTTGTAACCGACCCAGAAAACAGGAAAGAGCATTGCAGCAAAGATATACCAACCAAGCATTAAATGGTCATGCACCCAGGGATGTTGCATCGCGGTTAGATTGCCAGCAATAATTACAATGACGATCCTGATCGTATTGGCAAGAATTGCGGCACCTACAACAATGATGAAAAAGGCCATTGCTCTCCATTGAGTTAGCCTTTCAAGATAGATATAAAAACCTCCAAAAGTCATGGCGGCAAGAAGATAACGTAGACCACTGCATCCTTCTGCAATCAAAAACTTTCCCTCTGGTATCGCAATGTAGGCACCTTGTCTGATTACTGGCATACCTGTCAGTTGGAGAAGTGTATGAGATAATAAAGCCGCGATCGATTGCAGCAAGGGTAATGCTGGTTCCCATACTGGAAATGCAATCAGAAGAAAAGCCAGTGGAAACCAGAGTTGGAGGGTAAACCTTTTTCCTGCCAAGGTATAAATAGTTGATACGATCAGCATAAACAAACTCAGGTTTTCAATTAACCTGATACCGGCAAGTATGCCAACCATCCAGGTCAGTGAAAAAAACACCAACGGTATGAAAGCGATGATTTCAGGTTGTATGATCGTCTGTCCAAGCCCTTCCCTTTTCCCCCACACCATGAAGCCAGCCACTGCAATCACCACGAACCCGTGTGCATATTCTCCCGACTTAATTTGAAGCCAGTTTTTAAGGAGATAATCAATCGTTTCGTAATAAAGAAAACCGAAGGCGAGAAAAACAAGCAAGAAATGCAATGCAACGGTCAAATTGAAATACTTTGCATAATGCCTGCCGATTATTGTCTGGGTCTGATCGAGATCCATAGGTATTCAGTTCATCCTTTATCTTGGTCTTATCGGCTATCACAATGTTTACTTTAGACCCAAGGCCAGTTTGCGTCATGATTGTTTGAGATTACCTCTAAGCTAAAGTAATTGACTTACCAACCGATAAGAACCATTGAATACGGCTTGATAAGGGAATTAGCCGCATAATTGGATACGATTCCAGGAGGTAAGAATGAATATCCATCCGTTCAGAAGTGTCATTTTGATAACTGCCTTGTTTGTCACCTGCCTCAATTCTAGCCTGGCCAGGGCAGGCATGGTTGATTTGACACTTTTCGGAGAAACCACCAATACAACCGAAGGCAATATATTTGGACTGAATGTTGGTGATCCAGTTAGTTTAAGAGCTACTTTTGATAGCACTGCTCTCAGTGGTACAGGTTTCGAATCTATCACGTTTACTGAAGGATCAGGTAACAGCCTCAATCTGTTCATGGGTGATTTGACCTTTTCTGCGGAAAACGATGCAGACTATTTCATCGGCTTTCCCACGATCAATTTCATCGACGGAGTTTTTTCCGGAATCGATTATATGGCCTATTCAGGCATCAATGGCGCACCAGCAAACCTTTTCTCACCTGGAGGATTGGACTGGAGCAGCTTTGAGATATCCAGTAACGCTCCATCTAAAACTCTTTCGGCAGCGCGTTCACAACAATGGATCTCAGGGATCTGGGATGATGACACCTTAACGATCACCAGTGCAGCAGATATTCCTGAACCTGGTCCTCTTGCACTCGCTGCCATTGGCCTGCTCGGTGCTTGGATTGCTTCACGTAGAAAAGAAACGCTCTCATAAAGATTTTAAAAAAGGGGTCTAAAATGAAATTACAGGAAGGATTTACCTTGATAGAACTTGTAGTCGTTATGGTCATTCTCGGCATTCTCGCAGCAACTGCACTGCCCAAGTTTATGAATGTTAATGGCAAGGCCCACGAAGCAGCCGTTGCCGCTACAGGCGGGTCTTTTGCCACGGCGGTAGCCATGGTCAAGTCCCAGTACATCGCAAATGGGACAGTTGGGGCCGATACTGATGGTGTTTCCGGTTTTGGTGATGGCAATATTGCAACCAATGCAAATGGCTGGCCTGAAGAGCCGCTCCCGGGAGGTACAACACTCAGTAATGCAGGGGACTGCAGAGACTTATGGAATGCCTTAATGCAAAATCCACCGACAGTCGCTACTACGGCCAATGCTGAATACCGTGCGACGTTCAGTGGTTCCGGAGCTTCCCGTGCCTGCACCTATACCTACCAGGCAGACACATCGAAATCCATCGTCTATACCCCCAGTAATGGCAAAGTCACTGTCAACAGATAGCCTCTTTTGCAGGGAATGGACTGTGTACCCAGTAGCATGACCAGAAAAAAACAGACGGGTTTTACACTGATTGAACTCATTGTGGTTCTTGTAATACTGGGTATACTTTCTTCCATTGGTTTCAGCCGTTTTGCCTCAGTTGACAGCTTCCGTGAACGTGGTTTTACAGACGAGACACTGACCGCAATCCGTTATGCCCGAAAACTGGCAACCACAAGTGGTTGTCATGTAGAAGTATCGCTAGATAATAACCAGTTAGCAATTGGGCGCTGGACTGTCTGCACGCCTCAGAATCACGGCCTGACATCACTGGCACTTCGCCATCCAAAAAATACCGGTGATTTCATCAATACCGTTCCAAAGGGCCTTTCCGTTAGTAATGTCCGATTCTATTTTGATGGATCAGGCAGACCCTATGATGCAAACAATGAAACTGTATTTACGTCAACATTGATAATCAACATAGGTTCACGAAACATCAGGATCGAGCCTGAAACTGGATTTTCCTGGCAATGAACCGGTCATTTCACTACCAACAAAGAGGGTTAACATTAATCGAGCTGATCATATCGATCAGCATCATGGCAATCTCCATAACTGCAATTATCAGTCTGTTCGCTAACAATGCATTGAACAGTTCCACACCAATGGTCCGTCAACAGGCGATTTTCATTGCCAATGCCTACCTGGAAGAGATCATGTTGCAAGCGTACAACGACCCCTCAAGTGAGACTGGAAGCTGCGAAGAAAGCAGTCGTTCCTTGTATGATGATGTTACTGATTATGATTGTGTCAACGACACAAACGGCGCGGTTGATCAGAATGGCAATCCGATCGCAGGGCTGGGTGCCTACAATGTCAACGTGGATGTGACAACAAGCAATCTCAATGGTGCGCTCGCTCAACGTATTGATGTTACCGTCACACACGATAGTCTGGACAGTATCAACGTGAAACTCACGGCCTTCAGGACAGTTTATTAATGGACAGGTACAGCAAAGGATTTACCTTGATCGAACTGGTCATCACCATGACCATTACATCGATCATTGCCATGGTCGTAGCACAGTTGATCAGCCGTCCAATGACAGCCTATGCCAATCTCAGCCTGCGAACACAACTGGTGGATGCTGCAGAAATCTCTCTGGAGAAAATTAGTCGAGAACTCCATTCTGCCCTCCCAAACAGTATCCGTATAGGTTGTTCCGGAAAATGTATTGAATTCTTACGAACGATCGACGGAGGACGATACCGCGAAGTTGGCCCAGGCAATACACTCAATTTCGATCAAGCATCACTGGACAGTGATGGCTTTGAGGTACTTGGTCCTCTTACAGATCCATCTTCGATCATGACCAGCAACAACGCAGACGATTGCCGGACTGGAAAGGCACATTGCCTTGTCATATATAATACCGGTCAGCTCAACCATGATGTATATCATCTTGATAACATTGCAACGATCACTTCTATCAATGGTTCACCTGCCATCATCACATTTGCTTTTCCTGGAGGACAATCTGCTTTCCCTGCTCCTTCTCCTTCACAACGTTTCAGTATTGTTGACAGACCAATCAGCTACCTCTGTGATGATACGGTTAACCATACCCTTACCCGATACGAAGGGTATCCAATCACAACCAGTCATAGCAGTGTTGACTCCGATTCGGAGCTAATGAGCTTAAGTGGAACAACAAAAGCCCTAGTCGCCAACAGAGTCGGTGGTTGTAACTTCTCCTATGAATCCGGATCGGCTACGCGCAGCGGACTGGTTACGATCCGCCTGACATTGAGTGAAACTATGCCATCCGGTCATACAGAAAACATAAGCCTGCTACAACAGGTACATGTTTTGAATACGCCATGAATAAAATAGTGAAACAAAACGGAATGTCATTGATCGGTGCAGTATTTGTAATGGTAGTTCTGGCATTAGTGGGAGCGTATCTGGTTTCCCTGAATGCTATGCAACACAGTGGAACATCACTTTCGCTTCAAGCCAGTCGTGCTTTCCATGCAGCAAACAGCGGAGTTGAGTGGGTTGCTTGGTACACAAGGACCAGTGTTAACAAGAATAACTGCCCTATGCCTGGAACCACTTTCAATCTGGATAATTTTACTGTAAAGATTGAGACATGCACTGAAACGACTGTCACAGAAGGCTCGGAGAGTTACAAGATTTTTGATACTACAGTCTCTGCCTCAACTGCAGACAGAAATTTTGGAGACAGTGACTACAGTTCACGTTCCTTACACGTACGAATTGTAGGGCCTAGATGATTGTGAAGTCCTTACTAGTTCATGACCATAACGTAACGCTGGCTGAGATTATCCAGACGTTCCATCAATACCTTCTGGATTGTTTTGTTAATACGCATCTGACATGAAAGTGAGGCCCAATCAGCCATAGGCTCCTTGAGACGTAAAACAACCGTTTTGGTGATTGCTTTTATACTTGCTGTTCTCTTTCCACCTAAAAGCCATGCCATTTCACCAAAACAGTCACCTTCGCCCAGTGTCGATAACTCTTTGTTCATGCGTAAAACAGAAGCATTTCCCGATACAATGATATAAAAGGAACGATCTTGCTCCCCTTCATTCAAAATCATACTTCCAGTAGCATAGACCTCCCATTCACCCTGTTCGAGTATCTCTTCTACTTCGTGTTCAGAAAATGTCTCGAAGAATTTGAGCGTGGAAAGAAGTTCCAGTTTCTGGTCATCACTCAGATCTTCACCAAATGTCTCGAGTTCAACTTCGACTTCAGCAAGATCAGCCGCAAATTCCGCACATGTTTGATAACGTTCCTCTGGCTTTTTCTGAAGCGCTTTTCTGATCACCCTATCTAGTGACGGTGGAAGATCAGAACGGTGCTCACTGAGTGGATCCGGATCTTGAGAAACGATATTCTTGAAAAGGGCAGGCATGGTATTAGCCTGAAAGGGATGGACGCCTGTCAACAGTTCGTAGAGAACCACACCGAGAGAGAATATATCGGTATGATGAGTGATTTTATCTCCACTGGCCTGTTCTGGAGACATATACAGAGGCGACCCAAAACCTTTAATATCAGATGTCTTGTCATGTGCTTTCCTGACCGCAATACCGAAGTCTGCAATCTTGACATCGCCCTCCTTGGTCAGTAGCAGGTTTGCTGGTTTGATATCTCTGTGTGTGATTCCTTTTGAATGAGCATAGTCAAGTGCTTCTGCACATTGTCGAATGTAATGCAACAGCTGCTTAACAGGCAACAGGTTCTCTTTTTTTCTAAAACTCCGCAGTGTGTCGGCATCTTCAATAAACTCAATCGCAATATAGTCCTGACCATTGGCATCACCCGCTTCATAGACCTTGATGATATTGGGATGATCCAGAATACCTGCAGCCTTGGCCTCATTGAAGAACCTGCGATGATTATCTGCAGCAAGTGAGTCATCAAGTAGAATTTCTCCAGTGTCATTGTTAAGACTCACCTTAATGGCCACTTTCCGATCGACATAGGGATCATGACCAATATAGACGATACCCATTGCTCCCTTACCTGCTACGCCAACGATTTCATATTTGCCAATTTTTTCAGGCAGTTTATTCATTTATAAATTCTCTCCAACAACATTATTCAATCGAACCGGCTTTGAGTTCTCAACAATGGAAATATAGTCAATTTGGATTTCTTGAAGTAATTCTAGGGTTTCGCCTTCAACCCGGTGAGGAACAATTGTCCGTTTGTCCATCATATGAGCAATATCGTTCACTGATTTGATCAAGCCATAGCTTTGCGCATTATTGATGGCATCATGCGTAAGTATCCGATCGATACAGATATAGTCCACAGGTAATTTCAATGCTTCCCGGCTTAGGCCATCTATTCCGAATCGCCCAAGAGAGAAACGACATCCGAATTCATTGAGGGTTCGAATAAACCGGATAATATTTTTTTCTTCTTCCGGTACAGGTTTTCCTGGCACTTCGAAACAAATGATGCCCGGTGGAACCGAGATTTCAGTCAGTTGCGAAATCACGTAATCAAGTATTCCTTTGCTGTTAAGTGTTTTTCCGGAAATACTGATCAGGCAGCGTGCACATTCTGCTACCGATTCTCGATTTTCATTCATCCATTCGAGACAATTTCTGATGAATTTCTTCTCGAAATCGACGATGAGCTCATTCTCTAGAGATGCGTGAATGAATCTTTCAGGAGTCCGTACATTCCCACTTTCATCCATTTCTCCAGGAAAGATATGAAACAAAGATCCTACTTTTTCATTCTTGCAATCTAATATTTTTTGTCCGAATAATGGTATCTCATCATCAATTTCCAAATGCTCCTCGAGCCAAAACTGCCAGTCAATTGAATCAGGGATCAGATTTGTATCCAATTCTTCTTCTGTATCACTTTGTTGCTCATACAAGCATGCTTGGTTATCGCCCAACGTCCTCGCGTTCTCACAGGCAGAAGCTGCCTGTTCGATGATTTGATCAATATCTCTGGTTCTGTCATCAAAGACAGTAATACCGATAACAACAGGATGACGAATCTTTTTTTCATCAATCACACAGTCATTATCTTCCAATTCCTTGAGCAAGCTTTCAGCAAGAAGCAGTGAACCTTCACGGGACGTAAACTCAACAGCGATTCCCAGTGAGTTTTTATCAAGTCGACCTATCTTGCTTTCCCGGCCAAAGATATCAATAGCAGACAGGGCAATATGTTTGAGATAAGTAATTATGTTTTCATCATCACAATCATCTTTTGTGATCAGCTCAATAATAAAGAACGCATGCTCAACATGATCAAGAACGGCGTTTTCAAGGAGAATCTCCAATTCGGTTCGATATTTTTCTTCATTAACCAAGCCCGTTTTTGTATCTTTTACGATCTTCTGGTTGATATCGGTATAGGCATCGAAAAGACCGGAGACAATGGCACGATCGAATAATGGTTGCTGGTTTTCATCTGTAAGTTCTGCAGTTCCTTTCAGCAGACGAATGATCAATTCCTGTAGGGACATATCGGCAGCCTTGTTGCCATTGCCATCGACAAATACGAAACGACTCGAATCCGGTGCGGACCAAGCTAGTGAGAGATGTTTCTTTTCCCCTTTACCATCGCTTAGGATGATGGAATCTCCTTGAGAGATACCTCTTGCCCGTTCCTGCCAGATGTTGTATTCAGGGGATTTTACAGGCTGAACCGGGCGTTTGCCTTGATCCATCAGATCATCTGACTTCCGTAGCCCCTTGAGCATGGATTGTTCAAGATCACACTGTGCAACCAACGCTTCAACACGGTTCTTAAAACGATTATTCTGTTCTTCTAGAAGTGCTCTTAACCTTTCTGGAATCGTGCTTAGACTACTTGCATCATAAGAGTCCAATGTTAATAAATTGTCTAAGATTGCATCCAGCTCATGCTTTACTTCAGGTTGTTGATTGGCACCTTTTCGATCCAGCTTTTCCAACAGATTAATGACATTTCGTAAAGGATTGGATCGTTCCTGAAACAACCCTCCATCCTGAACAGCCTGCTTGTAGATGATCGCTTGCATCCTGCGCATGTTCTGCCGTGCATGTTCACTGAGATATTCATCATCCTGTAGATAATCCAGTACACTGCCAGCAAGTCCAATTGCACCTTGTACCTCCTCCCCTACCGGTTTCTGGAGATTAGATAGCATTGGCCACAGTCGTCCTGTTACGTCCCGGATGGTTTCCCCTTTCTGCCAGTTACGGATATCTTCCTGCTGGATCCGGTCGAGGAGTTGGAGAAGATCCTCTCTGGAACTATCTACAAAACCGGTATTTACATGCCCTTCTCCGACTGGCAGCCTATTCTCTGAAGCAGCTAGAGTGTTAACAGTGCTCATTGGAGCAATGTCTGCCTGATTGATCGATGGATTGCGTCTATCGGGAATTCCATCCATGCTCTTTCTAAGAGCTGACAGTGTTCCAACAAGATCATTCACCCGTTTTGGTAGTGCTGAAACCTGGTCATTGGTTTCTAGAACAGGGAAAACACTGTTACTGCCTGATTCAAATACAGATTGAGACATGGCTTGTTCAGTAGAGTTATGTTGTGAGAATGATGATGTGCCAGAACTCTTCCGGTGAACCCCCGATGCATTGGGCTGATAAAACTCAGAAAACAATTGCGGTTCCGTTGGCTGAACCTTATCTTCAAGATCAGTACGAATAGATGCGACAGGTTCTTTATCGGACTGACTGGCCGGTATGCTCTCCGGTCTGTCTTCTATTCCTTCAGTCAATTCTTCATAGAGCATGATCAATTCAGGTACAAGTACCTCACCCATTTGCTGATAAGCCACTGTCAAGGCCCCATAGCTGAATTGTCTGCTTTGCAAATAGGAGTCGATCGTACGGAAAAGTCTCGAGAAACCAATAGGATTCAATCCCTCATCAAATTCTGTTGCATAGATCTCCGAGAGTTTCTTCGTTAATCTGAAGAGTAAAAGCCGATTATCTGCTTCTGCATTGGAAATTATTCCGGTCAGAACCAGATAGGCTTCAAATTCCCTTTCATCGACAAGACTCAGTGAACCAGCATCAAGTGTCTGATCATTCGATTTCTCCCAGCTTGGGCGATCTTCTCCTTTCAATTGCTTGGCGATTACCTTAAGAAGGTCTTTTCTTGGGGTATCCAGATCGCCAGAAAAGGTTTCCCTTGCATTAAAATACTCAAACTTTTCCTGTTCATCGGTTGTTTCCATAAACAGAAGGTGTAATTTGTTATCCAGTTTCTGGAAATAGGTCTGGAGGATGGAAGATAACCTGCTGTCAATACCTAAATGAGCAGCCTTTGAGCCATTGAAAGAGTTTTTACCCGTGTCCTTTTCGTATGTTTTCTCTCTTTTCTTTTCGAGTTTTTTTGCAATCGTAATGAGGACATCCAGCACCTTCTGGTCTGGTTCAATGAAGGAAACACCGATTCCACCCTGGAAAATTCTAACTACCTGGAAACCGATCGAATAGATCTTCTCCCCACTTTTTTTGTGTTTGACCTTGAATTCAACAGAAAAGAGTGATCCTGAAATGGAATCTTTATGATCTTCGATCAGAGAAATCGTATCCTGATCCGGACAGGAAAGAAAAAAACCACCAGGGCAGAAATCACGAATCACGCAAGGTTTTCCTTGCAAAATTCCACCCCGGAACACTGCTGCCAGTGCCATCGGTATTCTAGGATATCGACGCCTTTCCCTGCCTGATTCAGACTGCTTTGTTCTAGATATTATTTCCTGCATGAATTTTCGTTTATTCATATCCCCTTCGTCACTGATGTCACATACAAGACTCATGCCAGAAAGGGAGCGAAGCAGCTGGGTAACAACTAATTATCAGGATATGATCAGGAGTGAAGATTACGCGGAAATCTCACAAGATTGTCAGATTTCAGGCATGCAGTTGTCTGGACAATACCAGTGACACGTTTATTTGACGCTGATCGTGCTTCTATTCAAAGGAATATTTACTGAGTCTGGCAAAGTATTATGAAAAGAAAAACCTGACAGGTTGATACATGAGTTATAACTAGTCACTGCTCCTTGACTTTCCAATCAGGCTGGAGACGCCTGAATAATCAGGCGATGTTCACGTGCAAGAAGATAGATCGCGACCAGCCAAAGCATACAAATCCCCATGGTCAGCCAGCTTAGTTCAACTGTAGATATCCTGATTGGTAACCACTGGGTCAACAAAAGAATCAACGTGGAACCTGCAACCTTGAACAAACGATATCCGAACATATCAATCCACGCCTTGGCCTGGTAGATATGCAAAGAATTGATCGGAACATAGAGTAACTCACGTGAAGCTCTGTTGATCGAATAGGCTAGCCCTCTGTCGCTGATCTTCATTATTTGTGCTGTCAATATATTTGGATGCAAATAAAACCCCCACGTACTGATAAAGAGACAGAAAGGCTGTAGTGTCAACCCAGCAATGATACCGAAATACCGATGGATGAAAGGAGTCACAAATAAGTTAATGCCAATAGCGATCATCCCGAGAGTAGCAAAAAAACCCGAAAGAAACCCTGTCCGTTCATCCAGTTGAGAGAAGGAAACCTGAACCATGCTCATGAATTTATATTCCACCAGTGGGGAGGCCATCTGTGATAGCAGCAGGATCGCAGCAATAAGCAACAGATAGCGATTTTTAATCAGTGTTTCCCAGCCTTCATGGAAATGGGCAATTTCTGACTTTTCGGTATTTTCGTTATAGACCCCGATCCGGGCAAAAACCAGATTAAGAAGTACAAGTATTGCCAGGATAGCAATGGCAACCAAGAGAAGATCAGATGTTACAAGCCAGCCCTTTTCCAACCAACCTTGCGCCATTTTTCCACCCAGAACCCCTCCAAGAAGCCCCCCCGTACCGACGATTCCATACCAACGTTTTCCATCGGAGATCCGGTAGATAGAATTGGTCAGACTCCAAAACTGTTCAACCAGAACAACACTAAAGATATCAACAAAGATATAGAACAGGATCGCAGTGATTTTCCCTTGTTGTTCAAGCAGATAATGAAATAAAAAGAGAAGCCCCATAAAGAGTGCTAATGTCCCTAATACAAGATTCAACCGGCTGCATCTTTCAAGAAGCCTGTGGTAGAAGCTGATCGCAAGCCCAAGAATAAGGGCAGTGCCGATCCAGACATAGGGCAGATATTCTGCTCCAAGATATTCCAGGAACAGTGATCGACTGGCAGGTTTGATATGGTAATAAGCGAGGATTATCAGAAAAAAGTTGATAAAAAGAATCGAAGCACGCCAGACCTGACTCCCTGTGAAAACAAAACCCTTCATAAACTCCTGAAATTTACGTCTGAAACAAAATTATCCTTGATAGTCTTTCCTATAATGGCAGAGAACTGCGTTGGAGCCCGATCATTCCGCAGCTTTCACTGCTATTATTGCAATAGTACTATATTGATAAATGAAATCTGTCACAAATTGGTAATAATTTCATAATTTTCCTCAATTTGATGCTAGACTAACGTAAAAACAGCGAGGAATATTGTACTGTGGGTTCAAGTTCCATCCAGTTAAGAATGGGTGATATGGCTTCAGACAAGGTGCGCCTCTCAACCATAAGAAAAAGGCACTTGGCTATGCTGGCATTGTCTATACTGATCACCCTAGCCCCCTCTGCCAGACTCCATTCTGAACCCATCCAAAAGCTCACATTCGATAAGACCGTGTCCTCATCCAAAAAATATCTGATCAAGATCAAACTTGATCGTGAGGTACACGGCTCCGTCTACAGGGATCTGCCTTTTGAACCAATGACGGAAAACAGGCTACCACTGTCAACAAATAATCATCACTATAGGGTTCAACCACACAAAGGAAACAGTTGGCTGGAAATTACTATACAGGAAAATGATACGCTCTATAGCATTGTTCGCAGACTTGGACTCAGTGTGAGAGATATGTTTAAAATCCTGCATCTTGGAACAGATACCGATGCTCTGAAAAAGCTCAGACCTGGGCAAAAAATCCGGATTCACGCATCTGGCCAAAAAATTCTCGAGCTCGTTCATGAACAGGACACTTCGCGTTGGCTGCATGTGAAAAAGAAGAACGGCAAATTTACCGCTGTCACCTCCATCAATGGGCAAAAAGTAAATATCGTCAAAAAAACCTATCACCCTCGTCCACTGTTCGCTCGTAATGAAAACTATCCTGAGCTGCGCAAACAAAGGGACAGCCAATTACAAAAACGTCTTGAAGCAACAATCAAACGTCTCGGCCTGATGGGCGAGATAGAGAAAAAGAAACTGGCAGTTGCTCTCGTTGATATCACCGATTTGCATAATCCGAAATTGGCAACACTGAACGGTGATGAAATGATGTACGCTGCAAGTCTCCCCAAAATTGCCATACTCTTGGGTGCCTTTGTAGAGATTGAACGAGGAAATATGAAATTGGATGAAAAAACAAAACAGGATCTTGTACAGATGATCCGTTTTTCTTCCAACGAGAAGGCATCAGAAATATTGCAGCGTATCGGCCATCAAAGACTGGAAGAAATACTGATGTCTGACCGCTATAAACTCTATAACCCACTCTACAATGGTGGTCTGTGGGTAGGCAAGGCGTATGGCAAAACCCCGGCCTTCGAGCGTGATCCATTACATAACCTGTCTCATGGCGCCACTGTCTTCCAGACAGCCCGCTTTTACTACCTTCTGGAAACAGGCCAACTGGTATCTGCAGAATTGACGGCCACGATGAAGGAAATCCTTTCTCATCCCGGTATCAATCACAAGTTTGTCAAAGGGCTCGCTGCCAGTCATCCCGAAGCCAAAATTTACCGTAAATCGGGTTCCTGGCGACAGTGGCATGCCGACAGTGCGTTGATAGAAGCCAATGGTTATAAATATATTGCGGTTGCCCTTGCAGAAAACCCCCAAGGGGGTCGGTGGCTAACCCGTATGATCTCCCCTCTGCATGATTTGATCGTGCCATCCACCTATGCCGAGCTGACACCCTGATTCATAACCCGAAAAGCACGTTTTTTCATATTCTTGTTCCAATTTCGTGAACATCAGAACATAAATCGTTTTCAAAATGTGTACTTTCGCTTTGTAATTGGGCCAATTCGGTGGTTTTTGAAGTGAGTTGGCAGCCAAATTTAATCAGGAATTTTGACTGCCAAAAAGAGAGGGTTTCCATCCCTCTGGACCAGTACGGGCACTGCCTTACCTTTGGGTAAAGCCGAAATCATCTTCTCAAGTGAAGAACTGTCAGTAATTTTCTTATTATTAATCATGAGGATGACATCACCAGGCATGATCCCCGCATCCTGAGCAGGTCCTTTTCCAACTTCATCCACCAGCACACCCTGATTTTTAAGCTGAAGCTGATCATGCTCTTCAGGTGTGAGATCTCTTACCTTTATATTCAGGAGATTATTGGAAACTGTTTTCTTCTCTGCAGACTGGCTTGAAGCCATCGTTTCCTCACCCGGCAATGTACTTATAATGACGTGAATCGTTTTATCCCTGCCTTCGCGCAGAATTTTGACGGGAACCCGTTTACCAATACTGGTCGTCCCAACGACAGGCGGGAGATCAGATGAATGTTCGATTTCGTGACCATTGAATTCAAGGATAATATCACCGGTTTTTATACCTGCTTTTTCCGCTGGACTGTCAGGCAGCACCTTAGCAACCAGTGCCCCACCCGGTTTTTCCATACCAAAGGACTCGGCCAGCTCTCGAGTAACATCCTGGATCATCACACCTAACCAGCCACGTGATACCTTGCCTTTTTCACGGATTTGATGATAGACATTCATGACAATGTCCATGGGAATAGCAAAGGAGAGTCCCATGAAACCTCCGGTTCGACTGTATATCTGAGAATTCACCCCAACAGCCTCCCCATCCATATTAAAAAGAGGTCCACCAGAATTACCCGGATTAATCGCGACATCGGTCTGGATGAAGGGGATATAGTTTTCGTTGGGCAAACTGCGCCCTTTTGCACTCACAATCCCGGCGGTAACTGAATAATCGAAACCGAATGGTGAGCCAATTGCCAGCACCCATTCACCCACCTCCAACTCGGCAGAACTGCCTGTTCTGACTACTGGAAGGTCCTTTGCTTCAATTTTGAGCACAGCAATATCTGTGTGTCTATCAGACCCAATCAGCTTTGCATTAAACTCCCTCCGGTCATTTAACCGTACAACAATCTCATCGGCATCTTTGACAACATGATGGTTTGTGATCACATAACCCTCACTGTCTATAATAAAGCCTGAACCAAGAGAAGAAACCGGTCTCGAATCTGGCCCCATTTCATCACCAAAAAAATGGCGGAAAAAGTCATTCAAAGGGCTGTCTTTAGGAAGATCGGGGATCTGGATGTTCGGCAGTTGTGAGCGTTTCTGGCTGGTGGAAATATTAACGACTGCAGGGCTGTTGTCTTTTGCTAGTTTGGTAAAGTCCGGCAAGTAACGCGCTTCTGCTGAAGAAAACATGAAGCTGCTCGCCAACAGCATCGTGACCCAAAATGAGGAAATGGCAAACAGGTTTGTTTTGTCCCTCGATGCCCACAATTTTGACCAGATCTTCTGTTGCATGGTTGGTTTTTCCTATAGTGTAAGAGATACGGCCAACTGAAAATGATTCAGTGGAGAAGTTGTGAGGAGCTACTTTTATTGGCCTTTTCATCGGTTGCGACAGATGATGCAATTTTATAAACCGTTTTTGCTGGCAGTTCTCCTACTACAGTGATTTGATGATCGCCATGAGTCATGGTATAGGCGTTCACAGCACCCAAAGAGACAAAACCATTCATGGCTTTTGTGCCTTCCTTGCTTGCGTCAACTCTTTCAATATAGATGGAAATCATCGCAAGACCATCAGAATAGACCCTATGCTCCATTGGTTTCTGTCCCTCTGAGAGGACCTGCATGGTAACACTTTCCAGAAGAAACCCATGGGGTAACCACTGGACTTTCCAGTTGGAGCCAGTTTGAACCTCATCGGTTTTCTTTTCGCTGGTGTACCAGGAGTAACCTGAGGCATTCATAGGAGTCACCATATCGGCAGGAATTTCATCAAGCGTATCGATATGGGTAAAAAGCACTGTTTCCAGGATCTTACCTTGCAGGTCCATGATTGCGGATTTGAGCATCAGGTTCGTTTTCCTGTCAACCCAGAAACGGTAGATATACCGATTTTGATCCTTGGGTACGACTTCAATCACATCGGCATCATGGCCAGCTACTCGGTCATCTCCAAGCAAACGAAAGCTGTAAAAGTGGCTGATCCGATCGATGGACTCAGGGAAATTTGAGGAAAGAAGCTTTCCAGCCTGGCCACTCTTGTCAACCATGACTGTTCTGTTATCAGAATAGATGCAAGTCACATCATCTTTACCCTTGACCACCTCCCTGGTGGCACCCGTCAATGAAATGAGCTTCTCAACTTCACCATCCTCATCAGCCTTGTGGATGATCCGCATGGTGTCAAGCTGATTTCCACGACTGTAAACAAATACACCGTCGTAATTCAGATTTCTAGAAGCTACAATCATTTTTTCCAACAGTTTGCGGGCCTGCTGCGAGGAATCCTGCTCAGCACCAACGACCTGTAACGTGGTCAACGAGCAGAGAATACCTGCCAGCCAAATCCAGCTTTTTTTTGTCATTTCGTCTTTACCGAACTGCCTCGTGTCCTACCAGCCGGGCATTGGGTGATACACCCTGGATACCAAAACGTGCATTGACCTGATTATGATTGAGAATGTATTGGTTGAGACGCTGTGCCTCTATTGTGTTTTCAATGGGTTCATATTTTACCGTTCTGACAGTAGATGGAACAATTTTGGCCATTGAAGAATTGGCCATAGGGGCATTTTCAGGAACATTGGAGGTTTGAGCGACTTCAGTGGCAGAACTTCCTGGGACCTTCCTATCAGAACCGTGGAGACCCAAAACCGCAACAGCAGTGACTGAGGCAGCAATAGCTAGTCCGGCTACAGGTTTGAGAAATTCCTTTTTCAGGAATCTATTGCTGGATCTGGGAGCCAAGATGGCCGGTTCATTCTCTAGCATCGTATTCAGTTTTGCCGCCAGATCAGGATTGACAGTCGAAGGTAGCGTATTCCTCAGAGTATCACCAATCAGATGATACCGTTGCCAACTTCTCCGGGTTTCGAGATCAATTTCAATATTTTCAATTGCAATTTCCCTGTCACGTCCGTCCAGTTCGCCATCCATCAAGGCGGAAATCTTTTCCAGTTTATCGTCATTCATCTTCGCTTCACTCCAGTTGTGATCACTCCAATAAGGGTTTGAGACGATTATCAATTGCTTCACGAGCTCTGAAAATGCGTGATCTGACTGTGCCGATCGGGCAACTCATCACTTCAGCAATTTCTTCATATCTCAATCCTTCAACTTCTCTTAAGGTTATTGCTATCCTGAGATCCTCAGGCAATTCCTCGATCGCGGAGAGAATTGTCTTCTGGATTTCATCGGTCAACATCAGGTTTTCCGGTGTTTCTACCTCCCTTAGAGCCTCGTCAAGGTCATAGGTTTCATCATCAGGTCCAGATGGTTGCACTTCCTGTGGCCGACGTGCTCTCGAAGCCACATGATTCTTGGCTGTATTGATCGCAATCCGATATAACCAGGTATAAAAAGCACTATCTCCCCGGAAATTGGGAAGGGCTCGATATGCTTTCAAAAATGCTTCTTGAGCAATATCCTGGGCATCGGTCGCATCACGCACGTAGCGTGAAACAAGATTGACAACCCGATTCTGGTATTTGAGCACCAGTAGGTCGAAAGCCTTCTTGTCCCCCTTTTGTACTCGATCGACTAATGTACTATCCGCTATTTCGTCGCCCATCAGGGCTTTCTCCTTGTGTTATTATTAAGCGGTTTTTCTCCTGACCCCGGCGACATAGACATGCCTTGAAGATTTAAGTTCGGTGAAAAACCATTTAAGAAACAACTGATCAATTCTGGATTATATTTGTGAAATGGTAAACTTTGCCAAATTGTGGCACGAATTGATGCAACCAGCAGTTCTTTAATTTACAAAATTCGCAACCGATAGAGCTGGCTGATTATTCCCGTTACACAATTTTTAATGAATTCTCAGAAACACCTTAATCAGAAGTTCCGGAATATTATAAACAAGTTACACAACGTATAAAGGAAGAGATGGTTCATCAATATGATTTCGACGTGCTGATCATCGGCAGTGGGGCATCAGGGCTGAGTCTGGCAATCCGCCTGGCTGAACAGGCCAAGGTTGGCGTCATATCCAAAGCGTCTTTGAAGGAGGGATCCACATATTACGCACAAGGCGGAATCGCAGCTGTTCTCGACCCCATTGATTCACTGGAGTCTCATATCGAAGATACGCTCAATGCAGGTGCAGGTTTATGTGACCGAAAGGTTGTTGAATATGTCACATCACGGGGACGTGAAAGTATCGAATGGCTGCTCGACCTGGGTGTACCATTTACACCTGACGAAAAGAGTGACTCCCGGTGGCATCTGACCCGTGAGGGCGGCCATAGTCACAGACGCATCATTCATGCAGCGGATGCTACCGGCAAGGCGGTGGAAACAACGCTTGAAACTCGGGTACGAACCATTCCCAATATCTCTCTGTTCGAACAGCATATCGCCATCGATCTGATTACTGGCAGAAAACTGGGACTAGATACCGATCGCTGTCTGGGCGCCTACGTTCTCGACAAAGAACAGGGACATGTGGTTACTTTCAGAGCAAAATTTGTGGTTCTCGCCACTGGAGGGGCCGGCAAGGTTTATCTCTATACCAGTAATCCTGATGTCTCGACAGGAGATGGTATCGCCATGGCTGCACGTGCTGGCTGTGATATCGCCAATATGGAATTCATGCAGTTTCATCCAACCTGCCTTTACCATCCTGATGCAAAGTCTTTCCTCATTACCGAAGCGATCAGGGGTGAAGGCGGAGTCTTGTTATTACCCAATGGTGAACGTTTCATGCCACGCTTTGACGAGCGAGCCGAACTTGCGCCCCGAGATATCGTGGCTCGCGCCATCGACCACGAAATGAAGAGAACCGGTAGTGACTTTGTTCTGCTCGATATCAGTCATCGTCCTGCGGATTTCATCAGAGAACATTTCCCTACAGTCACGGAAAAATGTCTCGAGTTCGGTTTCGATATTACCAATGAGCCTATCCCAGTGGTACCGGCAGCACATTATATATGTGGTGGTGTAGTTACGGATCTGAAGGGACGAACGACCATTCCAGGGCTTTATGCGATTGGAGAGACTTCCTGTACCGGGCTACATGGCGCCAATCGGATGGCGAGCAATTCGCTACTGGAATGTCTCGTCTTCGCTCAGTCGGCACATGATGATATCGTTGCCAACCTGCCTTTGGTCAATTTGCCCCCCAATTTGCCGTATTGGGATGAAAGCCTGGTAACCGATTCCGATGAAGAGGTTGTCGTTTCCCATAACTGGGATGAACTACGTCGCTTTATGTGGGATTACGTTGGTATCGTGCGCACCACAAAAAGACTACAAAGGGCAAAGAACCGGGTAGAGTTATTGAAAGCGGAAATTGCCGAATACTACGGCAACTTCAGGGTATCCAACGATCTGATCGAATTGAGAAACCTGGTACAGGTTGCCGATTTAATCATTGAATCCGCACTTCACCGTAAGGAAAGTCGGGGGCTCCACTATATCCTGGACTATCCGGAACCAGATGATTCCAAACCACCACAAAATACCATTTTACGTTCACGATAATTATGAAACTATCTGATTACTCTGCACCAGCGGATCTTCTGGCCAATCGTATCATCCTCGTCACTGGAGCTGCTTCGGGAATTGGACGAACTGCAGCTCGTACCTTCGCAGCTCACGGCGCTACGGTCATCATACTGGATAAAAATGTCCCGGGACTGGAATCCCTCTATGATGAGATCGGACAGGATGGATCACCTGAGGCTGCTATTTATCCCATGGATCTGGCCGGTGCAACTCTCGAAGACTATAATATTTTGGAAGAAACTCTTTGTAAAAACTTCGAGCGCCTGGATGGTTTGCTGCACAATGCCGCTATCCTTGGTCACCTGGCCTCCATTTCCAATGCTGATTTGAAGGAGTGGCATCAGGTGATGACAGTCAACTTCAATGCTCCCTTGGTATTGACTCGCGCTTGTCTTCCATTGCTCAAGGCCTCTACTTCTGCCTCCATCCTGTTTACTTCAGACTCCGTTGGAAGGCAAGGCAAAGCTTACTGGGGTGCTTATAGTATCTCCAAATTCGCAACAGAGGGTCTAATGCAAATTCTGGCAGACGAACTGGAAGTCAATACCTCAATCCGCGTAAACAGCCTCGACCCTGGCCCGGTCAGAACCCAACTTCGAGCAATGGCTTATCCTGGGGAGGATGAAAACAAATGGCCCCTGCCTGAAACCATCATGGCCAGCTATCTCTATCTTATGGGGAAAGACAGTCTCGAGGTCAATGGTCGAGCCCTTTCAGCACAATAAAAATCTTTTTGATCTCCCTTCCTGTCAAAATTATGGCACGAATTTCGCATATTTTCTGACAGTAATTGATAGAAAGGAGGCTCCTATGGCCTTACCACAGCTGGATGAAAACTTGCATTATGATGATTACGTCAATCTGGTTTTATCTGAAAGCATAAAGAATTATCATAACCCTATGAATGAACAGCTCAATATGGAGCAACAGGCGCTCAAGGTCGCCAATGTGTTGCAAACATCGCTTGACCTCAACAAGCTGATCGAACTGTTTGCAGAAAAACTGTCAGATTTTGTTGAACACGACAGCCTTCTCTATGTCAACGAAGAAGAAGGTATCGAATTACTGGTCGGGAAACCCGCAACACACACTTGTACCTACCAGGTCACTTTGCTGGAAAAATCCTTGGGCGACATCACGATTTCACGGCATCGACCTTTCGATGAGAATGAAATCAAATGGTATGAATCACTGCTCTGTTCATTGATCTACCCCTTGCACAATGCCTTGCTCTACAAACAGGCCATCCAGACTGCCTATAAAGATCCAGTTACAGGAGTCAGCAATCGGGCTGCAATGGATGCTGCTCTCGAACGAGAAGTTGAATTGGCACATCGCACGGGAGCAGCGTTATCGATCATCATGCTGGACATAGATCACTTCAAACAGATCAATGACAAATATGGCCACCTTGCGGGAGATGCAGTACTCAAGGGGGTTGGAAAATGCCTGACAGAATGTATCCGGCGCAGCGACATTGTTTTTCGTTACGGGGGGGAGGAATTTGCGATCATCCTCAACACAACCGATCTGCACGGTGCAACTTTCCTCGCTAATCGGATCAGAACAGCCATTGAAAAACGGAATTTTGAACATGACGGGCTGAAGGTCAACATTACTGTCAGTGCAGGTGTAGCCACACTAGAAAAGGATTTTACCGGAAAAAATCTGGTGGAAGCGGCCGACAGAGCACTTTATGAGGCCAAAAAACAGGGAAGAAACAGGGTGGTTACCTATGAAACTGAAAATAAACAACCAAGTGGCAACAAGGCTTCCTAATCGAGACCTAGCCTAGACAGGAAAACGTGCTGCAAAGCGGGAGATCCAGTACCCAGCTTCCCTTTCGGTATCGATTGTCTGCTTATCACCCTGTTTTTTCTCCAGATACCTGTCGATATGACAGACTTGTTCCACAATACGGGCACGGTAGGCGTCTGACTGAGAAAGTAACCAGATCCCTGTCACATAACCTTCTTCAGTTTCACGGTTGAATACAACCCGACCGGTAAACGTCTGGACGTCATCCCGAATCATGACAGTAAATTCCACCAGTATTCCTGGTTTAAAA
Organism: Gammaproteobacteria bacterium; assembly: GCA_026984775.1. GTDB lineage: Bacteria > Pseudomonadota > Gammaproteobacteria > CAJXQU01 > CAJXQU01 > CAJXQU01. The sequence continues at coordinate 21,338 of JALSRM010000031.1, forward strand.
TACTTCTCTGTGTGAAAACAGAGCCCAAGATTACTCCTCTCTTTTTCCATTTCAGGAGAGCTCTCCACCGTCCTTCGGCGTTTTTTCAGTGTAAAAGGAATTGCCTTCGGATGATAGATAAAACCCGGCACTGCCTTGTCAAAAAACTCCTGGACCACGGGTAATTGTTCATTAAAAGTTGTCTTTATCAATCTCATGGTTTTTCAACCTCCATGAATACGGGTATGGACCAGAATGACCTTAAAACATTTAACTCCCATTAAAACAATAAATTATATTAATATATTAATGTTCTTTTATAATATATATTTGTAACTGTCAATGACATCGCTGTTTTTCATACTTTGATCACAAATCATTATCGATTTATTCAGGCTATCGATTTGATTAAATAGTTTGATTAGATTTATCGGATGAGAGTCACCATAATAGTTTCCACATTGAAAATAAATTCAATGAGTCAACCTTTTCTATCCAATGGAGGAAATTATTATGTTAGAAAACAGAGAAGGACAACGAGTCCCTGTAGTGACGTTCAAAACCCGACAGGGAGATAATTGGGTCGATATCACAACTGATGAATTGTTCTCGGGGAAAACAGTGATCGTCTTTGCCCTCCCCGGTGCATTTACACCGACATGCTCATCGACACATTTGCCCCGTTACAATGAGCTGGCGGAGGTGTTCCGGCAGGAAGGTGTCGATGACATTATTTGCATCTCCGTCAACGATACCTTTGTGATGAATGCCTGGAAAGCCGATCAAGAAGCAGAGAACATCACCGTGATTCCTGATGGAAACGGCGAGTTCACAGAAGGCATGGGCATGCTTGTTGACAAGTCGGAACTTGGCTTTGGCAAGCGCTCATGGCGCTACTCCATGCTGGTAAAGGACGGCGTTATCGAAAAAATGTTCATCGAGCCACAAAAACCGGGCGATCCCTTCGAGGTCTCCGATGCGGATACGATGCTGAACTACATTAATCCAGCAGCGACGATTCCACCTTCGGTCGCCATTTTTACCAAACCCGGCTGCCCGTATTGTGCCAAGGCCAAGATACTGCTGAGTGAACACGGCTACCGTTTTGAGGAAATCGCCCTGGGAAAAGATGCTACCATTGCCGGACTCAGGGCCGTGACAGGTGCTGAAACAGTTCCTCAAGTCTATATTGGTGGTGAATACATTGGAGGGAGTGAATCGCTGGAAGCCTATTTGAACAAAGGTAAAGTCGCCTGAAACAGGCCCTGGTGCTCATCATGTCAGGGGGCCCCTGCTGGGCCCCTCTCTTTTTAATAAATTCAGGAAAGGCAACCATGGACAAGATCAAAAAAGAAATCGTCATTATCGGTTCCGGTACAGCGGGTCTCGCGGCCTACCGAGCTGCATTGCAATACACGGATGATGTGCTCAAGATTGAGGGTGGTCCCTATGGCACCACCTGTGCCCGAGTCGGCTGCATGCCCAGCAAGCTCTTGATTGCGGCAGCCGAGGCGGCCCATTGTGTGGAAAAAGCGCCAGGCTTTGGTGTTCATCCAGGCAGCAAAACCGTCATCAACGGACGCGAGGTGATGGATCGTGTCAAGCGTGAACGTGACCGTTTTGTTGGGTTTGTCCTGGAGTCTGTGGACAATATCCCGGAAAAACACAAATTACGCGGCTATGCCCGCTTCATTGATGACCATACCCTCTGTGTCGATGAGCAGCTGCTGATCAAGGCGGATCGAATTGTCATTGCCACCGGTTCCCGACCGGTATGGCCTAAGATGTTTGATCAACTGGGTGAACGACTCGTCATCAATGACGATATTTTTGAATGGGATGATCTCCCGAGCTCCGTAGCAGTGTTCGGGCCGGGTGTAATTGGCCTAGAACTCGGGCAAGCCTTGCATCGTCTGGGCGTGGAGATCCTAATGTTTGGCCGCAGTGGAACCGTAGGGCCCATCAGCGATCCAGAAATACAGACCTATGCCCATGATACTTTTGCGGAGGAGTTCTATCTGGATTCCCGGGGTGAGATCATGGAGGTCAAACGCACTGAAACCGGAGTTCGGATCACCTATCGAGACAAACATGGTGAAACCCAGGAACGTGAGGTGGACTATGTGTTGGCGGCCACTGGCCGCAAAGCCAATGTAGATAACCTGGGGCTCGAAAACACCTCTCTGGAACGCGACTCCACAGGCGTGCCCGTGTTCGATCCAAACACCATGCAGTGTCGGCCAGGACACATCTTCATTGCTGGCGATGCCAATGATGACATCCCGTTGCTCCACGAGGCGGCGGATCAGGGCAAAATTGCTGGCGACAATGCCGGGCGTTATCCGGAGGTGCAACCCGGCCTGCGACGCGCACCCATCGCGGTGGTCTTCAGTGATCCCCAAATTGCCATTGTCGGCCCCGGTTGGAAGAAACTGATGGAAAAATACAGCCAGTGCGATTGCCTGGCAGTCGGTGAGGTCTCTTTTGAGGATCAGGGACGCAGCCGTGTGATGTTGAGAAACAAAGGGTTGCTGCACGTTTATGGTGAAGAGGGCAGTGAACACTTTCTCGGGGCGGAAATGATCGGCCCTGCAGCTGAACACATTGCCCATTTACTGGCCTGGGCCCTGCAAAACCGGATGACGATCCCGCAAATGCTGGACATGCCTTTCTACCATCCGGTTATTGAGGAAGGTGTGCGAACCGCATTACGTGATCTCAATGAAAAACTGGAGCAGGCTGATCACACTACAGCGGGCTGTGTGCACTCCAATGCAGTTGGTTAATTTGAACCATAGTGCTGGTTGTCCAGTAACCAGATTGTTCTTTTCCGGGACCGCTGAAACAATGACAACGTTCATTGGAGATATAATTAACTATTTGTTTTTGTTTATGTTTTTTTCTAGAAAGCTTTGGCGTGATCCGATTGGCACAAACCATGCCCTATCTGTTATGACCACAGATTGTTCTGGGTCACTGTTATTAACCAATAAACTACCTTTAGGAGGTAAATATCATGAAATGGGAAACTCCTGCATATGAAGATCTGCGATTCGGTTTTGAAGTCACTATGTACATCATGAACCGATAAGATCTCTGATCGTGGGAGAAGTGTCCTTCACTTCTCCCTTTGTATCACCTGTCGTTTCATTTCAGCTCATCACGTAACAAACAGACATGCATATAAGAATTTTAGGTTCCGGTGCCGGTGGAGGCTTCCCGCAGTGGAACTGCAACTGCAGCAACTGCCGCAGACTACGATCCGGCGAACTGAAAGGCTCGGCACGCACCCAGTCATCGATCACTGTCAGTCCCGATGGTGAAAACTGGGTGTTGTTCAATGCCTCACCCGATATCAGGCAACAGCTTGAATCCTTTCCGCCCTTGCAGCCGGGACGGGCAGTCCGGGACACCGGGATCTGTGCCATCGTCATCGTAGATGCCCAGATCGATCACACCACAGGCCTCTTGATGTTACGTGAACACACCCAACCGTGGGATATTTATTGCACAGAGGCAGTCCATCAGGATCTGACCACCGGGTTCCCGATTTTCAATATCTTGGGGCACTTCAGAGGTGTCAACTGGCATGAGATCAAGACCGATCAATCCTCGTTTACGATTCCACAAGCCGACGGCCTGATCTTCACCGCTGTTCCCCTGAAGAGTGAAGCACCGCCCTACTCGCCTCACCGTCATAATACAGTTCCCGGTGACAATGTGGGCATGCGCATAGAAGATACAAAAACCGGCAAAAACCTGTTCTACGCACCGGGACTCGGAGTGATGGAAGATCATGTTCGGCAGTACATGGAAGAAGCCGATTGCGTACTCGTCGACGGAACTGTCTGGACCAATGATGAGATGTCCCGAGAAGGGATCAGCAACAAACTGGCCAGTGAGATGGGGCACCTCGACCAATCTAGCGAGGGAGGCATCAAGGATATTCTCACCTCAATGGAGAAACCACGAAAGATTTTAATCCATATCAATAATACCAACCCGATCCTGGACGAGGAATCGCCGGAGCGAGCAGAGCTGACAGCAGCAGGTATTGAAGTCTCGTATGACGGTATGGATATCCACTTATAACTTCTGGATTTGGAGAAAAATAAGAAATGACAGCCGATTTAAAGCCCTGGAGCAAAGAAGAATTTAAGGAAAAACTCCTCGAAAAGGGGAAGTTTTATCACCGCAATCATGAATTTCATATCATGATGAATAACGGTGAACTGAGCAAGGAAGCCGTTCAGGGCTGGGTCGCCAACCGTTTCTACTATCAGGTTGCCATTCCAGTCAAAGACGCAGCCATAATGTCTAACTGCTGGGACCGTGAAGTCCGCCGCCACTGGATCCAACGCATCATCGACCACGATGGCAATGGAAACGATCCTGGTGGTATCGAAGCCTGGCTGGAACTGGGCGATGCGGTAGGACTCGAACGGGACGATCTGTGGTCACACAAACACCTGCTACCCGGAGTCAAGTTTGCCATTGATGCCTACGTCAATTTTGCCAAACAACAACCGTGGCAGGTGGCTGCCAGTTCTTCTCTCACAGAACTGTTCGCACCGACGATCCACAAGGATCGTATCGACAACTGGCCAGACAAATACCCCTGGATCGATCAATCCAAGGGTTACCGATATTTTAGTAAACGCCTGACAGAGGCACGCCGCGATGTGGAACGTGGTCTCGAAATTACGCTTGATTACTACAAGACTCGCGAACAACAGGAGATGATGCTGAACGTCCTCCAATTCAAGCTGGACGTTCTCTGGACCATGTGTGACTGCATGTACCTGGCCTATATTGTCAAAAAGCCCCCCTATCACAACGTATAAACCGATGAACACCGAACTGAACAATGAAGCCGTTCCCTCTATCTCACAACAATTCCGCTTCCAATGGGAAGAGGTGCAAAAGGGATATGTCATTCTCTATCCTGAGGGCATGGTCAAGCTGAGCGGAAGCGCAGGAGAGATTCTCCGCCGTGTGGATGGAAAGACCTCGATCGGTTCCATTATCAATGATCTGGAACAACAGTTCGACGGTGTGGATCTGAAGGATGATGTCTACAAATTTTTTGAGGTAGCAATGGAAAATGGCTGGATCACACTCACATAAACAGGACGAGGATCTCAAGATCACTCCTCCACTCTGGTTGCTTGCGGAGCTGACCTACAAATGCCCCTTGCAGTGCCCCTACTGTTCAAACCCGGTGGACATGGCCAAATACAGTAACGAGCTCTCCACTGAGGATTGGTTGCGGGTACTGCGAGAAGCACGAGAACTGGGTGCCACCCAGCTGGGTCTATCCGGTGGAGAACCACTGACCCGACCCGATCTTGATATCATCATCAAGGAAGCCCGCGATCTTGGCTTTTATACCAATCTGATCACCTCCGGTGTCGGTATGGATGAGGAAAAAATCAAATCCTTCAAGGAAGCTGGACTCGATCATATTCAAGTCAGTTTTCAAGCCAGCAGTGAAGAATTGAACAACTTTATCGCCGGGACCGATGCCTTCCAGCACAAACTGGAAATGGCTAAACTAGTGAAGAAGTATGGATATCCCATGGTGCTATGTTTCGTACTGCACCGCCACAATGAGGATCAGGTTGCCGAGATCCTCGATCTCGCCATCGCTCTGGAAGCAGATTATGTGGAACTTGCCACCACACAATATTACGGCTGGGCAATGCACAATAAGGAGCAACTGCTGCCTACCCGTGAACAGATCGAACGCGCTGAAAAAATTGCCCATGAATACCAGGAAAAAATGAAAGGCAAGATGCGTATCTTCTACGTCGTCCCCGACTATTTCGAAGATCGCCCCAAGCCCTGCATGAACGGTTGGGGGAATATCTTTTTGACCATCGCGCCCGATGGAACCGCCCTGCCTTGCCATTCTGCCCGACAACTGCCCGGCATGGAGTTCCCGAATGTCCGCGATTATAGTATCGAACACATCTGGTATGGCTCATCAGACTTCAACAAATTCCGTGGCTACGGCTGGATGAAAGAACCCTGCCGCAGTTGCGACGAAAAGGAAAAGGATTTTGGAGGATGCCGTTGTCAAGCCTATATGCTCACAGGCGATCCCGCAAACACCGATCCGGTTTGCAGCAAATCACCGAACCATCAGGCATTGCTGGACGATGTGGCACGTATCGAGTCGGACTTCCTCAATCATGTGGAACAAAAACCCCTCGTCTTCCGCAACATGCGAAAATCAAAAGAGCTGGTAAATGACTGATCGGCTAGCTTTACATACTTCCCTGCAGTCTTGATTTTGGGTACCGCTGGCGGCACCCCTTGCCAGCGGCCAGTCTCACTTCTCTACGGTATTTTATAAAACGATAAAAAACACTGGATTCCAGGAAATCATTTCTTATTTATCAGAAATAAAAAAGGGGCACCGAAGTGCCCCGAACTGCCTGGTGGCAAGAGGTTCTTACTTATTGACGAACTCTGGATAGGCTTCCATACCACATTCGCCGATGTCGACACCCTCGTATTCTTCTTCTTCAGGTACCCGGATGCCGATCGTAGCTTTCAGAATTGTCCAAACGATCAGACTAGTTACGAAAACCCAAACGAAAATGACCAAGGCGCCTATTAACTGTCCCATAAAGGTCGCTTCAGAATCGGACAGGATTACTGCAAAGATACCCCAGAGACCAACAACGCCGTGTACAGAAATTGCACCTACTGGATCGTCGATCCGAAGTTTATCCAGAGTCACGATGCTGAAAACGACAATGATACCGCCGCCTGCACCGATCAACGTTGCGAGCAGCGGAGTCGGATCAGCAGGTTCGGCTGTGATCGCAACCAGCCCGGCCAATGCGCCGTTGAGTGCCATAGTCAGATCGGCCTTGCCAAACAATATACGGGCAAGGATGAGCGCAGCGATCAAACCACCGGCCGCAGCGGCATTGGTGTTCAAAAAGACATTGGCCACCTCATTTGCAACCGCAATGCCGCCGAGCTTTAGCGTGGAACCACCATTGAAACCGAACCACCCCATCCATAGAATAAAAGTACCCAACGTGGCCAATGGCAGGTTAGCACCCGGAATCGGATGGATCTGACCATTGACGTATTTCCCTTTACGTGGGCCAAGCAACAAGACACCCGCCAGTGCAGCTGCCGCGCCCGCCATATGGACGATACCGGAACCCGCGTAGTCGCTGTAGCTCAATTCACCAATGAAAGGGACCGCTTTTCCACCCCAGGTCCAGCCACCTTCTACCGGATAAATAAAACCCGTCATAACTATGGCGAATAGCAGAAATGCCCAAAGTTTCATACGCTCTGCAACAGCACCGGAAACGATGGACATGGCAGTTGCCACGAACACCACTTGGAAGAAAAAGTCTGCAGCACCCGAATAGACCGAGTCACCATCGAACCCATTCTCAGCGGAAGCCTTGAGTGCTGCCTCAACATCCAGAGTGGCAACGGTTTCAATTCCTGACAGGAAGTAGCCACCTCCGTACATGATCTGATATCCGCAAATCATGTACATGGTGCAGGCGACTGCGTAAAGCGCGATGTTCTTAGTCAGGATCTCTGTGGTATTCTTCGCTCTCACCAGTCCGGCCTCTAGCATAGCGAAGCCCGCTGCCATCCACATGACAAAGGCACCCATTACCAGAAAGTAAAAGGTATCTATGGCATATTGCAATTCAAAAATCTGATTTTCCATCTTATTATTCTCCTCCCGTTTTACAGGGCTTCAGAACCGGTTTCACCCGTACGGATACGGATTACCTGCTCCAGTGATGTGACAAAAATCTTGCCGTCACCGATCTTCCCAGTACTTGTTGCCTTCATAATGGCTTCAGTTACGGCATCGACCTGGTCATCATCAACGGCCACTTCAAGTTTCACCTTGGGTAGAAAATCAACCACATATTCTGCACCCCGGTATAGTTCTGTATGGCCTTTTTGCCGACCAAACCCTTTGACCTCGGTCACTGTGAGACCGGTTACCCCGATATCGGATAATGCTTCACGTGCATCATCCAGTTTGAAGGGCTTAATAATGGCTGTTACTAATTTCATAGTTCAGCTCCCCCATTTGAGTTGTTTTTAAAATAAAAAAGACCCCGACGCAAATCGGGGCCATAAATCGTTCTTACCAGCTACTCGAGACAGTAAAAACAAGCATTGAATCACAGATCGAACCGCCACAATCATTTTTATCAAATGCATCATAGTAGGTCAGATCAAAGCCAAAATTGCCGATTTCTTTGGAAACACCCACCTGCCAGTGAGAATAATCAAACCCATTCGGGCCGGTTAACTTGTCACCTTCAACATCCTGATGCCCAACAAGAACAGAGAGTCCAAACCCTTGCGGGAGGGAGACATCAACATTTCCGGCAATATAGTTTCCTGTACCATCTTCACCAAAAAAATCTGGCGAATAGGCATAAGACAATCCAGTGCTGACCATATCGTTGAAGGCGTAGCCGAGATTAAGATAGAACTCGAAATAATTATAGTCTGCACCGACATCCTCATTCTGATCAGGATAAAGGTAATACAACCCACCAAAATCATAACTGATGCCTGTATCTCCAATATCACCACCATAGCCACCGTAAAAATCCATCTCTACAGAGGCCGTATTGGAAGTCCCGGCATTGAACTCGATGCTTGACGCCCAAAAACCTGCGTAAAGACCCGATTCGTGAGCATAATCGAAACCGCCTTGCAGTGCTGGGTCCTCACTTGTCTGGGAAATTCCACGAAATACGTAGTTTGTAGTCACCGCGACATTAGCACTGAACGTATGAGGCCCTTCAGCCTGCGCCATTGGCAGAGCGCTCATCAGAGCACCGGCTACCAGTGTTTTTGTAAATGTTTTCATTTGTTAAATCCCCTCTTACCAAGATTTATGAATTAAAATTGTTTTGCCACAGGGCAGTGTGTTAATTACACAAATTTTATAACAGCATCGTTTGTGCCAACCATTGTTTTTATTCAGAATCAAGTAGATAAGAGGACTATCTCCACAAGATCACTATATTAAACGCACTAAAGTAGTGCGCTTCATGATAAATCGCACCACTTGTGTGCAACAGGTGAAAGAAGGTGATCGATAATGAATATGGTATAGTTACTGAAACAAAATTTTTCTGAAAATTATGATGAATAGTTCCACAATTGAATCACTGGCTGAAAAACTCGCCAAAACCTTACCGCCTGGTGGGCAGGCACTGGCTGAAGATATAAGAAAGAACCTCCGGCTGGGACTGGCCTCTGCTCTTGACCGAATGGATCTGGTGACAAGAGAAGAGTTTGATATTCAAAAAGAACTGCTGGCTAGAACCCGGGCCAGACTGGAGCAGCTCGAAAAACAAGTTGCCGAGCTGGAAGCAGCCCGAGATAGGTGACTAAGAAAAGTTGACTTCATTTCCAAGGAAGGAAAGATGAGTATTGCAATTGTACTAAGCCGTGCCCAGTTAGGTATTGAGGCTCCACAAGTTACGATCGAGGTTCATCTGTCCAATGGGCTTCCCAGCCTTTCCATCGTCGGACTACCCGAAGCTGCAGTAAAGGAGAGCAAGGATCGAGTCCGTAGTGCGATTATCAACAGTCGTTTTGAATTCCCACTCAAAAGAATCACCATCAACCTAGCACCCGCCGATCTGCCTAAACAGGGTGGACGTTATGATCTGCCCATTGCTTTAGGCATCCTTGCTGCCTCAGGTCAAATCCCGAAAGAGAGGCTGAGCCAATATGAATACATAGGCGAACTGGCACTGACTGGAGAACTCCGATCAGTTCCAGGAACGTTGCCTTTTACGATTGCGGCACACAATGAGGGCAGGCCCGTCATTCTCCCCTACGCTAATGCCGACGAAGCTTCACTGGTCAAGAATGCAATAATCCACCCCTCGACTCATCTCTTGCAGGTTTGCTCCCATCTTAGTGAACAGGAAGCCCTGCCCGTTTATAAAAACATTGAGGGTGACACTACGTCATTCACCGTTGCCGATCTTTCTGAAGTCAAAGGACAGCAACATGCGAAACGTGCACTTGAGATCGCTGCCGCAGGAGGTCATAACCTGTTATTCATTGGTTCTCCAGGGACAGGAAAAACCATGCTGGCCAGTCGTCTACCTGGAATCCTTCCAAAAATGTCCCAAAAGGAAGCCATTGAGACAGCCGCCATCGCATCCATCCAGCAGGCACTCTCTACAGACAACTGGCTGCAGCGCCCCTTCCGCTCTCCTCATCATACCAGTTCAGCGGTAGCTCTGGTCGGAGGTGGTAGCAATCCACGTCCCGGAGAAATTTCGCTAGCGCATAATGGGGTACTTTTTCTGGATGAACTGCCCGAATTCGATCGCAAGGTACTCGAAGTTCTAAGAGAACCACTGGAAACGGGTCAAATCCACATTTCCAGAGCGGCACATCAGACGGTCTATCCGGCAAGGTTTCAGCTGGTTGCAGCAATGAACCCATGTCCGTGTGGATTTCTGGGTGATGAAAGTGGCCGTTGTCGATGCACACCGGATCAAATAAACCGTTACAAGGCGAAAATCTCGGGGCCTCTGCTCGATCGGATCGATCTCCAGATTGAAGTAATGAATGTCAGACATTCTGAATTGTTGAATGATACTCCTTGCGGAGAATGCAGTGCAGCTGTCAGAGAACGGGTTGAAAAGGCACATAGAAAGCAGATCGAACGCCAGGGCAAGCCGAATGATTTATTGTCTGCAAAGGAAATACCCGATTTCTGCATGATAAATGACAGAGACAAAAACCTGTTGCAGGCCGCCATACAGAAACTTGGATTATCAGCACGTTCGGTACACCGCATCCGCAAGGTGGCAAGAACGATCGCTGATCTGGATGACTCTGATCAGATACTTACTTCGCATCTCACGGAAGCAATTTCCTATCGCCGGCTTGATCGAAATCATTCATAATCAGGGAATGGCGACATATGCAATAGGTGATATTCAAGGTTGTTTCAAGGAACTTCAGGAGCTCCTCGAGTGCATCGGACTCTCCGATTCCGATCAACTCTGGTTCACGGGTGACTTGGTTAACCGAGGTCCTGATTCACTGGGAACACTACGCTTCATAAAATCACTTGGCAATCAGGCGATTACCGTTCTCGGTAATCACGATCTTCATCTACTTGCAGCGGTCGAAAAAGGGAAAAGGCACCGTAAGGATACGTTCAATGATATCATTCTGGCACCGGATCGGGATGAATTACTCCATTGGTTACGTCAGCAGCGGCTTTTTTACCATGACGTGAAACTGGGATTTTCCCTATTGCATGCAGGTGTTGCACCCCAATGGGATCTTCCAAAAATACAAAGCCTTGCGAATGAGGTTGAAACAGTATTGCAATCGGATCATTATCGCGAATACCTAGAATCGATCTATGGTAATCAGCCTGATACCTGGTCGGATGATCTCCAAGGGTGGGACAGACTGCGCTGTATAACCAATTATTTCACCCGATTACGATTCTGCGATGATACAGGCCGCATGGATCTCGAAGAAAAGGGCCCACCGGGGAGTCAATCGCCTCCTTTCAAACCCTGGTACCGGATCGAAAACCGTAAAAGTGCCGATCTGAAAATCATCTTCGGGCATTGGTCTACGCACAAACTGGCTGGCGTGGATGCAAGAAAATACAACGTCTTTCCCATAGATTCCGGTTGTTTGTGGGGTGGTGAACTGACTGCCATGAAACTCGAGGATGAAAGTCTGCGTCAGATCGATTGTACGCAATATAAAGAAGTTTAATAGAACTGTCTGTCTTCCAAAAAATCTCTTTTTGATCAATTCGGTACGCCAACAGTGATCAAGTCTCAATCAGGTTGTGCAAGAAACGGACAATTAAAAAAACCAGTGTGGGTAGAAAAAAGGCCGTGACGTCAAACTTCAGGCCGTTGGAAACGCATCATAGCACAGAAGCAATTTCATGTTGGTAGTGACAAAATTTATCTATTTATATGAAAACATTTAAAGATACTGTGTGAAATGCCGACTATAATCACTATAACCGTTAACAAATAACGGGATTAGAAAGAGACAGATTGATGCCAGAAACAGATAAAACCTTTATTCACACCTCTCAGAATCAGATCGCGAAATTTTTCTTCGACAGATCGAAAACGGAAATCTTTATCGGTCTGATTGCAACTCTGATTACAGCCTACATGTTCAAAGACCAGTTCAGCCAGCAATTCCTGACGATCTGGACGATCAGTGCCATTGTTCTTTACTTGGCTCGGCTTACATCCATTGTCAGCAAGATCAATGCGATCCGCTCTTTTCTCTTTCTACTGATCCTGCTTTTGAATGGTGTTCTCTGGGGTACTGCCGGTTATACATCTGTTATGCAAGAGTCAGTGCCCCACATGGCGGGTCTTCTTACGACCATTGTCTGCCTCTGTTTTCTTGTTGCCTTAATCTACCCGGGTAATCTTGGTTATTTCCTAGCCTTTACCTTGCCCGCCCTTACTCTGCCTGGACTGGTCCTGGTCAATCAACCTGGGAGTGTCAATCAAGTAGCACTCTACTTGGTGACAGGTACAGGAATTTTTCTGTTCCTGCTGTCACTACTATCACGAAAAACCTTTCAATGCCTAATCCGCAGACAAGCAGAATACGATCAATTGCAGGATCAACATGACACTTTGCTGGAAGAAATCAGAAAAAAGGAGGTGGAATTCAAATCCCTGCTTCAGAAAAATGAGGAAATGGAGAACGCGCTCAAACAGGCCACAGAGAATCTCAAACAAAAAGAGACACGTAACAAGGCGCTTGCTGATACACTGAAAACAAACCTCCGTATTGATCCGGTAACCAGCCTGCCGAACCGCAGGGAGTTCCTGGAAACTGTTCAGGAAGAATGGCAACGTGCCACCCGTAACAAGGAGCCGCTGACAATTGCATTTATCAATGTGGATGAATTCGAAACAATCAGTAAGCAAAAGGACAAGAAAACTGTTTTTACCACCCTCAAAAAAATCGGCGAATCGATCAGAAACCATGGACGGCGTGCGGGAGATCTCCCTGCGCGCATCGACAAGGCTGGTTTTGCCCTGCTCCTGCTTGGTGCAGATTCAAAGAATGCGACCCGTATCATAGAAAAGATCAGGGAGACAGTGAAAAGCCTCAGTCTCCCGGTCAAAGAGAACGGTGAACCGGTTTCCGTGCATGCCGGTGTTGCAACCCTGGTCCCGAATCGCAAACTCAAGCCGGAGACCTTCCTGGAACGAGTTGAATCAGCCACCTTCGAGGCAGGCTTCAAGGGTGGTGATACTGTTGTCAGTTATCATGCCTTCCATGATATTGAAGTGACCCTATGGGACAGCATCAACGATGGAGAGTTGAATGAGGCCAACTTTCAACAGAAGCTGTTAAGTCGTGGTTTTGATACGACCCGGCAATCGATTCCACCACAGACGTATTTCCGTGATCAAATCTTCACCAAGCCAACACTGTTTGCAGTCTATTCCGGTATTTTTCTGCTCAACATCGAAGGTCAAGCATATGAACTCAAAAATGGCAGTAGCCTGATCCTGCCACCTGACGTGACTTTCAGTGCAGAGGTTGTTGGTGACGAGCCGGTGGTTCTTTATCTAGAAAAACGATAACTTGGCAAACATGCCATTCCTATTATGTCTTCTGTTTCTGATCGGACTTTCGGCATGTACCGATGAACAACAGCCCGAACTCAAACCATTATCGCCTGACTCGACCATTCTGGCATTTGGTGACAGTCTGACTTTTGGGACGGGCGCAAGAAATGATGAAAGTTACCCTGCAATTCTCGAAAAACTGATCGAGATCAAGGTCATCAATGCCGGTATCCCCGGTGAAACCACACCTGAAGCAAGAAAACGCCTGGGAAGATTGTTGAAAAGATTTCGGCCTGATCTAGTCATCCTGTGTCACGGAGGGAACGACCTTCTGCGAAAGATGGATCAGAGTCAAACAATCGAGAACCTGAAGGCCATGATCAGTCAGATCAAAAAGAGTGGTACTCAAGTCCTTTTGTTGAGTGTCCCCACACCCGGTCTGCTGCTAAAACCCGCCACCTTCTATCAAAAGGTCGCCCATGAGATGCATATCCCCATCGCCACCGGTATTCTCTCCAGGATTCTTTCCAACCACCAACTGAAATCTGATGCAGTCCACCCAAACGGTAAGGGGTATTTCGAAATGGCTCATGCTATCGCTGAAATACTGCTAAACATGAGAGCAATCGACAACGTGTCGCAGTGAAAATCTTACTTCTTCAGTCCAGGATAGATCCAGACGAATCCACTCCGGTTTGGCATTTCCACTTCAGGGAGTGTTTCCTTTGAAAGCTCAGCATCGCCAGGCAGAATCTTGTTTACATGAAGGAGGTAGGCGGTCACGGCATAAACCTGATCGTCGGTCAATGATCCTGGTGCCGACAGAGGCATACCGCGGCGTATAAAATCGAACAGCGTTGTTGCATAAGGCCAGTAGGTCCCGATTGTCTTGTCTGGATATTCACCGGTCAAGCCCTGCTCACCACCAGCTAGTTCCTCTGCACTGCCACCAATTCCTTTCGGACCATGACAGACAGCACACTGTGCATTGTAGATTTTCTCACCTTCGACAACATTGCCCTTCCCTGGTGGTAGACCGGTACCATCGGGGAAAATACTCAGATCCCACGCCTCAATCAATTTTTCAGGTGCCACTTTACCCAGCAATGGACTATTTCCTGGGGGATCGCACTCTGCAGAAAGTGATTGGGAAATCACTAGTAGTGATAACCCTATCAGAAGAAAAGACGATTTATGCATAGACATGGCTGATATACCCCTCAGGTGCAATCTCCCAGCTCACGATCGCGTTGTAGTGAAAATATCCATGATTTCCCCGTTCATTAACCAGCACTTCTCGTTCCGGCTGCACATAGCCTGTTTCATCAATTGCACGGCTTTTCAGGATGGCCAGCCCTCCATCCCAGTGCCAAGGAATACGAAAACGCGTATAACATTTTGAAAGCACCGGTTCTTGTAACTCGGCCTCGGCCCAAGTTTTACCCCCATCGGCGGAAACTTCGACCTTGCTGATCTTGCCTCGGCCCGACCAGGCAAGGCCCGTGATCTGATAGAAACCTGGCCCATGCATTTCTTGCCCTGGACTCGGTGATGTAATCAGTGATTTTGCATCCATGACAAAGGTAAACTGCCTGGCTTTCCCGGATGGCAGCAATTCAGTATATTTGGCTGTCTCGTTTCTGGACATAACCGGTCGATCAGTCACCTGTAGTCGCCGTAGCCACTTCACGTTGGTCACCCCTTCCCAGCCGGGAAGCAGCAGCCTCAGGGGATATCCGTTTTCTGGCCGGAGGCGCTCACCATTCTGATACAAAGCGAGAAGTGCATCATCCATCGCCTTTTCCACTGGAATGCTGATTTCCATGGCAATGCCATCGGCCGCTTCAGCGATCAGCCAGGTAGCTTTTGGATCGATACACACTTCCTTCAGGATCAGGGATAAAGGAACACCCGTCCACTCACTACAAGATACAAGACCATGGAAGTATCCAACCTCTGACTGTACCGGCCGGGAATTCCAGCCGGCATTGCTGTTACCGCCGCACTCGATGAAACAGATCCTGGATTCCATTGGATAACGCAAGAGATCATTGATGGAAAACATCAGAGCCTTTTCCACCATGCCGTGTACAAGTAATTTGTGTTTTTCCGGATCGATCTCGGGCACTCCATTATGATGACGTTCATAATGCAACCCATTTGGTGTGATCATGCCTTCGAGCTGATGGAGCGGCGACCATGAAACCCCGTTCCCAGAGGCCATGGAATTGGCCGATATCCAGCGTATGACATCACTCTCGTGAGGGGAAGGCTGGCCATAGTTGCTGAATGGCTTTCCTGGCTTTAACATCCAAGGTTGTCTTGGCTGGATAGCTTCAACATCAGAGGAGGGCTCCTCGGCAAGAAGTTTACCACTGGCTCCGGTTACTGTCGTTGCCGTAATAAACGTAAGCCCGCGCTTGAGAAAAAGCCTTCGATCAAGAAGTCCACCACCAGCGACAGGCTTGATTTCATTATTCGGCTCTGAGGAGATTTCTTGTTTTTTTTTCATGTTCACCTCGGCCATACGCTGGCATTATGAGAGTTTCGATGTTTTCTGAGTAAATATACCTCAGTAAGACTGACAATGGTATTGTCCGTCTGTTCCATAGAATTTCCTTTCATCTCTTGATTCCCCTGTCACTTCAAAGAGACAGAAGGCCCTCTGAATACGACACATCATAATTTTCCCGGCACTTACCGATATTCAATATGTATTATTTTTTCTATTCTTTACATAAAGTTACGTAATCATACCTGCAACTAAATATACTTTATATTGACCATGTTTTTGTTGGCATGGTCATTGCTAATATTAGTCTCAGGTATTCAAAATTACAGGATGTATAACGATGCAAATCTCTAGCCCTTGGTATCTTCCAGTACTCACAATACTAGGTTTTTTTGCAGTGATCGGAGCAATTGTCTGTCTGGGTCTGTATTTCGTGGTCAGTAATGAATATGATCGCGTTGTCTATCTGGCTGGATTTTTTATTTTTCTGGTTACCGCCTTTTTTTCTCTTGGCATGAGCAAAATCACTCAACTTTTATTCAGCCACAGTCAACGAATCAGAAATTAGCAAAACTGGGGTAGTCGGAGACTGCTTCTATTGTTTAGAGTCAAAATTAAGGGATTAATCCACAATGGATATACAAGGAAGTATAGAAAAATTATCACTGGAGCTTTCTAACCACCTAACCCGGGTCAAAAATGAAAAACGGAGTTTTATTCGTTACAAGATCAAGCGGCGTGTCTTGATCCGGGATCCTGAAGGTCGAGTCTTTACCGGACACGCCTATGACATATCCAAGCAGGGGCTCCAGTTCCGTTGCTCACCCCATGTAGCCTGCCAATTGGAAACTGCCAGCGAACAGCTGTCACCGCTTAGTAGCACTAATTTTATCGTAAAAATTGCTTTGCCATTCATGAATGAACTCGCAGAGTGCGGTATTCACTGCAGCGTGAAAAGTGTACATAAGGCCGATGAAGAAACCATGCGTGTAGGTCTGAGTTTTCTCTTTTTTGAGAACAACAGCCAGATGCGGCTTGATCATTTTATCGACAACCTGACACTTTAATTTTCAGGTTCTTTTACGAATGGTTCAAATCGAAATCCAGCGAACGTCTTGCAGTTTCAATCAGCAAATCTTTTTTGACCTGCTCCGCTGCCATCCAGACGGGTACCGTACCATCAAATTCAGCCACCCAATCAGTCATGCTTTGTGGCCGATCTTCAGCCCGGAAACAAAGCCCGTGATCAACCGCGCTAAGAAATCGCAAGGTGTATTGATCACTGGCAACTGAGATCAGTGATTGGTATGGATCCTCAAGATCCTTGAGGATTTTCTGTCCGCGTTCTACAGCATCTATAGGTGCTCTACCTGTGATCCCTTTATATAGCACGGCAGCCAATGAATAGATGTCCGTCCAGGGACCCTGATCAGTAAAGTTAATCGAATATGATTCAATCGGTGTATAACCTGGCGAGATCATTGACAACCTGGTGAGGTTTTCTTCATCGGCAAAGCGAGCCTCACCAAAATCGAGAATGACAGGCTGCCCTGATTCCTGAATAAAGATGTTGGAAGGTTTTAGATCACGGTGAATACAGCCATGCTCATGGATAAACTCCAAACCCTCAGAGAGAGAGAAAAACAGATCTAGCAACCCCTGCTGATTGATCCGCCTCTTTCTGTTGAGAATAGAAAACAAGGTCTCTCCCGATTTATATGGCATCACCATGTAAAAACTGCCATTCTTGGTAAAAACCGCATCGACATGGACAAGAGCAGGATGCTCGATCGCCATCAAAAAACTGGCTTCGCGCAAAAAATGGCGTTTCCCTACCTCAAATTCCGATCGGGCTGCAGCCGTTTTTGGCTTGACAACTCCCGAGGGTTCTCTACTGACAAGGGAACAGGGAAAATACTCTTTCAAGATCACCTGGAACGGTTGATCAGACCCCTTGTTCATTTCCATGGCAAGGTAGCTGATGTGGATCTGGCCATGTCCGATAACCTGATTAATGCGGTAACCGTACAACTCGAAACCGACTGAAAGTGCATCATCTATATGAGGTTGCCCCATCGCATGGGGTATTTCCGGCACGGTTGGTGCATCACAAAAGGTTATTCCGGTTGAGTTCATAGATTGATCTGAGTTTAAAAAAATCTGAATCAGGCCGATAAACAAATAGTAATCTCTTTACAGACACATGCAAAGACTTGAGGAATCACTGAACATTTATGGAAATCTCTTCTCTATTCCGACTGTACCCGTAATTATTCAGAATACCCTTGAGAAACCAAAAACAGAATAACGAAGTAAGTCAAGAAATGAAGAAACCTTCTTCCATAACTAGAAAAGTGCTTCTGATTACCCTGACGTTCAGTCTCCTAGCATCTCCTGCAAGAGCAGATTTTACAGAAGGTGTCGCCGCTTACAAGAACGGAGAGTATCAAAAAGCCATTGAAATATTTAAAGCAATGGCAACTCAGGGTGATGCTAGAGCCCAATTTGCACTTGGCCTGATGTATGACAATGGAAATGGCGTAGAGCAGGACAAAAAGAAAGCACTCGAGTGGTATAAAGCGGGTGCCGAGAATGGAAATCACAAGGCACAGTTCAATCTTGCTGTTTTATTTCAAAATGGTGAGGGTACTGAGGTGAATGAAGCCATGGCGGCCTACTGGTTCAAACAATCTGCTGATAATGGAAATAAAGATGCCATTACCCGGCTGCATACTCTCGCTGAAAAAGGTATCCCGGCAGCACAGTTTCACCTCGGCAACCTTTACCGCAGTGGTAAACGTTTGCCAAAAAACCTCGAACGTGCATTTAGCTGGTATGAAAAGGCGGCAAAACAGAATTATGCTCGGGCACAGTACAACCTTGCTCTATGTTATGAAAATGGTGACGGTATTCCCCGTGATCCTGAACAAGCACGCGAATGGTACGAAAAAGCGGCACGGGCAGGGATCGCCAGGGCGCAATACAACCTCGCATTAATCCTAATTGAACAGGGCGAGGTTGAACAAGCAATCGATTGGCTCAACAAGGCTGCCGAACAGGGCAATCACAAGGCCCAGATCATGTTCGCCAAACTCTACGAAGAAGGCAAAGTGGTGGCAAGAGATCAAAAAACGGCCGCCCATTGGTATTTACGTGCGGCAGAATCTGGGGATCCTGTGGTACAGAACTATGTAGGCTATCTCTATGCAAAGGGGATCGGAGTAGAAAAAGATGAAGATCAAGCCGTGTCCTGGTTCCGAAAAGCAGCCGAAAATGGCAACCTTGAAGCCAAAGAAAACCTGAAAGCTCTCGACAAGAGTTAACGAACATCAAAATAGATTTGGTGCATGTAGTATAATCCTGTCAGATCAAAACCAGGACCCCACTTCCTATGTTGAGAGAAGCTATTTCAATCGTTCTTACGTGTTCTATTGCCCTTGTCTCCGTTACCGTATGGGCAACAGAGAATACTGACGCTGCTATTGAACTCTATAAAGATCAGGACTATCAGGCGGCATTCAAATCGTTCAACGAACTTGCAAAAGAAGGTGACCCGATTGCCCAGTATTATCTGGGCAACATGTATGCGGCCGGCCAGGGAACTGAACCTGACATGAAATCTGCTTTCAAGTGGTTTACAAAAAGTGCCGAACAAGGTCATGCCAAGGCTCAGTTCAAAACAGGTCTTGCCTATAGTGAAGGTTTCGGCACAGAGAAAGACCCGGCAAAGGCATTCGAGTGGTTCAAAAAGGCGGCGGAAAAAGGCGTACCACAGGCACAGTTCTATGTTGCAGTCGCCTATCAGGAAGGGCAGCTCGTAAAAAAGGATCTCATCGAAGCGGCCAAATGGTTGAAGCTTGCAGCACGGCAAGGAATCCCGGAAGCGCAGACCAACCTTGGATATCTCTACAGCAAAGGTTTGGGATTGAGACAGGACAATGTACTCGCCTTCGCATGGTTCTCGATTGCGGCCCACGCTGGCTATGAACAGGCAGAGGCCAATCAGCAGATTCTGGTACCCAAAATGAGCGAAGAAGAGATTAGAGAAGGCGAAGCGCTAGCCCAAAAAATCTACCGGAGAATTTCCGGCTCGTGATCAATCACCAGGCCATTTGAAAGGAACCACCTGTTCCTGTTAGGATTATTTATCTTCCAAAGCCTTCGTAGCTCAGCTGGATAGAGCGTCCCCCTCCTAAGGGGAAGGTCGCAGGTTCGAATCCTGCCGAGGGCACCATATTCCAAAGAATTCTAGGCTCATTCAAGTTCAGGTTTCTCCGAATCATCTTCTTCAGAATAAAACCGAAAACTACTTTGTTCCTTACTTTTGACGTTGTACATGGCACTGTCAGCCTTCTTCAACAGCTCCTTTACTTCATTTCCGTGATGGGGAAAAACACTGATTCCAATACTGCAAGCAACTGCCAATACCTGCCCATCTATAATGAAAGGTTTGGCCAAGACATCAATTAATTTTTTTGCCAGCATTTCTGCTGCATCCCATCCACCTTCGAGTTCAACCAGAACAACAAATTCATCGCCACCATAGCGGGCAACTGTATCTTCTTCTCTCAGAGAGGAGCACAGCCTGATCGCAACTCCTTTCAGAATTGCATCGCCAGCATGATGCCCGTAGTTATCATTGATCTGTTTGAACCCGTCGAGATCGACAAAAAGTAAAGCCAGTTCCAGTGAATGCCGATTTGCTCTTGCAACGGCCTGGGTTAGACGATCCATGAGCAGCAACCGATTGGGAAGCCTTGTCAGATCGTCATGATAGGCAAGGTGTTTCAATTTTTCTTCGGCTTTTTTACGAATGCGGTTCTCTTCGATCAGAACATTATTCATGTATTGCAACTGGCTGGTTCTTCTTTCAACTATGGCCTCAAGTTCATGCTGATGTTTCTCCAGTTGCTGTTGCACCTTTTTTCTCTGCGTGTTCTCCTTCTTGAGGTTGAATACAAGTCCTTCATTTTCATATTGCAGTTGCATACAATCATATAAATACTGACTCGTCCTCCGGCCCGCCTGAGTGATCAGGATCAGATACAGCAAAAGGCCTCCAAACAGATAAGTGGCGTTTGGATCATCGTTGAGCAACACAGCCAGAATCAATCCGGTAAAAACAGGAAGGATAAAGCTAAAAAAGATACGCAGGATTGCCGAAAGTACGATCATTGCACTTGCAATAATCCCGATCAGCAGAATTACAATCAACGCTTTCAAGGCGGGATCAGTCACCAGAAAGTAGAAATAGCTGGAACAACCCCAGGCGATCCCACTAGCCAACGACGCCAGAATGTAACGGCGGACCCAGGTCTCTGTCGAAGCGGTTTCCTTCCTACGGCGGTAAAACCAGGCCAGTAAAATGCGTGCAGTAGAAAATACAACGATCAGAACAAACCAGGAAAGCAACAAGTGGGCAGGAATGTGATTGTAAAGTACCAGAATCAGCAGAAAGGAGACGCAGATTGTAAGTATATTGGCAACGTAGGTATTCTCATAGACCAATTCAATACGTCTGCTGAGATTCCACTGATCAACGGCCTTTCCCAAGGTGCAACTCCCAAAACACCTATATACCAGAGGTAATACTACTGTCGCAGTATTCACACTGTCAAATGAGTGCTCTGGCTATTTCGATTTCCAGCGTTGGGCGATGCCATCTGAAGTAACACTGAGGAAATACCTACCTTTGTCAACGAACCTTATATCGAGCACCGTTGCTGAGCTTGGAGTCCATACATCTGACTTCTTCAGCCACCAGGATTCAATACGCTTGCCTGATTTTACTTTCCAGAGATCAATTCGCCGATTGGCACGTGCGACAAGGAGTCTTTTACCGGATAGATCAAAGGCTGCCGCTGTGATAGTCACCCGCCTGGGTGGTAGCCGTTTGATAAGTTTGCCATCGCTTGTTCTCCAGATCCGTGTTTCGCCAAGAACCGCATTGGTCACGGCATATTTCCCATCAGGAGAAAGTGCGACAGTGAACAGTTTGGTCTTGTATTTCCATGTATACAGTAATGCTCCGTCTTTGAGTGACCATAACCTTGCTTCTGAATTATCCGAACCGGTCAGTGCGAAACGTCCATCTCCAGAAAGAGCTAGCGTCTTGATATAGTCAGGGTGTGTAAAGGTAAATTTGGTTCGTGATTGACGTAAAGAAAAGTAGATCGCTGAATCCTTGAATCCGACGAGGGCATACTGCCCATTCCGCGAAAGTGCAATCGACTTGATTCCCTTCAGTTTCCAATAACCAAGGATCCCGGGAGTACCGACCTTCCACCAGGCAAGCGAATTTTCATCAGCGGTCAAGGCATATTTCTCATTCGCGGAGATATCGACTGCTATGATACCACTTTCACTTGATTCCTGATGTTTCCACGCGTGGTGGATGGTAGGTTTTTTCTGCGAGATATCCCAGAGGTTGGCCTGTCCGGCATCATTTCCCAGCAACACATAACGACCAGACGAGGAAACCGCAGCTGAAAGTATCCCTTCGGATTCGGGGAACCATGTCTTCTCCGCTGTTTCACCGAAATCGCAACCAGAAGAGAGTAATCCGCCAAAGAATACTGGAAGGAGAAAAAAAAGTCGTTTTAATTTTTTCATGCTCACCTGATCTATATCGACCGGTAAGACGACAGGTTGAGCAATCAGGTTGCCAGAGCCACTCTGATCGCATCCAGTTTCATAGCCGCAGTAGAAAGATACTGTTTCAGTAATTCCCTGCTGGTTTTGAGATACTCGATTTCATCCTCACGGATATTGGGGTTCACTCTTGCCAGTGCCTGTAGACGCTCGATTTCACTATCCTGATATCTGAGCATATGCTCCATAGCTGCGTTGATAATACCTTCGCGCTGACGATCTGCTGCCTCCTCAGCAGACTCCACCAATTTACTGATCTGCGGCCGAGCATGACGTACAAGTTCCTGAACTGATCGTAAAGGGACTCTTTCAGCAAAACGGTTGAGTTGTTCGAATGAAAGAAGCTCACTCAAATTACGGCCCTGACTATCAACTACTACCCGGACCGTCGTCAGGGGAAGATAACGGTGCAGTTGCAGTTTTTTCGGTGCGGAACAATGGACGATGAAAACAGCCTCCAGCAACAGAGTTCCGGGTTTCAAAGAAGGTGTTTTAAGGGTGCAGAACGCTGTCTTACCAAAATCTCCTCCGAGGATCATCTCCATCGCACCAGTGACCATTGGGTGTTCCCAGGTGAGGAAATCCATATCTTCTCTAATCAAGGCCTGAGCACGTTGATAGGTCGCTGTGGTGCCGTCCTCGGATAAACTGGGGAAATGATGACAGATCATGTGATCTCCTGGATGCAATATTACCGTATGCTGACTGTGTACCTGATGATCGACACCAAAATGATCAAAGACCTTTTCCATGTAACTTTCCAGCTCGAGACTGCTGGAAGAACTGGCAACCTTATCGATCACCTCGGCTGCTTTCTGGGGATGACAAGAACTAAGTTCGAGCAGACGATCACGTCCCTGCTGCAATTTCTCCAGAAGTGAGTCAGTCAATTCACGGCATTCGTCAATAAGCTGTTCGAATTCCTTTTTGGATTCACCGACAAGGCAGTACTGCAATCGTTCACCAAGTTGCGCAAACACATTACTGCTGACTGGACAAACGCGTTCGAAGGCATTCAATCCGTCGTGGTACCAGCGCATAAGCCTTTCCTGAGGCATTCCTTCATGGTAAGGCACATGGATCTCAACCGTTTCTTTTTGTCCGATTCGATCGAGGCGACCAATACGCTGTTCGAGAAGATCAGGATTCAGTGGGAGATCGAACAGCACCAGATGATGTGCAAACTGGAAGTTGCGACCCTCACTTCCTATCTCTGAACAGACCAGAATTTGTGCACCCTCTTCTTTCTCGGAAAAATACGCAGCAGCTCGATCACGGGCAACCAGTGACATGCCTTCATGAAACACTGCTGATCGAATACCGAACCGGGTATGCAGATATTCTTCCAGGGCAATCGCAGTATCAGCCAGCGCACAAATCACGAGTACTTTCTGATCACGATGCTCACTTAGCCAACGTGCAATCCACTCAACACGGCTGTCCTCCCGCAACCACCAATCACCAAGTAAATGCTCTGGATGCAGCAGCTGATCCAGAGATGCTTCCGCAAAATCCATGTCAGGCTTTTTCAAAGGCCATAAATGGCATTTCCGATCGGGAAATCCCTTGACAGCATCGCGCGTATTGCGAAACAGGACCCGGCCGGTGCCATGCCGATCAAGTAAACGTTCGATGGCATCATCGATGGCCTGATCAACGGCTTCGCTGCGGAGAATTTTCTCTACAGAGTGATCGCCTAAATACGCCTCCAGCTGTGAGACAAGTTCCGGTAGATCTCGTAGACGTTGCTCGACATCCTCGTGTTGCAGCTGATCGATTAATTCACTGATCTTTTGATAATCTGACTCCTCCTTGCGAAACGCCTCGAGATCGTGATAGCGATCAGAGTCAAGGAGACGCAGGCGGGCAAAATGACTTTCCATACCCAGCTGCTCCGGTGTTGCGGTAAGTAACAACAGGCCAGGGATTTCATGTGCCAGATCTTCAATGCATTGATAGGCTGGACTGACCTCGTCTTCACTCCAGCTCAGATGATGAGCCTCATCCACAATCAGCAGATCCCACCCTGCCTCCACTGCTTGGGCATGACGCTCCTGATTTTCAAGGAGAAAAGTGAGACTACACAGGATCAACTGGGCAGTTTCAAAAGGATTGCCCTCTCCTGATTCGGCGATAGCCTCACAGCGATCTTCGTCCAGAATAGTGAAAGTGAGATTGAATCGCCGCAACATCTCCACTAACCATTGGTGTACCAGTGAATCCGGAACCACGATCAGTACGCGGCTGGCCAGTCCGGTAACGATCTGGTGATGTAGAATCAGTCCTGCCTCAATGGTTTTCCCGAGACCTACTTCATCGGCCAACAAAACCCGTGGTGCATGACGTTGCGTAACCTGACTGGCAATATAAAACTGATGTGGCAATAGCTGAACACGCGGCCCCAACAGACCATAGGCTGGTGACTGCTGATGCTTGCGCAAATAACCCAGCGTCTCCACACGGAGCTGAAAACTGCTGATCTTGTCGACCTGTCCTGCGTACAGGCGATCCTGTGGTTTGCTGAACTGAACGGAACTGTCCAGATCAACTTCATCCAGCGCTATCTGGTTCCCTGCTTCATCTCTGCCCACATAGATAAGGCGACCGTCCTCGCTCCTTATTTTGGTGACGGTTAGCACACGACCATCACTACTGCTGATCCGGTCACCTATGGAGTATTCCACCCGGCTGATAGGTGCATTGTCCACCACATACGTTCTGCGTTCACCTGCAGCTGGAAAACTCAACGTTACATGACGCCCTGTCATCTCGACTACGATACCAAGTCCCAACTCAGACTCGGTATTACTGACCCAGCGTTGACCAATGGCAAAAGCAGGTTTATCCAATCTTCTCTTCTCGAAATATTCTGGGGGGTGGATGATAGGAGACTATACGCCCTGTTTCAAATTTTTCACTGTATCCAAAATCGTTATAATCCGAGGGATGATGATCAATTACGACATGCCACTCTATCGTCCTCCCTCCGAAGGCAATAACCTGATTATCCAGGCAACGCTTGGGTGCAGCTATAACCGATGCACTTTTTGCAGCATGTACCGTGGCAAGACATTCACTGCACGCTCACTACATGAGGTATTGGCGGAGATTGAACTGGCTGCAAAACACCGGCCTGATACCCGACGGGTATTCTTGGCCGATGGTGATGCTCTGGTACTACCAAATAATCATCTGATCGCCATCCTCGTTCATCTCAAAAAACACCTCCCTCGCCTGACCCGCGTTTCGAGTTATGCCCTGCCAGGCAACCTGAAGCGAAAGTCAGTAGAAGAACTTGCTGAACTAAAAGAACATGGCCTGACCCTGATCTACTATGGCATCGAATCCGGTAGCAAAACTATCCTGAAAAAGATCCGAAAAGGAGCTACGCCTGAAAGTATTCATGCAGGACTCAGAAAGGCCCATGCCGCGGGGATCAAAGTCTCGGCTACCGTCATCCTTGGACTTGGTGGGAAAAACCATTGGCAGGAGCATATCGACGAAACAGCCCGGCTGATCAATCACCTGCATCTGAATTATCTCTCCACCCTGCAACTGGGGCTCGATCCAATAGTGGAAAGCGAGTTCTATAAAGCTTTCGGCGATGACTTTGAGTGGCAAGATGACTACGGCATGCTGCAGGAGCAGGCCAGGTTGATTGCCCAGATCAACCCACCATCACCTGTCATCTTTCGTTCCAATCACGCTTCCAACGCAATACCACTGAAGGGTACGCTACCAAAAGATCGTGATCGACTGCTGGAGCAACTGCAACAAGCAGAAAAGGGTGAAATCTCACTTGTGCCTGAATTTCTGCGTGGGTATTGAAGACACTCAACATTTCAGAATCAATCCGTGATAATGGATAGAGGTTGGCGTGCCAACCCTTTCCAAGTGGGGAACCGTCTCCCGACTGACGATACAATCGGACGGGAAATTAAACCGTGAAATCAAGCAAAGAGCAGGGGTTCACCCAGTTTTTCGTGGATAC
This sequence comes from Gammaproteobacteria bacterium, assembly GCA_026984775.1. Classification (GTDB taxonomy): domain Bacteria; phylum Pseudomonadota; class Gammaproteobacteria; order CAJXQU01; family CAJXQU01; genus CAJXQU01. The sequence continues at coordinate 48,102 of JALSRM010000031.1, forward strand.
GGTTACACTCCTCCGGTGACAGATTCAGCGCCTGAGCCAAGTCCTGCAGATAACGAGCTTCGGACTGATTATCGAGATCAATCGCGAGGAGCGACATGAAATAGGCCTGCTGTTCCATGCCTTGAGGAATACTGGCTGCAAGTGCCTGTAGATCATTTGGTTCCTTCATAAGGGATTTAACCAGTTCCACTTCGTCCGGCGTGATATCATCAAGATGTTCAGCTATTTTCTGTTGCTCCTGGGCGTCGATTTCACCATCCGCCTTGGCAGCATTGATCATGGCACGCAACATGATTTCAGCCTGTTTTTCCTGATCAGGCGTTGGAGAAACTGGTTGCCCTTGAAGGACATTATTCAAAAGGCCACCCAAGCCTCCGGAAGCTTGTGAACCACCTCCAAGGGAGTCCAAAAGTCCTCCTAATCCTCCGCTCATACCACCCTGTGCACCCGTGAGCATGCCAGCGATATCACCAAGGCCACCGCTTGACGAACCATTTCCTGCAAGTGATCCGAGAATATCACCAAGACCACCCATGCGGCCACTGCGCTGCTGACCACCAGCCAGCTGTCCCAGTAGACCGCCCAGTCCTCCATCTTGTTGGCCGCCTCCCATCAGGGAACCCAGCAAATCACTAAGACCGCCACTCTGCGAGTTAGCTCCTCCCATCATGCCCTTGACACCCTTAGCAACGACCATCCCTACGGCGACCTTGGTCAGTGTTGATACGAGACTCATGAATTACCCCCTTCAAAAAAGAATTAACATCTTGAAACCTTATCACAACCTATCCGTATTCCCAAAAGGATGAAATCCAGCCTTTGAGTCTGTTGCTGATTTACCGTTATACTGCCGAGTTTGTGACTTTGCTCTCATCCATTTCGTATTCATGTTGAAGTTTTCCAACCTGACCCTCCAGCGGGGAAAGCGGGTTCTGTTTTCCGATATGGACATGACAATCCATCCTGGCTGGAAGACCGGAATTACCGGCGCCAATGGGACAGGAAAATCAAGTCTTTTTAGTCTCATCAGAGGTGAGATCACTCCCGACCATGGCGAATTTTGCCTTCCTTCTGACTGGGTTATCGCCCATGTCAGGCAAGCAACTCCAGCAATCGAGACACGTGCAATTGACTACACCATGGATGGCGATCAGGAACTGAGAAAGCTCGAATCTGAACTACAGCATGCAGAAAAGGATGAGAATGCTGTGCGACTTGCTGCTCTGCATGAGCGATTCAAAACAATCGACGGTTACAGTGCCCGTAGTCGTGCTGCCCGTCTGCTTCACGGACTTGGGTTCAGGGATGAACAACTCGATCAACCTGTGAAATCCTTTTCAGGAGGATGGCGCATGAGGCTCAACCTGTCTCAGGCGTTAATGTGCCGGTCTGATCTGTTACTGCTTGATGAACCGACTAATCATCTTGATCTCGATGCAGTCCTCTGGCTCGAAGACTGGCTTGCCAGTTATCCGGGAACATTGTTATTGATTTCACATGACCGTGATTTTCTCGATCGCATTACCGATCACATTGCCCACATCGAACGACAATCGATCACACTCTATAACGGTAATTATTCTGTCTTTGAAAAGGCTCGGGCAGAACAACTGGCACAACAATCCCTCGCATTTAAGCGGCAACAGGAAGAGATTGCTCATATCCAGCAATTCGTTGATCGCTTCCGCGCCAAGGCGACCAAGGCCCGACAGGCACAAAGCCGCCTAAAGGCACTAGAGAGAATGTCTCTGATCGCACCCGCCCATGTAGATTCACAATTTCATTTCAATTTCAAAACACCGGAAAAGCTACCGGACAATCTACTCAAACTGGAAGATGCCAGTGTCGGCTACGATGAGAAGGTCATTCTTTCTGATTTAACAATGACTCTTCGTCCTGGTGATCGGGTTGGACTTCTGGGACAAAATGGCACCGGTAAATCCACGTTGATCAAGCTGCTTGCAGGAGAACTGAAAAACCGGCAGGGGAAACGCATACCAGCCAAAGATCTCAAGATCGGTTATTTCGCCCAGCACCAGATCGAGCAACTGCATAATGACGATTCACCACTGATGCATTTGCAAAGACTCGACAAAAATACCACTGAGAAAGATCTACGCACTTTTCTCGGTGACTTCGGATTCCAGGGCGATACTGCACTTGAACCGGTAGGACCGTTCTCCGGAGGAGAAAAGGCCCGGCTGGTACTGGCAATGCTCGTCTTCCAAAAACCAAACCTTTTACTCCTTGATGAACCCACCAACCATCTCGATCTCGAAATGCGACATGCCTTGATCATGGCATTGGAGGGTTTTGTAGGTGCCATGGTCATCATTTCTCATGATCGTCACCTGTTACGCACGGCAACTGATCAACTCTTACTTATTACTGGCGGGAAAATGTTCGAGTATGAGGGTGATCTCGACAGTTACCGAACGATCATCCAGGACCTTGGTAAGAAGGATGAAAAAAACAGGCAACGCCCACCTCATCATCGAAAAGAACAACGCCGGGTCGAGGCTGTACAGCGCTTGCGGATACAACCCGTCAAAAACGAAATTAAACGGGTTGAACAGGTCCTCGAAAGACTACACGAAGAGAAAAACCAGATTCATCATGAGCTTTCCGATCCTAGTATTTATGAAGATCAAAACAAGAATCGGCTCAGTGAGCTTTTGATTAAACAGGGACACATTGAACAGAAACTATCCGAGAATGAACAACAATGGCTGGATCTGAATGAACAGCTGGAGGCCTCCTACATTAATGAATAAAAACAGCTTAGTAGTTGATCTGCATATGCACTCTACGTCTTCGGACGGCGTGCTCTCCCCTTCCGCCCTGGTTGATCTTAATGCGGAAAATCATGTTGATATCATGGCGTTGACCGATCATGACACCTTGGAAGGTTTGTCCGAAGCACGTGAAGCAGCGAATAGAAAAGGAATCCGGTTTATCAATGGTGTCGAAATGACAGCATCCTGGGAGAAGAAGGTTCTGCATATCATCGCTCTCGATTTTGATCCAGAAAACCTTTCATTGAAACAATCCCTTGAGGATTTGAAGCTTCAGCGTCTCGATCGTGCCGAACGTATCGCAAAAAAACTCCAAAATATCGGTATCCCCGGTTCACTTGCGGGCGCACAAAAATATGCCCGAGAAGGTTTGATTACTCGCCCTCATTTTGCCCAGTTCCTGGTTGAAGCAGGTAAGGCAAACGACCCACAGGAAGCATTTGACCGCTATCTTGGAAGAAAAAAAAAGGCATGGGTCGCTACTGAATGGCCGCCCATGGAAAAAGTGATCGATACGATTCACCACGCCGGTGGTCTCGCGGTTCTGGCCCATCCTCTGCGCTACAAACTGACAGCTTCGTGGATGTACCGATTACTCACGGCATTTAAAAAAACAGGTGGTGAAGGCATGGAGGTTGTATGCGGTTATTACACCCCGATCGAAATCAAAACCAGTGTTGGTTTTGCACTAAGATTTGATTTGATGGGTTCGGTCGGATCTGATTTTCATGGACACTCCCTGTACAACAATCAACCCGGAACCTGCTCACCATTACCTGATAGTCTTACACCGATCTGGTCGTTGTTCAAAGATCTTTAGTACATCCGAGTTAAAGATATGAGATGATCTAATTCATCAAAAAGAAAACTGATCTGCTGGCCGTCGTGGTCTTGCTCGTCATGACTCAGGCCCGAAGGGATTGGTTACAGATATTCATAGCCTAAAGTGGGTGAATTACAATTCCGACAGGATCATGCATCGCTGATTCAGAGGTTCCTTGATATAAATGCTCTATGTTGCCGTTGTTCTCTCAGGTGCCGTAGCCTGGTTCATCAGCACCATTGCTGCTGGAGGGGCAGCAACACTGCTGATCCCCATCATCGGCTTTCTGCTTGGGGCTCAATATGTGGCACCGATCATCTCGCTGGCATCGCTATGCAGTAATCCGGCTCGAGCCTGGTTTTTTCGCCATCATGTGAACTGGCAGGTGATTGCATTTCTTCTGCCAGGGAGTCTGCTCGGTGCTTTCTTGGGTGCATGGTCTTTCAGCTTCATGAAACCGGACTGGATCCAGATCGTGATCGCACTCTTCCTGATCAGTTATTTCATCCAATACAAATTCGGCATCTCGACACTCAAAATCCGGGTAAGACAATACTGGTTCTTTCCCCTCGGTATGTTGATTGCCTTTCTCTCTGGGCTGATTGGTGCAACCGGTCCGATACTCAACCCTTTCATGCTGAATTATGGCTTGAAAAAAGAGACACTAGTAGGAACAAAATCCATTAACTCTCTTGCCATGCAAATTATCAAATTAGGCACCTATGCAGCTTTTGGTGTGTTAACTTTCGAAGTGATTGGCTATGGAATTCTTTTGGGAATTGGCGCTATTCTTGGCGTTTATTATGCCAGACATCATCTCTTCCATATCGATCATGAACAATTCCGCCTGTATACCATCACCATGATGTTCATTGCCGGTGTTTTGATGCTGGCCAAACATGTGTGAGATTGGAACAAAAGTGTGAACCAGTTCCGCACAGCTTTATGGATCCATCAACAGGGGTTGGTAAGATGGAGATATCTCCAGGGAGGGAAAGCAAAAGATTTCAAGTCAGTCCATGACCAAAAACACAGCCAAAAGTTGAAAGTGAAACTTTATTTCACCTTCGTGAAATAAAGTATGACAGCAAAAACAGTCCATCAATTGCCTGGAGAAAAGTAAAAGTGGACGCAAAAAGATACTTTACAGGTACCATTATTTCAGTATGGGTTTTAATCGGCCTGACTCGAGCTCACGCACTGACAGTCAATTCTCCACTGCCTATTACTGAAACGGTTATTGTCCAGCCCATTATTGTTTCTGATGATAACGGGAGTCATCCTGCAACCTTTTTTGGTAACCCCATCCAGCAAACCACCATCGAGTCACTAATCGACCAAATCTGGGCTCAAGCTGGAATCGATATCACCTTTCTTGCTCCAAATTCATTACATAACACTTTTGTCAACTGGGGAACAGGCGGTCCTCCCGATAACAGGGGCAACACCAGACCGATTACTGATTTGTTAGACATGGTTTCCTTTGGTGAGACTGCAGGGGTAACCCACAGCAATCCTGGAATTATCAATATGTTCTTTGTCAGGATTGCTGCAGGATTCAACCTGCAATCCGAATCTACCGCAGCCGGATTAGCAAAGGTGAACGGTAATGGAATCTCAATGTTTATCGGGTCGAACCTGTTATCCTTCCCACAGGGACAGGAAGTTATTGCCTCTGTTGTGGCACATGAAATTGGCCATAACCTTGGGCTGGATCATACCCAGAGTCCAAATCTTATGGCCAGTAGTGGCAGTACTCAATATCTTGATGCAGGGCAGATTACCATTGCACAGAACAGTGCTCTGTCCCAACCGAAACAGATCACTCATGTCAAAAACGACTTTGACGGCGATGGCATTGCCGATATTCTCTGGAGACATGGCTCCAGTGGCAACAACCTGATCTTTTTTATGAACGGCAATACCATCCGAACGAGTACGATCATCAACCGTGAACCTGACCTGTACTGGGAAATTGCCGCTACAGGTGATTTCAATGGTGACGGGAAGAGTGACATTCTTTGGCGACATGCACTGACCGGTGAGAACCGGATATATTTCATGGATGGAGGCACAATCAGATCAATTGCCTCAATCAATGTCGAGGATGATCTCCACTGGAAGATTGCCGGTGTTGGTGACTTTAATGCGGATGGAAAAGACGACATACTCTGGCGGCACGGCCTTACCGGAGAGAACTGGCTCTATCTGATGAACGGTTCAACTATCGTACAGAGTTCCAGAATCAATAGGGTCGCAGATCTGGGCTGGCAGATTGTTGGCATCGGTGATTTCAATGCGGATGGCAAAGACGATATCTTATGGCGGCATCAGGGAAATGGTCGGATCTGGCTATATCAAATGGACAGTACGACTATTGCCCTGAGTTCTCACGTTGCTTTTACTGGTACCGACTGGATGATTAGGGCAGTAGGAGACCTTGATGGCAACGGTAAAGCCGACATCTTGTGGAGGAATACAAATTATGGCCGTGTTTGGGCCTACTACATGAACAGCTCTGTGGTTACTGCAAGCCGCCATATCGCGTTTACCAGCCTCGACTGGGAGATTGCATCAGTTGCAGATTTTGACGGTGATTCCATAGCCGATGTTTTTTGGCGAAACAAAGCCTCCGGCGACGAATGGGTTTATTTCATGGAGGGAACCGGGGTAAGAACAGAGAGTCATCCAGGCACCCTTGCGGATCCACTCTGGAAGCCTGTTAAATAGGGGCTGGAACTCTCCGCTAGGAAAGTGAAAACGGTTTTTATGAAAAGTTCTTTCAGCTTCGCTGTCTCTCTTGAGACATAATTGAATGAATTTCTATCTCGATCATGGCAGACAGTTTTCTGCCCTCGTTGCTGATGGCAGGCAAATATCAATTATCTTCCATACACCGTTATTCTGATGCTTACCAAACTACCCAGTGTGATGAAAGTCCACAAATACTTCTTGTTCACCTCAAGACGGAATGGGTAAAATCACTTCATGAAACCTGTAGGAAACGATCGAAATCAGAGGGTTGCCATACACAGATTGATTCGTTACCTGTGCGTTACACCAGCATTGTCTTTTGCACTGTCAATTTGCCAGGCTGAAACCGGAAGCTCTGTTCTTCTCAGAATACTCGACGGAAAAGACCAGACTTTGGCTGCCCAGACCATCGAATGGTGGCAAGGGGACATGAACCAAAAAAGAACTCTGATTTGTCAAAAATCAGCCTGTGCTGAATGGATAATCGAGGATCATCTGGATTTCACGAAAGAACTGCATGTATTGGCTACCCGGCAAAAGGAAGATGACAAGTACTGCTGGGACCTGTATGAGGGCAGAACTGTAATCGATCCCGATCAGAAAAAGGTCGCCCTTACACTTCATTGGTCAGAAACTGTTTGCAAATAAGATAGAGAAAAAATCTGATCTATTCAGAATCTCCTTAATCTCATACCACCAGGAGGGGTTACACGAATGAGACAACAATTGAAATCAAGACTGATATTGATTTTATCACTATACGTATCCTTTACTTCTTCCGTATCGGCATTGACCATCAATGCTGCACAACCCATTACGGAGATTGTGACTGTTCAACCCATCATCGTTTCCGATGATAGCGGAAACAACACGGCGACGTTTTTTGGAAACGCATCACAACAGTCAATCATTGAGGGGCTGATCGATCAGATCTGGGCTCAGGCTGGAATTGATGTCAATTTCCTTACCCCTAATTCCTGGAACAATACCTTTGCCAATTGGGGTACTGGCGGCCCACCAAACAATGCTGGCAATACGCGTCCGACAAGCGACCTCAATACAATGCTTGCAAATGGTTCAACTGCAGGCGTTACACACAGCGATCCCTCCATTATTAATATGTTTTTTGTCAGGATCGCTGCCGGTTTTAGCTTGCTTTCGAATAATTCTGCAGCGGGACTGGCAAGACTCGGAGGCAACGGTGTCAGTCAATATGTGGGCAGTAATCTGCTGAACTCCGCAGGAGGACAGGAGGTGGTCGCCAGTGTTGTTGCCCACGAAATCGGTCATAACCTCGGTTTAGCTCATACGGCAGGAGCGAATCTCATGACGCCTGGGAGCAGCGATGAGTTCCTAAATTCTTCCCAAATCGCAGCTGCACTGAACAGTAACCTCTCAGTACCTGTCACCGCACCTGTCCCCGTACCTGCTGCGTTCTGGTTGTTTGGAAGTGCAATGTTATGGCTGTTCAGAAAACAGTGGTTCATTGCACCGACCCCAACTACATCGCCTAAGGGGTTAGGGATCTGATCACATCATGGGTTGGTTGCTGTCACCCATTGGCAAAGGACCAGGGTATTCTCAGCCTGCAACACTGCCTGAATCACTTCTTCCGTGGAAATAATCGTAGCGGAAAGCTGATTTGAGATCCTCAACTGTATGCTGCATGAGGATGGAACTATGACGCAAAAAAAAAGGCTGTGCTTCCTGCAGCAGCCCCTCAGGAGTGAAGGAGGTTTTAATTGATATCAATAGTAAGGTGATTCGTAAGCCTTCTGCTCCTGGCCTTCTACAATGGGTTTGACGTAAATCTCAACTCGACGGTTGAGTTGGCGACCTGCCTCGGTTTCGTTGGTATCACGTGGTTCTGACTCACCCCGCCCTTCCGTACGGATACGGCTGGCAGGTACTCCACGGCTGATCAGATAGTTGGCAACTGCCTGTGCACGGCGTTCGGAAAGTGCCTGATTATAGGCCTCCGAACCAATGCTGTCAGTATGGCCGATTATATGTACCACGGTACGATCATACTTCATCAGCACAGCAGCCAATTTGTCCAGCGTGGGATAAAAGGCCGGTTTCACATTATCCTTTCCGAAATCGAAAGAGACCTCATTGTTGACACTCAGCTTCAGGGTGTCATCCTTCATACGCTCAATCTCGATCTGGTGCTGCTGCTGTTCACGTGCCAGTTCGGCTTCGAATTCAGCCTGCTGATTATCCATATAATGACCTACAGCGCCACCCGCCAATGCTCCGACAGCCGCTCCGATCAGTGTTCCTTTAGTATCGTGACCAACAACCTGCCCCACGATAGCACCGGCAGCAGCGCCTACACCCGCACCTATCTTGGCCCTGCGGTTTGGGTCATCCGGCGTTGCACATGCCGTCAACCCAAGCACCAATACAGAAGAGATCACCAGATTCTTTTTGTTCATGCCGTACTCCTGAGTCGATATTATGAAGCGAATTATAGAAGTTTACGGATTAACAAACGCTGAACATTGTCACTGTTTTGGATTTGGCTCAAAAACCAATGTTCCACTATGGACTCGCAGGCTCAAGGCACCATCAAGAAACGATCGCAACTCATTACCGATCATATGCTGACGCCAGCTGGTTGTGAGCATAGATGGTTCACCCCATAACAATTTCTCCAATTCCTTGCGTGGAGCCAGGATGGCCGGATTGAGATCGTTTTCAGCTGCACGTATCCGAACAATTGCCATCATCGCATCAAGTATAGACTCTTGATCAGTCCCAAGTGATTTATTTCCTTTTTTTTCGGGTAAAGGTTCCGGTTCCTGTTGCTGTGCCTTAGTGATGATCCTGAGAAGATCCGAACCATATTTCCTAACAATACGGTCATGCATGCCTTTAATCGATGAAAGCCCTTCCCTGTTCACAGGCAACTGCTTGGAAATATCGATAATCGCATCATCACGCAACAACCAGTTTCGAGGACAGTTCTCTTTTCTTGCGGTCTCCTCGCGCCATTTGGCCAAAGACTGAAGTACAGACAGTTTTTTTCCCCTAAGACGATTGGCGCTGCGGATGCGTCGCCACGCATGTTCAGTATCCGGTTCATAGATATCCGGATCCGTCATAGCCTCGAAATCCTTTTTCAGCCATTCGTGCCGTTTTAACGCCTTCATCCGTTCCGTCATTTTTATGTAAATTCGGGCAAGATAGATTACATCATCAACGGCATATCGTAGTTGACCCTTGTTCAGAGGTCTTCGCTTCCAATCAGTGCGCGTATGAGACTTACTCAGTTCCACACCAAGAATCGCCTTGACTAGATTGCCATAACCCATCTGTTCCGGATAGCCAAGCAACGGTGCAGCCAATTGTGTATCGAAAAGGGGAAAAGGAACCGATCCCTGCAGAAAATAGAAGATCTCGAGATCCTGCCTTGCAGAATGGAAGACCTTGACAATAGAGTGATCGTAAATTAACCCCATCAGCGGTGATAGATCATTGATCACTAATGGATCAATCACAGCAGCCTGGAGACCATCGGTTATCTGCAGCAGACACAATTCTGGATAATAGGTCTTTTCCCTTTCGAACTCGGTATCGATTGCTAGCCATGATGACCCCTTGAGTTTGCTGCAGTATTCCTTCAGAGAAGGAAGGTTATCAATGTAAAGAAATTCCTGAGACATTTTTGTTTATTATTCCTTCCCGGGACAATGATCATTCAAAATGCAGGTTTCACAAACTGGTCTGGTCTTGCAGAAACTCTTTGCATGATTGACGATCAATGCATGGTATTCATTATAAAGTTGTGTGTTCTTTTCCAGCTCGCTTTCAAAAATCCTGCGTAATTCTTCATAGCCAAGATCCGGCTCGATCAGACCCAGTCGAAGGAACAGGCGGCGAGTATAGGCATCGATCACAAAAATGGGCCGCTCAAATACATAGAGAAGTATATCATCAGCAGTCTCAGGACCGATTCCATTAACACTCAACAAGGATTTTCTCAACGCATCGGTTGGCCATTTTGCAAGTTGTTCATACCCTCCCTGAAACAGATACCAGTCACAGAAATTCTTCAAGCGGCGAGCTTTGACGTTGAAATACCCGGCAGATCGGATCAAATCAGCAAGCTCTTCTACTGAGATGGCCATGATCTGATCGGCTGAGAGTGAATTGGCTCGTTTGAGATTGTTAATGGCTTTTTCTACATTGGTCCAGGCGGTATTTTGGGTCAGAATGGCACCGACCATCACTTCAAAGGGAGTTTCACCCGGCCACCAGTCCTGATGCCCATAATAGTCCAACAAACGGTGATAGATTCTGTGAAAAGGATTCAGGCGCGCTTCTTTTTCTTCCATACTGACTTCGGCTTCTGATGCGTTTTTCTTTTTCTTGGGATTGCCACCGACTCAGGATTGAAATTACGGATACCGGCAAGTTCAGCCAGCGATTTGACTTCAGTGGGTCCGATGTCCCAGAAATGTCCTGCTCGTACCTGTCGTGGAAGAATAATCGTTCCGTAACGGACTCTCGTCAAGCGGCTCACCTGGACACCCTGGGATTCCCAAAGTCGTCGAACTTCCCGATTACGCCCTTCACGTAGGATCACGTGGTACCAGTGATTGACTCCCTCACCTCCGGCGGCTTTTTCAATTTTATAGAAATTTGCCACCCCATCCTCTAGCTCAACACCCTGCCTCAGCCGCTGAATCATGGCATCATCCACTTCACCATGAATCCGTACTGCATACTCTCGCTCGATCTCACGTGAGGGGTGCATCAGCTGATTAGCCAGTTCACCGTCCGTTGTGAACAAGAGCAAACCCGATGTATTCAGATCCAGGCGCCCAACGGCCACCCATCGACCATTGCGCAGCCTCGGCAGACTGTCGAAAACGGTCGGCCGGCCCTCTGGATCATTGCGGCTGCATATCTCACCCATCGGTTTGTGGTATCCGATCAGGCGGATTGTCTTTTGATGTAGACGATCACTGCAAACCAGATGCCCGTCAACACGGACCTTGTCCTCCTGTGATACGGATTCACCGATCGTCGCAACACGGCCGTTAATACTGACACGTCCGGCCCGAATCCACGCCTCCATTTGACGGCGTGAACCGAGCCCGGCCCTGGCCAGTACTTTTTGTAGTCGTTCCTTGTTTGCCTGCATAAGTCTGCTCTTTGACCGGTTTTGGATAAAAGGTCTGGTATATTCCCATAAAAAGCTGTGGAAAAGTAGCTTGAGGCAGTAGCCAATTTTACATTTGAAACTCGGGTATTGTCTTAATCTACAGCGGCAGTAACCTTGCCTGAAGGTATCTGACATCCATGTAACAAATCGAGTTCAGGTTTATAGACAGAGGAGACCTCAACGTTGAATATACCCAGAACGGTGTGAAAAACAGAATCATGGCTGTAACGCTTGTTGCGATGCTCAGAGAGACACTGGAAATCGATACCTTCCTCTTTTTCAAACTCTCCTGACAACCAGACTATAAAAGGAATGTGCTTTTGATCATCGGGTGCAAGAAACCAGGGCAAACCGTGCAAATAAAGCCCATTCTCACCAAGCGACTCTCCATGGTCAGAGACATAGAGCATAAGCGAGTTATATTTTTTCTGGTTCTTTTTCAAAAATTGGATGATGCGGTCAAGGAAGAAGTCAGTGTAGGCAATGGTATTATCATAGGCATTAAGAAGTTCTTCCCGGCTGCACTCCTGAGGAGATGAACTGGTACATTCAGGTGTAAAGATTCTGAACTCCTTGGGATATCGTTTGTAATATGCGGGCCCATGGCTGCCCTTCTGGTGCAGAATGATAAGTGTATCGGCCGTCTGGCTATCGATAAATTTTTCCAGATCCGAAAGGAGTATTTCATCGAAACATTCTTCTTCATTGCACAACTCAGAATGAGTTGCATGGGACAGATCGTCCGTCACTACCCGCTTGCATACCCCTTTACAACCCGAGTTGTTATCACGCCAAAGAACGGCTATACCGGCTTTGGCTAATACATCCAGCAAGTTCGTATATTGACGTGCCTTTTCGACACTGTATTGATCTCTTCCAAGATGGGAGAAAATGCAGGGAACGGATTCAGCAGTGGATGTTCCACATGACCATGCATTGGTAAAACTGATCACCCTTTCCTTTTCAAGATATGGGTTGGTCTTTCTCGAGTAGCCATTCAATGAAAAATTGGATGCCCTTGCAGTCTCACCGATCACGAGCACAGTTACCGTCTTACC
>JALSRM010000032.1 GCA_026984775.1 Gammaproteobacteria bacterium
ATGCGAGCCTTATATCTGCTGCGATGATCGGTTGATGCGTGAGAGAACAGAAGAGGTGGTTCTGGGAGCGAAAATCCTGCAAAAAATCGTCAATGCTCGTCAAACATTGCTGGCCGTTGAAGAAGAGATGTCGGAGGCTTATGAAGCCTTGATCAATATCGCTGATAATGAACTGGAGATAGTCAAAGTGCCTGAGATCTATCCTGCAGGTGGAGAGAGGCAGTTGATCCGCACGCTGATTGGGCAACAGGTCCCGCCACATGCACTCCCTATAGAGATAGGGGTGCTGATGCTCAATGTAGCTACGGTTGCTGCGATCTACCGGGCCGTCGTCAAAGGGAAGCCATTGATTTCCCGGATCGTAACGGTCGTAGATGCCGAAGATCGGGGTATCAACATTGAAGTGTTGAACGGTACTCCGGTAGACGCCTTGCTCCGCCATTTGAAAATGACCGTCGGACCGGATCAGAAGCTCCTTTTCGGTGGTCCAATGATGGGACGAGAGGTTTTTACAAAAGATGCCCCTGTGCTCAGGAAGACCAATTGCGTCCTGATCAGAAAGAGAGAACCTGAAGGGATGGAGACAACCTGTATTCGCTGCGGCGACTGCATTGACGTCTGTCCTGAGGAGATACAGCCTCAAATGTTGATGGAGTTTGGCAGGAGCCAGGCCATAGAACAGCTGAAGGAATATCGTATCTTCAGTTGCATTGAGTGTGCCTGTTGCAATGTAGTCTGTCCGAGCCATATCCCGTTGGTCAGATATTTCCAGCATGCCAAAGAGATAATCATAGAACAGGAGGAAGCAAAGAGTCGGGCTGTGATCAGCCGGCGACGTTATGAATCACGTCTGCAAAGATTGAAACGTGAAGCGAAAAGAAAAAGAGAAGGCCAGAATAAAAATTCTGTGGAAGAGGCGAACAGGGAAAAACTCAAGGCGGCGGTACAGGCCTCAATTCAGCGGGCAAAATCCAAACGTAAAAATCAAAACAGGATAAGAGGAAATTCCTGATAGCAGGTTTCGAGGTTCAGTCAATCAATAAGCATTTTTTGGATTAAAGAAAACAAAGATTGTGCGCAGAATGATTTTGATATCCAGCCAGATCGACCAGTTGTTGATGTAAAAAAGATCATATTCAACACGCTTCTGGATCTTCTCCCCCGTATCTGTTTCACCACGCCAGCCATTGATTTGTGCCCAGCCAGTAATGCCCTGTGTTACCTTATGGCGAACGGCATATTTTGAAACCTGATCCTGATAGAGCCTGCCCGCAGCCTTGGCTCTGGTTGCGTGTGGTCGGGGGCCGACAATAGACATGTCGCCTTTGAGCACATTGATGAACTGCGGTAATTCATCAAGACTGGTCCGCCTCAAAAAGGCGCCAAATCGAGGTGACACGAGGATCATTTTTTGTTGTGAGTTCTTCCGCATTGTCATCCTGCATATCGATACGCATGGTGCGAAACTTCAACACTTCGATGAGTTGATTGTTGAAACCGTAACGTTTTTGTTTGAAGAATACGGGCCGGGGCTGTCCAGCCTGATTCCGATGGCGATCAGACCCATGATTGGGGAAATCATTATGAGGATCAGAACAGAGAGTAGCTTGACGAGTACTATTTTTGCCACATAGTCCCAGCCAGAAATGGGTTTGTCCGAGATATTGAGCACGGGTAGGCCGCAATACTCAGAGAAAGAGTGATTGAGCAGATTGAATCCTACCATGTCGGGACAGAGCCGGATATCTACTGGCAGAACTTCCAGTTTTTCTATGATCTCCTGCATATGTTTTCCGCCGACCAGGGCAGGGCGATAATGACATCATCGACCCTGTGTTCCTGAACATACCGAACCAGATCATCTATGTTACCCAGTACTGGACTGTTGCCAATCCTTGTGGGTACGTGCGAAAAACGATCCTCGAATACGCCAATAATACGCATCCAAGGCCGTTTGGAGACGATCTGATTGCAGCGAACGATGTATCGTTACTCACCGAGAAGCTGCACGATTTCTTAGAAAGGCCTCAACAGATGGTTTCGCGATCGGCCAAGATCCAGCAATATGTAAAATCAAAATTTGGGTTACAGAAAATGCTGGATGATGTCAAAGCGTATTACCAACAGCTCTTGATCGCTGAACCAAAAACAGGGAAGTGATGACACCACACAAAAAAATCTCATGCGCAGCGCCCTCGATGTTCTCTATTACACGGGTTCTTACACGTTAATGGAACCCATATGGAGTGGCGTAGGTGTGATTTTTACACTGCATCATGTCCGACCGCAGAGAGGTAATCGTGATTTTTGTCCAACCGGATCCTTGAGATTACGCAGAATTTCTCGATCAAACGATCAGGCAGGTTAAAACATTAGGCTATAACATTGTTTCGCTTGATGAAGTCCATGAACGGTTGGTAAACCAGAAATTTGGCCGCAAGTTTGTCGCTTTTATCCTGGATGATGGGTATCTAGACAATTTCACGCAGGCGTTGCCTGTTTTTGAGAAATATCAAGCCCCCTTCACGGTCTATGTATGTACAGGGTTTCCCGAAGGCAAGGTCATTCTGTAGTGGGAAATCCTCGAACAAATTGTTCGTTGTTATGATTACATCACGGTGAAGATTGACGGGCAGATCCATGAATATAAAACAGACAAAATTAGAGAAAAATATCAGGCTTTCAGTTCCCTCTATTGGATGTTGCTTAAATTCCCGCATGAAAAACAATACGCAGAAATAGAGAGCATTATCGATCAATTCAGTTTCGATTGGCAGGGTTTATGTCGTTCCTGTTCTATGAACTGGGATCAGATCCGGGATTTCAACCAGCATCCTCTGGTCAATATTGGCGCTCATAGTATCAACCATTTTTGACTGAAAAGACTCAGCCCTGAACAGGTATGGGAAGAGGCCGATCAGAGCCGTCGTATCATTGCCGGTCATCTGGGGGAAATACCGGCACATTTTGCCTATCCCTACGGTGATCCTGGTTCCGCATCCAGCCGTGAGTTCGAAATCATGAATGAATTGGGTTTCAAGACATCGACGACCACGCGTAAAGCCATGCTTTTCCCGAAGCATGCGTATCACC
>JALSRM010000033.1 GCA_026984775.1 Gammaproteobacteria bacterium
CGAGTGTCTGGCCAACTTTGAGGCTGACTTCACCGATATTGGTATCTTCTGTTTCGATATGGACATGATCCTTGCCAATACGTCGTGGATTGACTTTGATGTGTTGTGGATCGAAATAGCCATCATAGGTGTTGACACCATTGATCCATGCCGTACTTTTGCCACCCGATCGTTTGACGATCCCGTTGACGGTGATCTTCGGAATTTCGGGTGCAGGTACGACAACAATCTGTTTCTCGTTTTCCGGTTGTTCCTTTTCTATTGTTTCAGGATTGAATTCGGGTTCATAAACTACCTTGTGTTCCACAACAGGTTTGGGTGGTTTGGGCAGGTCGTGAACTACGATCTTGATGGGTTCATATTTTGTTTTTTTGGGTGTATCTACGACAGGTTCATGATGGCGTAAGCTTTCGAGTAATGCACGTTCCTTTGGTGTGGTAAAAAGCTTCCCCAATCCTTCGGCATTGAGTGAAGGTGAAAGAAACAAAAGCATAACCAGGTTAATCAGAAGCAAACACTTGTTCATAATTTTATCTCCTGACCGTCTGACAGGTTCAGGCTGAACCATTGCAGTTCACAATCAGCACTGATATTCGGGTGTTTTGGATCAAATTTGATTTCCTTGTTTGTCCGGTTGAAGCGGCACTGCTTCACCGTGTAAAGACCTGATGCATTTTTGTTCAGGTTGTCAAAAAACTTGGCCAGATCGATCTCATGCAAAAGACCCAGATTGAGTTTCATTTTGGTCACATAGAGTTTGTAAGCACCCGTATCCAGTTCAAACTCCGGTTCAAAGGGGTTTCTGGATTCGATCTGATAGCGCAATGCTGGCAACTTGATCTCCCGCCCAGCCGCTTCCAATGTCTCTACCCAATTGAGGCGCTTTTCCGAACCAATGATCCCTCGATTATAGAGTTCAATAAACCTAGGATAGAGCTCACGAATGATTTTTTCGTCACTATCCACTGAAAGATATTTCTGGCTCACTTCGCGGAACTTGGCTTGGTTAAAGTCATACTCATCCTTCATTTTGTTGTGAAAGATCCAGCTGGCGAGTACGAGTACGGAACTGAGTAACAGGCACAGAAGGAAAGTACTGATCGCCCCTCGCAGCATTGACCATTCGATTCTAGCTTTCATTTTTTACCCCTAGCACGACGGTCAGAGCGAAAATGGCATCATGCGGTTGATCATCCTGTGCTTCACCCGTCAGGCGTGATTCAGGACTGATATCCAGTGGAAGACTTTCTACTTTCACATAGTGTACGTTTTTCTCATTTTTCAAAGTGTTGGCAAAACGTTTGACGATGCCAATCGCCTTACGGTAATTACCATCAAAAGGATCGAGATGTCCCTTGATGGTTGCGATTTGATAATAGTCATAGTTTCCTTTTTCGATACTGTCCTCACCTTCTTCCAGTTCAATAGTCTGATTTAGACGCTTGTTGGGATCTGTATCAACGATCCATTCAATCCCATCGATCTGGATATTGGGATAGCGGGTCAGTGCCTCGCTAATGGTACTCAACATTAAAAAAGGCGTGGTTTTGTATTTGAGCAACGTATCTACGATTTCAATTGCCTTTTTTATATTTTCTGGTTCGACAGCCGTCGGTGGGAGATCCTTTTTGGCTTCTTCGTAGCGTGACTGGTAGTAGGCCTTTTCCTGCTGGGATTTTATCGACTGGTGCTTGAGTGATATACCACGGATAAAATTATATCCGCTCCAGGTTGTACCACCAAAAAGCAGCAGCAGGCTGGCCGCATAGAGCCCAACCCGAAGCTGATGCATGGTGAAGTAGTGGGTTTCTTCCTGCGTTCCGTAATGATTTTCGGGCGTTTCTGTAAGGAGCAGATGAGCATACAGATAATCGCTGAAAGGTGTCGTCAATACACCTTCAACACCGAGTTCATGGCTCAGTGTAGCGACATCGATCAGATGATAGCGCCTCAGCCCTGTGTCCTTGATCCGGTTATTCAGATCAACCAACATCTCGCCGTGGGCAAGAATGTAGATGTCGAGCGGTTCTTCCCGGGAGAGAAGGCGCAGGTTATTGAGATACCGGTAGAGTTTTTCCAGCTCGGCCAGGACGTATGGCCCATAGGGTGTTGTCCCGAAACGGGGGAGTTTTGCCAGACGGCTGATCTGTAGCTTCTGATCACGAAAATAGGTTTGGCGCAATCCACTGGTACTGCCAAGGCTAACCAACAACATGTTGGGCGATTTAGCCTCCAGATGCTTCAGCAGCTTGTGACTCAACAAGGGGAGTGAATAGATCCCCGCCAGAGGGATCTTGTTCTGTTCCAGAAGTTTGATCCAGGGTGCGATCTGGCCAGGGTTAGTCAGAGCCGTAAACAGCACCTTGTCATCTTTCCGTCCTTCTGTCTCTCGCCCCTGAAGAACATAGTGAACATAGGGTGTGTTACGGAAATTTCTAGCCAGTTTCCTTTCCAGAACACTCTTTCGATCTGAACCGGAAACATGGGGAATCGTGTCCTGACGGAATTCTTCTTCGACTACATCGACCAGCAAATAGGTCGGGAGAACCGGCGTTTCTTGCAGGTAGCGGGCAAAGTGAAAACGGCCGGTATCATCCGCATCGAACTGGAATGATTCCCTGATTTCGCCTTTCACCCAGTGATAGACTGTGACCGCATCCGCAGCGATACAGATCGCACGTTTGGGGCCCCGGTTAAACTTTGATCTTAGCAATGAGATCATAAATGGGTCCTAAAATGGAAAACATAATCCACGCCACCAAAAGACCGATCAAAACGGTCAGCGCTGGCCCTATCATCTCCTGAAGCTGTTCAACGGATTCCTTGACCTCACGGTTATAGAAGTAGCTGACATTTTGCAGGGACTTTTCCAGTGTCCCTGTATTCTCTCCCACACGCAACATCCTCAGCACCAAGGGTGGGAACAGTGCTGTTTTCTCGAATGCTGCACTAATCCCTTCGCCTTCCCCTATCAACCTGCCTGCTTCCCGGACTGCTGCGGCGATGGCAGTATTACCAACAATTTTCTCACCTGATTTTACACATTCCATAACGGTAATACCGGAAGCGTACATAATAGCGAAATAATTGGTAAATCGCGTCATGATCATTTTTTTCAGTATCGGGCCCAATACCGGGATTTTAAACTTCAACTCATCCACTTTCCGGTGAAATTCGGGACTTGTCTTCATGCCTATATAGGCTCCCAGCAAAATCATAGCTGGTACCAGAATGATCGCATACCAATACTTAGTAAAAAAATCAGAGATCACAATCAGCATTCGGGTATGAAACGGCAATTCTTCTCCCATGTTCTGCATGAACTGCATCAGTTGCGGAACCAGATAGAGCATGAGGAAGAAGAGTACGCCTGTGATCAAAACCAGGACTAAGGCCGGATAGATGAAGATTTTCCTGGTATGTGCTGCCTGTTCGTCCTGCCACTTGAGGTTTTCTGTGATATGCTCCAGCACTGTAGGCAACTCACCACTCTGCTCCCCTGCCCGGATAAGATTGATAAAAACGTCTCCAAACTCATTCGGAAAGTCTGCCATCGCTTCAGACAGGCTCTTGCCGCCACTAATCGTTTCGATCATGGCAATGATCACTTCTCTCAGTCGTGGATTATCCACACTGTCTCGTAGATCACTCAGGGCATCGAGTATCGGAACACCAGCCCGAAGTAATTGTTCCAGGTGGTAACAAAAAGTGATCAAATCGGTTCGATTGATTCCGTGGCGTGTAAACAGGTTACGCCCGACTTTCTGTACTTGTTTGAATGAGATCAGGTCTAATCCCAGTCGCTTAAGACGTACTTCCAGATCGCCAGGATTGATCGCATCCATACGACCCGTTATGAATCTGCCGGTTTCATCAATCGCCTTGTATTTGAACAGCTCCATCTCGACTTATCCGATTCGTTCCGTCAGATCGATAACACGGGAAATTTCATCAAGACTGGTAACGCCATCCATAACCTTGCGCACTCCCATGTCGGCCAGCGTCTTGAATCCTTTCTCTACGGCAACTTCATTCAACTCGCGAAGCGAAGCGCCGGCTGCAATCAGTTCATCGATTTCGTGATCGAACTTGAGGAGCTCCATAATCGCAGTTCGACCAGAATAACCCTGATGTTCACACTGCTCACAACCTCTTGCCCGATAAATCCTAGAGGGTTTTGTAGCCGCTTTCATACCCAACAAGCGTCGTTCCAGTTCGGAAGGTTCATATGCTTCTTTACAGTGATTGCATAACTTTCGAACCAATCGCTGCGCCATGACACCAATGATGTTGCCCGCCATGATTTCAGGTTTGATACCGATATCCATCAAACGCGGGATTGCTCCGAGGGACGAGTTGGTATGTAGCGTTGTAAATACCTGGTGGCCGGTCATGGCTGCACGAAAGGCCATCGTCGCCGTGTCTTCATCACGAATTTCACCCACGAGAATAATATCCGGATCCTGGCGCAGAATCGTTCGGATACCACTAGCAAAATCGAGCCTTACTGCTTCATTGATTGACGTCTGCCGGATCATACTCATGGGATATTCAACCGGATCTTCCAGTGTCATGATGTTGACCGATTCCGTATTCAGATGGGAAAGCAGGGAATAGAGTGTTGTGGTCTTACCACTGCCGGTCGGGCCAGTGACCAGTATGATCCCATTTGGCCTTGCAACCATGATCTTCAGGAGGTCCAAAACATCCTCGTCCAACCCAAGTTCGTCAAGACTGACAAGGCCCCTGGTACGATCGAGCACACGCAGGACGATATTTTCTCCATGAACAGTAGGGATGGTGGAAACACGAAAATCGATTGGACGTCCCGAAAAGGAAAGCGTGATTCGTCCGTCCTGGGGCTTGCGGTTTTCGGCAATATCCAACCCGGCCATGACCTTCAGGCGAACAGCAATAGCCGACCAGTAATTCTTGTGCAGACTCCGTACCTGACGCAGTACCCCATCAATCCGATAACGAAAACGAAGAAACCCTTCTTCTGGCTCAAAATGGATATCCGATGCCTCTCTCTTGACCGCATCCGATAACAATGCGTTAACAAGCCGGACCACAGGCTGACTGTATTCTTCCGTATCGCCTTCCAAGCTATCGTAATCGATCTCGCCAGTCTCGATCTCTCTGAGGATACCGTCCACCGACAACTCAAATCCGTAAAACTGATCGATCGCTTTCTGAATTTCTGCCTCGCCTGCCAGGGTTGCGGTGATCTCGCAATCTCCACCGAGTAAAGCATTGAGTTGATCGATAGCGACAACATTGAAGGTATCGGCCATAGCAACCGTCAAATGATTGCGATTCCTGTCGTAAGTCAATGGCAACAGACGATAACGGCGTGCCAGTTCTTTGGGAATCCTTTTGATTGCTTCGCTGTCGGGAACTACTTTTGTGAGATCAGTACTTTTCTGGCCGAGCGCACCGCCGAGCACATCTCGGATGATGGCTTCGGTTGCGAAGCCAAGACGCACGAGAATCCGCCCAAGATGCTCGTTTCTCTTTTGTTGTTCGATCAGCGCAATCCTGACCTGGTCATGGCTGACCACGCCATTTTCTATAAGAATTTCACCGATACGGAGTGGATTTGTTTGAGAACTCATAGGCAACCGCGCTCTTGGGTGGCAACAAGCTGCTAATTTTTAACGATACCCGAAAGCTTCTGGATTCTTGCCAACACTTTGGATGTATTGAAACTGACCTGCTTTCGATTCGCCAGTTTCAGCGCTTTGCGATAATAGTCCAGTGCCGATTTGGATTGTCCCATATGGTCGAGACTTACAGCCAGATTGTAGGCATAGTCAGGATTCTCCTGATCGAGATTGAAGGCTTCGAAAAACGCCTGTTGTGCATCAGGCCATCGTAACTGCCCTGCATAATAACTGCCTAGACTGAAATATAACTGGGAAGAATCTGGATTCTGATCGAGCAATAATTTTAACTGACTTTCACTGACGATCCCACTGGAATTGCCTTGCAAATTGAAAAGAGCCGCATTGACCAGCTCGTCTCTCGGATTAAGTTGCAACAAATACTGATAATGCCGGTAAGCTGTTTCATAGTTGCCTTCCAGCACGGCAATCGCTGCGATCCCAAGTCGTGCATCCCGATTATCCGGTCTGTTGTTCAGGATCTTGCGGTAAAGTTCTTTCGCGGTTTCATAATCACCATTCTGATAGGCTCGCCAAGCCAGGGTCAGATCAGTACTGGTTGCTCTGCCAGTATGCCCTTTTGTAATCTTGATCGCACTTTTGGGAACCCGCAAACCTTTTGCCAGATCCTCTGCCGATGCGACATCAATGGGTTGATTATTGGCCTGTGTGACAAACGGTTCAGAACCTCCCTGCAAGATCTGTGATTCCTGTTTCTTTTCCGCCAATACAATGGCCTCTTCTTTTCGTTCCGTAGCGGAATGATTCCCCATCGTTTCATGCTGGGGAAAATAGACGACCTCATGTTTGGGTTTGGGTGCCGGAGGAGGAATAACCGGCAATACTCTGGCATGTTCTATCGAAGGTAATTCCGAAGTAGCAACTTTTGTTTCCTTGATCCCTGAGCGCGTTTTTTTTGCTGCTGTTGCGGTCTCTTCTTCTGTTTGGGCAACCTTTTGTAAGCTGGATTCAGAGGTATTTTCAACCCTCCCCGCATTTGGTTCCAGAGTTTTTTCTCTGGAGTTAGCCGCTTTTTTGTCTTTGGTCTGCGCAACTTCTGTGGATAGATCTTCCTTAACCACCTGAGCAAGCACCGGATCTTCAGTCGTAACAGCGGTCACTGACGTACCCGGTTCAAAGGGAGGATTGGCTTCTGCTGTATTGACATCCACTTGAACTGACTGTGACTGCTCATCAGGCTCCACCATAGTGGCAACAGTTGTTGGAGCAGTCGGCATATTGATCACAGAAGGTGTCACATAGGAATAATAGAGAGCAGTTGCCCCTAGACCAAGGGCCAGAAAAATCGTGCCGAACAGTGCATAACTGGCAAGACCGGTTGATGGTTTACGCACTTGGCTAGCAGTGAAAATCGTGTGTGCGGTGACGTGAGTGGAAGAAACATCAAGTGGCGAAGTATTGATAACCGACTGTTGGGTCACATTTGCACTTTCGGAGGTTCCGACTTCACTTTGATCTAGGGTGATGGATTGTGATTCTTCGAAATAGTCTTTCAAAGACGACTGGATTGCTCTTTCCGAAGGCAGAGTGACATCGTGATCGAAACCGGACTTGTCAAATTCTGGATCTGAAGTAGATACGGGACCGGTAGTATCAGGCTGTTTCTCTTCTTCCGGGGGCAAAGGTTCCGCCATTGTCGTATCATCGGCCAGCGCTGCACTTTGATGATCCTGATGTGCCAGAGGTTCCAGTTCCAATTCACTGGTATCAAATGCCCATCCCCCATCTTCCTGAACCTGCGGGGCTTTTTCAGGCTGGTTCAGTGGTTGTTGGAAAGATGACTCACTATCCGGGATAGTTTGATCTGTGGCTATAGCCTCGGAAGAAGGATCTGAACCGGTCTGTTCCTCCGGACGCTTTTTTGAAGCTGCTCTGCTTTTTTCCCGTTCGGCCTTTTTAAGCGCATCCATTAAAAGGCTCATAATCGTACTCCTTCTATCTGGGCTCTACCGGCAGGGGGGTTGTGACATTATCCTGCAAATAGTGACGATAGGGTTTCAGATCTCCGGTCAGACTTGCATTCTGAACCACGATCGGACGTAAAAAGATGATCAACTCTGACTTGGTATTCCTGAAATCCCGTTGTTTGAACGCATCCCCGGCCACGGGCAGGTCTCCCAGCCCAGGGACTGCGTTGGTATCGCGCTGATAATCATCTTGCATTAAGCCACCCAGAACCGCCACCTGCCCACTGTTCACTTTCAAAATCGATTCCATCTCTCGAACCGAGATCACAGGGATTTCACTCTTGATATCAGGCAGATCCGAGTTTGGATTCTGTGCCTTAAACTGGGCGGCAATCAACTGTGGCGCAGGATCCTGAATTCGATCCGATATCCTGGAAATTGTGGGTCTGACATTCAGGGTAACTGTCATATTCTCATTGATCTGCGGTGTGACCGACATGACAAGCCCAACCGGTACAGTGTGCACTTCGGATTCGATCGTGGTCAATGAGTTGGTCTGGTTCTGTGAGGTTTCGGCATCCAGAGTAAAATAGACTTCATTTCTGACAACCTTAAGAACAGCGGTCTGGTTGTTAAGTGCCATCAGTTTTGGACTGGACAGTACTTTTGTGTCACCGAAGGTTTTGAGCAGTTTTAACGTGGCGCGAAAATCAGGATTCTGTCCGTTGTCACTCTGTAATACGGCTTGGAAGAAACTGGTACCGAGCCCAGTCGTGCCCGGCAGAAGTGACTGCTGCAATTTGATAATATCATTGCCCCCAACCAGTGCATTCCAATCAATGCCCGACTGAAAACGATCGTTCAATGTAACTTCAACAATCGTAGCCTCAATCAAAACCTGTCGCTGTGCATTGTGCATTACTTCATCCAGAAATTTCTGGATATGCAGATGCTGTGCTGATGTGGCTTTAACGCTGATAATGCCACTTTCCGGGTTGATAACGACAGAATCTGAACCAAGTTCTCCTGAAGCATTGCCTTTCCCCTCTTCACCGAGAATTCTGCTGATGTTGTTGGCGAGTGTCACCCAAAATTGATTGTTTGACCTGCTTCTTACCGACGTTCGTGAATTGTTTTCGTTACCTCCTGCACCGCCTCCCGTTGCCTTGACATCTACTGTTCCAGTTTTTGCGATTTGGGTGGAAATACTGATCTGGCCTTCCATATCACGGGAAATATTGACATAGTCAATTTTGTAAGTCCTAAAATAGGGTTCATCCGGAGAGATATAGAGATTGTTGCCCTTGAGCTCATACCGCAGGTTCGTCTGACGCGCAATCCGTTCGAGAATTTGTGGCAGGGTTTGTTCGACAGCATTGAGTGTGACATAACCCTCAATATCCGAATCCACATCAATATTCAGAGAGGCATCTCGAGCCAAAGCAAACAGCAGTTCCTTCACCGGCACATCGTTGACGACGACGGTATAGCGTTCGAGTTCCTGTTCCGCAGGTTGAGGAACAGGTGGCGGCAAAAAGGGTTTTTTCTGGATAACTTCGGGTATTTCGGCTTCCGATGCTGTTGTCGCTTGCTCATCTACCGAGATATGACCTTTTGATGGCTGATGCGGTTCTGGAATCGTCGATGCACATCCACCAAGAAACAGTGTCAATATCACTATTCGCCACGAGACATGCATTTGATTCCCCTTGATTTTATTGCCCATTATCTTTAGTGCAGCTCCTCCCAGGACGGATCAAGATACCATATTTTCGGCCAGGAAAAGAGAGGTAGAATGGATTTTTTACATCTTTCCGGCAGGTGAGGCAGAAAAAGCGCCAAGTTTCCGGCTCGATATCCTCAAGAAAAAATGGAAAACCTGTAATTCCGTCAACTGACCGTTGTAATGCTCAGTGATAAGTAGTCAAGGTTTGATTCAGTTTCTGCCATTCAGATTCTGTCTCTGTGGGATCATCTCCCGATAACTGGTTTGAATTGACTGTACCATTTTGAGTAGCCACAGCCACTTTTTCCCTCATGCCAGAATACCACCAGATGCCTGCAGCAATTGCTGCCACTATCAAAAACGCAAGCCCTCTCATCCAGACTGATGCCCTGGTGTTTGTCTTTCTGCCTGGCATCTCGGCAAAATCACTCTCTTTCATTGCCATCTTGACATGCTTACGGGTTATCAACCTGTCGTTTTCTGCATAAGCAGCAAGGCAGGACTTGTCAGCAATGATATTGATTCTGCGTAAAAGACCGTGAGAGTGTTTCCAGATATCACGAACTGCCTTCTGATCAAACAGATCCATACCCTGATAACCACTGATCCGCAGCCGTGTATTGAGATAATCTCTCACTTCGTACTCCTGCAACGGCGCAAGGTTGAAACTGTAGGTAATACGTTCCTTGAGCTGACGAATATGAGGTTGTGACAGATTTTCATCCAACTCTGGCTGTCCAAAGAGCACTATCTGCAACAGTTTTTCCTGTTTTGTTTCAAGGTTGCTGAGAAGACGCAATTCTTCCAAGGTTTCAATCGGCATGCTCTGGGCCTCTTCCACAAACATCACTACACGCCGGCCGTTGGCATGCTGCTCCAGCAGATAGTCCTGAATCTTATGCATAGCCTTCAATTGAGGATCTTCCGGTTTTACATCCAGATTCATCTCAAAACTTATGGCATGCAAAAGATTGTCGGGGGTCAGGCTTGGATTAGCCAGGTAGACTATCTCTATATCATTTGGCAGCTCGTCTTCCAGCATCCGACAAAGCATGGTCTTGCCACTACCGACTTCTCCAACGACCTTTGTAATTCCTTCACCACTGGTAATGGCGTAGATCAGTGCCTGTAGAACCGCGCCCCGATTGGCTCCCGGGAAAAAGAGATTGGTATCCGGTGTAATCTTGAATGGCGACTGATTGAGGCCAAAGTAATCTTTATACATTTTCCCTTCTATTTTTCTGTTTCTACTTCGATCGATAACCGCTGTATCTTACTGTATAACGTCGTACGGTTGATACCCAAGATTCTGGCCGCCTGACTCAAATTACCCCTGCTGTTTTTCAACGCTGCGACAATATAGTGTTTTTCCCATTCATCCAGTTTTTCATCCAGACGAAAATTTTCTGTTTGCAGTAGATCCCGTTCTGCCATCCTATCGAGATCATCCGTTTCCTTTTCCGGCAAATAGGTGGCCAGTTCCATCTCTGCTTCCAGTTGCCGGCGATTCACGACAGCTCCTGGATATTTCGATCCCAGTCGGATAACGATATTTCTCAACTCCCGGACATTTCCCGGAAAGCTGTAATGTAAAAGACGCTGTCTTGCCTCTTCATCAAGGGTGAAGGCCTCGAAAGTCCCGGCATAGAGTTTCTGGAAAAAATCCAGCAGCAAAAGGCAGTCTTCACCCCGATCGCGTAGAGGCGGAACCTTGATGGTAAGCACGCCCAGGCGATGATAAAGGTCCTGACGAAATAGCCCTTTCCGTACAGCTTCGGGAAGATCCCGGTTGGTTGCCGCAACTATCCGTGCATCGGAGTGTCTCGCTTGGGTTTCACCGATACGGTAATACTCACCGTTCTCCAGCACTCGAAGAAGTTTCGCCTGTAGCTCAAGCGGTAGTTCACCTACTTCATCCAATAACAGCGTTCCCTTACTGGCCTGCTCAAAAAAGCCAGGCTTGGCAGAATCGGCGCCAGTGAATGCACCTTTGGCATGACCAAACAATTGTGCCTCAAGCAAATCAGCCGGGAAAGCAGCACAATTGATCGTCAGTAATGGTTGTTTCTTCCGATTGCTCTGGGTGTGAAGATACTCGACTACAAGCTCCTTGCCACTGCCAGACTCACCTTCGATGAGGACCGGGAAAGGTGTATCAGCAAATTGCCTGATCAGAGCTCGCAAGGTTTCTATCGCTGGACTGTTACCGATAATGCCCGGTTTTTCTTCATCGACAGTGATGCGTGCCTGTTCGGCATCCAGCAACATGAGTTGGTGCTGAAGCCTTGCTTTCAACAAATGGACATCACAGGGTTTAGTCACGAAATCGACGGCACCCAGTGTCATTGCGTGCTGAATGTTGCTACGTTTACTCTGGCCTGACAAAACAAGGATCTTCATTGAGGGGTTAAATGCCAGTAATTCCGTGATCATGGCAAACCCCTCTTCCGGGTTATGCGGCGTTGGGGGGAGACCCAAATCGACCAGGGCCAGTGAGGGTGGATCACCAAGATTCTGCAGAATGGATTTTGCCTCCTCGCGGGTTTCGGCCGGAAGCACATCAAAGCTCCCCTGTAACACAAAGCCCAGTGATTCGACAATCAAGTGATCATCATCGATCAGCAGCAAGCGAGGTTTTTCGGCCCCATTGGAGCCTGTCAGAATGCCTGTCTTCGTCGCCATTATGCTCCGGGGAAAGAGCTCAAAATGAATAGTTACAGTATATGCAATTCGGTGTGTGTTGTCAGGTCTCCCCAAGATTGAGGTTATTCCAGATTGCAACGGAAGATTCTGCCTGATTCATCGTGTAGATATGCAGGCCAGGAGCTCCTCTTTCCAGCAATCGGCGGCAAAGCTCTGTCGCCACCTCGATACCAAATTTACGGATGGAAACCCGATCATCCCCAAAATCACGTAGACGATAGATAATCCATCTGGGGATCTCGGCCCCACATGCCTCGGAGAACCGCATCAGCTGGGTATAATTGATGATCGGCATGATTCCAGGAACGATGGGAATGTCGATCCCAATCTTCTGAGCCTCTTCAACGAAACGGAAGTAGGCGTCGATGTTATAGAAATATTGGGTCAGGGCTCCATTGGCACCCGCATCTACCTTACGCTTGAAGTTTTCCAGGTCAACCTTTGCCGACTGAGCCTGAGGGTGGACCTCAGGATAGGCTGCCACTTCGATATGAAAATAGTTTCCCGTCTCCTCCCTAATCAGCTCGACCAGTTCATTGGCATAACGTAATTCACCGTAGGATCCGAGTCCAGAGGGGAGATCCCCACGTAAAGCAACGATCTCCCTGATTCCAGCATCCTTGTATTTATGCAGGATCTTACGAATATCATCCCGACTGAAACCGATGCACGATAGGTGAGGTGCAGCAGGGAGGCCGGTTTTTTCCCGGATTCGCATGACCGTTTCGAACGTCTTGTCTTGGGTAGACCCCCCAGCACCAAACGTGACAGAGAAATAACGCGGTTTGAGCGGCGCCAGCTGCTCCAGCACAGCATCCAACTTGGCTTCGGATTCTGGTGTGCGTGTAGGGAAAAACTCGAAACTGTAGGTCTTCTTCTCTTCTTGCATCGGTTCCTGAAATTTGTATTGGCGGGAGAAAAGTCCCGCCTGGTATCAAGAGGTGTCTAGTAGCGATAATGTTCTGGTTTGTAAGGCCCCTCGACAGAAACGCCGATGTATTCCGCCTGCTCTGGAGTCAGCTGTGTCAGCTTGGCATTAATGCGTTTGAGGTGTAATCGGGCAACTTTCTCATCCAGTATCTTCGGCAAAGTGTAAACCCTGTTTTCATACTTGTCCGAATTTTCCCACAACTCGATCTGTGCCAGTACCTGGTTGGTAAATGAGTTGGACATAACAAAACTCGGATGGCCGGTTGCACAACCCAGATTGACCAACCGCCCTTCTGCCAGAAGGATGATCCGTTTACCATCAGGGAATATCACATGATCGACCTGGGGTTTGATATTTTCCCACTGATACTGCTTGAGGCTGGCCACGTCGATCTCATTGTCGAAGTGACCAATATTGCAGACAATCGCTTCGTTCTTCATTTTCGCCATGTGATCATGTGTGATCACATTGAAGTTACCGGTAGCAGTGACAAAGATATCGGCTTGATCAACGATTTCATCCATCACCACAACACGGTAGCCCTCCATTGCGGCCTGCAAGGCACAGATGGGATCGATTTCTGTGATCCAGACTGTTGCACCCAAGCCTTTCAAGGATTGTGCACAGCCCTTGCCCACATCGCCATAACCAAGAACAACGGCAGTCTTGCCGGCGATCATGACATCGGTTGCCCGCTTGATTCCGTCCACCAGTGATTCACGACAACCATAGAGGTTGTCGAATTTGGATTTGGTTACAGAATCATTGACATTGATCGCGGGGACTTTCAGTGTTCCTTCGTTCATCATCTCGTATAGACGATGGACACCGGTTGTGGTCTCTTCTGACAGGCCTTTCACGTCCTCCAATAGTTCCGGGTATTTGTCGTGCATGATCTGGGTCAGATCACCACCGTCATCCAGAATCAGGTTTGGTCGCCAATTATTGGGGCCAAAAATCGTCTGCTCAATGCACCACCAGAATTCTTCTTCCGTCTCCCCTTTCCAGGCGAAAACGGGAATACCCTGATCGGCAATCGCGGCCGCCGCGTGATCCTGTGTCGAAAAAATGTTACAGGATGACCAGCGAACCTCGGCACCGAGTTCCACCAGTGTCTCGATCAGAACCGCCGTCTGGATAGTCATATGCAAGCAGCCAGCGATTCTTGCACCTGCCAGTGGTTTCTGGCCCTTGTATTCTTCCC
Organism: Gammaproteobacteria bacterium; assembly: GCA_026984775.1. GTDB lineage: Bacteria > Pseudomonadota > Gammaproteobacteria > CAJXQU01 > CAJXQU01 > CAJXQU01. The sequence goes on from JALSRM010000033.1 coordinate 14,156, forward strand.
GGATTGACATCAGTCCCGGCATTTCCGTTTCTGCTATCGCAATCTCCTTGTGGCCCCATTCTGCCAGCGAGATATCGGCAACTTTGTAATCGGGATCGAGATTTTCGATGGGTTGTGCTGTCATTTCTATTTAACTCCTAAAGTATTTTTTCTAATCCGAGGCTGTCCTTGAGCGCTTCAGCCTTGTCGGTTCTTTCCCACGTAAATTCGTCTCCACGGCCGAAATGGCCATAGGCTGCCGTGGCCTTCATGCCGGGTCTCAGGAGATCCAACATTTCGATAATACCCCTTGGACGTAGATCAAAATGTTCCCTGATCGCCGCGATCAGCTTGTCTTCATCCACTTTGCCGGTACCGAAGGTCTCCACGCTGATCGATGTCGGTTCGGCGACACCAATCGCATAGGAAAGTTGCAGTTCACACCGATCGGCAAGACCAGCCGCTACGATATTCTTCGCCACATAACGGGCAGCATAGGCTGCTGAACGATCCACCTTAGAGGGATCCTTTCCAGAAAATGCACCACCTCCATGACGTGCCATGCCCCCATAGGTATCGACGATGATCTTTCTACCCGTCAGTCCACAATCACCTACAGGGCCACCGATCACAAACCGGCCAGTCGGATTGATATAGTACCGGGTCTTTTCACTCAACCACTTTTCTGGCAGAACCGGTTTTAAAATTTCTTCCATCACCGCTTCATGGAGATCTTTCTGCTCGATATCCGGATCGTGTTGAGTAGAAAGTACAACTGCATCAATACCCGTGGGCTTTCCATCCTTATAGATGAATGTCACCTGGCTCTTAGCATCCGGCCGTAACCACGGTAGCGTCCCTTTCTTGCGTACCTCTGCCTGCCGTTTGACGAGCAGATGAGCATAGGCAATGGGGGCCGGCATCAACACCTCGGTTTCATTACAGGCGTAGCCAAACATCAACCCTTGATCTCCTGCCCCTTGCTCTTTGTCTTCTGCCTCATCAACACCCATTGCAATGTCAGGGGACTGCTTGTCCATGGTCACCATGATGGCACAAGTGTCACTGTCGAAGCCAATGTCGGAACTTGTGTATCCGATCTCCTTGATCGTCTTTCTAGCCACTTCGGACATATCGACCGTCGCGCTGGTTGAGATCTCACCTGCCAGTACAACGATGCCTGTCGTGATTAAGGTCTCACAGGCAACGCGAGCCTTCGCATCCTGTTCCAGGATCGCGTCCAGAACAGCATCGGAAATCTGATCGGCCACTTTGTCTGGGTGGCCTTCGGATACGGACTCAGATGTGAATAAATGGGCATTCCCCATACATCTTCTCCCAAATTGTGATATCAAAAGGTGGAACAGTGTAAGATATGAAGTAAAGGATCTCCACCCTATCGATACATATTTTATATGACTTAGCAGGAGTTTTAATCTATGGTTTTAACAGAAACACCAGTTTGTGAATTTGGCAAACCCGCTATTGATTTCTGCCTGGAAGGTGTCGATGGCAAGAAATGGACACTCCAGGAATGCCGGGGACCAAAGGGATTGCTGGTCATGTTCATTTGCAACCATTGCCCCTATGTCAAAGCGATCCAGGACCGTCTGGTTCGGGACACCAAAGAACTCTCCGATCTCGGCATTGGGTGTGTTGCCATCATGTCCAATGATCCCACTGACTATCCAGAAGACTCCTTCGAGAATATGAAACAGGTCGCAAAGGAACGGGGCTATCCTTTCCCTTACCTCATCGATCCCACTCAGGAAATTGCCAAAGCCTATGGTGCCGTCTGCACTCCGGACTTCTTTGGTTACAACGCCGATCTGGAACTCCAATTTCGGGGCCGGTTGGACGACAGTGGCATGCAACCCAAACCTGGTGCTCGCAGAGAACTATTCGAAGCCATGAAGCAAATCGCGGAGACCGGAAAGGGCCCCCAGCAGCAGATCCCGAGCATTGGCTGCTCAATCAAATGGAGGGGCCTTGCCAAATAATAGTTGCCCGGAATCATGGGGAGGTTAAAATAACGGCCTTTCCCCGACAACCAGAGTCATTCCAATGACCAACCAGCAGACAACAATGAAAACAGACGAAACTTCTAGACCTGATGTCGCCACTCGAAGGGAACTGGCAAATGCAATTCGAATCCTCAGCATCGATGCTGTTCAGAAGGCCAATTCCGGACACCCGGGTGCCCCTATGGGGATGGCTGACATCATGGAAGTCCTGTGGAATGACTTTCTCAAGCACAATCCGAATAACCCTCAATGGCCAGATCGCGATCGCTTTGTACTTTCCAATGGCCATGGCTCCATGATGTTGTATGCCCTGTTACATCTTACCGGTTACGACCTCTCGATGGAGGAGATAAAGAACTTTCGTCAGCTCGGCTCAAAGACACCCGGTCATCCGGAATACGGCCATACACCAGGTGTCGAAACCACCACCGGTCCTCTGGGGCAGGGGCTCGCAAATGCGGTAGGCATGGCAACGGCTGAGATGATTCTGGCAGCACACTTCAACCGTGAGGGGCATCCCATCGTCGATCACTACACGTATGTCGCTCTGGGTGATGGCTGCATGATGGAAGGCATCAGCCATGAGGCATGCTCACTGGCTGGAACCCTGGGGTTGGGTAAGCTGATTGCATTATACGATGACAATGGCATTTCCATCGACGGCGAAGTCGAGGGTTGGTTCACCGATGACACACCGAAACGCTTCGAGGCTTACCACTGGCATGTGATCCGTGACGTGGATGGCCACGATGCAGAAGCCATTAGTAACGCCATTGAAGAAGCCCGGTCTGTCACAGACAAACCTACCCTGATCTGTTGCAAAACAGTGATCGGGTGGGGTTCGCCCAACAAACAGGGTAAGGAAATCAGTCATGGTGCCCCATTGGGAAAAGACGAAGTCGAACTTGTCCGCAAAACACTCGGTTGGCCCTGGAAGCCTTTTGAGATTCCGGAGCGAATCTACAATGCTTGGGATGCACGTGAAAAGGGCGCCGCTGCCGAAACGGAATGGGAAAAGCAATTTAGGACCTATCAACAGAAATTTCCCGAGCTGGCAGAAGAATATCAACGCCGTATCGCCGGTAGGCTTCCGGAAAACTGGCAGAAGGTGGCGCAGGAGTTTATTGAGAAGACTCACCAGGAAGCGGCATCGATTCCGACACGCAAAGCTTCACAAAACGCGATCAATGCCTATGCCCCTGCCTTGCCTGAACTGATCGGAGGCTCTGCCGATCTGGGTGAATCAAACAATACGGTCTGGTCAGGAGCGAAAAACATCATTCCACCTTCACCAGAAGGAAATTATATCCATTACGGAGTTCGGGAATTTGCCATGGCGGCCATGATGAATGGTCTCGCTTTACATGGTGGAATCATCCCCTATGGCGGAACCTTCTTGGTCTTTTCGGATTATGCACGAAATGCACTACGGTTATCTGCACTGATGGGGATCCGTGTCATTTATGTCCTGACACACGATTCCATCGGTCTTGGCGAAGACGGTCCGACCCATCAACCCGTAGAACATGCCTCCAGTTTGCGACTGATCCCAAATATGTCGGTCTGGCGCCCGTGTGACGCAGTCGAGTCTGCCGTCGCCTGGAAGATCGCGATAGAAAGAAAAGGGCCCACCTCTCTGCTCTTCTCCCGACAGAATCTTGAATACCAAGAACGGGATGACGGGCAACTCAATTTGATCGAAAGAGGCGGATATATCCTGCTTGACAGTGACGGTGAGCCAGATGCCATCATCATTGCGACCGGTTCAGAAGTTGCACTGGCGACGAAGGCTGCACGTGAACTGTCGGATAAAAAAATCCGGGTGGTTTCGATGCCATCCACAGATACATTTGATGCCCAGGATCAGGAGTATCGTGACCAAGTTTTACCTCCTGCAGTCACTAAACGACTAGCCATTGAGGCAGGCAGCAGCGATCTCTGGTATAAATATATTGGCCGGGATGGCCGAGTGATCGGTATTGACCGTTTTGGCGAATCCGCACCAGCCACCGTTCTATTTGAACATTTCGGCTTCACTGTTGATCATCTCGTTTCAGAAACAAAGAAAATTTTAAACTGTTAATCACATTTGGAGAAAAAAATGCCTGTAAAAGTAGGAATCAATGGCTACGGCCGAATTGGACGAAATATCCTGCGAGCGTTATACGAATCTGGACGCACGGACGAGATCGAGATCGTTGCTATCAATGACCTTGGGGATGCGAAAACCAATGCCCACCTCACCCAATACGATAGTGCGCATGGTAAGTTCCCCGGTGAGGTTTCAGTCGATGGCGATTATCTTGTCGTCAACGGTGATCGGATCCGATGCCTTGCTGAGCGGGATCCGGCAAAACTGCCTTGGGGTGAGCTGGGCGTTGAAGTGGTGCATGAATGTACAGGATTTTTTGCCAACAAGGAAAAAGCAAGCCTGCATCTGCAGGGAGGCGCACAGAAAGTTATCGTCTCGGCACCGGCAGGTAATGATGTCAAAACGGTTGTATATGGTGTTAACCACAATATACTTGAGTCTGGGGATCAGATCATTTCCAATGCATCCTGTACTACAAACTGCCTGTCTCCTCTGGTCAAACCTTTGCACGAAAAAATCGGTGTAGTCAGTGGATTGATGACAACTATCCATGCCTATACCAACGACCAGGTTTTGACCGATGTCTACCATACCGATCTCAGACGTGCCCGCTCTGCAACCCAATCCATGATCCCGACCAAGACAGGAGCAGCCGCAGCAGTAGGTCTCGTATTACCCGAGCTGGCTGGAAAACTTGATGGTTATGCCATGCGTGTGCCGACAATTAACGTCTCGGTCGTCGATCTTACTTTTGAGGCCGCAAGAGAAACAACCTCGGAAGAGATCCATGGCATCATGAAGGAAGCCTCCGAAGGTGAACTTAAAGGCATCTTGGAATACAACAACCTGCCACTGGTTTCGATCGACTTCAACCACAACCCGGCATCTTCGATCTACGACGAAGGCCTGACCAAAGTATCAAATGGGACCTTGGTCAAGGTCTGTGCATGGTACGACAACGAGTGGGGATTTTCGAACCGTATGCTGGATACCACCCTCGCCCTGATGAATGCGTAACGGCAATGAAGGAGAGACGATCATGCTAACGATGGATGACTTCAATCTGTCAGGAAAACGGGTTCTGATCCGGGAGGATCTCAACGTCCCACTGAAAAATGGTGAAATTACAGACGACACTCGGATCAGGGCAGCTCTGCCAACCATTCAGCGGGCGCTCGATGAAAATGCCTGTGTCATGATCGTCTCTCATCTTGGAAGGCCGAAAGAGGGGCAGTACGAGGAAGCTTTCTCACTCGCACCAGTCGCCAAACGGTTAACTGAGTTGCTGGGACAGGAAGTCCCCCTGGAGAAGAACTGGCTAAACGGTGTTGAGGTAGAAGCTGGACATGCTGTGTTATGCGAAAACGTTCGTTTCGCTCTTGGCGAAAAAAGCAATGATGATGCATTGTCCCGAAAAATGGCCTCCCTGTGCGATATCTATGTCAACGATGCCTTTGCTACAGCTCATCGTGCACAGGCATCCACCTATGGTATTGCAAAATATGCACCGCTTGTCTGTGCAGGCCCGTTACTTAAAGCAGAACTGGATGCGTTGACCAAGGCCCTTGACGATCCGGAGAGACCCATGGTTGCCATCGTCGGTGGAGCCAAGGTTTCAACCAAACTGGAAGTGTTGGAGACACTGATCGAAAAGGTCGATCAACTGATCGTTGGTGGAGGTATCGCAAATACCTTTATCAAGGCGGCAGGTTATGATGTGGGCCGTTCCTTGTATGAAGAAGATCTGGTTGATATTGCCAGGCAGCTTATCGAGAAGGCCAAGAAGAGAAATGCCGAGATACCGATTCCTGTCGATGTTGTCTGTGCCAAAGAGTTTTCAGAAAGTGCCCCTGGAACGGTCAAACCGGTAAATGAAATCACCGGGGATGACATGATCCTGGATCTGGGACCTGAGACCCTCAAAGCATTGAAAATTATGTTGGTAACTGCAGGTACGATCGTCTGGAATGGTCCACTGGGTGTCTTTGAGTTTGATCACTTTGCCAGTGGGACCAGGGACCTGGCAAAAGCGATTGCTGAAAGCCCGGCCTATTCTATTGCCGGTGGAGGCGATACACTGGCTGCTATTTCAAAGTTTGGAGTTTCTGACGGAATATCCTATATTTCAACCGGGGGAGGTGCTTTTCTTGAATTATTGGAAGGTAAAGAACTTCCAGCCGTTGCCATACTCGAAGAACGAGCAAGAGCCATGGCAACACATCCAAGCGAAGGCTACTGATCCCTTGATCCCAATTCAGGAGAACTGCCAGGGTTTCCCTGGCAGTTTCATTTTGGAGAAACAGTAAATTAAGATTATGAGAAGAGCAAAAATTATTGCTACCTTGGGACCAGCTACCGATGATCCTGAAGTCCTTGAAAAAATCATTCAGGCAGGCGCCGATACGGTTCGGCTGAACTATTCACATGGTACTCATGAAGACCAGGAAAAACGTGTCAAACTGCTTCATGAATTGACAAAAAAAACTGGGCGTCACATCGGCATCATGGCCGACCTGCAAGGTCCTAAGATCCGCATCCGTTCCTTCAAAAATGGTTACGTTTTCCTTGAAGAGGGCGATGAATTTGTCCTCGATACGGCTCTCAAAGAACAGGATGGTGATGAGCATCAGGTGGGTGTCACATACAAAAACCTAGTCAATGATGTCAAAAAGGGAGACAACCTGCTCCTGGATGATGGACGTATCATCCTGCATGTGGAACGGGTTCGAGACACCCGTATCAAGTGCACGGTCCTTCTAGGTGGCAAGCTTTCAAACAACAAAGGCTTAAACAAAGAAGGCGGTGGCCTCTCTGCCAAGGCACTGACGGCAAAAGACCGGCGTGATCTTCGCCATGCAATTCAGCTTGGTGTTGATTTTATCGCCCTTTCTTTTCCAAGGGATGCCAGTGATGTTGTTAAAGCCCAACGACTGATCAAAAAGGAAGGAGGTTTGTGCCGCATCATTGCCAAGATCGAACGTGCCGAGGCAGTTGAGAATGAAACTGAAATCATCGAAACAGCCGATGCCATCATGATTGCCCGGGGGGATCTCGGTGTGGAGATAGGGGACGCCGCGCTACCCCCAGTACAGAAACGTTTGATCAAAAAAGCACGTCGAATGAACAAAGTGGTGATCACGGCAACGCAGATGATGGAGTCCATGATCGAGAATCACATTCCGACACGAGCCGAGGTCTTCGACGTTGCCAATGCCGTACTTGATGGTACCGACGCGGTCATGTTATCAGCCGAGACCAGTATCGGAAAATACCCGGTGGAAGTAATAAAGGCCATGTCACGTATTATCTACGAGACGGAAAAACAACGGGGTGCGCAAGGCGCTGACTACCGGATTGAACAGCACTTCGAAGGCATCGATGAAACCATCGCCATGGCAACCATGTACGCTGCGAACCATATCAATGCAAAAGCGATCATCTCTCTGACTGAAAGTGGCAGCACCTGTAAATGGTTGTCACGAACACGTTCAGCAATCCCCATTTTCGCCTTCTCGAGGAGTGACCGAACCTGCCGTCGGGTCACCCTGTTTCGGGGGGTATATCCGTTCCTTTATGATGTCACCAACAAGGACTTCCTCGAGGTTAACAAGGAAATGATCGATATCCTGAAATATCACAATGTAGTGCAGGATGGTGATACAGTCATCATCACAAAAGGTGATCTAGCTGGCATCAGCGGAGGGACGAACGGTATGAAAATTGTTCGCGTTGGAGAACTGGTAGAACATCGCGAATGATTTAACGTTCGTTCAGCAACAATGTTTAACCACTGAACCAGAAGTGACAGTGGAAGCTTTTTCAAACTATTCATATACTTGTAGCTTCTCCGTCGGAGGCAAGGCCCTGATTGATACCTAAAGAGGTCTGCAGGTTTTAATGCGTCGAGTTGTACAGCGGCTGGAAAGAGGTCCTGGCAACTCGTTCAACAACAAGGAAAAATCAAATGGCAGTCATTTCATTACGTCAATTACTCGATCATGCAGCTGAGAACGGCTATGGCGTTCCGGCCTTCAACGTCAACAACCTCGAACAGATGCAAGCCATCATGGCAGCAGCCAATGAAACCAACAGTCCGGTCATCGTGCAGGCTTCTGCAGGTGCCCGAAAATATGCCGGTGCACCCTTTCTTCGCCACCTGATGGAAGCAGCCGCCGAGCAATATCCCCACATTCCGCTGGTCATTCATCAGGATCACGGTACAAGTCCGGCCGTCTGTCAGCGCTCCATCCAGCTGGGCTTCACTTCCGTGATGATGGATGGTTCGCTTGGTACCGATGGCAAAACACCGACCACCTATGAATACAATGTGGAGGTAACACGCAAGGTTGTAGAGATGGCCCATGCCTGTGGTGTTTCCGTAGAAGGTGAGCTGGGTTGTCTTGGTTCACTGGAAACCGGGATGGCTGGCGAAGAAGATGGCGTCGGGGCAGAAGGCAAATTGACAAAAGATCAATTACTGACCGATCCGGATGAGGCTGCAGATTTCGTTCGTCAAACTAATGTCGATGCACTGGCCATCGCAATCGGTACCAGCCATGGTGCCTACAAGTTCACACGGCCCCCAACCGGTGATGTACTCGCCATCGATCGGATTAAGGAAATCCATGCCCGCATCCCTAATACTCATCTGGTCATGCACGGTTCCTCTTCAGTTCCTCAGGACTGGCTGCAGATCATCAATGAGCATGGTGGTGATCTCGGTGAAACCTACGGTGTTCCCGTTGAGGAAATCCAGGAAGGTATCAAACACGGTGTACGCAAGGTCAATATCGATACTGACCTCAGAATGGCCAGCACCGGCTCCATCCGCAAGTTCATGGCAGAAAATCCAAAAGAGTTCGATCCGCGCAAATATCTGGGTGTTGCCCGTGAGGCCATGAAGGGTATCTGTGTGGCCCGTTTCGAGGCCTTCGGAACCGCGGGTAATGCTTCCAAGATCAAGCCGATTTCTCTGGAATCCATGTACCAGAAATATGAAAAAGGTGAACTTGACGCCGTTGTCAGTTGAACCTTTCACATACAGATCACCAACAAAAAAGCGACTCTTTAAGCCGCTTTTTTGTTTAAGCTATACCCAATTGTCTCAAGCCGTGGCTTCATCCTCCACCGTATGCAACAGGGACACAGCATAACGATAGGCATCTTCAAAATCGATCGTCTCTGCCTTATCTGACGTCTGCATTTTCTCCAACAGACCGTATTGAGTCTTGTATTTCAGGTTCCCAATCGCCAAAGGCCCGATCCCCCGGAAACTGCCGGATGCTGTCTCGACAACAACACCGTTATCCTGGCTTTCAATTCCCTCGACTCCACTGGGTGGCACTGCATTGGTGTCAGCGGCCACCATCAAATTGGCCGCATGATCGAGCACTTCTTTATCGAGTACGCGAATTCCTGCCTTGACTGCACAAAGAATGATATCGGCATATTTGACCGCCTCGATCTTCTCCCTGTGGGTTTCTGCGCTTACCCAAGGCACGTCGACACCGTAACGTTCGCAAAAACGGTTGGCTGCTTTAATATTTTCATCTGCTGTCAACTGACACAAGTTGGGCTTTGCCCCTGCCTTGGCCGCCAAAACTGCAGAACAAAGTCCCACCGGGCCTCCACCGAACACGGCAACATTCAGACCTTCCATGCCCTTGCCCGTCTGCTCTTCCAGTGTTTTTTCCACGAGCGCAACAACACTGGCCGATGTGGTATAGGCACCGTTCGGATCGGCAAAAACTGCGGCCTGAAAAGGACCCACCATGGCCTTTTTGGCACTTTCGATCATATCTGTGGCCAAATTGACATCACGGCCACCGATGAAAATACCCGTGTCGTTGAAACGACCTGGCGCACGACAGAAGATGGCATCCTGGATCGCTGGAATGACATCGCTGTTCTTGATTCCAGTCAGCGGAAGGACCAGATCAAAACCTGAATCCGCTGCCAAAGTGACATCAAATGGACTGATATTGGTTCCAGGAACCAGCATGTAAAGAATCTTTTTCGACATTTTCCATACCCCGTTTATTAACCATTTGGAAGTCCTAGACTCCCTGTCCGATCAAGCATCGTATTCCTCTTAACGACAAAAACCGGAAAAACTTGAAGGATATTTAGATCAAAATCCCGTTGGGACTGGTTTAGCCTCAAACTTTCTCCAAAAAAGACTATCTAAGCTATCCTGGAAATGGAGGTCGGTGTAAACGCAGCCAGGCCATGCTCCGGGGTTGAGTTGACAGGAAAAATTATCCGCGAGAGATTATTTCGGTCAGCCGTTCTTGTGCCATTGGGTTGATATTTTCTGAGCAAAGCCGGTGGTAATTGTGTAGGCAGCCTTGTGCTTGACCTTGCCACCTGAGATGACCCTGGCGGCACTGGCTTCTTCATCCGTATCAAGATGGATCGCCAGAGCAGCGTTGCCAGGAACCCGCACCAACACATCTCTAAAAATCAAACCGCATCCTTTGGAATCGAATGTTTGGGCTAATGGATGTCAATCGACCTTTACTTGAGCACCTCTTCAGTCTCTCTGGTGATGGCATGTGCTTCGTCAGTGGCTACGACTAGCAATCGCGTTTGGCTGTGATCCGTCGAGATCAGGGCCACCGGTTTTAGCCGATCAACGCTCGCCTCCCGATTGCGTTCTTCATGCAGTCTCGCACCAAAAAACCCCAGATGCTGGCATACCTGCTCCCGCACCGAGGCACTGTTTTCACCGATACCTGCTGTAAAAATGATGGCATCGACACCTTCCATAACCGCAATATACGCACCGATATACTTCAGCAAGCGATGACAAAAAACCCGGATAGCAAGTTGACACGACTCATCGCCTTCGGCAGCCCGCTGTTCAATATCCCGCATGTCGTTGCTGATGCCAGACAGACCCAGCAATCCACTTTCCTTGTTCAACAGGTGATCAAGTTCGTCCACTGTCAAGCCGGCATGCCGTTGCAATGTCAGCAACACGCCCGGATCGATATCACCGCAGCGTGTACCCATCACCAGCCCTTCCAATGGACTCATCCCCATGCTGGTCTCGACGGAGCGTCCATGTTCCACCGCCGTGATACTGCAACCATTTCCCAGATGGCAGGTGATCAGACGTAGATTCCGCAGATCTTCATGCAAAAAGTCGGCGGCACGCCGAGCTACCCATCGATGACTAGTTCCGTGAAAACCATAACGCCGGATACCATGTTTTTCCCGTAAATCCTTTGCTATGGCATAGGTGCGTGCACACCTGGGTAAAGTATGATGAAAAGCTGTATCGAAGACCGCCACATGTGGGCGATCCGGCAGGTGTTTTCTGGCCGCACGGATACCCGCCAGATTGGCCGGGTTATGCAGTGGCGCCAATGGAATCAGTTCCTCGATCGATCGCTCAACGGTTTCGTCGATTCGTATGGGGGCAGAAAATTTTTCCCCTCCGTGTACCACCCGGTGGCCAACAGCGGTCACACCTTCCAGAGAAGTCTGCTGGAAAATAGTTTCAATGGCTTTTTCGTGATCGGCTCCAGGTAAAGGTAGTGTCCAGTCATCGATCCGGATCTGGCATAGTTGTGTACCGATGCGTTGTGCTTTTGCCCTGAAGATCCGGTCACCTGTTTCTGACTCGAGAATATCGATCTTGACACTGGAGCTGCCGCAGTTGACCACCAGTACAATCATTGCGTCAGGCGTTCTTGCACTTCCCGGTATCGTGCAGCCGTCTTTTCAAGGATCTCCTTGGGTAGTTTCGGACCCGGCGGTGTCTTGTCCCAATCCAGGGTTTCAAGATAGTCTCGCACGATTTGCTTGTCGAAACTGGGCGGGCTGATACCGGTCTTCCATGTGTCCACATCCCAGAAACGAGAGGAATCCGGTGTCAAAACCTCATCGATCAGAAAAAGATTCTCGTCAGCATCAATACCAAATTCAAATTTGGTATCGGCGATGATGATCCCTCTTTTCAGGGCATAGGCTGCTGCTTCCTGGTAAAGCTGAAGGCTGATTGCCCGTACCCTGGCGGCCTTTTCCTCACCGATCAATTCAACGGTTTTTTCATAGGGAATGTTCTCGTCATGGTCACCAACCGCAGCCTTGGAAGATGGGGTATAGATCGGCTCCGGAAGCCGCTCTGCCTGATCGAGACCCGGTGGCAACGGGATATCGCAAACCTCACCACGGCTCTGATAGTCCTTCCACCCGGAACCGATCAAGTAGCCACGGACGATCGCCTCGACCGGCAACGGCCTGAGTTTTCTGACGATAATAGCTCGCTCTTCGACCTGCACCCGTTCCTCCTCGTCAGGGAGGACTTCCTCCAATGTCCGGTTGGTAAGGTGATTGGGAATGATATGCTGCAACTTGCCAAACCAGAAGTTGGAAACCGCGGTCAGCACCCGCCCCTTGCCCGGTACAGGGTCAGGAAGAATCACGTCGAAGGCAGAGAGCCGGTCCGTGGTGACAATCAGTACATGATCTTCATCCACATCATAGATATCCCGGACCTTGCCCCGATAGATCAGGGGCAGGCTCTTGAGTTGGGTTTGATAAAGGCTTTCAGGTATTCGATTCAATTTATTTTTCCTGTTGACACGGTTCGGCCATTTTCCCATATTGATGCATCTTGTACTATGCCACCATGAAACCTGACTGGAACGAAATCGATACGGTCCTGCTGGATATGGACGGAACCCTGCTGGATCTCTACTTCGACAGCTACTTCTGGCTGACCCACCTGCCGAGGCGATATGCAGAACATTATGGTATCTGTGAGGCCGAAGCAAGGGAACACATCATCCCCAAGCTGCGGGAGAAAGAGGGTACACTGGAGTGGTATTGTCTCGATCATTGGTCTGACTTGTTCAAACTCGACCTGGCGACTCTGAAGCATGAGGTCAGGCATCTGATCCGCTACCGCCCTTCGGCCAGAGAATTTCTTGAGGCATTGAAACGGGGAAACAAACGTCTGGTTCTGGCCACCAATGCCCATCGAGACGTGGTCAAACTAAAATTCCTGCACACCGATCTCGAAGTCTTTTTTGATAATATCCTCTGCGCGCATGATTTTGGCTGCGCGAAAGAATATCCGGCGTTCTGGAGAGCGATAAGTAAGGTTGAACCTTTTGACCGGAAAAGAACGATTTTTATCGACGACAACCTGGATGTTTTGCGGCAGGCGAAATCGTTTGGCATTCGCTACCTCTATGCCATCCATCAGCCCGACAGCCAGAGACCACCGAAGGAAACGGAAGAGTTCCCAGCGATCAAGGATTTCCGTGATCTTCTTCCCGTCAACGAGGTACGAAGAGAAAATCTCTGACCGTATGGCCGAGACGCAGCCCTCTCCTCTCAAAACGGGTCATAGGACGCCAAGCTGGACGGGGTGCATACTGAGCGGGGCCGGCAAGATTGATCAAATCTGGATGATCGCTTGTGATCTCAAGAATGTGATCAGCATAATCCTGCCAATCGGTCGCAAGATATAACCGTCCTTTTCGCTTCAGCTTTTTTGCCACCAGTGAGAGGAACTCAGGCTGGATCAGACGCCTTTTGTGATGCCGTTTCTTCGGCCATGGATCAGGGAAAAACACCATGATCCCATCAAAGCTGTGATCCAGAATTGCATCTTGCAGGCACTCCATGGCATCGTCTCGCAACAGTCGCACATTACTCAATCCACAGGCTCTGATTTTCTGCAGCATACTTCCGAGCCCCGGCAGGTAGACCTCAATGCCGATATAGTCATTATCGGGATTGGACTGTGCCAGTGAGATGATCGCATCACCAGTGCCGCAGCCGATTTCCAAAAACCGTGGTGCTCGACGCCCGAAAACCCGATCCAGATCGGACAAATCGGCTTTCCCCAGGCCAAATTGCGGCCATAATTGTTCCACTGCTTGCCGTTGTGCCGAAGTGATGCGCCCCTCACGGCGGACAAAACTTCGAATGCTGCGTTTGGTCGTGGATACGGAATCGTTCAATTCAGAAAAAGTATCCTTCCAGAGGTGAGGAAGCACTTGCATACCGGCGCTTTGGCATGCGGCCAGCACGATAGGCCTCTCGGCCAGCCTCAACTCCTTTGCGCATGGCAGACGCCATCAAGATCGGATTTTTGGCCTCGGCGATCGCCGTGTTCATGAGGACGCCATCACAACCGAGCTCCATGGCGATGGCAGCATCCGACGCCGTGCCAACACCGGCATCGACCAAAATCGGTACTTGTGCATTTTCGACTATGGTACGAATGTTATAGGGGTTACGGATCCCCAAGCCTGAGCCGATCGGGGCAGCCAGCGGCATGACAGCCACACACCCCATCGCCTCCAGGCGTTTGGCCATGATTGGATCATCATTGGTATAGACCATGACCTTGAAACCGTCACGGATCAGAATCTCAGCCGCCTCCAGGGTCTCCGGCATGGCCGGGTACAAGGTTTTTTCGTCACCCAAAACTTCCAGCTTCACCAGATCATGACCATCAAGGAGTTCCCGAGCCATATGACAGGTTCTGACAGCCGACTCCACATCATAACAACCTGCGGTGTTGGGTAGAATGGTATATTGATCCGGACGGATCACGTCAAGTAGATTGGGTTCATCGGTGTTCTGACCGATATTGGTACGCCGAATGGCTACGGTGACGATCTCGGCACCACTGGCTTCGATGGCTGCCCGCGTCTGTTCCAAATCGGCATATTTACCCGTCCCCACCAAAAGCCTGGAACGGTATGTCACACCGGAAATTTCAAAAGTATCGTCGACCAAGGGATTCATTTCATTTCTGGGAGTGTTGATTATAGCGGCTAACCGCCGCCAATGGCATGCACAATTTCCACCCGATCATTCTCGGCCAACTGATATGCTGCATGCGCGGATCGGGGGATGATTTTACCATTGACATCGATCGCCAGTCGTCCTTCGATGTTGAGCAGTTGCAACAGTTCGGCCAGCGAAGTGTTTACTTGAATGGTCTTTTGCTCACCATTAACCGTGATCGTGATCGTTGATTCAGGCATCGTCTTTTATACGTAACAGGATATAGTCAAGATTGTTTGAAGAAAGTCGACGACGAACAATATCCAATTTTGATGGATCTTTATAGGGTCCGACTCGAACCCGAAACCATACCTTCTGGCCATTGATCACCACCCGCTGGATCTCCACAGGCAATCCGAGCATGACCAGTTTCGCTTTGACACTATCCGCATCGCTGAGCTTCTGGAAGGAACCTACCTGAAAGACGTAGGAACCTCTTCCTGCCGTTAATTCATCAGAATTTGAAATATTTTTTGGTTTTGGCGGTTCCCATTCGGGCACCTTGACTTCCCGTTCCGGTAGAATGGTATAAAAATCGAACTTCGGTTTTTCTGCCGGCACCCCTTCTCCAGACTGAACATCCTTCTCTGTAGGCATTCCTTCAATCCCCTGGGGGCTCGTTTTGATGGCTGACATTTTCAGATAGACGACAAATGCTATAAACAGGCCGATGGCCAGGCCGGTAATAAAGGGTAATATAGAACCCCTTTGTGATTTGGCGCTACGATTCCGGTTAACTTTTCGATTTTTTGACATGGATGATGAGAGTTTGTTAAGTTTTTATGCAGTATATAAATACTAGTACATAACTATAAGTAATATAAGATAATTTTGTTACTTTTTAATAAAGTTTTCTTTTAAAATGTATCCTGTGGGTCAACGTCCAATGACCAACGGAGGTTATAGGGTCTTTTCAAACCCTCCACCTGCGGTATCCATTCATCAAGCGCTCGCTGCAAAACCTGTCGGTGCTTCGACTGCAGGATCAGCATTGCGCGATACCGTCCTGCCCGCCTTTCCATCTGCGCGACCATCGGACCCCAGATCTCCAGTTGCTCAGGTGCATTGATCCGGGCTCTCGCTATCTTCAGGAAATCCATGGCATCACCAGAATGAACCGCTTCCACCCTGACGATTGCCATCGAAGAACATGGGGGTAAACCGGTTTCGGCACGTTCTCTTAGCAACTCTTTCGCCAGCCCGGTAAAGTCGTGTCTCGCCAGTGACTGCAACACGGGATGATCCGGATGATGGGTCTGGATATAGACTTCTCCGGGATGTTCAGCACGGCCGGCACGACCCGCAACCTGTACAATGAGTTGCGCCAGCCGCTCTGTCGATCTGAAATCGACACCGTAGAGACGATTATCGGCATCGAGTATGCCTACCAGTGTCACTTCCGGAAAGTGATGTCCTTTTGAAAGCATCTGGGTCCCTACCAGGATATCCACTTTCCGCTCATGAACGCGAGCCAGCATCCTGTGCATCTCGCCCTTTCTGCTTGTTGTGTCACGATCGATGCGGAGAATCCTCGCCTCCGGAAAAAATTCCTGCAGAGTCGTAGTAATTTGTTCTGTTCCCTGGCCAACAGGTACCAGCTCACTGCCTCCGCATTCAGGACATGCCGGGATCATTCTCTGCTGTGCCCCACAATGATGGCAACGCATCTGTCCGGCAAACTGATGATAAGTAAGATTGGCATCACAATGCCTGCACTGAGCAATCCAGCCACAGTCATGGCAAAGGATCACTGGTGAGAAACCACGCCGGTTTAAAAAAAGCAGAGATTGTCTACCGGCATCAAGACAATCCCTGATTTTATCCATGAGCTCTCGCGAGAGGCCATTGATCATCTCGGCACCTCGCAGGTCCAAGAACCGGAGCGTGGGTTGCGAAGCAGAACCTGCCCGTTCCGGCAACGACAGATATTCATACTTGTTTTGCTGGACATTGTTCAATGCCTCCAACGAAGGGGTCGCACTGCCCAGAACTATCGGTATATTCTCCCGTTGGGCCCTGACAATGGCAATATCCCGGGCGGAATAACGAAAACCTTCCTGCTGTTTATAGGAAGGATCGTGTTCTTCATCGACGATGATCAGACCTAGATTGGGTAGAGGCGTCCATACAGCCGATCGAGTACCAATGACTATGGAAGCTTTACCCTCCCGGGCCAACAACCAGGACGTCAGCCGCTCTTTGTCATTGAGACCGGAATGAAGAACAGTTAGTGGACAGTTGAATCGTACCAGGAACCGCTCGATTAGCTGTACTGTGAGACCAATCTCAGGAATCAGAACCATGACCTGCTTTCGCTCGGAAACGACTCGCTCAATGAGCCGAAAATAGACTTCTGTCTTGCCACTTCCGGTTACACCATCCAGCAGAAAAACCCTGAACTCGTTTTTTTCCCCAAGGACCTTGTCGACCGCGTAAGCCTGATGTTGATTCAGTTCAGGAATATGAGTTTCCATGATGGGTTTTTGAGGTAGACAGGGAATCACCGTCTGAGTCTCCTCAACCCAACCTTTATCTATCATACGGCTGATAATATTGCGCCAGCCAGAGCCTGTTTCTCTCAATGATTCCGCGGTCAGGCCTTCCGGGTTTTCCCTAAAAAATGCGAGTAACTGGGATTGCCTTGTTGCTCGTTTCAATTTCGGATCATCACTCTCCGGCGCTGAAGGCAAGAGGCGCCACAAGCTGATTTTCGGTATCCTCGCAGGAACCCCCTTTCTGAGTGACGTGGGTATGGCAGCGAACAAGACTTCTCCAATTGGATGGTGATAGTAAGCACTCGCCCATAAAAGCAGTTCCAGCTGCTGTTCGGAAAACAGAGGCTGCTGATCGATAATTTCCAAACAGGTTTTTAGCTGATCAGCTTCCAGATCACACGAGTCCGCAACCCCGATCATGATCCCTATACGCCCGGCTTTATCCTTTTTTCCGAAAGGAACTCTGACCCGGATGCCCGGTTTCAATTCTTCAAGATCGATACCCACAGGTGGTAGATAGTCAAATACCCGTCGCA
The DNA here is from genome assembly GCA_026984775.1 of Gammaproteobacteria bacterium. Taxonomy (GTDB): domain Bacteria; phylum Pseudomonadota; class Gammaproteobacteria; order CAJXQU01; family CAJXQU01; genus CAJXQU01. The sequence goes on from JALSRM010000033.1 coordinate 32,097, forward strand.
AAGGGACAGGAAGAGCAATTCTGAGAACGGTTTGGGAATGGTTATCCACCGATCAAAGATTCGACGGTTGCAATAGTTGCCCGCTTCATGGGCTTATCATCAATAGGGCTGAGAGGTGCCTGTCGCAATCCGTTATAAGGGAAAATGGCCAGCGTGATTTCTGTTGAACCGGCAAAGAAGCGACACACAGGACAAAAGATACGCTGGTTGCGTGTCAGTTGATACTGATGCTCATCTTCGCGAAACGGAATACGCCGATCCATCAGGTGAAAAAGGACTTCTTCCGGTGTATCAGTAAACAGATGCAGGGAGATAGCATCGTTCTCTGTTGCGGTTCCCTTGAGGACAGGCCCTACCAGCCGAGGTGAAAAAGGCTCCAACATACGCATGGCATTGAGCGCTGTTTTTCGGAGTTCATTCAACAACTTGACATGCCGCTGTGACCGGAAAAGCCGCTGATATTGAAGCAAAGCCGTTTCTACAGCCTTATTATCCGGCAAGAGGCGCTTGTTTTGAATCCCAAGTCGTTTCATGGCCTTTTGCCTGGCCACCTCCGTACTGGTGACATTGTCTTCCATCATGATACGGGCAGCCTCATTTGCTATTTTCTGTTGAAGCAGTTTTGACATTTTCGATTCCCGTATGATTCAGGGAACTGCAAGACAAGTCCTGATACGATCAACCTTTCTGATCCGATCTTTATTCATGATTTCCTAAAAAAGCTGTTCAGGAATAGAGTTCTCGATTTCGCCAGAGTCTGAGTCGGGACTCACAGCTTCACGCTTCGGTACATTCTCTTCCCTGAAAATCTCCAGATAGGCATTTTTTTGTCCTTTCCGTGCCCGCAATCCCGTCTGTTTGTCTATATAAACCTCAACGATTCCGGGCGGTTTTTCAGGCAATGATTCGGGCACACCTTCCAGTGCTACACGCATATAATCGATCCACATCGGAAGAGCGGCTCTACCCCCAGTCTCTTGTGAACCAAGTGGCCGGATCTGATCAAACCCTACCCAGACTGTTGTAACAATTCGAGTGTTAAAGCCCGAGAACCAAGCATCTTTCTGATCGTTTGTGGTCCCTGTCTTGCCAGACAGATCACCCCGTTTCAAAACCAGAGCCCGCGTTCCGGTTCCGGCCCGAATCACGTCTCTCATCATAGAGGCAAGGATATACATATTGCGTGAATCAACGACTTTGGGTGCCACTCCTTCAAGTTTTTCACCCTCGACCAAGTCACACTCACGACAGACACGATCGGGTTTCTCCTTGAACACCACTTCACCCTCTGCCGTCTCGATCCGATCGATAAACCATGGCCGGGTCAGATATCCGCCATTCGCGATCACAGTATAGCCTCTCGCCAGTTCCAGCGGAGCAACCGCACCGCTCCCCAAGGACAGGGAGAGATCTTTTGGCAGATGTTCCGGATCAAAGCCAAACCGGGCGATATACTTGATCGCCTTCTTGATACCGATCGATCGCAACAAACGGATAGAAACCAGATTTCGGGAATGTGCCAATGCTGAACGCAGACGAGTAGGTCCACGGTATTTGCCACTATAATTTTCAGGCCGCCATGTATCCTCGAGACCAGGATCATCGAATACGACCGGTGCGTCATTCACAAGACTGGCCGCAGTGTAGCCTTGTTCCAATGCAGCGGAATAAATAAAGGGTTTAAAACTGGAGCCTGGTTGTCGGTGTGCCTGGACCACTCGGTTGAATTTACTGTGATTGAAATCGAACCCACCTGAAAGAGCAAGAATGGCACCATCTTCAGGTGACATAGAAACCAATGCCCCTTCAACCTCAGGGATCTGGGTAAGTTCCAGTCCATTCTCGGTTTCTCTTATCCGAATGAGATCACCGATCTGCAGCAACTCCTGTGCAGATTTAGGTTTGGGTCCACGATGATTCTCATCAATATAACGCCTCGCCCACTCCAGACCAGGCCATTCCAGTGTCATTACTCCTTTATCTTTCAGGTAGATCTGTGCCGATCTTTCTGAGACACCGATAACCAGAGCCGGATGTAATACCCCCCCAACGGTAGGATAACCTGCAAGTATCTCTTGCCAATCGCTCTCACTGGTGTTTTCATCCAGATCGTAGTGATGCTCTGCCCCTCGATAACCATGCCGCCTATCGTAATCAAGCAAGGCCTTGCGCAGAGCACGATCGGCTGCCTTCTGTAAACGGTCACTGATCGTCGTATAAACCTTCAGGCCACTGGTATACGCCTTATCACCATATTTTTCGACCATCTGACTACGAACCATCTCAGCCACGTACGGAGCACTGATGTCTGGAGCCCGGTGATGAATATGGGCTGTAATTGGGGCCTTGATTGCTGTCTGAAATTCGGCCTCCGAAATCTTGCCCAGCTCGAACATGCGTCTGAGAACGTAGTTTCTCCGTTTCAGTGCCCGCTCCGGGCTTGTTATTGGATTGATCCTGGAAGGTGCCTTCGGCAGGGCTGCCAGCATGGCCGCTTGGGGAAGCGTCAATTCGGACAAGGGGAGCCCATAGTAGAGTTCAGAGGCAGCGATGATCCCATAGGCTCTGTGGCCCAGATAGATTTTATTGAAATAGAGTTCAAGAATACTTTCCTTATCTAGCTCACGCTCAATTTTCAAGGCCAGAAGAATCTCTCTCAGTTTACGGATGTAGCTTTTCTCTGGTGTAAGAAAGAAATTTCTTGCCACCTGCATGGTAATGGTGCTACCGCCCTGGGTTCGTTCACCGGTCTGAATCAATAACATTGCTGCCCTTACGAGTCCTTGCCAGTCAACACCAGGGTGTTCAAAGAAACGATCATCTTCTGCAGCGAGAAAGGCATTTACCACGACCTCGGGCACGTCTTCATATCTGACCGGCAGGCGGCGCTTCTCACCAAACTCTGCGATCAGTGAGCCTTCCCTGGAATAAACACGCAACGGTACCGAGAACTGGACATCCTCAAGTGTTTCTGTATCCGGAAGCCCGGGGAGCAGGTAATACAGACCTGCAGCTACACCCACAACGGCCAACAGCATTAAGAAAAAGAGTGTATTGATAATAAATCTCATGATTCAGCGCTGGATTATACCCGAAAAAAAGTTGGCCTGAATATTGCGTTATTTCGTATGGATAACAGCAAATGGAAATGATGTTAAACAACATACTACAGAAAAGATAAGAATGGTCGATAACCTATCTGTTCGCTCAGTAAATCTCATTAGCAGGGCTGATAACTGACGGGTAAGGAACAAGGTTTCGGGCCTCCTGTAACCGGTTGAATACATTTTGAAACACTTTGACAGTTAACTAGGCACAGCGTTCAGACAAGAGCTGACTCTGGCTGAAAAGATTAAGGAAGGGAAAATCAATGTCTTTCTTGAGAAGTAAATCAAACGCATTGTTGGGAATTGACATCAGTTCAACTTCCATCAAGCTTCTGGAATTATCCCATTCCGGAAAAGGCTATCGCGTCGAAAGCTATGCGGTAGAGCCTCTGCCACCCAATTCGGTTGTCGAGAAGAATATTACCGATGTAGAACTTGTCGGAGAAGCCATCGCAAGGGCCGTCAAAAAGTCCGGGAGTAAAGCAAAATCCGCCGCTTGTGCGGTTGCAGGTTCTGCGGTGATCACCAAAATCATCGCCTTGCCTGAAGACCTGACGGAAGACGAGATGGAAAGTCAGATTCAGGTTGAAGCCGATCAATATATTCCTTATCCCCTTGAAGAAGTCAGACTCGACTTTGAAGTGCTCCACCCTTCGGTTACTGAGCCCGGCATGGTCGATGTTCTGCTGGCAGCATCCCGCAGTGACAATGTCGATGTCCGGGTCGCAGCACTGGAACTTGCCGGTCTCAAGGCAGAGGTCGTCGATGTGGAGGCCTTTGCTCTCGAAAATTCCGTACGACTGCTTGTCGAAGAAACTGGCATCATTACAAAAACTGACACTATAGCGGTTATTGATGTGGGCGCCACCATGACGACCTTGAGTGTGCTGGATAATCTCAACATCATTTATACCCGGGAACAGGTCTTTGGTGGCAAGCAGCTTACTGAAGAGATCATGAAGCGCTATGGACTCTCATATGAAGAGGCCGGGTTGGCCAAACGCCAGGGAGGACTTCCTGATAACTATGAATCAGAAGTGCTGGACCCATTCAGGGAGGCCATGTCCCAACAGATCAACCGTGCACTCCAGTTCTTTTATGCTTCCAGTAACAACATCGATGCCGTCGATCACATCATCCTTGCCGGTGGTTGTGCTTCAACCGATGGTATTTCTGAATTGCTCGAAGCAAAGACAGGGGCAACGGTTAATGTGGCCAACCCTTTTGTCAATATGCCTCTGGCATCAAGAGTTCGTTCAGAAGCACTGAATAATGATGCACCTGCAATGATGATCGCTTGCGGGCTGGCATTGAGGAGTTTCAACTGATGTCCAAAATAAATTTACTCCCTTGGCGTGAAGAGCGACGAGCCGCCCGAAAGAAACAGTTCCTTTCGGCACTGGGGCTGACAGCGATACTGGCACTGGGCACTGTCGGGCTCGTTCACATGTACTTCAACAAATTGATTGAAAACCAGAACAATCGGAATGCTTTTCTGGAAAAGGAAATTTCGGCTCTGGATAAAAAGATTGCCGAAATCAAGGAACTGGAAAAAGAGAAAAGCAAGCTTATCGCCCGCATGAGAGCGATAGAAACATTACAGACCAGCCGGCCGTTGGTCGTCCATCTGTTTGACGAGCTCGTCAAGGCACTGCCCGAAGGTATCTACCTGAACGAAATCGAACAGAAGGAAGATGAACTGACAATCAAGGGTGCCGCACAATCCAACGCGCTGGTGTCCAATTTCATGCGTAATCTGGAAGCATCTGAATGGCTTACAGGAGCAACTCTCGAAGTCATTGAGACAAAGGACAAGGACAAAGAACGTTTCAACCGATTTACCTTGAAAGTCAAGCAGGTTCCTATTCAGACAGAGGATGGAGAGGAACAGGAAGGAGTTGAGTCATGAACCTGGATACGATCAACAACCTTGATTTCGAAGATGTGGGTAGCTGGCCGAAACCGGTCAAAATCGCCTCTGGTGTGCTGCTCTTTGTCCTGATCATAGCTGCCGGTTGGTGGTTCCACCATCGGCACCAGCAGGAACAGCTGGAGATGGTCATAGCAAAAGAGCAGGAACTGCGTCAAACATTCGAATTCAAGCAACGCAAGGCAGCCAACCTTGTCGCACTGCGTGAACAACTCGAAGAGATCAAACAATCCTTCGGTGACCTGCTTAAACGGCTGCCCGACAAAACAGAAGTGGCCGGTCTGTTGGTCGACATTTCACAACAGGGCCTGGGAGCCGGCTTGGAATTCGAGTTATTCAAGCCGGGTAAGGAAACAGAGTCCGAGTTCTATGTAGAGCTGCCGATCAAGATCAGGGTTGCAGGTGATTATCATTCATTTGGGCAGTTCGTCAGTGGTGTCGCCGATCTGCCACGTATCGTCACCCAGCACAACATCAAGATATTCAAGGACAAGCGGGGCAAAGACAGCGAACCCCGGCTGATCATGGAAAGTATAGCGAAAACTTATCGTTATATGGATGAGTCCGACGGGGAAGCAATCGAGGAGGTGGCCGCAAAATGAAACCACGATTTGTATTCATTCTGGGATCGAGCCTTTTGCTGAGTGGTTGTCTCTCTGATGACATGGCGAGTCTACAAGCCTATGTTGACGAGGTCAAAGCACGCAAAGGTGGGTATATCGAACCCCTCCCCGAAATCAAACCGGTAGAACGTTATCTCTATCAATCGGCTAATCGACGCGATCCATTTTCAGAAAACTTCCGTGACGATGAAGATGATTCTTCAGTTGTGATTGATACAGAACAACAACGCGCTCTGCAACGCGAAGTCAAAGAACGCAAAAAGGAAGAACTGGAACACTTCGAGCTGGACAGCCTACGCATGGTGGGAACGCTGGAACAAGGCAATGCCCTATGGGGAATTATCCAGGATCCGGATGGTGTTATTTACCGCGTCAAACAAGGAAATTATATGGGCAGGAATTATGGAAAAATCCTGTCAATTTCAGAAGAGAAAATTGAACTGAGAGAAATCGTCAAGGATCTGCAAGGTGCATGGGAAGAAAGGAAAGCATCCATCGCCCTGTCAGATGATGAAACATGACAGAAAGTCTAGAGGCTAGAAAAATGAACATTGATGTATTGAACAAATTCAGGAGTCATCATGGAACCAGAAAGAGAGTGATGGCAGGACTTTTTATCGTAATGCAGTTTCTGTTTATCCAAACTGTGTTGGCCATGCCTGTACTCAAAGATGTAGGCTTCGTCTCTCTTCCTGGTGAACAAGTGCAAATCCGTCTGGATTTTTCCGAAGCATTGAAGGGCGATCCTCTCAGTTTTACCATTGATAACCCGGCACGAATCGCACTTGATTTCCCGGGTACTTCACTTGGGCTGAAAGACAAATCGCACGAAATCGGTATCGGTCCGGCACGTAGTATTACAGCGGTAGAGGCGAACAATCGCACCCGCGTCGTTCTGAACCTGTTGAAAATGGTTCCCTATGAATACAAAGTAACGGGGAACAGTGTTTTTGTGACACTCGACAGCGCCAGCTCATCTGCCACGGCCAAACCAGTACCTGCTTTAGGTAAAACAACTGCAACGGCTTCAGCAAAAGCGCCTGCAAAACCGGTCGTATCAAAGGGACCCCGAATAGAAAAAATCGATTTCCGCCGCGGTCCCAAAGGAGAAGGCCGGGTAATCGTTAAACTTTCTGATCCCTCCATCAATCCTGATATTCGCCAGGAAGGTGGCAAGATTGTCGTCGATTTCAAAAAAGTCACACTGCCTGCCAACCTGGACAGAAAACTGGATGTAACCGACTTTGCCACACCTATCTCGGAAGTGGATACTTTCTCCAAGGGGGCTGGGACACGCATGATCATCACGCCACATGGCCATTATGAACACCTGGCCTATCAGTCGGATGATCAGCTTACCGTTGAGGTCAAACCACTGACCAAAAAACAGAAAGAAGAACTCAAGAAAAAGAAATTCGGTTACACCGGTGAGAAACTCTCGCTCAACTTCCAGGATATCGAAGTCCGTGCCGTGTTACAGCTGATCGCAGATTTCACGGGATTGAACCTGGTGGCCAGCGATACCGTCACCGGTACAGTCACGCTGCGATTAAAAAATGTTCCATGGGATCAGGCACTGGACATTATTTTGAAATCCAAGGGCCTGGGTATGCGCAAGAGCGGGAATGTTATCATGGTGGCACCTCAGGAAGAGATCGCCGCACGTGAAAAACTGGAGCTCGAAGCACAGAAGCAGCTGGAGGAACTGGCACCGCTACACACCGAATTTATACAGATCAACTATGCCAAAGCAGCAGATATTGCCAAACTGATCAAGGCAGAGGAAAACAACCTGCTGTCTGAACGCGGCAATGTCAGCATCGACGAACGCACCAACACCCTGCTGGTTCAGGATACCGCTTCCAAACTGGAAGAGATGCGTAAGGTCATCAAGACCCTCGACATTCCGGTTCGCCAGGTCCTGATTGAATCCCGTATCGTCATCGCTGACGAAGATTTCGCCAAGGATCTTGGTGTGCAGTTTGGGTTAAGTTATAACTCTCTCTCTCCGAATAACAATATTGGAGCAGTTATTGGTGGTCGTCGTGGCGGTGATTACGAAGGATTGAGTACTGCTTTTGGTTCTGGTTCGGGTGAGAATTTGAAAGAACAGTATATTGTCAATCTGCCAGTCACTGCACAAAATGCAGGCTCCATCGGCCTTGCGCTTGGCAAAATCGGCAGCCACCTGTTACAACTTGAACTTTCCGCATTGCAGGCGGAAGGAAGAGGTGAAGTAATTTCCAGTCCCCGTGTGATCACGGCCAACCAGAAAGAGGCCCTGATCGAACAGGGTACAGAAATCCCCTATCAGGAAGCGACTTCAAGTGGCGCCACCTCGGTCACCTTCAAAAAGGCGGTACTGAGTTTGCGGGTAACACCTCATATCACACCAGACGATCGTATTATTATGGATCTTGCGGTCAACAAGGACGCAGTGGGTGAGATCTTCCTCAATGTGCCCAGTATCGATACCCAGAAAGTAGAGACACAGGTTCTGGTCGATAATGGCGAAACCGTGGTGCTGGGTGGCGTCTTCCAGCAGACACGTCGGAATGAAGTCACTCGAGTGCCCTTCTTCAGTGACATGCCTTATGTAGGCTGGTTGTTCAAGAACACACATGTCGAACACAACAAAAACGAATTGCTGATTTTCGTAACACCTAAAATCCTCAAGGACAGTTTATCCCTGCGTTAAACCCCTCCTGTTAAGGATCTGGGCGCATTCCGCGAGGTCTGCGCCCTTTTTTATGCCCGTACCCCCAAGCAGTAATGGTACAATACCTCTCATTATATGGTGAGCAATGACTTTTTAATTTAATTGGAATGCCTGATAACAAAAATGTTTTTCTTGTCGGCCCCATGGGTTCTGGAAAAACCACCATTGGCCGGCAACTAGCTCGCCGACTGAAGAAGACCTTTGTCGACAGTGATCACGAGATTGAAAATCATACCGGTGCCAGTATTTCCCTGATCTTCGATATTGAGGGCGAGGAAGGGTTTCGTAAACGTGAATGTGCCATCATTGATGAGCTGACACAACGGGAAAATATTGTCCTGGCGACCGGTGGCGGTGCCATCCTGAGAGAAGAAAATCGAGCACATCTGAAAAATCGGGGCACAGTCATCTACTTGCATGCTCCATTGAAAAAATTGTTCTACCGAACCAGCCGAGACAAAAAACGACCTTTGTTACAAACCGGAAACCCCAGAGAGAAATTGCGAAAAATCGTTGAACAGCGCGATCCGCTCTACCGTGAATCGGCCGATTTGATTATCGATACCGAGAACCGTACAGTACACCAGGTCGTCAACCATATCATCCAAAGACTCAAGAAACTCGAACAGCAATGAAAACTCTCCACGTTGATCTCGGTGAACGCAGCTACCCGATCTACATCGGTCAAAATCTGATCGGCCGACCGGAACTTTACTCAGATCATATTGGTGGCCGGCAAGTGATGATCGTGACCAACACGACCATCGCCCCGCTCTATCTGGAGACGGTCAGGCAAGCACTTCGTGAATGTACAACCGAGGCGGTGATCCTGCCTGACGGAGAAGAATACAAGACGCTGGAGACACTCGATCTTATCTTCACAGCGCTGCTGGAAAAACGTTTCGATCGAAGCGCCACACTGATCGCCCTTGGCGGTGGTGTGATCGGTGACATGGCGGGTTTTGCTGCGGCCTGCTACCAGCGAGGTATTGACTTCATTCAGGTGCCGACAACCCTGTTGTCACAAGTCGACTCATCAGTCGGGGGCAAAACTGCCGTCAACCATCCACTGGGGAAAAACATGATCGGCGCTTTTTACCAGCCACGTTGTGTGATTGCAGATATCGAAACATTGAACACACTGGAAGACCGACAACTAAGTGCCGGTCTTGCGGAAGTGATCAAGTACGGCATCCTTGGTAATAAGGCCTTTTTTGAATGGCAGGAACACCACATGCAGGATCTGGTTGGACGTGATCCAGAAGCACTGACCTATGCCATCGAACATTCCTGCCGTGACAAAGCCGAGATTGTCGCGCGTGATGAACGCGAGTCCGGTATCCGCGCGCTGCTCAACCTCGGTCATACCTTTGGTCACGCGATCGAGGCTGGCATGGGTTATGGAAAATGGCTCCACGGTGAAGCCGTTGCAGCTGGCATGGCCATGGCGATGGATCTATCACAACGCCTCGGCTGGATCACGGAAGATGAAACACGAAGAGTGATCAAGCTGCTGCAAGTGGCAAACCTGCCGACGAAGGCACCCTCAGAACTCTCTCCCGAAACGATGCTGGAACGAATGGCCGTCGACAAAAAGGCAGCCGATGGGCAAATCCGTCTGGTGCTGGTCAGGAACATCGGTAATACGGTTGTCACCAGAGAATATGATCAAGCAGCACTTATGGAGACGCTCAACCGCTGCAGAGCATGAGAAGGATGAACACCATTCCCACACTCGCCCCTTGGGCCGCAACCGATCACAACTCCCGCGGCCGTGTACATCCTGAGCAGGATCCCGAATACCGCAGCAATTTCCAACGTGATCGTGATCGTATCGTCCATTGCGCAGCCTTCCGTCGTCTCGAGTACAAAACGCAGGTCTTCGTCAATCATGAGGGTGACATGTTCCGCACCCGCCTCACCCACTCTCTCGAGGTTGCCCAAATCGCCCGTACCATTGCCCGTGCGTTGCGGTTGAACGAAGATCTTTCAGAGGCCATCAGCCTGGCGCATGATCTGGGTCATACCCCTTTCGGCCATGCAGGGCAGGATACACTCGATACCTGCATGAAACCGTGGGGTGGGTTCGAACACAACCTGCAGTCGTTGCGGATTGTGGATGTGCTGGAAGAAAAATATGCCGGATTCAACGGGCTGAACCTGACCTTTGAAACACGCGAAGGGATCCTCAAACATTGCAAGAAAGAGAAAGCCAAGCAACTTGGCGAACTGGGTGAACGTTTCCTGAAAGGAGAACAACCTTCACTCGAAGCTCAACTTGTCAACATCGCCGATGCAATTGCCTACAACAACCATGATGTGGACGACGGATTGCGATCCGGACTGATCAGTGAACAGCAACTCTGTGAAACCACACTGTTCGGCTCACACTATACTTCAGTGAAAAAGGAATGGCCCGAGCTGGATACCAAACGACTGCGGCATGAAACCATCCGCCGCATGATAAATGATCTGACCATTGATCTGGTCACCACAAGCAGTCAGGCGATCATTGACGCCAATCTTGAAACTATCGAGGATGTCAGACAGCAACACGAACCTCTGATTCGTTACAGCGATAAAATGCGCGCAAAGAACCTGGAAATGAAGCGCTTTTTGCGCGATCATCTTTATCAGCACTATAAGGTTCACCGTATGACCGTCAAAGCCGGCCGAATTGTGAAGGGATTATTCGAGGCTTATATTGAAGATCCTCTTTTGATTCCCTATGAAAATGAGCAACGTAAACTACTGCAACAGGCGAGTTCGCAGAAACTGGCACGCCGTGTCGCAGATTACATTGCCGGCATGACGGATCGTTATGCAATCAATGAGTTTGAACGTATCTACGGATAGATCAGCGGATAGAGATAAAAAAGAGGGTGTAATACATGGAAGAACAGGACAGTAATTCAGCCGATCAACAAACAAACGACTTTCTTGCCCGACTAGGGCTCAAGTTCGATCCCTTTCCAGCAGAACCGGATTCTTTCTATTACGAAAATCCCGATCTGATGCAGCGGCTCGACATGATCCAGCATCTCATCGGCTTCTCCAACCAGATGATTTTTATCATTGGAGAAAATGGGATAGGCAAAACCTCCATGCTGGAAAGGCTGGAATACTACGCACCCGATCACTGGCGCATTTGCCGGATCCAGGCAAACCCTTTACTGAACACTCCCGTTCTTCTGCGCCAATTAACCAGCGGTTTCGAATTGGAAATCAATGCCGATGCGGACGATCTCTTCCAGGTCTATTCCGAGGCCTTACAAGATCACATCGAAACACTGGAACGTGCCATGCTGACCCCCGTCGTGCTGATCGACGACGCACACGAACTGCCAGTCGACGCCTTCACCCTGCTGTTCGGTTTCATGCAGCAGGAGGGAGGGCATTCACGCATGAAAATGGCTCTTTTCTGTGAACCCGAGATCAACACCATGCTGGACTCACCCCAGCTCAAGACCCTGTCACAGAACCTGACACACCAGCTCGAAATCCCATCCTTCAATGAACAACAGACCGGTGAGTATCTGGAACAACGGTTACAACACGCTGGACTCAGCGGTGACTTCCCTTTTACAGCCGACACAGTACACAAAATCTACAAGCAATCGGGTGGCATTGCAGGGAAAATCCATACCCTTGCCCAACAGGCACTACTGAATGAAGATGCCCACGTTTCAGAAGCCGTGAGTTTCCCCGTCGTCGATGAGGTTCTCGATTTCGAGGAACCGGTAGAAGAAGAGTTTCCTGCAGCTGCCACCTATTATGACAAGAAAGCAGCCCCTGTCGGAAGGCGGTTTCAAAGCTGGCAGATTGGCGCCGTGGCCGCTGTCCTCGCCCTGCTTGCAGGGATCCTTTGGTTAACCAGCCAGCTCGGTGGTGAACCTGAATCCAGCATTGCAGAAGAAATCCCGCTGGACATCACGCCAGCCGCTGAAAAAACGGAAAAGCCTGAAGCGACACCACGAGACTCGGCACTGTTTGATGAGCCGACACTGCCTGAACAGACAGCCGCCACCGAAAACACTGCAATGGTTGATGAAGCATCTGAAAATGAAGAAGGTTCTACGGCTGAACCTGCAAGTAAAGATGAATCCATCGCCGACTCGTCATCACCGGCCAGCACGACACCGCAACCGGAAGAGAAACAGACGCCTGATCCGCTGGATGAATTTGTCCAGACATTGGAAAAGGAAAACAAGCATTCTCCCGAACCCTCCGTGACTCCTGGTGAAAAAGAAGTTGTCGTCATGATCGACGATAATGGAAATCCTCAACTGGTGGAAACCAAAAAACCCGGAAATACCCCGAGCAAAAAGACAGAAAATCAGGAACCTGTCAAAAAAACAGCAGTTGAAACAGTGAAAACCCAATCTGTTGACAAAGCAGCAACTTCAGTTGAAACGCGACAAACTTCTTTCGAGGAAAAACTGTCCATTCCGGGCGTTCGTGATGGAAACTGGCTTCGAAACCAGGAAGACAAAAAAGTTGTTCTGCAATTGCTGGGAACGCATGATGAAGAGGCACTGAAAAAGATTCTCCGGGAAAATGAACTGGGCGATGACATCGCCTGGTTCGAAACCACGCATGAAAACGAACCGTGGTATGTTATTGTCAAGGGCCCTTTCCCTGATCGGTCAACGGCAACGGCCTCAATCGCTTCCCTGCCGAGGGATATCAAAAAACGTAAACCCTGGCCAAGAACTATTGCAAGTGTCAAGCAGGCAATGGATAAGGCCTCTCATCACTAATTTCAACAGGCTGTTGCGAAGGATGCTACACTCACAGTTGTCCCGACCATAGCCCAGATCTGCATCGCAAGCCCGTTCACCATCGTGACATTTTGTTACTTCAGGGCTATACTTTCACGCCTTTTTGCTTTGATTTAAGGACAAATAAAGACACTACATGAGTTTAAACGCATACGCCCAACGAAACGGTCTTTATCGGCCGGAGTTTGAGAAAGACAACTGCGGTTTTGGTCTGATCGCCCACATGGACGGTAAAGCAAGTTCTGGACTGGTCAATACAGCCATCGTCGCCCTCTGCCGTCTGACACATCGCGGTGCAGTTTCTGCCGATGGCAAAACCGGTGATGGCTGCGGCCTGCTGATGAAGAAGCCAGATGCCTTTCTGAAACAGATTGCAAAAGAGAAAGGCTACAAACTGGCCGATGTTTACGCCGTAGGTATGGTCTTTCTGAGTCATGAAGAGGTACAGGCCAGCAAGGCCCGATCAGTCTTACAAAAAGAAATAGAAAAAGAAGGACTTAAGGTTATCGGCTGGCGTGAAGTCCCGGTCAACCCTGACGCATGCGGAGAAGACGCCGCCCGCTCGCGCCCCCGGATCGAACAGATTTTTGTAAATGCACCGCCGGGCATGGTTGAGGAAGACTTTAATCGGCACCTCTTTGTCGCTCGCCGGCGAGCGGAAAATGCACTGGAAGCCAACGATCCTATCTTCTATGTCCCCAGTCTATCCTCGCATGTGATCGCATACAAGGGGCTGGTGATGCCAGCACACCTGGGTGAGTTCTATATTGATTTAACCCATGAAAAAATGGCTTCGTCTTTATGCGTGTTTCACCAGCGCTTCTCCACCAACACCTGGCCTGAGTGGCGACTGGCCCAACCTTTCCGTTATCTGGCACACAATGGGGAGATCAATACGATCCGTGGTAATCGGAACTGGGCGCTGGCCCGTGGCGGCAACATCCATTCTGATCTGATTCCTGACATGGAAGGGATCCGGCCATTAGTCTCCCAGAGCGGATCAGACTCTTCATCATTGGACAACATGCTCGAGGTGCTGATCGCGGGTGGCAAGGATATTTTCGAAGCGATGCGTATGCTGATTCCACCGGCTTGGCAGAACATGGAGTTCATGGATCCGGATCTACGTGCCCTGTATCAATACAATGCCATGCGCATGGAACCGTGGGATGGTCCGGCCGGGATCGTACTCACCGATGGTCGCCATGCGGCCTGTCTGCTGGACCGCAACGGCCTGCGCCCTGCACGCTATGTGATTACAAAAGATCGTCATATCACACTGGCCTCAGAGATCGGTGTCTATGAGTATGATCCTGCAGAAGTGGTACAAAAGGGGCGGCTGAGTCCCGGCCAGATGCTAGCGGTCGACACCCACACCGGCAAACTGATCCTGCCAGAAGCGATCGACGGTATGTTGAAGGTCCGCTATCCGTACAAAAAATGGATCAGTCAGAATATGCGGGTCCTGGAGGCCTCTTTCGATCACGAACACCTGACCGAACATCCCTTGGAACCGGATGAGCTGGAAACCTATCTTAAACTGTTCCAGGTCACTTTCGAGGAACGCGATCAGGTCATCCGGGTACTTGCAGAAGCCGGGCAGGAAGCGGTGGGTTCCATGGGCGATGATACCCCCATGCCGGTACTTTCGTACCATGTACGGCCTTTGTATGACAACTTTCGTCAGCAATTTGCACAGGTCACCAATCCACCAATCGATCCGCTGCGAGAGAACATAGTCATGTCGCTCAACACTTATCTCGGGCCGGAAAGAAACCTGTTCGAAGAAGGGCCACAGCATACAAAGCGGTTGATGCTGAACTCACCCGTACTGGGCAGTGGCAAGTTTCACAAACTATTGGAGGATGATGACCCACTGTATGCCCATGAAAAACTCGATCTGAATTATCCAGCAGATCAGGATCTGAAAACCGCGATCGAACATCTTTGTGACCAAGCAGTCAATGCCGTCACCTGTGGCAATACACTGATCGTGCTTTCTGATCGCGCCATTGCGAAAGACAAACTTCCGGTGCATGCCGCACTGGCAACCGGAGCCATTCATCACCGACTCACAGACGAGGGCCTGCGCTGTAAAGCCAATATTATCGTGGAAACGGCGACTGCTCGTGATCCGCATCACTTCGCTGTCCTGATCGGTTATGGTGCAAGCGCGGTCTACCCTTTCCTCGCCTACCAGACAATTAGTGACATGGTTCGTCGCGGCGAGATCAAAAGCCAGGACAAAAACCGGTTGGCCAAGGCATACCGAAAGGGCATTCAGAAGGGGCTTTTCAAGATCCTCTCAAAAATGGGGATATCCACCATCACGAGTTATCGTGGTGCCCAGTTGTTCGAGATCGTTGGACTCAGTAACGAGGTCATCGATTTGTGTTTCAAGGGTACAGTCAGCCGAATCCAGGGTATGTCTTTCGAAGACATAGAAAACGATCAGAAACAGCTTGTTCGCGAAGCCTGGAACCACCGCAAACCAATACGTCAGGGTGGCCTGCTGAAATTTATCTATGGCGGTGAATACCATGCCTACAATCCAGATGTGATCCAGAAACTCCACTCTGCGGTGGAAACCGGTGATTATGAAAAGTACCGGGAGTACGCAAACGAGGTCAATAACCGGCCACCCGCGGCCTTCCGCGACCTCATGAAACTGAAAGATGATACGAGGTCTATCGATATCGAAGAAGTGGAACCGATCGAGGAAATCCTCAAACGCTTTGACTCGGCAGGCATGTCCCTTGGCGCCCTGTCTCCGGAAGCACATGAATCCCTGGCACAGGCCATGAACCGGCTTGGTGGCCGCTCTAACTCTGGTGAGGGTGGTGAAGATCCGGCTCGTTACGGTACGGACAAAGTTTCCAAAATCAAGCAGGTTGCGTCAGGCCGCTTTGGTGTTACACCACACTATCTTGTCAATGCAGAGGTTCTGCAGATCAAAATCGCACAGGGAGCAAAACCCGGTGAAGGTGGTCAGCTTCCCGGTGACAAGGTCAATCCGATGATTGCTGAACTCCGCTTCTCGAAACCGGGTGTTGCCCTGATTTCACCACCGCCACACCATGACATCTACTCCATTGAAGATCTGGCACAGCTGATCTTCGATCTCAAGCAGGTCAACCCGGAGGCGCTCGTTTCCGTTAAACTGGTTGCGGAAGCCGGGGTCGGCACCATTGCCGTTGGTGTTGCCAAGGCCTATGCTGATCTGATCACGATTTCCGGTTATGACGGCGGTACCGGTGCAAGTCCTCTGACCTCGGTAAAATATGCCGGTGGCCCTTGGGAACTCGGACTCACCGAAACCCATCAAGCGCTTCGTGCGAATAATCTTCGCAACAAGGTGCGCCTGCAGACCGATGGTGGACTCAAAACCGGGCTTGATGTAATTAAGGGCGCCATTCTTGGTGCAGAATCGTTCGGTTTTGGAACAGGCCCAATGGTCGCGCTGGGTTGTAAATACCTCCGCATTTGTCATCTCAACAACTGTGCAACCGGGGTTGCTACCCAGGACAAGGACTTGCGGACCCTGCATTTCAAGCCCAACGGCGTACAAAAAGTCATGAATTATTTCAAGTTCATCGCCCAGGATGTACGCGAATTGATGGCAAAACTTGGTGTCAGCAGAATGACTGATCTGATCGGCCGAACGGATCTGCTGGAACTGCTCGAAGGCTCCACCGCCAAGCAGAGCAAACTGGATCTATCTCCTATCCTGTCTGATCAGGGAATTGATTCGGATAAGCCGCTCTTCTGTAGCGAGCCCAGAAATGAACCCCATGACAAAGGTGAACTGGCCGAAGAGATGCTGAATCAGATCCGGGAATCCATCATAAACAAGACCGGTGGTGAATTCAGCTATGAAATCCATAATTTCAATCGTTCCATTGGTGCGAAGCTCTCTGGTGAGATTGCACGTCATCACGGCAATCAGGGTATGGATGACGCCCCTATTCGCATCAATCTGACCGGTTCGGCGGGACAGAGCTTTGGTGTCTGGAATGCTGGCGGGCTTGAGCTTTACCTGGAAGGTGATGCCAATGATTATGTCGGTAAGGGCATGGCAGGTGGTAAAATCGTCCTGTCTCCTCCATCTAACAGCTCCTTTGTCGCCAAGGATACGGTCATTATGGGTAACACCTGTCTCTATGGCGCTACTGGAGGAAAACTCTTTGCTGCCGGTCAGGCCGGTGAGCGATTTGCTGTCCGCAACTCGGGCGCCACGGCAGTGGTGGAAGGCATCGGTGACCATGGTTGTGAATACATGACCGGCGGTGTTGTCGTGGTCTTGGGTAAGACCGGAGTCAATTTCGGAGCCGGAATGACAGGCGGACTCTCTTTCGTACTGGATATGGAGCGCGTGTTCTATGATCAATTCAACCATGAGCTGATCG
The DNA here is from genome assembly GCA_026984775.1 of Gammaproteobacteria bacterium. Lineage (GTDB taxonomy): Bacteria > Pseudomonadota > Gammaproteobacteria > CAJXQU01 > CAJXQU01 > CAJXQU01. The sequence continues at coordinate 49,663 of JALSRM010000033.1, forward strand.
ATACACATCGCCTATTGCCGGAGCATATGGAAGAGTATCGCAGCTACCTTAAGCAACTGATCAGCGAACACGTTATCGAAACGGGCAGTGCCTATGGTCGGGAGATCCTCGATAACTTTGCCGATTATGTGGGTAAATTCTGGCTGGTGATCCCGAAAGCTGCTGATCTGAACGAATTACTCGGCAGCCTGCGTGACGCTGCGTGACCGGAGAAAAATCAGATGAGTAAATTGAGAGATCATTTTGAATTTCTGGATCTGCCGCGCCGTGATCCGGAAAAAATCCCGGCACCTATCCGTATCAAAAAGTGGGGAGAGATCTACGGTGAATTTGATCCGGAATCAGCAGCTGATCAATCGTCACGCTGTCTCGAATGTGGCAACCCCTATTGTGAATGGAAGTGCCCGGTACATAACTATATCCCCAACTGGTTGAAGCTGATCAAGGAAGGCAATCTGTTCGAGGCTGCTGAGCTGTCACACAAAACCAATTCTCTGCCCGAGATCTGTGGTCGAATCTGCCCACAGGACCGACTCTGTGAAGGGGCCTGCACTCTGAACGATGGCTTTGGTGCCGTCACGATTGGTTCTGTCGAAAAGTACATCACCGATGAGGCCGTCAAGCAGGGCTGGAAGCCTGACATGTCCCATGTGGTTCCGACAGGTAAAAGAGTTGCAATTGTCGGAGCCGGCCCCGCCGGTCTCGGTTGTGCCGATGTGCTCGTACGCAATGGCGTCGAACCTGTTGTATTCGATCGCTATGAAGAGATCGGTGGACTACTCACATTTGGCATCCCACCTTTCAAACTGGAAAAGGATGTCGTCCTCCGGCGCAAACAAATGATGGAAGAGATGGGTGTACGGTTTGTGCTCAATACGGAGATCGGTAAGGATGTCCCGTTTCAACAATTGCTCGATGAATATGATGCAGTATTCCTTGGCATGGGTACCTACACCTATATGAAAGGGGGCTTCCCCGGTGAAAACCTTCCAGGTGTCCATGAGGCACTTCCTTATCTGGTTTCCAACATCAATCGCCTGATGGGTCTTGAAAAGGATACCGCTGAGTTCATCAATCTGGAAGGGCAGAAAGTGGTCGTGCTCGGTGGTGGCGATACCGCCATGGACTGTGTGCGTACCGCCATCCGACAGGGCGCCGCGACGGTTCAGTGCGCTTATCGCCGAGATGAAGAAAACATGCCAGGCTCCATGCGCGAGGTGGCCAATGCGAAAGAAGAAGGCGTCGAATTCCTGTGGAATCGTCAACCTGTGGAGATCGTGGGTACCGACAAAGTTGAAGGAGTGAAGGTTGTACGTACAGAACTGGGTGAACCGGATAATCGTGGCCGTCGCATGCCTCAGGTGGTTCCCGGCAGTGAGGAGGTTCTCCCTGCCGATGCGGTGGTTATCGCCTTCGGTTTCCGCCCAAGTCCTGCACCGTGGTTTGAAGAGTTCGGTATTGAACTCAATGAATGGCAGGGCGTTAAAACAAAAGGTCCTCTCAAAGGGCAGACCAGCAACCCGAAAGTCTTTTCCGGCGGCGACATGGTACGAGGTTCCGATCTTGTGGTCACCGCAGTTTTCGATGGTCGGGAGGCCGCTAACGGTATTCTGGACTACCTTGAAATACAATGAAAAATTCTCGATTTCTAAACGCCTTACTGCGAAAACCTGTCGATGCAACACCCGTTTGGATGATGCGCCAAGCCGGGCGCTATCTGCCGGAATACCGGGCCACACGAGAAAAAGCCGGCGATTTTCTTACCCTTTGCAAAACGCCTGAGCTGGCCTGTGAAGTGACCTTGCAGCCACTTGATCGCTATGCGCTGGATGCAGCAATCCTGTTCTCTGATATCCTGACCATTCCCGATGCCATGGGCTTAGGTCTTTCCGTCAACGAAGGTATCGGACCGAGATTTGAACGACCAGTCAAAACCGAGCAAGACATCAAAAACCTCGCTGTCCCGGATATGGAAGACGAATTGGGATATGTTATGAATGCGGTTCGCCTCATCCGCTCCGAACTCAACGGACGCGTTCCCCTGATCGGCTTTTCCGGCAGCCCATGGACACTGGCCACCTACATGATCGAAGGCGGTTCTTCGAAAGATTTTCGTGAAACCAAAACGCTAATGTACCAGCAGCCTGATCTTTTGCATCAACTGTTGGAGACCGTTGCCCATTCGGTCACCGATTATCTCAATGCCCAGATTGCTGCCGGTGTTCAGGCGGTCATGATTTTCGATACTTGGGGTGGTGTTCTTACCACACGAGACTATGCGTCCTTCTCACTCCGATATATGCAGCAGATTGTAGATGGACTCAACAAGGGCAATGGCGATGACCGTATTCCCGTTATCCTGTTCACCAAAGGAGGCGGTCTCTGGTTGGAACAGATGGCGGATACCGGCTGTGATGCTCTGGGCCTCGATTGGAGCATAGAAATTGGTGAGGCACGTAAAAGAGTCGGGGACAAGGTTGCCTTACAGGGTAATATGGATCCGGCCATGCTACGGGCACCAAATGAACGGATCAGAGAAGAAGTGAAACATATCCTCAACAGTTACGGTGAGGGCTCAGGTCATATCTTCAATCTCGGTCATGGCATCACACCCGATATCGACCCGGCCAAGGTGGAAGTCTATGTGGATGCCGTACACGAATTTTCCCGCCGCGGATGTTGCTAGAAAAATTTAAACTCGCCCTTAAGGGTTTCTGCATGGGCACGGCTGATGTCATCCCAGGTGTCAGTGGCGGTACCATGGCCTTCATCCTCGGCATTTATGAACAATTGATCGATGCAATCAAATCCTTTGATCTGGTCTTCCTGAAGAAGCTCTCACGCCTCGACTTGAATGGTGCCCTATCCCACGCCCATTTCGATTTTATTCTCCCCTTGATCATCGGCATTTTCAGTGCATTGCTTTTTTTTACTCGCGTCATCCCACTGCCGAAACTGATCCTGACCCATCCTGAATTGATCTACGGCCTGTTTTTCGGTCTGATTCTCGGTTCGATTGTCGTACTCTTCAAACACATTGATAACCCCGACTGGCGTGATCTCGTCGAAACCTTCGTCGGTATCGCCCTCGGGCTAGTGGTGGTCACCATGACGCCCAAAGACACGCCCGAGGCAAACTGGTTTATCTTTTTCTGCGGTGCGCTGGCGATCACGGCGATGATCTTGCCCGGCATTTCCGGATCGTTCATCCTGCTGATTCTGGGGAAATACGCCTACATCATTGACGGCATGGGGCATTTCAGACTCGGAATCATAATCCCCTTCGCCGCTGGCGCTGCCCTTGGTCTGATCGGCTTCAGCCGCTTTCTACACTGGCTGCTGCATTACTATCATCGTGCTACGCTCCTGGTAATCAACGGCATTCTGATTGGTTCTCTGTGGATGATCTGGCCATTCCAGAATCGGGAATGGGTCGAGATCCGCGGCAAACAAAAACTGATCCACTCAACGCCAATACTGCCAGACAGTTTCGACTCCACCGTACTCTACTCTCTCACACTGGCAATCTTGGGGTTTGCTATCGTTCTGCTGATTCACTTACTTGGCGATCGCAAGCATCAACACACTAGCGAGTCAGATAATCCCTCATCAACTCTTTGATTTGAGTCTGGTAGCGGACACCCTCTAACTGACACCTGCGCTTGAATCCATCCAGTAGATTTTGCGGGATCTTGATACTGATAAGCCTGGAACGGGCTGGCTTCAGGCTTCGCTGATGCAGGGTTTTGAAATCTTCCAGAAACCGAAGTATTTCATCCGCCTCAAGACTGGAACAGCGTTCAAGATAGGCTGGCTCAAACTTTTGTACAGTTCTCACTTTCTCTCCTTGATCAATTCAAGTGCTTTAATGTCTTCCAGATCCTGCGGTCGTCCACTCTGACGTTTCATCTCGATCAGATCATCGATGGACAAGATCTTTATGTCCCCCGCACCCGTTTTAATCCGTTTGGTTTTTTTTCCGGTCAGATCACAAGAAATGATGATATCGATTTGACGATCCGGTTGATGGCGATCTACAAACTGCCATGCGATTAAATTGCGGTTATTTATATATTCATCTCGGAAATTGAATACATTCTCTGCCTTAATCGGCAGATGTGACTCAAGCCCCAACTCATTAAGTGTTTTTTCAATTTTTTTCAAATTGGACAACGTCCACTTTGTAATGAAATCGATATCGAATGTGCCCCTGACTGCCCCATGCAAGGCTACCGCATACCCACCCACAATGGCATAAGGAATCCTATTTCTTGCAAACCGTTCACAGACTTCGTAGATAAGCATAATATATACCAGTATATACTTATCGTTCTTTAACGGCCAACTTCTCTACTACTGAATTTTTAAAAAATTGTCACTCAAGAATGACGAGATTCTTTTACTTCAATACGTTCATATATATACTCAAATAAAAACAAAGGAGACAATAAGATGATCAAACCCGTCAGTGAACTCGTCGAAGAAGCCAAATCCCAGTGTGAATGTCTCGATCCGGAAAGTGCAAAAAAATTTCTTTCAGAAAACAGAAATGCAATTATTCTCGATGTGCGGGAGCCACATGAAGCAGCCGAATCAAAACTACCTCATTCGGTCAATATACCTCGTGGCGTACTGGAAATGAAAATTACGGAGCTAACCTCTGATCCAGAAACCCCCATCCTGATTCATTGTGCTGCTGGAGGGCGCGCCTGCCTCGCTGCGGCAACACTCAAAAAAATGGGTTATCAAAATGTTTACCCCATCACAGCGAAGTATGAAGACATCAAAGAGATTTTTGGTGAGTAATGCTATAGAGGCAGAACTCATAGAAAAATAAACCAGAACGTATCCATAAGTTGGATTGGGACTATGTGGTAATGCTATCTATACAAAACCAACCCTTGCGTGCCCTTTCTTTCGTTGAAAAAATGAAACGGTTCCTGTTTTTCCTAGAGGAGATCTATTATGAACAGACGCTCGATCATCGCCTTGATCTTTTTTTTACCCTGGTCTGCAACAACGTTGGCCACCGAGGTAAAAGACAATGCCGTATCCGTATGTGAATGCTTGAAAATAAGTAGGCAGGATCCATTGATGGCCGCTTGCAAGGAGTTATCCGATAGACTCGAGGACTCCGATTGGAGCACCGAAGCCAAGGCATGTAGAGAAAAAGAGATGCAAGAGCTGGCCACCCACATACAAAATTGTACTGAAATCGTCCAGGAGTTTATTCACCCCTGGACCGGTGAGAAGCTTTCGCGGAGTATAACCGGCATGGAAAATGGAACCTGCCATTACATCGTTGAGATGCCCCAGGGAGGCAAAATGGAATGTCGATTTCCATCCGACAGGCTGGATGATATTGCGTACTATTTCAATAACAGCAGCCTTTTCGAAAAAGCACAAACCGAGATCTCGACAAGTGTTGTTGATGGAAAAACGGTTAATAAAACCCGTTTCTTCATTGACGGCAAGGAAATTGTAAACCCGATGCAGGAAAGCCTCGACAATGGCGAATGTATGACGTACATGCCAAAAATGTAGATTCTACGCTCTCATCAGAGGCAGGCAACAGGGGCGCGACTTTTTGCGGATGCAAAAATCGTGAACCTTTTGACTATCTACTGGATGTGCTTGTATGTTGCTGGATGACTCATACCGTAATATCTCTAACGCCTTGCTCACTAGAAAAATACGAGCACAGCGAGTGGTTTTTCCAGTGAAGCTATTTGTTAGGTGATTGCTTACGAAAATAGCCAACCATGTAATAGTCTACCTGGGGCAAAAGTAAAAGCACCAGCAATAAGAAGACCACCAACATAAAGCCCAATCATATTTCTACGATGTTTGTTTATATTGCCTTTTAATACAGCGAAATATGCCGCCGGAACAGAATATAAAACCAGAAAGCTAAACAGATGTATAAATCCAAAATGGCCCATAATAGAAGGACCAACTTCAGCCGACATAAATAAAGTAACCACTGCCGTGAACAACATTAAAAGCATATAGATTTTACCGAGTAATTTATGTATAGGCGTACCTTTTCTGTTTAGTAAAAGGTACGTTCCAATTAAAAATGCAGGAAAAATCGTACCCAAATGTAAATATGCGAGTTGTAAGTACACCATTTTTCACCTAACGGATGGTTCAGAGGCAGCGGCTGTGTAAATAAGCCCGTGCAGTTCGCGATCGGCGATGCTACTGCCTGCTGCAGACGGAATTAGCCCGTTTTGATTAACCAAACTTTTGCTTCAGGAAGTTCGCCGAATTTTTCGCGCCATTCCAGGGCATGAAAAGTTTTTGAATTTCTTTTGCTTTCTGCCGGGCCGTAGCATCACTCAGCAATTGCTCAATCGCGGCCAGGAGTGTCTTGCGAGATAACCGGTGTTTCCGAATACGAATGGCACAACCCAGCCGAACGATTGGGTCGATATTCGATTCTTGCTCAGGCTGCAAACCTATACCCACAAAAGGCGTGCCCGAAGCGCAGGCCGTTTGCACCGTTCCTTGCCCGCCATGAATAACGGCAATATCCGCCAAGGGATTGACTTTGTGAGCAGGAAGCCAATCATACACCCAGACATTCTCAGGGACTCTTACGCCCTGATTTTGAATATGCGCTTTGACCGGAGCGATGACGAGGTAAGGGGTATCTTTAAAACTTTCGATGACTTTTTTGAGGATGTCTCGATTGGCAGAACTCCCCAACGCGCAATAAATGACAGGTCGGTCATGGGGCAGATTCTGCAATTCGGGAGGAATGTCGCCTTCAAGATGGGCGAAAATGGGCCCTACATAATGCCAGTTTTCCGGCAACTCTTTAACGCCCGTGATTTCAGGGATGTCGGTCACCAAATTGAAGTCGCCTTCATAGATATCCACCAACCTTTCGGGGGGACGAACCCCGAAATCCTTCGCGACTTTCTCAAATGGCTTTATCCAGAGTTTCGTATGCAGCAGCAAATAATTGGTGAGGCGATCCAGAATTTTTCTAGGGATAATCCGCAAAAATGGATAATCGAACGCGTCAGGGAAAGTGGCCAAACCGGCTTCGAGAAAAGGGCGTGTTAACGCGAAAGGCATCACATAAACCAATGGAATCTTGGCTGCCCGGGCTGAAATGGTCACGCTCAAGGTAAAGCCTATGACAATGGCAACAGGATTCAGTTCCTGATACAGGGCGATTTCACTCTCAACCCGTTCTCTTAATTCCGCTTCCGTAAAAGGGTCATCGAAACTTTCCATTCGGTCAACTTTCCACAGATGCTCTATTTTCTCTTGCGTTAACCACGGTGTCATCCGACGGAACTCAAAACCCGCCTCTTCAATCAAATGGGAGAAGACATCACGTATCCAAAGAAGACACAGCGAAATTCGTCTCTCACTTGTTTGGCTATTTCGATCATTCGCGTTGTTTCCGCGATGTTGATGGTTTCAGGAGCAAAAATTATCGTCTTCATGTTCAATGATGCTCCATTAGACTCATGGGCTAACGTTTACATAAGGAGCGTCCCAGAGAGCGATAGCGAACGACTTAATGTTATTGTTAGTTTCTTTTGTTTTCATTTATTTTGCCAATAACTTTTTTTGAGATTGAATCTAGTTTTTTAATGTTTTTATATTGCCGCACCACTCTCTGAACATTGTAGGTAACCATTAATGATATTAAAACAATAAACCATATGATTTTTTCTGTATAGATTCCTAATGATACAAAAATAATTGCTGGAATAACCTCTATTGCTATACGGTTAGCTAGGCTTGGCAATGAGAGAGAAAGGACTTGATACTGTTTTAGAAGTTTTCGTTCTTCTTCAGATAATTCCATAAAGCCTCCTCTTTTGTAAACCTAACGATAAAGCTCAGCCGCCGCTTTCAGCGGTCGGCTGGGATGACTTGTTATAAGCATTAACAATTTAATTTTAATTTCCTATTTTTAATGAGCACATATACACCAATAATAATGAAACCAAATGACATGATAAATGTAAATTCTTTTAATCTGCCTTTTGCCAAATAATCATATACCCCAATACCACCAAATAAAGCCGCAAACAAGAAATAGACCATAACTCCTGATGTTATTAATGGTGCTTTTGTTCCTATGCTGTATATTTTTTTACTCCTATCCATTATTTCATTTATTTCTTTGACATCATTTATGCATGTTTCTTTACATGCCAATCCTTCCCCAGTGTCATGGGCACATTCAACACACAAACCTTTGCAGCATGATTTGCAAGAGCCAATTGCGTCTTGATCTATATGATTAAAACATTTCATATTATTCTTCCTTCTGCTTATAACGATTTACATCAGCGGCTGGCAGCCGCAAAGCGCAGCGGCGCGGTTGACAGTCCGCTGGATGTGATTGTTAGCATTATTTATTTCTGACCAACCTCTCAAGCAAGATATCCTCGATATTTCTC
>JALSRM010000034.1 GCA_026984775.1 Gammaproteobacteria bacterium
CGTGATCGGAGGAGTGAAACCCGTGCTCGGACGATGATTGAAATCCGATCTGACAATGGCATACAGTGCAATCAGCAAGTAGATGACGGAAGCACTTGTGATCAGAACAAAGAACCATCCCACTCCAGATAGCCAGATCATTGTTTCATTCGACACGTTTGGGAATCCCATTTGATTTGTCAACACGATAGACTAACATCTACAATTTTTTTGTTATAGAGCAGATCGCCCACAATGGACAGTAATCCTGCACATGGCAGGCAGCAGAACAAAAAAATCCTGATCGTAACAGCGGATGACTTTGGTCTTTCGGAATGGGTTAATGAGGCGGTTGAGACAGGGCATCGCCATGGAGTACTGACCAATACAAGTTTGATGGTAACGGCCCCCGCCGTCGAGGATGCAGTTCGGCGTGCGAAGAAACTACCCAACCTGGGAGTTGGATTACATCTGGTTTTGATGGATGGCCGTCCCGCTCTACAACCGGAACAGCTACCCGATCTGACTGATGACAAAGGTCGATTTCTGATCGAGCCTGTCAAGATTGGGGTACGTCTTTTTTTTGAAAAAAAAGTGAAGCAACAGGTCGAGGCAGAAATACGTGCCCAGATAGAACTTTTTCTGGATACTGGCCTGCCTCTCAGTCATGTTGACGGGCATCATCACTTTCACCAGCATCCTACAGTCATCGGCCTGCTCGCGGAAATGGCCCCTGAATATGGTATCCGTACGGTCAGGTTACCGCAGGAACACTGGAGATATTCCTGGCATGCACAGCGGGATAAGCTTGTTCAACGTTTGTTCGCCTGGCTGCTTTCCGTGCCACGGTTTACGGGGATGAGGCAACGTTTGTCGCGAAAAGGAATCAGAACGAATGATTTCATATTTGGTTTGCACGAAAGTGGTCATATGACCCCCGAGCGAGTAAATCGATTTGTGTCGAACCTCCCTCCAGGTATAAGCGAATTGTATTGTCACCCTGCGACATCACCCTGGCAGGGTGACGATTCGCTGCCTGATGATTATGAATGTGTCGAAGAGTTCAGAGCGATCTCTGATCCTGATCTGAAACATTTGTTGCAGGAGCAAGGGGTAAGACTCACAAATTTCAATACTCTGAATCTCTCCTGAAGCTTGATATTGATCATGAACTTTTTAAATTTCAATCTATCCATATAGCCGGTAGAACAAAAACAACGTACGGGTACTTATGCCTCATCATCAGATAAAATTACTTGAAACACAGGTCCGGAAACAAATTATCGGGCAGGATAAACTGATTAACCGTCTGCTGATTGCCTTGCTGGCAGATGGCCATCTTCTGGTGGAAGGAGCACCAGGATTGGCAAAAACGCGCGCCGTCAAGGTATTGGGCGAGTGTATCGATGGCAGTTTCCACCGCGTGCAGTTCACGCCTGATCTGTTACCGGCCGATTTGACCGGTACCGAGATCTTCCGGCCCCAGGAAGGACGCTTCGAATTTCAGCCAGGGCCGCTTTTTCACAATTTAGTCCTGGCCGACGAAATCAACCGTGCACCGGCCAAAGTCCAGTCCGCTTTGCTTGAAGCGATGGCCGAGCGTCAGATCACAGTAGGTAAACAGACCTACGATCTGCCCAAACTGTTTATGGTCATGGCGACCCAGAACCCTATCGAACAGGAAGGAACGTATCCTTTGCCGGAGGCCCAGCTTGATCGTTTCCTCATGCATGTCACGGTGGATTACCCTTCCAGCGAAGATGAGCAGGAAATACTGCGACTGGCAAGAAAAGAAGCCAGTGAAGAGGCAGACGGGAGAGAGGATCTGACTCGTCAGAATGTGATCAGTCAGCAGACTATTTTCGATGCACGCAAGGAAGTACTCGCTATCCATATGGCAGACAATATTGAGCAATATCTCTTACAACTCATCTTGGCGACCCGACAGCCCGAAGGATACGGGAAGGATCTGAAACGCTGGTTGCAATGGGGTGCCAGTCCTCGGGCCAGCATAAGTCTCGATCGCTGTGCCCGAGCCCATGCCTGGCTTGATGGTAAGGACTATGTTGGCCCGGAAGATGTACAGGCGGTAGTTGCTGATGTCCTTCGCCATCGTATTATCTTGGATTATGAGGCAGAGGCAGAAGGTATGGATGCCAATGCCGTAATCGAAGCGCTGGTAACCCGCATCGCCGTACCCTGATCCATGGCTTCACCGGCTCAAGTCACTGTTTCTGAACTGATCGCACTCAATAGTGGGGTCAAAGCGCTTCGCAAGCGTCCACAAAGTCCTAAAGCTGTCCAGAGTGGCGGTTATACTTCAGTTCTCAAGGGCCGGGGGATGGAGTTCGATGAGTCACGCATCTACCAGCCGGGTGATGAAATCCGTAATATGGACTGGCGTGTGACTGCGAGGACAGGGAAACCTCATACCAAACTGTTTCGTGAAGAACGTGAACGACCGATCTTTGTCTGGGTTGACTACCGTGCCCCCATGTTTTTTGCAACTCGTGGTGTATTCAAGTCGGTTTTTGTAGCCAGGGTTGCAGCCCTGATTGCCTGGAATGCCATCAGTCAGGGTGATCGGATCGGTGGTATGATTTTTTCTGAAGAGAATCATCATGAACTAAAACCCGCGCAGGGCAAGCCTGCTGTACTGAAACTCATCAACCATCTCGTGCATCATCCGGGCTGGGGACAGCAATCCGGGGAAGTTGGGGGACAGCCCGATCTAGTATCGGCAGTCAGGCGGCTCAGTAAGCTCGTACGTCCTGGCAGTCTTATCTATATGCTGAGTGACTTTCGCGGTCTGGAGCAGGCGGAAACAGAGATGGCAAGGCTGACCAGGCATTGCGAGATCATCATGCTTCCGATCCACGACCCCCTGGAAGAAGCGTTGCCGCCTGATAGGATCCTGCACTTCATAAACCATGATCAAGAGTTGCTGATCGATACACATAACCATCAGCTACTGGAAAAATACCAGAAACGGTTTCAGCAAAGGATTGGTTTCATCGAACAGATGGGAAGACGATTTAGGATGCCGGTTATTCCCTGTATGACAACTGACGATCCAATCCGGAAATTGAGCAATAATGCCCACTGAACACCTCGATCTTCGCGATATTCACCTGCCAGAGCCGGTATCCTGGTGGCCGCCGGCCATTGGTTATTGGATGCTTCTGTTGCTGTTCGTTTTCTTGGTATTACTTGCTATGGGGTTGCGGAAACGTTGGCTGGCAAGAGAACGTTCAGCCAAAATACAAGCACTCAAGGAACTGGAGCAAATCCGGCAGGAATATCAGCAATCAGGGAACAAACGAAAACTGATCGAAGAACTCTCGGCGCTCTTGCGCCGGGTCAGTATCAGTCTTTATCCGCGCAGTGAAACAGCATCTCTGACCGGTGATGAGTGGCTCAAGTTTCTCGACAAAAACAGCCAGGACAAGGGCTTTACGCAAGGTCCCGGGCGGGTATTGGTCACGGCACCCTATCAAAAAGAAGCGAAAGTGGATGCAGAGGCGTTGATCGATCTCTGCAGGGATTGGATCAAGGCCCTGCCATGATCGAGTTTCAGTGGCCCTGGTTGTTTTTGCTGTTACCGCTGCCGTGGTTTGTCAGGCGACTTCTGCCACCAGTGGAAAGTGGTCGTAGTGCTGCACTTCGGGTGCCTTTACTTGATGATTTGCGATCGCTGGGAGCCCGGGCGAATCGACCGGAGACGAACAGATTCAGATTCTGGCTGGCGCTGTTTGCCTGGTTTCTGTTGATTGTGGCTACAGCACGTCCACAATGGATCGGCGATACGGTTGAGATTCCGGCCAGTGGTCGCGATCTGATGCTTGCAGTGGATCTTTCCTTGAGCATGGAGCAGGAAGATTTTGAAATGAACGGCGGCATTATCAATCGTCTGGAAGCGAGCAAGGCAGTGGTCGGAGATTTTATCGAACGACGTGTTGGTGATCGGATAGGATTGATTCTTTTCGGGGAACGGGCCTACCTCCAGGCCCCACTGACTTTCGATCGGAAAACGGTACGTACCTTATTAGAAGAGTCTGCGTTGGGGCTGGCCGGAAAATCAACGGCCATTGGTGATGCCATCGGTCTGGCAGTGAAGCGTCTTCGAAAGGCGAAGGCAAAAAACAAAGACATCAAAAAAGTCCTAATCCTGGTGACCGACGGCGCCAACACTGCGGGTGCCATTGCACCTCTTGATGCGGCTGATTTGGCAGCACATGAGGGGTTGAAGATCTATACCATTGGCATCGGTGCCGACGAGATGCTGGTACGCAGCCTGTTCGGTGTCCAGCGGATCAACCCTTCTCGCGATCTGGATGAGAAGACGCTCAGAGCGATCGCGGAAAAAACCGGGGGGCGTTACTTCAGGGCGAGGGATACCCAGGAACTGGAAAAGATCTATGCACTCTTGGATAAACTGGAACCGGTGGAACATGATCCTCAACACTATCGACCACAAAAAGCACTGTTTTACTGGCCAGGAGGTCTGGCCCTGTTACTGGCACTGATCGTATGCTTGATTTGATCCATCCAGATTTTCATTTTGTACGCCCCCTGTGGTTTTTGGCCCTGATACCGCTCGCCTGGGTAATCTGGCGTATGGGCAGAAGAGCGGTTGAGGAGGGTGGTTGGGCAGGTGTCATCGACAAGGCATTAGTGCCCTATGTGCTGGTCAGTGGCGAAGACCGCAGTGACCACTGGCCGAGGATCCTTATTGGTCTGCTTGGTGTTTTTGCCATCATCGCCCTTGCGGGACCGGTCTGGGAAAAACTTCCACAACCCGTCTATCACAGTCAGTCAGCCTTAGTCATCGCACTGGATCTTTCACGCTCGATGGATGCGACCGATCTCAAGCCCAGCCGACTGGCCAGGGCACGCTATAAGGTTGCCGATCTGCTGAAAAAGCGAAAAGAGGGACAAACGTCATTATTGGTTTTTGCTGCCGATGCCTATACGGTAACGCCACTGACAGACGATACCAACACGATCTTGTCTCAGCTCAATGCGCTATCGACAGACTTGATGCCTCGGCAGGGCAGCCGTGCCGATCGAGCGATGAAGAAGGCTGGTGAACTGCTGAAACAGGCTGGTGTCCTGCGAGGTGATATTCTCCTGATCACGGACGGTGTGGATGCAGACAGAGATGGGGTCGCAGCAGCGGAAATGAAAAAGAAAGGCTATCGTGTCTTTGTGCTGGGTATCGGTACAGAAGAAGGCGCACCGATCCCGGAAATGGGCGGCGGATATTTTACAGACGCTTCGGGCACTATTGTTCTGCCCAAGCTCAATGAGAACGCACTGGAGGGTGTGGCCAAGGCTGGGGGTGGAAGCTATCAGCGCTACACCTTTGATGATCGGGATGTGGAACATCTCTCGATCCAGTTTGATCGTAAGCCGCTCAAGAGCGAAATGGTTGAAACCGAATTGCAGTTCGATATTTGGCGTGAGACAGGTCCTTGGTTGCTTCTGTTCATTCTCCCGTTTGCAGCATATATTTTCCGACAGGGTTATCTGGTGATCGTCATCTTCTGCGCCAGTGGAATCACAGCTTGGTCTCCACAGACAGAAGCTGCTGATCTTTGGTTGCGTCATGATCAGAAGGCACAACGTCTCTTCGAAGAAGGTGAGCATGAGAAAGCGGCCCGGTTGTTTGAAGATCCGCGATGGAAAGGGAGCGCACAGTACAGGGCGGGAGACTATGAAGCCGCACTGAAGAGTTGGGAAAGCCTGGACGATGCTGAAGCTTTGTACAACAAAGGCAATGCGCTGGCCAAAATGGGCAAACTGGAGGAAGCACTCGAAAAGTACAAAGAGGCATTGCAGAAATCACCGGAATTTGAAGACGCCCAGTATAATTACGACCAAGTGAAAAAGGCTTTGGAAGAGCAAAAGCAACAGCAAAAAGAAAACAAAAAACAGCAGGATGATCAGCAAAATAAATCCGAACAGGGAGGTGGTGGAGAAGATAAGAAAGGCGAACGTTCACGGGCCAGTGACAGTAAACAGAACGACCAGCAGCAATTGGAAAAGAACGAAAAAGATCAGCAACAGTCCGAACAGAAAGGTGAAGAAGGTGAGAAAGGAAAAGATCAGGCTGCAGGTAAGGAACAGGGTGAACAGAAGGGGAATTCAAGGCAAGAGGAGCAACAGGAGAGCCAATTGAATCAGGGACGATCTGACGCTTCCAGTGAGGAAGAACAGCAGGCCGTTGAGGCGGCCCTGCGCGCCATCCCGGATGATCCGGGTGGTCTGTTACGCCGCAAGTTCAAATACCAGTATCGTCAACAGGTGGAACAATCACCGGAAGATGAGGAAAGTAAGGGGCAACAGTGGTGAGGCTGATTAAAATCTTTTTGTATTTTCTTGTTCTGCTCGGATTAGCAGGAGTTGTGCACGCAGCGACAATTAAGGTAACTCTTGATCGGGATGTGGTTTCTCTCAATGATTCCTTTACCATCGTTTTTCAGGCCACCGGGTCTGTTGATGATACCCCCGATTTCTCGCCACTCGACAAAGACTTTGAAATTCTCTCGAAACAGCAACGTAGCAACCTTACTATCATCAATGGCAAGAGCACCAGCAGTACCGAATGGCTGGTGGAAGTCATGGCGAAACGGGTTGGTGTGCTGACTATTCCTGCCATCTCATTCGGTAACGATCAAAGCCAACCTATCCAAATCACGGTGAAGCATGCTGTGGCGGGGCCCTCATCTGCACAGCCAGACGATGATATTTTCATTGAGGTGGAGGCCTCACCAACCAACAACTGGGTACAGGCACAGATTATCTATACCATTCGGCTGTTCCGTTCGGTCAATACCTTCAATTCCAGTCTTTCCGAGCCACGTATTTCGGGTGGCAAATTTATTGTTGAGAAACTGGAAGACCGACAGTTCGAGACCTCGAGAGGCGGTCGGCGATACATGGTCCTCCAAAGGCGTTATGCGATTTTTCCGCAGGCAAGCGGTAAATTTACCATTGAGCCTATCGTGTTCACCGGGTTGGTGAGTCGTCGCTCACGGCATCTGTTTGATCCTTTCGGACGTAACAGCAGTACAATCCGCAGGTTTTCACGTCCGATCAATCTTGAGATCAAACCCATTCCCCCAGACTATGGGGGCAGGACCTGGTTACCGGCGAAAAATCTCCAGATCAGTGAAAAGTGGTTGCGGAATGATTTGGAGCTGGTGGCAGGTGAGCCAGTAACCCGCGTGATCTCGATCAAAGCAGATGGTCTGACCGGTGAACAACTTCCGGAGATTGGTGTACAGGATCTCAAGGATTTCAAAATTTATCCTGATCAACCGGAGATTCATAACCAGTCCGGACAGGATGGCCTACTTGGTGTACGTCAGGAAAAGAGTGCCGTTATCCCGCTCAAACCAGGCAAATATGTTCTACCCGCACTCAAGGTAACCTGGTGGAATATTCAAACCAATAAGGAGGAAGTTGCGGTTCTGCCAGAGCGTGTGATCGATGTTCTGCCGGGAGCCACCGGCAACCAGGCGACCCAGTCCGCCCCCTCGGAAACCAAACCTAACGACGAGGTAACCACTGAATCTTCTGACCCTGTTGGATTGCCTGAAAGAACAGCCGCAGGCTACTGGCCTTGGATTTCTCTGGTATTGGCTCTGGGCTGGCTGACAACGGTACTTTTCTGGTGGCGATCTCAATCCGGGAAAAACGAACAGACTGTAACTGAAACTAGAAAAGGAGCCGAGCTTAATGAACGTGCCACATTACATCAGCTAAGAGAGGCTGTGCGAAAGAATGATCCCCGATCCATCCAATCAGCCATGCTCGCATGGGCTCAATCGGTTTGGAAGGATGATCCACCGGCAAGTCTGGCTGCGATTGGAGAACGTTGTGGACAGCCAATGGCGGATGAACTGGCACGACTCAACAGATACCTTTATGCGGATCCCGATCAAAAGTGGGATGGTGAGCGGCTTTTGTTGGCCGTGGAGAACTTTGACAGTAAAACCCTACTGCATGAAAGAGGTGCTTGCAACACGGGACTTGAGCCCTTGTATCCTATTGGATAACTGCCCCTGACCGTGGTCGATGAAACAGCCAATCTGTGCTAGATTTTAACTTATGAAATACAGAATATTTTTCATTGCAGCAGCAGGTACAGTGTTGGCAGCTTGTCAGTCGGTTCCTCCGGCCAATCAGCCGGAAGCCAGCGAAAGTGAAGTGTGTATCGGTGATCCCGTGGTCGTCGATAATCCGAACGAGCCCATCGACTTGGAAGCGATGGCGAAGCAGGTGGAGTGTCCCTGATCTGACCAAAGATTTCCTTGACAGGTTGCGCTTGAAAGGCGCTTCCTGACCTTCTGTGATCGCGTCCCATCAAATATCACGGCATGTGGGAGAGCGTTCGGATACCAGCCTGCAGTTGTCACATTTGAAGGCGATACGGTCTTCGATCGTGGACCCCGCGATGAACCAGCCCTTGCCACAACCCGGGCACATGCGGGCCAGATCCTGTTTTGTACTCCATTCTCTGTTGTTCAACAGAAAATAAAAGGTGGGTGTCCCTGTCCGTTCTTCGATACGGGTGCAGATCCTGCGTCCTAGCCGTGAGAGTGTTGATTCGGCATGCTGCAATTGCCGTAAGGCGAATTTCTCACCCACGGTGCTGCTGATCCAGAGTCCGTAGAGACGTTTGAAGTTGTATTCCCAGTTTCGAATGTCGTCGTAAGATTCCCGCCGCTCGTCGCTGAGCGGGAGGTGATAGAGAGGGACAGGCTTGTAAGTCTCACCACAGATAAGGGGTGAGAATTGGCCATAACACAAAATCAAACTGTTTGGGGCTTTGGTGAGAGAATAGCCTTCCTCCTGGGGATCCTGCCCAATGGCTTCGATTTTCAGAGGGGCTCCGGTCTGTTCTTCGAGTTTCTGCCGCATTTGCTCGACATATTTCACGGGGCAGGGCTTGAGCAGTGCGTCCGGTTCCGGACAGGTGACATGAACGGCCAAGATCTTTTCCCGGAGGATGAAAATCGGATCTTCATTGGCGATCTGGGTGGTACCATGCAGACAGACCAGATAAGACCACAAGGTATGTTCGATCGTATCGGTATAACCGGATCGGGAAAGATCGATCTCAATCCGAAACACCTTCATTCCTGCTTCGGTTCCCGTGAAAGCAGGGTTTCCACCGCTTCGCGCGGGCTACACAGGCCTTGCAGCAGTCGGGTCACCTGATCAGTGATCGGCATTTCGATGTCATAGCGTCTGGCCAGTGCAGACACCTCTCCGGCTGTGCGGGCCCCTTCTACCACTTGGCCAATGGATTCAGCCGCTTCTTCAATGGACATACCTTTGGCAAGAAGTTTACCGAAGCGTCGATTACGTGACTGGTCATCGGTACAGGTGAGGACCAGATCACCAAACCCGGCAAGGCCCATGAAGGTTTCCTTTTTTCCACCCATGGCAACCCCCAGGCGGGTCATTTCTGCAAGGCCCCGTGTCATGAGCGCGGCACGGGTGTTGGCGCCAAACCCCAGGCCGTCGGCTACGCCGGCAGCGATGGCCATGACATTTTTCACTGCGCCGCCGATCTCGACTCCAATGACATCCCGGCTGGCATAGGCGCGAAATGATTTATGGTGAAAGCGGTAGATGAGATCATTGAGAAATGTCTGATCAGTCGAGGCAATCGTCACCGCAGTGGGCAGTCCTGCAGCAACCTCTTTGGCAAAACTGGGGCCGGAGAGAACGGCTTTGGAACATTCTGGGCCAAGCATCTCTTCGATGATTTCATGCACCAGCATTTGGGTTTCAGGTTCGATCCCCTTGCAGGCCCATACGATTCTTTTGCCATCGGTCGATGGCAGCTCAGCAATTTTTTTCAGAAAAGCTCTCAGTGCCTTGCAGGGCAAACCAATAAGAATATCTGTTGTTCCTTCGAGAAGGGGTTCCAGATCGATGACAGGTTCCAGGTCCGGTGGGAAATCCGCTTCTGGCAGATAACGGTTGTTTCTACGATCGCGGATCAGTTCAGCAATGTGTTCTGGGTCATGCCCCCAAAGGTAGGTTGGCTGGTTGTTTCTGGCCAGCGTGATCGCCAGTGCGGTACCCCAGGAACCTGCACCGGCGACGAAAATGGGTTCTCTAGCCTGCATTTTTTTTACTCTTTCATCGAATAACGATCGGAAAGATAGCAGGCCATGTTTAATGTTTTGGTTGTTCTGCTTCCTGTTGCCGACGTGCCATTTCTTGTTGATAAATGGCATCGAAGTTGACTGGGTTGAGCAACAGTGGAGGGAAGCCACCCCGGATCACGACGTCTGAGATGGTCTCACGTGCATACGGGAACAGGATGTTAGGGCAGGCCGTAGCCGAGACCATTTCAAGCTGTTCTTTGGTGAAACCTGACAGGGTGAAGATACCGGCCTGCTTGACTTCCACCAGGTAAACAGTCTTTTCTTCGAGCTTGACGGTAACGGTAATGGTGAGAACGATCTCGTGGGTCTGTTCATCCAGGGATTTGGCTTCGTTATGCATTTGCAGATCCACCTGGGGCGATTTCTGCTCCATGAAAATCGCTGGTGTATTTGGCGCTTCAAATGAAAGATCCTTGACATAGATCTTCTGAATTGCGAGTTGAGGTCCTTGTGGTTGTTGTTCATCAGCCATGTTTTATTTCCATTTCCTTTTTACTAAATTAAGTTGCGAGAGGCAGACTGGCCTGTTTCCAGCCTTCAATGCCGCCCTTGAGACGATAAATTTTTTCAAAGCCCATTTTTTTCAGCTGTTTCATTGCGAGTGTTGCGGTCGTTCCGGTATTACAGCAGATGATGATGGGCCGCTCACGATATTTTTCCAGTTCACTGATCCGGTTTTCCAACTCCGAAAGAGGAATATTGATGGCGCTGAGTATATGTCCTTTGGAAAAGTCTTCCGGTTTCCGAATGTCGAGAAGGATGGCATTTTCACGATTCATCAGCAAGGTTGCTGCTGAGGGATCAACCAAAGAGGTACCACCGCTGAGGTCAGCAAGGAGATTCTTGATCAGTAGTATTGATATGAGAATCAACAATGCCCACAGAATAGGATGGTTCGTTACGAATTCGAAGAATTGTTCCATTGATTTTCCTGAAGTAAATAACTGTGTAAGGTTCCTATAATCCGTCCAACACATAAAGCGAACATGATACACTAGACTGTGTTGTTGAAACCACTCATAAGTACGTAATCCGGGGTGTAAACCTTTTGATAAATACTACATGCAGATAACACACAGACCCATTATTCTCATCATAATGGACGGTTGGGGCTACAGTGAATCAACCACCTACAATGCGGTGCACAGTGCACACAAACCAGCTTGGGACGATTTCTGGTCAATCTATCCACACATGCTTCTGCGCTGTTCAGGAGAAGATGTCGGTTTGCCTGACGGACAGATGGGCAACTCTGAAGTCGGGCACATGCACATGGGTGCAGGCCGTGTCATCGAGCAGGATTTCACCCGGATCAAACATGCCATAGAAGATGGCAGCTTTTTCGAGAATGAACTGCTGATCGAGACTTTTGATCAGCTTAGGAAAAGTGGCAAGGCACTGCACCTGATGGGTCTGTTGTCACCGGGTGGTGTACACAGCCATGAAGATCACATACTGGCTATGATTGAATTGGCCGCGTCACGTGGACTGGAGAAGATCTATCTGCACGGGTTTCTTGACGGGCGGGACACAGCACCGAAATCTGCCAGTGATTCCATTATGCGAGTGCATAGCAAATTTCTGGAGGTGGGCGCCGGCCGTATTGTCTCATTGATCGGCCGTTATTTTGCTATGGACAGGAACAAGAACTGGGATCGAACGCAGAAGGCCTATGAGTTGATTGTCGATGGCAAGTCAGAATATGTGAGCACTGATCCTTTCATTGCCTTGGATATGGCCTATGAACGTGGTGAAACAGATGAGTTCGTTTCGGCTACGGCCATCGTTCCCCGTGACAGTGAAACGGTACGCGTGGAAGATGGTGATGTGGCCATCTTCATGAACTATCGTGCCGATCGGGCGAGACAGCTGACCCGAGCATTCATTGATAGAAAATTCGATTTTTTTGAACGAATACGCAGACCGGAACTGGCTTCTTTCATTTCTCTGACAGAATATAGTGCTGATTTTGATATTCCGGCGGCTTTTCCTCCACATGATCTGAAAAACGTTTTCGGTGAGTATATATCCAAAATGGGTCTGCGCCAGTTACGTATTGCAGAGACAGAGAAATATGCTCATGTGACCTTTTTTTTCAATGGCGGTGAAGAGCAAGTTTTTGAAGGTGAGGACCGCATTCTGGTGCCATCACCCCATGTCGCAACCTATGATGAAAAACCGGAAATGAGTGCCCAGCAGGTGGCTGACAGAATGGTGGAAGCCATCTACAGTCTCAAATACGATGCCATTATCTGCAATTTTGCCAACCCGGACATGGTGGGACATACCGGAAATTTTGAAGCTGCCATCAAGGCGATAGAGACGGTGGATTCCTGTATCGACCGCATTGTTGCCGCAGCCCAGTCTATCGGCGGAGAAGTCCTGATCACCGCTGATCATGGTAATGCCGAAAGAATGCGCAGTGTCGCGACAAAAATGGACCGTGGTGTTCCTTATACTGCTCATACAAGTAATCCTGTCCCTCTGGTCTATATCGGCCGACCAGCCCATATGATCAATTCCGGTAGTTTGGTGGATCTTGCACCCACCATGCTCTACCTGATGGGGCTTGAGATTCCGGAAGAGATGACGGGGACACCGCTGGTAAAACTGGAATCAGAAGAGAGTGGGAAACATCAAGAAACCGGAGTTCGCAGACGACGGTTGTCGAGAATCATGCGATAGGTAGCCTCTCGAACAAACCGGATCGGTTATACTCGCACTAAATGATGACAAAGATTACCTAAACCAATGTTCAGTAGAATCAGAATCATGCTGCTTTTCGTCCTACTGGTTGGGGCTTGTGTTCCGGTTTTTGCCGGTCCTGAGGGAGAGGCCCAAAAAAGTACGGCCGAACTGAAAGAACTTCTGGAGAAGATCCAGAAGATCAAGACCGAGATTGGACAATACAGGGGTGAGTCTGAAAAATTGAGAAAACAGCTTGAACAGAGTGAGGCTGAGATCGAGCAGGCACTCCGGGAATCAAGGAAACTGGACGAGAAGATCCGCAAACAGAAAGAAACCTTGGAAAGACTCAAGCAGAAAGAAAAACAGAAGTCTCAGGCATTCCTCCGTCATAAGGATTTTTTGAAAGCACAAATCCTTTCTGTCTGGACAAATCAGTCTCTTCAGCCATTCAAAAAGGTAGTTACTCAGGAGGATCCTTTACAATTCAGCCGCAACCTTGTTTACCATCGTTATTTTGCCGCAGCCCGGGCAAAGAAAATGGCCCAAATTGGCCACGAAATTGATGAGATACAAACAATAAAAAAGGCGATCAGGCAACAAACTGAACAGTTACGTATTGCACAGGAATCGCAAAAGGACAAGCTGCAGAAATTGGAAAAGAAAAAACAGCAGAGGCAGCTGATTATTGCAAGGCTGGATCAAGGGCTATCCAGCAGGATGAAAAAACTGCATCAAATGGAAAGAGATGCTGAAAAACTGAATCATCTGATCCACTCTTTGAAGAAGGAGGCTGCCCGACTTGCCTTGCTAGACAAACTGGAGAAAGCCAGAAAAACCGGGTCAGTCTTCGCACGCTTGAAAGGCAAATTGCGATGGCCGGCAACGGGAACTCTGGCTCATCGTTATGGAACCACGCGAAACGGCAGCTCTCTAACCTGGAAAGGTGTGCTGATCGATGCACCCGTTGGTTCCAGTGTACGCGCTGTAAGTGACGGACGTGTGATTTTTTCTGACTGGTTTCGGAACCTTGGCCGCCTGATCATCATCGACCATGGCGACGGGTATATGACACTCTATGGCCACAACCAGGAATTGTTCCGATCGGTCGGAGACAAGGTAAAAGCTGGCGAAATTATTGCAAGTGTAGGAGATACAGGTGGCCGGAAAAACAGCGGTCTTTATTTCGAAGTTCGTCATAAAGGGACCCCCGTTAACCCGGCGATCTGGTGTAAAGGTTTTTACAAATAATGTTATAGAGTCAGGCATCGAAAAGATGCGGAGTAACGATAAATGAATAGAAATACTTTCCTGGTAATTACATGTTTTTTCCTGCTCGCTTTTCAGGGTATTCATGCAGAAGAGGCTGTACCTCAAGCAGAAAAAAAAGTTACGGCAGAAAGTGATCTGCCACTTGACGAGATCAGAACCTTTACTGAAGTCTTCCAGAAAATCAAGGATGATTATGTCGAAGAAGTGGATGATAAAACTTTGCTGGAAAATGCTATCCGGGGGATGCTGGCAGGACTCGACCCTCATTCTACCTATCTCGATCCCAAGGCCTATCAGGGCTTGCAGGAAGGTACCACCGGTGAATTCGGAGGACTTGGCATTGAGGTGGGGATGGAGAACGGTTTCGTCAAGGTGATCGCCCCTATTGATGATACACCGGCGCAACGCGCAGGTATTCAAGCTGGTGATCTGATTATCAAGATGGATAACGTACCGGTCAAGGGGATGGACATCAATGAAGCTATCAAGCATATGCGGGGCAAGGTTGGGACAAACATCACACTGACGATCATCCGTGAGGGCGTTGAGGCACCTTTTGAGGTGGTTGTTACGCGCGATATTATCACGGTAAAAAGTGTCAAGAGCCGAACGCTTGAACCCGGCTATGGTTATGTACGGATTTCCAGTTTTCAGACTCATACAGGTGAAGACCTGGTCAAAGCGATCAAGAAACTGAAAAAAGAAAACAAACAAGGTCTTCAAGGTCTGATTCTGGATCTAAGGAATAATCCCGGTGGCTTGTTGAGTGCAGCTGTTTCGGTATCGGACAGTTTCTTGGATAAGGGGTTGATCGTCTACACCAAGGGACGGCTGGAAAATTCTGAATTGCGTTTCAATGCGAAACCATCCTCTGTATTTGACAAGAAACCTCTGGTTGTTCTGGTCAATGGAGGCTCGGCCTCGGCTTCGGAGATCGTCGCCGGTGCCCTGCAGGATCACCGGCGTGCCGTAATCATGGGAACACCGACTTTTGGCAAGGGCTCGGTGCAGACGGTACTTCCGATGAAAAACAACGCTGCAGTAAAACTCACCACCGCACGTTATTACACGCCTTCAGGTCGATCGATTCAGGCAGAGGGAATTATCCCCGACGTTCTGATTGAACGAGTACATCTGGAAGAAGTGGATGGGCCAAATCTACAGATCAGGGAAAAGGATCTAAAAGGGCATCTTACGCAGAAAGCAAAAGAAGAGCAGAAAAAACAGGCCACAAAAAAGAAATCTCTCGCCAAGGAAGATTATGAGTTATACGAAGCCTTGAACGTATTGAAAGGATTGGCATTACTTGAGTCGAGGAAATAGTTTTGACGCGATCTTTATTGATGGGCCTGATAATTATTTCAGGCCTTTTTGTAAATTCGTATGCAACAACTTCCGAGCCGGTAATCGCAATCATCATCGATGATATAGGTTGGCGACAAAAGGACGATTTACTGGCGCTCCAGCTTCCTGGACCTGTAACTTATTCGATACTTCCCCAGACACCCAACTCCACCAGGATATCCAGGATGGCACAGAAAAAAGGCAAGGAAGTCATGCTGCACGTTCCAATGGAAGCAACACATGATAACCGGCTGCTTGGTCCCGGTGCGTTGACAACGAAAATGAGCGATAAGGAATTTTTCGATATCTTGGAGGGTGATTTCAACTCCGTACCCGGTGCTGTAGGGATCAATAACCATATGGGCAGCTTGTTGACAACCGATGAACTTTCCATGCACCGTTTGATGAATGCATTGCAACGACCCGGCACTCCTTTTTTTATCAACAGCAAAACGACGGATACAAAATTGCCGCAAGAGATTGCCAAGCTTTATGGTATTTCTTGTACCCAACGTGATGTCTTTCTGGATCACGATAATGAATCTGGACAAATCATCAACCAGTTCAAAAAGCTGGTACAGATCGCCAAAGAGAAAGGTAGCGCGCTCGCTATCGCGCATCCCCATCCGGAAACAATCAAAACACTGGATCTTTTACTTTCCAATCTTGATTATTACGGTGTTAAACTTGTACCCGTGAGTCAGCTGGTAAAACTGAGAAACAGAGGAGGATTTCAATGGCGCGAGTTCTCGTCCCACTCGCTGACGGCTGTGAAGAATTAGAAGCTGTCACGGTTATTGATCTTTTGCGTCGTGCAGAGATTGATGTCGTCACCGCAGGCTTAAAGGATGGTGCTGTCAAAGCCAGCAGAGGGGTTGTACTGGTGCCGGATACGACACTCGATCATGCACTCGAAACGGACTATGACATGGTTGTTTTACCGGGAGGTTTGCCGGGTGCTGATTATCTCGATCAGGACCCGAGAATTCAGGCTCTGCTGAAGAATATGTCGGTATCAGACAAAAAGATCGCAGCCATATGTGCGGCACCGAAGGTTTTGGTCACCGCTGGCTTGCTAGAAAATAAATCTGCGACAAGCTATCCCGGTGTGCTGGATAAAATGGATGTACCTGGCTTGACCTATACGGGCGAAGCGGTAACGAAGGACGGTAATATCATTACTTCAAGAGGGCCCGGCACCGCCATGGACTTTGCCCTGACCCTGATCGAGGTTTTGTTGGGCACGGAAAAGCGGGACAGTGTCGAAACGGCTCTCGTTCGCTGATCGCTCACTGGAGGACGGTTACTTCCGGTCTTTTTTAGGCAGTCGATCATATTTCGGCAGGTGATCGACGTTCTCGTACCACTTGGCTCGATCGACCCAGAATATATTCTGGAAAGGTTTCGTTTCGGGAGCCTCATCGAGAGCGCCTGCCGGAATGACAATGGCTTTGCCGGTTTTGGCCAGCCACGGGAGGTTGGAGCCACAATGTGTGCAGAAGGAAGTTGCAAAATGCTTTGCATCAGGGACTTCATACCGCCCGATTAACTCTTCACCCTGTATCCACCGGAATTGTTCAGGATCGACGATAATATTCGCAGAGTGGGCAGATCCTGTTACCTTGCGACAGCGTGAACAGTGGCAGTATTGGAAGACCTTGATCGGGCCTGAGAACTGAAAAGCCACCTTTCCACACAAGCAACTCCCGGTAATGGTTGATTCTTTCATTACTCACCCCCCTTTTCTGTTTCTTCATTGCAGTCCGTATTGAACGCAACCCAGGGACAATTTCGGCAACCATTTCCACAACAATATCCCCGTTTCAGATGATACCAACGGGTGAAGACATAGTTACCATTTTCCACTATGTAATCGATATGCTCAATCAGTTGAGCATTTCTGGTGTTTCCATATCTGCTGGCGATTTCAAAAGCTTGCTCTGGACGTGCCTCTAGAAGAAACTGGTGAATCTTTGTGCCAACCGATCGGGAAAGGCACTCTGGGCATAGGCAACCACCATCGGAATCGAGCGTACTGAGGGTAGGGTAGTCTTTGCACCAGCACTCTTTTATTGATTCGACATGACATGAAAAGGAGATACTGCAGTTTGGACAGGTTGCGTTCTTGGTCATGACGCTTCTATTTGTGAAAGAAACCAGTTGTCTATAATCGATTTGATCTGGTCCAGTCCATCCGTCAATGCTGCAGGTCCTGGTTGCAGAATATTGGATGATTTAATTTCAAACAATTGATCGTTGTGTATTGCTGGTATCTTCTCCCAGCCTGCACGCCCGGCAACCTGATCGGATCTGAATTTTCGTCCACACCAGGAACCGATGATGATATCTGGTTCACGTTTTATGACCTCACGGTGATCGGAGAGGATGCGATCTTTTGCCAGTTTTTGTTCAGCGAATTCGCTGAAACAATCCTCTCCACCGGCGATATCGATGAGTTCACTTACCCAGCGTATGCCGGTTATGAGGGGATCGGGCCACTCTTCGAAATAGACCTTTGGTCTGACCAATTTTTGTTCATTTTCTCTACGGATACGACTTATCTTTTTTTCGATTGAACCAACCCAATCCAATGCTTTCTGTTGCCGCCCTACCAATGCGCCCAGTGTCACGATCATGTCCAAGATTTCTTTCACTGATCGCTGGTTGAAGATATGGACTGCAATACCTTTCCGGATGAGATCGGCTGCAATATCGGCTTGCAGATCAGAAAAACCCAACACAAGATCAGGACCAAGATCTAAAATTTTGTCTATATTGGCGGAAGTAAAGGCGGAAATCTTTGGTTTTTCCTTACGGGCACGAGCTGGACGTACGGTAAAACCAGAAATGCCAACGATTCGCCTCTCTTCACCAAGCAGGTAAAGTGTCTCGGTAGTTTCTTCAGTCAGGCAGACGATACGTTGCGGGAAATAATCGGTCACAGTTTCGTCATTATTGTTAATAAAAAGTGACAGAGGGATGATTGATAGCCTGGTTTAGGCGAACTTCCTCACAAGGAGAATTCTGCGTCCTATAGGCTTTACCTGGCGTTATTGATCATCTGGATGGTTTTTTCTTCCACCTCTTTTGCTATTTTCAGTAACTCTGGTTTATTTGACAAAGAGGATATCATTTTGGCCGGTTTGATCAGCCCGATTTTAGTCTGACCCTTTTCCGTATAAACTGAGATCCTGCAGGGGAGTGCCATGTTCAGGTTCATATCGATGGCAAGTACCTGAGCCGCTTTTTTTGGATTACAAACTTCAAAAATCCGGCAATTCTCCTCGAAACTGATCCCCTTGCTGCGTAGTGTTTCTCCCAGATCATGAATGTGGAGAACACCGAAGCCCAGGTTTTTTACTTCCTTCTCCAGGTCTTCTGATGCCTGTTGAAAAGATTTCTCGGTAGTAACGATATAGTACATCTTAATATTCCTCTTTTAGATCAGTAAATCAACGACTAACTATTTATTTTGCTGATGAATCAAGTATGGATCAATGGGTTCTTTCCAGTGAACATCATTATGGAAGCACCTGGCTAACCAGTATTTGACTAGGCTTTTTTTACAAACTCGGATTTCAGTTTCATCGATCCGATACCCGGAATTTTACAATCGATATTATGGTCACCTTCAACCAACCGGATATTTTTTACTTTTGTCCCTACTTTGACGACAGAAGAAGTACCTTTGACCTTGAGATCCTTGATCACAGAGACGGTATCACCATCATTCAGAACCGTGCCATGTGCATCTTTGACGATCTGTTCGTCTTCGTCATCTGAGCCAGCAGAATTATGTGACCATTCATTGGCACATTCGGGACAGATATACAACTCTCTGTCTTGATAAGTATAGGTTGAACCGCATTTTGGACAAGGGGGGAATGTAGCCATGTTTCGATTTCCTTATTTTTAGATGTTTATCT
This sequence comes from Gammaproteobacteria bacterium, assembly GCA_026984775.1. Lineage (GTDB taxonomy): Bacteria > Pseudomonadota > Gammaproteobacteria > CAJXQU01 > CAJXQU01 > CAJXQU01. The sequence goes on from JALSRM010000034.1 coordinate 19,397, forward strand.
GATAGTCAGGTTTCAGGGAGTGTTAAAGGGAGAGACTCTTATCAACGATCTCAAACACGTCCTTTGACAGTCCTTTCTGTTGTCTGATCCGCTCGAGTTCTGTGCGCATCAAGCTTTGGCGTTGTTCATCGTACCGCTTCCAGCGCATAAAGACACGAACCAGCCTTGCAGCCACTTGTGGATTGAGTGGATCAAGCACCAGAATCTGATCAGCCACGAAACGGTAGCCGGAACCGTCAGGCCAGTGGAAACAGCGCGGGTTATTCTGCGCAAAAGTACCGATCAGGGCCCTGACCCGGTTCGGGTTTTTGATGCTGAATCGAGAATGATCGAGTAGCTCACGGACTTGCTCCAGAGTCTCCGGTCGGCTGATGCTGGCCTGGATACTGAACCAGTGATTCAAGACTAGAGCATCATCTTTCCATCGTTCATAGAATTGCTGGAGTGCGGTTGCTTTTTTTCCGTCGGTACTGGCAGCAAGTACTCTCAGTGCGCTCAGACTGTCGGTCATGTTGGTGGCTGTGGAGAACTGTTTCCAGGCCAGTTCCAGGGCCTGATCGTTCTCCAGGGTACCGAGATAGGCAAGTGCGCAGTTCTTCAGTCGGCGTTTTGCCATGCTCATAGGGTCGATGTTGTAGTCACCTTCGGTTTGATTACGCTCATAAACGAGTAAAAGATCGTCCTGCATGTATTCGGCGAGCGTTCGGCGGACAAACTGTCGTGCCTGGAAAATTGCTTCTGGATCAATCACCTCCATTTGCTCGGCAATGTCGGCCTCCGGAGGTAGAGTCATTGCCTCGGCGATCAGGGCGGGATCTTCATCACTGAGCAGGGTTTTTCTGAAGGCATCGACAACGCTTTCCGTAAGCTCCAGACTGATCTGGTTTTGGCTGTCTGTTGTTAGACCTTTCAGCACGCGCATGGCCAGTTGCTGACCGGCATCCCAGCGGTTGAAGGCATTGTCATCATGGGCCATCAGAAAGGCCAGCTGGTCGTTGTCGTAATCAAAGTGTAGTTTCACCGGTGCTGAAAAATCCCGCAGTAGGGAGGGCAAGGGCTTTTCTGAAAGATTTTCAAATTCGAAACATTGTTCTTGCTGTGTCAGCGTCAGGAGGGTTTCTTCGATCAGTGGTTGACCCTTCGAACCCAACAGCCCCAGCCGGATGGGAATGACAAAGGGGTTTTTCTCATCTTGGCCAGGTGTCGGTGGGCAAGTCTGACGCAGGACCAGGGTGTATCGGCCATGTGATGCATCCCAGTCTTCACTCACATGGACTTCTGGTGTACCGGCCTGATCATACCAGTTCTGGAATTGCGACAAATCGACGTGGTTGGCATCTTCCATGGCTTTACGGAAATCGTCGGTGGTCACGGCCTGGCCGTCGTGACGTTCGAAATAGAGATCCATGCCCTTGCGGAACCCTTCCTGGCCCAGTAGTGTGTGATACATGCGCACCACTTCAGCCCCCTTGTTGTAGACGGTCACCGTATAGAAGTTGTTGATCTCCATATAGGACTGCGGACGAACAGGATGTGCCATAGGGCTGGCATCTTCGGCGAACTGATGTGTCCTCAGGATGCGAACGTCATCGATGCGTTTGACAGCGGGGGAGTTGAGATCGGCGGTAAAACATTGATCGCGGAAAACCGTCAACCCCTCTTTGAGGCTGAGCTGAAACCAGTCTCGGCAAGTTACCCGGTTGCCAGTCCAGTTGTGGAAGTATTCATGTCCGATCACACTTTCGATACCGAGATAGTCCATATCGGTGGCGGTCGCCGGAGAGGCGAGGACGTACTTGGAGTTGAAGATATTCAGACCCTTGTTTTCCATGGCCCCCATGTTGAAGTCATCGACGGCGACGATCATGTAGATGTCCAGATCGTATTCGAGGCCATAGGTGTCCTCATCCCACACCATCGCCCGTTTGAGTGAGACCATGGCGTGGTCGGTTTTGTCGATATTGTGATGCTCGGTGTAGATCCGCAGGTCCACCGTACGGCCGGAGCGGGTGGTAAAGGTGTCTTTTTTAACGGCCAGATCACCGGCGACCAGGGCAAAAAGGTAACTGGGTTTTTTGAAGGGATCATGCCATCGAACCCAATGGCGCCCGTTGTCCAGTATGCCCTGATCGATAAGGTTGCCATTGGAAAGGAGTACGGGGTATTTTTCCTGCTCGGCCTCGATTGTAGTGGTAAAAATGGCCATGACATCAGGACGATCCAGGTAGTAGGTGATCTTGCGAAAACCCTCGGCTTCACACTGGGTGCAGAAATTGCCGTTGGAGAGATATAACCCTTCGAGCGAGGTGTTGGCAGAGGGGTTGATCTCGGTTTCAATCTCCAGCTCGAATTGATCAGGAACCTGATTCAGGGTCAGGGATTCTACGTTAACGGAATAGTGATCCGGCGAAAGTACCTTACCGTTTAGCCGGATCGCGATCAGCTTCAGTTCTTCTCCATTCAGAATCAGGGGGTGATCACCCTTCCCCTGCCGTTCTATTGTCAGTCTGGATCGCACACGTGTGGATTCTTCATCTAGGGAAAAATGAAGATCGACCGTTTTTATCCTGAATTCAGGTGGGCGGTAATTTTTGAGGTAAATCGTCTTTGCTGAAGTCTGTGTGCGATCCATCCGTTTTCGATAAAGTCGGCAAAGCCAGAATGATACCCTTTTCTGTGCTTTGGTTCAGCAAGGAGCAGGGTGGAATACGAAATTCAATGGCTGAGCGGAATCTCTACAATATACTTCCTGAGTTTTCAGACACTCTGCGCTCAAGGTCTAAAAAGAGAAGATCGGGAGGAATCCAGCACCAGGGGCTGCCGGATTCCTCAGGTTATTACCTCGGCCTTCTTTATATAAGCCAGGATCATCTACTTATTCCTGGATGGATTTCAAATAGGTGATCAGCGCATTGATTCGGCTTTTCGCTAGTTCTCCCGCATCGGTTCCGGAGGCCTCCTCAGCAAATTCAAGACCCCAGATCGGCATTTCCCGCGAGCCGTGGGCTGGAAACATTTCCGTGCCATCAATGATCTCGTAAACCTTATCGTATGGGAAATCCCCTCCGTTTCGTTTTACGATCTGTGTCAGATCGGCAGGTGCCTTTGTCAGAGCCTCTTTCATCGGTCCATCACCTTTGCCTTCAGTACCATGACAGACTGCACATTTTGTGTGAAAAGTCTGCCAGCCCATGTTAATGACAGGATCATCGGAAATGGTAAGTTTTTCCATTTCAAAGTGCTTTTCTTCTTCAGCTGAGATGGCAGAGGTGGCAAGCAAGATCATTGTTCCAGAAAGAACGACACCTAAAAAGACTGGGTTTTTTGACCCTGTTAAAACGTCTTTTCTTATCATCTTTTTTCTCCTCATCTTTATCTGCCCATACACTAATACAATACATGTCATTGAAAGATGATCTCGATCAGAAAGTGGTCCGATTATTTATAAACCCAGGTGAAGTTTTTCTTTGATCAGGCAGTATAATTCTTGGTGAGATGCAGGATTGGCCACATTCATTGCTTTTACATCGGCCGGTTTTTCTACCAGCGAGATTCCAGCCGACGTATTTGTTGCGACCAGATCAGGTATGAGTTCGAACACTGCCGTGACTCCTTTGGCCAGTTCGTTCTGAGAAAATAGTTGCTGAATGATAATGCCAGTTCATGAATGGCGCTGGCGCCCGCTTCTGGATCGAGACCGGCATGTGCCGCTTTACCCTAAATATTGATAGTGTATCGTGCAACGCCTTTTCGTGCAGTTTTGTTCGCTTCATCGATACCATGGAGGGTTCCATGACAAAACAGCGCTCTACAATTTTTATCCAGTCTTTGGATATAACGTCTGGAATGTGTGCTGCCGACTTCTTCATCGCCATTGATGAAAACAACAGGTGTCAACGGCTTTCTAGAGCTAGAGCTTGAATTACTCTCAGGGCAAAGATGATTTGTACCAGCCTTCCCTTCATATTAAAAACACCAGGGCCTCGAATGACATGACCTTTAGGTATCTTTGATAAAGTCCCCTTCTTGCAGGAAACATTGGAAAAATATCGAGTATGGGCTTGTGACCGCTTTCTCGACAACGAGGTGATGCAGTCAGGCTGGTGTAGATCAGCTGAGATAGTTTCGGGAAACTGACAGTGAACTCGTCGGGACGCTCGATATTTTTGTAGGTGTTGTGTTTGCTGTACAGACAAAACCAAAATAATTTTCCCAGCCCACGGGTGTAACCCTATGTTTCGGAGCCAGGTCTAATGTATCGTCATCTTCGTGAGTTCTGATCAGAAACAGAGGAGCGACCATAAAAAACCGGTCCCACACAGGCTCATCCAGATCAAGAGTAATGAGTTTTTCAGCTTCAGAGTTGGACATATCTTGACTTTTTTAAGGTAGATCAAATCAACTCATCGTGTTTTGACCTGGATCAGAAAGGGGTGATATGTTGGCTATTAATCAGGAAATAAAGATTGATGGGTAAAAAACTATGACCCAGGGATGCGTCATCATTAGCACAAGCCAATGCATACGAAGTGAGCTATAGGGAACGCGACAAAGGCACCAAGAAAATCATTCAGGGTGAATGATTTGTTGCCATATTAATTACAGAAGAACTCTGGCTTATTGAGCCCTTCCACGGGCTTCAAATTGTTGAATTGAGAGGAGCACAAGTGTACAGGCAGACTGGACAAAGATCCCTTCTTCTTTCAAGTGGTTCATGACTTCGGTAGATTCAGATCCAGGATTGAAAATCACCCGTTTTGGTTTCAGCTCGATCAAATGATTATCCACCTGCTTCAGGTGAGTTGGATTGATGTAAACCGTAACCGTATCAATATTATGATCAATTTCGAGTAAAGAGTGGTAGCTTTTCAAGCCCAGAATCTCTTCTTCGTGAAGTGAGACAGGATAGACAATATGTCCTTGTTCAATGAGCTGAATTTGAGCCTTGTAAGCGTAGCGAGATGGATTGTTGCTGGCACCAAGAATTGCGACATGTTCCATAATATTCTCCTCAATAGTCTAAAGGAACAGTTGGCCGAAAATAGGGGATTACAGTAACAGCCTCTCCGGCGAGGTGTTTTGCCTTGATCTCATTCCAGTAATCTGGGGTAAGAAGTTCTCCATGTACTTTGACAAAGAGAGAGCGAAGTTCAGGTGTCATGGCTAGAAATCTCAAATGCTCTTCCGGAAAGATATCATTTTCATTGACATGGTACCAAGTGTCAGCTCGTAACTCATCGTCGATGTTCGTAGCTTGAGGTATGGCCCTGAAATTACATTCAGTGATCAATGCGACTTCATCATAGTCATAAAAGACGACACGCTTGTGCTGTGTCATGCCAAAATTTTTCAGTAAAAGATCCCCGGGGAAGATATTGGTCTGTGCCAGATCCTTCAGTGCTTGTCCATAATCAATGATGGCCAGCTCTGCCTCCTGTTGACTGACTTCCCGGATATAGAGGTTGAGAGGTCTTACATAGCGTTCGACGTATGTATGTCGAAAGATAAGTTTATCGCCTTTAATTGATACTGTTTGTGAGGCATTTTTGATCAGATCCTCCCGAAGCACATCGGAGAACCGCTGGACTGGGAATTCAATGTTGAAAAACTCTTGGGTATCAATGAGCCTCCCTGCTCGGTCATGTTTCGAGACCAGTTTGTACTTATCGATAACGCCCTGACGCGAGATGGTTTTGGGAAAACCGAAACGATCGCGGATAACCTTGAATACCAGGTTATAGGAAGGTAGATGAAAAACGATCATGACCAACCCTTTGTCACCCTCTGCATGTTCAAACTTGTCATCGGTTTTATAAAGGTGTTTGGTAAAGGCTACATAGCGCTCGGTTTTTCCCTGGCGCATGCGACCCAGTACAGTAAAGAGTTCATCGACAGGTTTGTCCGGCAGAACCGAATGCAGGAAATGGACCGCTGCTTCAACCGAGTTGGGATCGGCAAAATAATAGGAACGGGTATAACCAAAAACAATGCTCACTTCTTCCTCGCTCATGAGTACCGCATCGATTCTTACGCCATCGTCGGTATTTTCAAAAGCGATCACGATAGGAACTACCCGGTGTTTTTTAACAATCCGACCAACGAGATAGGCACGTGCAGACTGGTAAAACAGGGACTCGATGAATTCAAAACGAATAAACTCATCGTTCCCCTCAAGATGTGTTTCACAAAAGGTCGAGACCTTGTCTTGCAGTGTAGTGACGTCTTTGCTGACGTCGGCATACGGAATACCAAAATCGACATCTTCCAGAACGTGTTCAAAAACAGTTTGTAGTGAACCCCAATAGGGATAACGACGAAGGTTAAGAGAAGCGATACGATCCTTTCCTTCATCCATGCTTGAGAAAACAAATTCCAGGTCAGGGTTATTGCCTATAGTGCCAAAAACCCTTCGTGTAATTGAATTGAAGAAGGTTTTTATAAACCCGGAATCGGGAATATCATCGAGACGTTCGCCCAGATAGCTACGTATCTTGTTCCATAATTCTTGGTTATCTGCTTTTTCATCAAGCAGTTTCTTTATGGAATTCGCAACACGGTTTGCAGATTTTTCATACAATTCGATACGATCAGCAATATCTTGCTGATGACCTTTCCAGTCTCTCTGAATGAAACGAACATGCGCCCGATCCGTGATCCGGTGAAAGTTTTGGTTATAACGCTGAAAGCCGTTATAAATTATCCTTGAACACTCCGCGACCAGATGATCATTTGCATTGGTATCTGGGATCATAGATTCGCTATGAGTGCATCAGCAAATTCACTGCATTTGACTTCCTTTGCGCCTTCCATCAGGCGTGCAAAGTCATAAGTAACAGTCTTGTCTTCAATGGTTTTATCCATGGCATGGATGATTAAGTCTGCAGCTTTAGACCAACCCATATAACGTAGCATCATTTCACCAGAAAGGATTAAGGATCCAGGGTTCACTTTGTCCAGCCCGGCATATTTTGGAGCGGTGCCGTGGGTTGCTTCAAAGATGGCATGACCGGTGTCATAGTTGATATTACCTCCCGGTGCGATACCAATCCCACCGACCTGCGCTGCCAGTGCATCAGAGAGATAATCACCATTCAGGTTCATGGTCGCGATCACATCGAAATCTTTTGGACGTGTCAGCACTTGTTGTAGCGTGATATCCGCTATCGAGTCTTTGATCAGGATCTTGCCGGAAGCAAGTGCCTCCTCTTGCTCTTGATTGGCGGCTTCTGTCCCTTTTTCGGCCCGGGTTCGTTCCCATTGATCCCAGGTATAGGTCTGCTTGCTAAATTCAGTTTCAGCCAGCTGATAGCCCCAGTTTCTGAAGGCACCTTCAGTAAACTTCATGATGTTACCTTTGTGAACGAAGGTGATGCTCTTGCGACCGTTATCGATCGCATATCTTATCGCTGCACGCACCAGTCGTTCTGTGCCTTCTTTGGAGACGGGTTTGATGCCGATCCCCGATGTTTTCGGAAAACGGATCTTGAGAAAATGATTTGGGAATTCCTTCTCAAGCATTTCAAGAAAACGCTGGTTTTCTTCAGAACCGCTTTCAAACTCGATACCGGCGTAAATGTCTTCTGTATTCTCGCGGAAAATGACCATGTCGACCAAATCGGGTCGCTTGACAGGTGAAGGGACGCCCTTGAACCAGCGTACCGGACGTAAACAAACATAGAGATCGAGAATTTGCCTGAGTGCGACATTCAGCGATCGAATACCGCCGCCAATTGGTGTTGTCAGAGGCCCCTTGATAGCGATTAGATATTCACGACAGGCCTCAATTGTTTCTTCGGGTAACCAGTTTCCGGTCTGCATATTGGCCTTTTCACCCGCAAGAATTTCCATCCACTGGATACGGCGCTTGTCTCCATAGGCCTTGTTGACAGCTGCATCCAGCACACGAACTGATGCCCGCCATACATCCGGACCGATCCCGTCACCCTCGATAAAAGGAATGATTGGCGTGTTTGGCACATTCAGTTTGCCATTGGAGATTGTAATTTTATTACCCTGGGATGATGTATTTGAATCAGACAAGATAGTTTCCTCATCATTAATTTTTGAAGGGTGGTGATAACCCTATGAAAAAGTAAAAATTCTTACTGAAAAGATAACTATAAATAAAAGCCAGCTTATTTTCCCATTATAGCGTATCTACCCTTTGTCTTTTATTCTGAATGGATGACGAGGTATGGAATCTCAAATTAACAGTTAGATATCAGATGTTCACAATTCTAGCTTGGGGACGTGATGTAGTGCATGTTATAGATAGAATACTTATGATATAGATCAATGAATCAGTTGCAGGGAGGGAACATCTTTTGATACTGAAAAATACAGGTAACTGAAAGTGACTGCACGCAAAATCGCCATAATCACGTTGGAAAACAAAGATTGCGTTGTGCTCAAAGCAGCGATAGAAACAGCGTCTGGCTTTGAAACCGGCGTATGGGAGTGCTCTGATGACCCCTCTAAAGCACAGGTTATTATCCTTGACCCTGGCAGCAAACAGGGTAAGGCGATTATTGAAGAATATGCAGGCCGTGATGATGCTCCCTTACTCGTTGGCTACAGCAGAGATTTGGTACCCGGCCAGCAGGTTTTACGTTTCATGATCGAACCTCCACTCAACTATAACAATGTTCTCAATACATTGAGACAAATCGATCTGTTGGTAAAGGCTCCAGAAGAAGAGGCGGCAATAGATAACCAGAACAGGAAAGAGCAGAACAAACCCAAAGTACTCTCCAAGAGAACTGGTAGTACCAAAGAATCCGTTCACGATACTACAAGAGAAATTCCGGAGATATCGGAAGTTGTTTCGATTGTTGAGAGCGAAGGTGACGACAAGAAGCGGTTACATCATGCGATCAAACAGATTTTTGCCGAAAATAAATCAGTAGAAATAAGCCATCCGAGATTTCCATCTATAAAGATATGTTCAGAAAAACACTGGTTTATCTTCCCTGAAGACCTTGATAAGCAAACAGAGCTTTTTCGTACGCCTCTCAGTGAGTTCACCATTGAGGAAAAAGGTGATGAAATCCGGCGGCAGGCATTCAGTGGCGCATTTCCTAAAGCACTATGGGAATTGATCTATACCGCAACACTATTGGGAACTGGAGGTGAATTACTCGAACCCCTCTTGCCGGAAGATCGGCTTCATTTGATCGAATTACCTGAATTTTCTCTTGCGCCTCATAGCGAGCAACATATCGCGATCGCGGATTATATGATCTCACATTCGGCAACCGCTGGGAACATCGCCAACAATCTTGATATCGATCTTGCAACTGTGGTCGATTTCTGCAATGCATGTCAGTCAATCGGGCTGTTGATCGTCAGCGGTACCCCCCAGAATAGGTTGTTCCGTCTGATCAACCGTATCATCGAGCAGAATCGTTCAGTGGAGATCACACATCCCGATTTTCCGCCAATCGACATCTGCACCCAGAAAGATTGGTTCATCTTCAATGGCAATCTCAATGAATATACGGAGATGTTTCAGGTTGACGTGGGTGAATTCAGTTTTGAGGATCGTGGTGATAACATCCGTAAACAAGCCTTCAGCGGCTCTTTCCCAAAATCACTTTGGGAGCTGGTTTATACAGCAACCATGTTCGGGACAGAAGGAAAAATGCTTCCTCCCTTGTTGCCTACTGATCGACTGAGCTTGAAAAAGAAACCCCAATTCGAATACGTTCTGCATACGGAAGAGCACATCAAACTGGCTGATTATATGCAGGTTTATTCGGATACGGTTCATGACATCGCCGTACACACCGGCGTCAGCCTGACGACAGTGATCGATTTTTGTAATATGTGCCAGTCGATCAATCTCATCGAAAGAAACGCTTCTAGGCTCAGTGCGTTTTCGGAAAAGGAAGCTGAAACAACCCAGGAGATCAAGCCACAGAAGGTCGAGTCCAAGGCTTCAAAACTGATAAATTCCCTGTTGTCGAATCTTCGCCAGTAGGGCTTTATAATAGAATTTCTCTGATATCTGACAGGATTTCTTTTATAAATCCCGCAAACCGGGCTGCGGCGACACCGTCAATAACACGGTGATCGTAACTGATACTGAAAGGAAGGATCAGGCGAGGGATAATTGTTTCATTCTCATAAACAGGCTTTATACTGGATTTTGAGACACCCATGATCGCAACTTCAGGCGTATTCACGATGGGTGTAAACCCTGTCCCAGCGATACTGCCCAAGCTGGTGATGGTGAAACAGCCACCCTTCATTTCATCCGGTTTCAGAATCCCCTGCCGGGCCTTCTCACTCAATTCGGTGATTTCCAGTGCAAGATCGAACACTCCTTTCTGATCGGCATCTTTGATCACAGGTACTACCAGCCCGTTGTCGGTATTTACGGCGATACCGATGTGATAATAGTTCTTCAGTACCAGAGCATCGCCTTCTGTCGTCAGTGAAGAATTAAATTCCGGGTATTCCTTCAGGGCAACGACTACAGCCTTGATCAAAAAAGGGAGTAGGGTCAGATTGGTGCCTTTCGCCTTGGCTTCAGTCTTTCTTGATTGTCTGAATTCTTCCAGATCAGTGATGTCGGCTTCTTCAAATTGAGTGACCTGTGGGACGGTAAGCCAGGCATGTTGCATGTGTTGGCCAGTCAATTGTTTGATACGTGTCAGAGGCTGTAGTTTGGTTGGGCCAAACCGAGAAAAGTCAATGGGAGGGATCTCCGGTAGGGCCAGTCCAGGTTTTGAGGCGGTGCCTTCCAGAATCGATTTGGTATACGCTTTCACATCTTCTTTGAGGATACGTCCTCTTGGACCATGGCCTTTGACCAATCCGAGATCAACACCCAGTTCTCGGGCCAGTTTTCTCACTGCCGGACTTGCCAGTACCCGTGAAGAGCGACTGCCACGAACTTTCTCAGACCGTTTAGGGATCACGGGCTCCGGAAGAGGTTGTGTTAACTCAAGAGGAGGAATCGCCTCTTCCTGCTTTTTTGCTGTTTCTGTTGAAGTTTTCGTCGTTTCTTCAATGCCGGTTTTTTCCAGAGTGATGATCACGTTTCCCTGTGCGATCTTGTCTCCGACGTTAACTTTTACCTCACTGACGATTCCTGCTTCAGGAGAGGGAATTTCCATACTGGCCTTGTCACTTTCGAGCGTGATCAATGGATCATCAATATCAATATGATCACCGGGTTTCACATGCACCTCGATCACATCAACGTTCTCGAAGTCGCCAATGTCAGGTAAAGAGATTTCTACAGGCCCTGTGGAATCTGTTTCCTTTCTGTTTCCAGCAAATTCTTCATCGGCGGACGGTTGTTGTGGTTTACCCCGTTGATCGGAAGGATTGGTTTTTTCCAGCAGCAGGACAAGATCGCCTTCAGAAACCTTGTCTCCCACATGGACTTTTACTTCCTTGACAATCCCTTCTTCGGGTGAGGGGATCTCCATTGTCGCCTTGTCACTTTCAAGCGCAATGATCGGGTCTTCTTTTTTGATTTTGTCACCGGGTTTGACCAGAATCTCAATGACATCGACAGCATCGAAATCACCAATATCGGGCAATTTTATTTCTTTAATATCAGTCATTGCTCTACACCGTGACCGGGTTGGGCTTGTCCGGATTGATTTTATATTTCCTGATAGCTTCTGAGACCTTGTCAGCCGGAATGGAACCTTCCTGATAAAGGCTTTCCAATGCGGCAACCACGATGTTGTAGCGATCAACCTCAAAGAATTTTCGTAATTGTTTGCGGCTGTCACTACGTCCAAAACCATCAGTGCCCAAAACGTTATAACGACCTGGAACAAATTCCCTGATTTGATCGGCTTGAATCCGCATGTAGTCCGTTGCTGCGATTACCGGACCTTTGCGGTTGGAAAGGCATTTTTCCACGTGAGTGATCCGGGGGCTTTCTTCCTGATGCAAGCGGTTCCAGCGTGTGCAGTCGATACCTTCCCGACGCAGTTCGGTGAAACTGGTCACACTCCAGATATCCGCCGAAATTTCGAAATCCTCTCGCAACAGTTCCGCCGCGGCAATAACTTCGTTGAGGATGGCGCCTGAACCGAGCAGTTGGACGCGCAGCACCTGAGAGGGATCACCTGCCTTATATAGATACATCCCTTTGAGGATACCGTCTTCGACACCCTCAGGCATGGCCGGCTGGGTGTAATTTTCGTTCATGATCGTGATGTAGTAGAAAATATCTTCCTGATCGGAATACATGCGTTTGAGTCCATCCTGGATGATTACGGCCAGTTCAAAGGCAAAGGCAGGGTCATAGGCAACACAGTTGGGGATGGTGGAGGCAACGAGGTGACTATGGCCATCCTGGTGTTGCAGACCTTCTCCAGCCAGTGTGGTGCGCCCGGCCGTGCCACCCATCAGAAAGCCTTTTGCCCGGCTGTCTCCTGCTGCCCAGATGAGATCGCCGACCCGTTGGAAGCCGAACATGGAGTAGTACGTGTAAAAAGGGATCATGGCCAGACTGTGGTGACGGTAGGCGGTGGCAGCAGCGATCCAGGAGGATAGGGCACCGGCTTCGTTCAGACCGTCCTCGATCATCTGGCCTTTGATATCTTCACGGTAGTACATGATCTGGTCTCGATCCGGTGGTTCATACAGTTGTCCGACGCAAGAATAGATCCCGTACTGGCGGAACATGCCCTCCATTCCAAAGGTGCGCGCCTCATCGGCCACGATGGGGACGACTCGTTCGCCGATCTGTTCATCTTTCAGCAAGGTGTTGAGAATGCGGACGAAGGCCATGGTGGTGGACATCGCGCGATCGCCACTGCCTTTGAGCAAGGCATCGAAAGCGTCCAGTTCGGGTACCTTGAGGGCTGCAGCCTTAATCTTGGGTTTGAAGAAGTCACCGCCGAGGGCTTCTCGTCTTTTTTTAAGATACTGGATCTCGGGGCTGTTCTCGGGTGGTTTGAAAAAGGGCGTGCTTTTGATCTCTTCATCGGAGATGGGCAGATTGAAGCGATCATGGAATTTCTTCAGTGCGTCCTCGCCCATCTTTTTCTGTTGGTGGGTGATGTTCATGCCTTCACCCGCATTACCCATACCATAGCCTTTGACTGTCTTGGCCAGGATCACGGTGGGTTGCCCCTTGTGTTTCACAGCGGCTGCATAGGCGGCGTAGATTTTGTGAGGATCGTGGCCGCCGCGATTGAGACGGTAGATATCCTCATCGGTCATATTGGCGACCATGGCTTTAAGCTCTGGATATTTGCCGAAAAAATGTTCGCGTATATAGGCACCGTCTTTGGCCTTGTAGGTCTGATATTCTCCATCGACCACTTCTTCCATTCTTTTCAGGAGTAGCCCTTTGGTGTCTTGGGCGATGAGCGGATCCCAGTATGATCCCCAGATGACCTTGATGACATTCCAACCGGCTCCCCGGAACTCGGCCTCCAGTTCCTGGATAATTTTGCCGTTGCCCCGTACCGGCCCGTCGAGACGTTGCAGATTACAGTTGATGATGAAGATCAGGTTATCGAGTTTTTCCCGCGCGGCAAGCCCCAGTGCGCCACGGGATTCGGGTTCATCCATTTCTCCATCACCGAGGAAGGCCCAGACTTTACGGTTATGGCTGTCCTTGAGTCCACGATGTTGCAGATAACGCATGAAGCGCGCTTGATAGATCGCCATGATTGGGCCGAGGCCCATGGAGACGGTGGGAAAGTGCCAGTAGTCGGGCATGAGCCACGGATGTGGATAAGAGCTGAGGCCGTTGCCGTCCACTTCCTGCCGGAAGTTGTGCAGCTGTTTCTCGTCGAACCGGCCATATAGATAGGAGCGGGCATAGATCCCGGGGGCCGAATGTCCCTGGATAAAGACCAGATCACCCCCGTGTTCTTCGGTTGGTGCATGAAAGAAATGGTTGAAGCCCACATCATACAAAGTCGCGGCGGAGGCAAAGCTGGCGATATGGCCACCCAGTTCGCTATTCTGACGGTTGGCTTGCACCACCATAGCCATGGCATTCCAGCGCACCAGTGATCGGATCCGCCACTCCATTGCAGGATCACCGGGGGATTTTTCTTCCTTGCCAGCGGGGATGGTATTCAGATAGGCCGTATTAGCAGAGTAGGGTAAATACGCACCTGATCGGCGTGCCTTCTCGATAAGTTTTTCGAGAAGAAAATGGGCTCTTTCGACACCTTCATGTTCAAGTACGGCTTCCAGTGCTTCCACCCATTCACGGGTTTCTTCCGGATCGATGTCCTGTGGTTCATCCATTTCAGACCTCCAGTGGATTTCCGCCTTCCTTAGAGTATAGGTGAAAATTTTCACCAGATGATCTAATCTGGATCACGTCATCAGTGGGTTATCGGCTGTAACGGCTCCGGATCAGACGGCTTCTTCGAGTACCCTGTAAAGTACGTCCTTAATATTCGATGGATCGAAAGGTTTGTCAAATATGGCGGAGACGCCGGCCTGATGAACATTGGCGAGTCGGGACTCATCGTCTTCACTGGTCACCATGAGGATGGGCACATAGGTATTACCCAGATCCTGACGGATGTATTCGATCAGGGCCTGTCCATCCATCTCCGGCATGTTGTAATCTGTGACGATCAGATCAAAATCATTTTCATTCAGTTTACTGACGGCCTCTCTGCCGTTTTCCGACACTGTGATGTTTTCAATTCCGAGGTTGTTGAGGATACGCGAGATATGCCGTCGGGCAGTGGTACTGTCATCCACCACCAAAACATTCAGTGCTTCGATATCATACGTATCAAGTTCAATCTGTTCCGGATCGATATACTCAAGTGAGGCACGGAGTGCCCGTGTCAGATCAGTATGGTTGAAAGGCTTCGGAAGGATCGCCACAACGCCGGCTTGCCGGATGGGATCGGTCAATTCAAACCGTGTTTCACTGGAGATCAGCATGAAGGGAATATGCACCAGACTTTCATCGTTGCGCATGGTGGTGACCAGATCGATCGCAGTCATGTCAGGCAGATACATACTGCTGATCACCAGATCCGGTTCATACCGATGCATCTCCTCCAGTGCCTCTGCTCCACTTTGGATGCCGGTGATATTATTCACACCGTCTACTTCCAGGTGGTTTTTGATCAGTTTCAGCTGAACACTCGAGGGCTCCACGAGCAGGATGGCCAAATCGCTGATATCCAGAGTCATTTTGATCTATCCTCGTATTGTTGTCGATCAAGATCGAAGCAAGGAATATGCCTGTAACTGTTCAAGCACGTCAGCGGCAGGGCGAAAACCCTCAACGAGAAACCGGGGCGTATTGTTTATTTCGATCAGAACAGAAGGAAAACGGTTGGCATGTAAACGACGGCGTGTTGTAAAATCCTGCTGGAGCAACTGTTCCACTTCGGAGGAGTTAATCGCCCGACGGAAATGCTCGACATCGAGATCGATTTCATCGGCAAGGGCGACCAGTACGTCAGTATCAGAAGGATTTCGTGCCTGCAGATAATAGGCTTTCTGTATCGCATGGATCATGGTCGGGATCTTTTTTTGGGATTGCAGGCCAGCGGCAATTACGGCACGGCAGGCAGGGTAGGTGGAACGGCGGGGCTGACACTTCTCCCAGTACGCCCAGTTAAATTTCGCGCCGGTTTGTTTTTCTACCAGCCGCCATTGTTGCTGCACATAGTTTCGGGTTTCTTCCGGCATGGGCTGGTCGGAGTCGGGAGCCAAACCACCCATGACGTATTGCACGCGAATATGATCGGGTATTCTCTTCAGGAGCGTTTCAAAGACCTGCCTGAATCCCCAACACCAGGAACACATGGGGTCCAGAACGTAGTAGAGAGTGCTTTTCATTTTGTTGGGGTCTTGGCAAACTGTCAAAGGGTTTTAGGGAGAAGTTTAGATGAAGTTACGGATGTTTTGCAGTTGTTTGGTGATCTTCGGTCTTTCAGCGGTTCACGCGGAATCGGATATCTGCCGGGCCAATGCGGCGGGAGTTGTTGCCGAGATGCGTCACAGCAATGAGTACCCGGACATGACCGAACGGGAAATTGCAATCGCCAGGCAGGCTGCACTGGAGGCCTGTACCCGTACGTTCTCGACGTTACAAACTGATCTGGAAAAGGCCAGAGACGTGGAAAAGCGCGAAGGCATTGATCCCAGTGTCGATCCCATAGGCTGGCTCAAGGAACAGTGGCATAAGGAGCCAGTCAGGAAGAAGGGGATCGAGCGCCTGAAGAAAAGAGGACACTGATCGCGCTCCTCTGTTTACTCTCAGTTATCGGCTCTATGAATTGAAACGGATAACCTGGATTCCCGGACTTTCTGATTCTTCCGGCATCTCTGAATCATCCTGTCTCAATTCGGTAAAAGGATAGAGATCCCGATCCAGCAAGTGAGAAGGTTTGACGTTTTTCAGGCTGCGAAAAATATTCTCGATGCGTCCGGGTACTTTTGACCACTCCGCGAGCATGGCCTTGATCGCCTGGCGCTGGAGGTGGTCCTGAGAGCCACAAAGGTTGCAGGGAATGATTGGGAACGCCTTGTGTTCGGCAAAGGCGATGATGTCTTTCTCACTGCAATAGGCCAGTGGTCGGATGACAATGTGTTTGCCATTGTCACTTTTCAGTTTCGGCGGCATGGCCTTAATGGTGCCGCCATGAAACATATTCAGAAACAGGGTCTCGATGATGTCATCGCGATGATGACCGAGTGCGATCTTACTGAAACCATGCTTTTCGGCGAAGGCATAGAGATTTCCCCTGCGTAATCGTGAGCAGAGTCCACAAGTGGTTTTTCCCTCTGGGACCACACGTTTGACGATGCTGTAGGTGTCTTCTTCGATGATGTGGTAGGGCACGCCGATACTTTCCAGGTATTCAGGCAATACGTGCTCTGGGAAGCCAGGTTGTTTCTGATCGAGATTGACTGCGGTGATTTCGAAATGGACGGGTGCCGTTCGTTGCAGGTTCAGAAGAATGTCCAGCAGAGTATAAGAGTCCTTGCCTCCTGAAAGGCAGACCATAATCCGGTCACCGTCCTCGATCATCTGATAATCGGTAATGGCCTGGCCCACGTTACGGCGTAATCGCTTCTGCAGCTTGTTGAATTCCAGATTCTGTTTTTTAGGGTTTTGTGGCATATCGATATTCTGAAAAAATCCAATAAATCGGAGAGTGCGGCCGATATTAACCTAAATTCTGAAGAAAGAGTTTGTTATAATTTAGAATATAGAAACAGATGATTATAACATTTTGTTATTAACAAATGCTCGAGGTAATAGTTCACCGTGTCACTCGATCTGGAAAAAGTCAATTCGAAACTCAAGGACAAAACCGCAGCTGAAATCATCCGCTGGGCCTTGAACCAAGATCTTAAGCCCATTGTCACGACGAAATTTGGGCCTCATTCCGCGGTGCTGTTGCACTTGGTCACCCGGCAGATGCCAGAAATTCCTGTGTTGTGGGCCGATCATGGCTACAATACAAAAGCGACCTATCTTTTCGCCGAAAAGCTTATTCAGCAACTCGATCTCAATATGAAGATCTATATCCCCGAGATGACGGCCGCAAGGCGGGATGCCCTGATGGGGGGAGTGCCGGAGGTGGGTGATGAACTGCATGAGGAATTTACCCGTCAGGTCAAACTGGAACCGTTCAATCGGGCCTTCGATGAACTGAAACCGGAGCTCTGGATCACGGGGATCCGTAAGGAGCAGACGGCATATCGTCAATCGCTGGATATCGTGACACAGACAAAAAGAGGGATCTACAAGGTCGCACCTCTGTTTAATTGGACAGAGATCGACATTGAGGGGTATCTGTACGAACATGATCTGCCTTCCGAGAGGGATTATTTTGATCCCACCAAGGTTTTGTCTGACAGGGAGTGTGGTCTGCACTACGCGATCTAGCCCGGATATTTCACCAGCCGGTTTTGAGCCTTTGGTTAAGCAACTGATGTATAGACACCAGTCATATTTATTCGTGCCAGAAGGCAAGATCCATTTTGCCCTCGGCACAAGTTCTCTCCTGGCCCGGGTTGTTCCAGCCCCCTTGGGCTTGAATTTCCCTGAAGCCATTACCAAGCTTAAGCCTTTCAGTTCAATCCGGTGCTCAGACGCGCCTGTCCTGCGGCATCATACGAGACACTAATGAAATCTCGGGCAAGGGGAATCGATCAACAGTGAGTCCGGGTTGGTTTCAATCCGTAATTTTCCCGATGGCCTGTCCCATCTGTACGGGCTTTCCTGCAAACCGTTGGTCATCGAGATGAACCCGGTCCTTACCAAAAAGCAGAATCACTGTCGAGCCCATATTGAAACGGCCCATCTCCTCTCCCTTTTTCAACAAAAGATCGCCATCGTAATCCCAAGTCTGGATCGCTTTTCCGTAAGGTGGGGTGATGGTTCTTTCGTGCCAGACAGTCTCCATGCTGCCCACAAAGATGGCACCGACCATGATCAGGGCCATGGGACCTGCTTGGGTTTCAAAAAGTGTGATCACGCGCTCGTTTCTGGCGAACAGGTTGGGTACATGGCGAACGGTACGTTGGTTGACTGCAAACAATTTGCCAGGAACGTAGATCATTTTTTTTAGTCTGCCGTCCACTGGCATATGAATGCGGTGATAATCGCGGGGAGATAGATAAAGGGTGGAAAACTCTCCATCGGTAAAATTGAGTGCAAGCGCCTCATCTCCACCCAGCAAGGTGGAGAGAGAGAAATATTCTCCCTTGGCCTGAACTACCCGGTCATGCTCAATGGCACCGATCTGGCTGATCATTCCGTCAACCGGAGAGACAATGGAGTCCGGGGCTTGATCAATGGTTCTGGCGTCTGATCTCAGCTGCCGAATAAAAAAATCGTTGAAATGGATGAAGCGATCCGGATCGTTTTCGGCAGCAATGGACAGATCCACCCGATAGAGTTTGATGAAAGTTCTGATCAGCAGATTTTTGATCAGGGGAATTTTGCATCGTGTGATGCGGTATATCTGGCAGGAGAGCCAGTGTTGGGGAATGATGCACTGGAGAAAAATGAAAAGTTTGTCGATCAAGGGTTTCGCTTTGACTTGTTGCCAGTGTATTCGTTAAGGGGAAAACTTCAATACTGAAAGAGTTATTCCTCTTCAGCTTCAATCTTTTTGACCACGGCCAGCACTTCAACGGGTTCATTGTTCTCAAAGAACAGTCTGAGTTGAACCTTATCTCCAGCTTGCAGAATTTTATCCTTGCCCATCAACATAAGATGAAAGCTACCGGGCTTGAACTCAAAAGAGGAATGGGCGGGGATAACGATGTTCTCTACATGACGCATCTTTACGATGCCATTTTCCAGCATACTCTGATGGAACATGATATGTTTGAAACGGCTGCTTTCTGCATCGGTGAGAATGATATCCTTATCAGTTGGGTTTTTAATAACCATGTAAGCGGCAAGCACTTCAACGGGTGGAGGAGCCTCCCGGATCCAGGCTTTTTCGATCACGACGGTTTCTTCGGCCAGAAGATGAGGTGTGAGCAAAAGTGCCGGTACTAACGAAAGGAGAAGAATGACCAGTTTTTTCATGACGAGGCCTGTTTTTCGATAAATTTCCGCATTTCAAGATAACGCTGCATGATATCTTCCTTGTTGTGAGGAGGCGAGAAAACCCCGATCAATCTTGCCTCGGGGCCAATGAGGAAAATGGAGGCGGTATGATCCATAATGTAGCCCTCTTTACCTGTTTTCTGGTCATCGACTTTCATTGAAAGAATCCCCAACTGTCCGGTCAGTATGGAGAGCTTTTCCGGAGTTCCGCTCAGCCCGCGGAAATCAGGATTGAAATAGGTAATATAATCAGCCAGGTGTTTTGGTGTATCCCTTTCTGGGTCGATGGTGATAAAAACAACCTGAGGGGCCGATTTTTTCTCACTCTTCAGTTCGTCGACAACGGAGTCAAGTAGCGTCATGGTTGTCGGGCAGACGTCGGGACAGTGGGTATACCCAAAAAAAAGCATTGACCATCGGCCTTTGAGATCTTCCAGTGTGAAAGGAGTGTTATTCTGATCACGAAGCTCGAACACAGTGAGTGGCTTCGGAGCTGGCCAAAGCAGCCCCGGGATCTTTTGTTGCGTGTGGGCGATCCGTTGCGGTTTATCCAGCGAAAGGAAGAGAAAGGCACCTGCAAGGAGCGCCGCCAAGGCTAACAGAATCAGTGGTGTTTTTCCGGAAGCCGAACTCATGATATGGAAAGTATAAGCTACTTTGCCCGGGATGGGTAAGCCCGGGCAAAGTATTATCCTATTCTACAAGAACCAGGGATGAGATCTTCCTGCTTCTAAGATCGATTCTGTCACTGGCGACATTTGAGAGTTTTTCGATCGTTGCCTTATCGTCCATTACAACAACCTTTTTGACCTGGAAGTAGATACGTTTCGGCCCATCTCCTGCACTGAGCGTAAACAGAGGAGTCTTTTGGAACGCTACCCATTTTGCATCTCTGAATTGAGGATCTTCACTGACCCGGTAATGTGTGGGTTCACCCTGGATCCTGGGTATCAGGACAACACTTCGGCTTGAGGTGGTCATGTGTCCCCGGTCAATTTTTATTCCGTCAACTTTCAAGACGGGCCCTTTCGGCGTGACATCCTTGATCTCGATAATTTTCGGGGGAGCATTACAAACGGGGCCAAGTCCACCCTTTGGGAGGTGGATTATCCGCGTGAAATCTGCTGCTGTTGTAGCTACAATTCGTTTGATTCCTTTGTATTGCTGGGCAGAAACGGTGATCAGCATTTCAGTATCCGGCAGATCGCTGAAGGTGGCATTTCCATGACGATCCGTTCTAACAGCCCCGAACTGTTGGTTATTTCCCGGTGTACCCAGGCAAACGGCAATATTTTTCAGAGGTCTTGATTTATCTGCGTCCAGCACACGTACTTTCAGGCTGTATGCGTGAGTGGAAAGACTTATTGTCGTCAATCCAATGAGAAAAAGTGAAATGATGCCCTTGAGAAAGGTGATGCAGAATTGTCTGTCCATAGTAGTCCCTCTCATATATCCTTAATTGTTATTCTAAATTGACACAGTGATTGTGACAGAAATGTGTCAATTATTTGACACTATAGCATATTTCAGTTCATTGTGTAGTTCATGCAAGAGATTTCCTCTTTGAAGTAAGACCGGATAGAATTCTTCATTCCATGATTCAGTTTCCAGATATCGATCCCATTGCCGTTCAAATTGGTCCCCTGGCTATTCGCTGGTATGGGATCAGCTATGTTATCGGTATTGGTCTGGCTTGGGTTTTGTTGAACTGGCGGGCAAAAAAACGCGCGGATTGGAACAGTGACCAGGTGGCTGACCTGGTAGTTTATTGTGCAATGGGGGTTGTTCTGGGTGGACGTTTCGGATATGTCGTGTTGTATAAATTCTCCGAGTATCTGGCTCATCCCCTTTCTATCTTCAAGGTCTGGGAAGGGGGAATGTCCTTCCATGGTGGTTTGATCGGAGTTCTAATTTCGATCACATTGTTTTCAAGGAAAACAGGCAAGTCTTTTTTTGAGATCTCGGACTATATCGCCCCGGTTGTTCCAGTGGGGCTGTTCTTTGGCCGGATTGCAAACTTTATCAATGCAGAACTCTGGGGTGCACCAACAGACAAGCCTTGGGGGGTCGTGTTTCCAGGTCAGAGTATTGCACGGCATCCCTCCCAATTATATGAGGCTTTTCTTGAGGGCATTGTATTGTTCCTGATCTTGTGGACTTTCTCACGCAATGAAAGACCTGTACGCGCTGTCTCCGGGCTATTCCTGCTGGGTTATGGTTGTTTTCGTTTTCTGATCGAGTTTATTCGTGAACCGGATGCGCATGTGGGTTATATCGCGTTTGGTTGGGTGACACTGGGTCAGGTTTATTCAATCCCCATGATCATTGCCGGGTTGATTCTGCTGATTCTGGCCTACCGAACAAACGAGGAAGCATAGATGCAACAGTATCTCGATCTTTTGCAGCATGTGATGGATCATGGTGTAGAGAAAAATGACCGTACTGGAACGGGAACGAGGAGCGTGTTCGGCTACCAGATGCGGTTTGATCTGTCCCATGGGTTTCCCGCGATCACGACCAAGCGCATTCATTTCAAATCCGTAATCCATGAGTTGCTGTGGTTTCTGAGAGGAGAGACCAATGTACGCAGTCTCCAGCGTGAAGGGGTCACGATCTGGGACGAGTGGGCCGATGAAAATGGGGAATTGGGTCCTGTTTACGGGGCGCAGTGGCGTTCTTGGCCCGCTGCGGACGGCCGTCACTTTGATCAGATCACGCAAGTGATCGAACAGATAAAATCTGATCCGGATTCCCGGCGTTTGATCGTCAGCGCCTGGAATGTGGGTGAACTCGACAAGATGGCCCTGGCCCCGTGTCATGCTTTTTTCCAGTTTTATGTGGCCAATGGGAAACTTTCCTGCCAACTCTATCAGCGCAGCGCAGATATTTTTCTTGGTGTCCCTTTCAATATATCTTCCTACGCCCTGTTGACCATGATGATCGCACAGGTGGCTGGACTACAGCCGGGTGAGTTCGTGCATACGCTGGGAGATGCGCACATCTACACTAACCATTTCGAGCAGGTTGAAACCCAGCTGATGCGTGATCCGTTGCCGTTACCGGAAATACGTATCAACCCGGATGTGGAATCGATCTTCGATTTCAGATATGAAGATTTTGAATTGATCAATTATCAGTGCCATCCGCCGATTGTGGCACCAATTGCGGTATGAAACTTTCACTGGTCGTCGCCATGGATCAAAACCGGGTCATCGGCATCAATGGAGGACTACCTTGGCACCTTTCTTCTGATCTGAAATATTTTCGTGATATTACGATGGGCAAACCCATCATTATGGGACGTAAAACGTATGAATCCATAGGTCGCCCATTACCTGGAAGGCGCAATATTGTTGTTACCAGAAACACGGATTTCGAAGCGCCCGGTTGTGATGTCGTGACCTCACTGGAAACTGCGTTGGAACTGGTAAAGGATGTGCCCGAAGTGATGATGGTGGGAGGAGCATCACTCTATATCGATACTCTTCCGCTTGCCGATCACATCTATATGACAGAAGTACATGCCGAGGTCGAAGGGGATACTTGGTTTCCTGAAATTGATCTGGATGAGTGGCACGAGGTTTCAAGACTCCGGTTTTCTGCTGATGAAAAAAATGAATACGATTACAGTTTTGTCGTTTATGAGCGTATCTTTCCGAAAGAAGATCAAGGTGTGAAGATGAGCTGATCCTGTTGGGCAAGATTCTTGTCTTTTATGAAAATGACCTTATATAAACGTAACCAGGCTACATCACCCATGAAGCTGAACCATTCCAACAACTTTTAAAAGGGAGCCAACGTGAGCGAATCAGATATTATATGGACACCAGATGCTGAAGTGCTTCCAGCAACCACGGAAGACATTTTGATTATTGTGCCTGTAAGGAACATGGTCATGTTCCCAGGTGTTATGATGCCCATGCAGGTGGGGCGTGAGTCATCCATAGCTGCCATCGAAGAGGCCATTGCAAGCAAGAGACGTATCGGTCTGCTCATGCAGCGTGATCCGGGAGTGGAAAAACCCCAACCAGATGATCTCTACCGTATCGGTACCTCTGCGACCATCCTCCGCTATGGCAAGACCCCTCAGGAGGATGTCCACCATCTGATCGTTCAGGGCGAACAACGGTTCCGGATTCTGGAGTTTATTGAAGGCCATCCCTTCATGTTGGCAAGAGTCGATTTCATCCGCGAAAAGGAAGAGATGAGTACGGAGATAGAGGCTCGTGTACATCGTTTGAAAACATTGGCACTTGAAGGGCTGGAATTATTGCCGCACGCGCCGATGGAACTGGCCAATGCCATCCAGAGTATAACCTCACCTTCCGATCTGGCGGATATTGTCGCCAGTTTTATCGACATTGAACCGGAAGAAAAACAAGATGTTCTCGAAACCCTTGTTCTGAAGGAGCGATTGGATAAGGTCATCGAGCACGTCAGTCATCGTCTCGAAGTCCTCAAGATCTCGAACAAGATCCACGCACGCACCCAGGAAAAACTCAGTGAACGTCAGCGCGAATACATGCTGCGGGAACAGATGGAGGAGATCAAACGTGAACTGGGTGAGGATGAAGGTTCCGAGATTGAAGAGTTGGCCGAGGCGATCGCAAAAGCCGAAATGCCGGAACAAGTGGAAGAGCAAGCGCTCAAGGAACTCCGCCGTCTCGAACGGATGCCCGAATCCTCATCGGAATATTCTATCAGCCGTACCTATCTCGACTGGTTGATCGATCTACCCTGGAACACACTCGATCAGGAACAGATCGACATAGAGAAGGCACGCAAGATCCTCGATGAAGATCACTATGGGCTGGAGAAGATCAAAAAACGCATCCTCGAATACCTTGCGGTACGAAAATTGAATCCGGAAGGTCGTAGTCCGATCCTCTGTTTCGTTGGTCCTCCTGGTGTCGGTAAGACATCGCTTGGCCAGAGCATCGCACGGGCTATTGGTCTCGAATTCATCCGTGCGAGCATGGGTGGCGTTCATGACGAGGCTGAGATCCGCGGACACCGGCGTACCTATATTGGTGCCATGCCCGGCAAGATCATCCAGAGTATCCGCAAAGCGGGCACCCGTAATCCGGTCTTTATGCTCGATGAAATGGACAAGCTATCCGCCAGTTTCCATGGCGATCCATCCGCTGCCTTGCTGGAAGTTCTGGATCCGGAACAGAACTCGAGCTTCGAGGATAACTATCTCGGTGTGCCGTTTGATCTGAGCAAGGTGCTGTTCATCGGCACGGCCAATGTGCTCTATGATATTCCTGGACCGCTGCGCGATCGCATGGAGATCATTGAGCTCAATGGTTATACCGATGAAGAGAAATACCATATCGCGAAAAAATACCTGGTCAAGCGACAACTGGAACAGAATGGTCTCAAGGCGAGCCAGGTCATGCTCACGGCCAAAGCCCTGAGAAAGATCATCACCGGGTATACCAAGGAAGCGGGTGTGCGTAATCTTGAGCGCCAGATTGGTGCCGTCTTTCGCAGCGTGGCAGTGCGAGTTGCAGAAGGGGAGAACGGCAAGATCAAAATCGATGTGAATGATCTGCACGAGATCCTTGGCGCACAGAAATATGAAAGCGAAGTGGCCCTGCGTACCAGTATTCCCGGAGTGGCGACAGGGCTTGCCTGGACACCTGTGGGCGGGGATATCCTGTTTGTGGAGTCCACCAAGACGCCTGGCAAGGGCAACCTGATTCTCACCGGACAGCTTGGCGATGTGATGAAAGAGAGTGCCCAGGCCGCTTTTACCCTGGTCAAGGCAAGACATGAGAAATTGGGTATCGATCCGCAAGCGTTTCAGAAATACGATATCCATGTTCATGTTCCCGCCGGGGCCATACCGAAAGATGGGCCCAGTGCCGGCGTGGCCATGTATCTATCACTGGTATCTCTGTTAACCAACCGGAAGATCAAAAAAGAAGTTGCCATGACGGGTGAGATCAGCTTGCGCGGCCTGGTTCTTCCCATTGGTGGCCTCAAAGAGAAAGCTATTGCTGCTGCACATGCAGGGATCAAAACCGTCATGATCCCGAAACGAAATGAACGGGATCTGGAGGACATCCCCGAGTCTGCACGGAAAAAACTGAAATTTGTTCTGCTGGAAAAGGTGGAAGACGCGCTCGACGTCGCACTTGGCAACTGATCTTTTCCCAAACAAACCGTGATCAGCTTCTTTGCTGATCACGGTTTCTGCCCTGCCTTTCTCTTTCAAGCCTTTTGTTTTGGCATTTATCTTGCATGTGTTATGGCAGATGGGATCATCGTGCGAAAAAGTCAAAATGGTCCTTGGGGTAGGTTTTCTGAATCTGTTTGTTAGTGAAAGAAAACCAAGCCGATATTATTCAATCACCTTCCACCACAACACAGTTCGTCACAAGAATGGTGGTTTTGCATCAAAAAATTTCGGAGCAAGAAATGCTTAATAAATTACGTGAGTTATCCATTGTCTATCAGGCCTCTGTTCTGTTACTCATCGGAACCATTCTGGTTTTTACCTTTTTCACAGGTTTTGTTGCCTGGAATACACGAGATGCACTGATTTCCCAGGAAGGAGAGTCGCTGGAGAAAGAGACTGGCCTGCTGAAAGAGATGCTGGTTTTTTATGATCAGACACTCAAGCAGAATACAGAGAATCTCAGCGATATCTTTTTTTCACTCTATCCCTACGAATTCTCTATTGATACATCGGACACCGTCAAAGTAGGCAACTATGATGCACCGCTTCTTAAACATGGAACGGAAACTGTCAATCTCAACTTTGACAATGTTGATCGTTTCACGGAAACGACCGGAGGTGTAGCCACGATATTTACACGCTATGGGGATGACTTTCTCCGAGTAACAACATCCCTGAAAAAGGAAAATGGTGAACGCGCCATTGGAACGTTGTTGGGCAAGGACCACCCAGGTTATCAGGGTTTCCTGAACGGCGAGCGTTATTTCGGCAAGGCCCACTTGTTCGGCAAGGATTATATGACGCTTTATATCCCTGTGAAATCGGCGTCTGGTGAAGTGGTTGCGATCATGTTCGTAGGATTCGATTTCACCAAGGGTCTAACTGCGCTCAAGGAATCCATTGGCAAGCTGAGATTTGGTGAAACCGGCTATGCCTTCATCATAGATAAGAAAAATGGTGAGTTTGTTTTGCACCCCACAGATGTAGGCAGGAAGGTGCTTGATTTGTCCGATGCGAATGGAAACCCTGTCTTTAGAAAGATGATCAGCCAAAAAGCGGGTGTAATCAACTATTTCTGGCCGGAAGGTTCGAACGTTAAAGAGAAACTGGTTGCTTTCAGGACGTTTGATGACTGGAACTGGGTCATCGCAGCCGGTGCCAATGTGGATGAACTTGCGAGTGCAGCAACTTCTCTCAGGAACATATTGATTGGGCTGAGTGTCATTGCCTGTGCATTACTCATTCTCCTGATTGTCGCCGTACTGAAGACCCAGCTGAAGCCACTCCAATCAATTATGGAAAAACTGCAGCTTATCGGAGCGGGTGATCTGACACAAAGTATCGAGATCGGTGGTTACAAGGTGTCGCCTCGCCAAAGCAGTTCAAAGAATGAGATCAGGGCGCTTGCTGGTAACATCAATGGCATGGTGAGTGGCTTCAAAGATGTAGTTATCAAGATCCTTGATTCAGCAGCCAATATCACACAGGCCTCTTCGGGTTTGCAGAACGTGACACAGAAAAACCAGGAAGGCGTTCAGGCACAGCAGAGTGGAACAGAACAACTTGGATCGGCAATCGACAAAATGTTGAGAGCAGTTGAAGATGTGACAGCCAGTGCGATATCTGCTGCGGGTCAGACAAAAGAGGCGGACATGCTTGCCGAAGAGAGCCAGCGGGTGATGTCCGAATCCATGGAGACGATCCGTGCCTTGGCAGCTGAGTTGGAAGATTCCGCCACGCTCATGAACGAGGTGGAAGAAGACAGTAAGACCATCGGCACCGTACTTGATGTTATTCGTGGTATCGCCGAGCAAACAAACCTGTTGGCCCTCAATGCCGCCATCGAGGCCGCCCGCGCCGGTGAGCAGGGCAGGGGGTTTGCTGTGGTCGCCGATGAAGTCAGAACTCTGGCGCAGCGCTCCCATGAAGCAACGCAGGAAATCGAAGAGATCATCCAGAAGCTGCAAACGGGAACCAGCAAAGCGGTGGCAACCATGAAGCAGGGCCAGGAAAAGGGTGAGGCGACGGTGGTCACCTCGACACGCGCAAACGAAGCATTGCAGCAGATTGTGGAAACCGTTGGCGTGATTTCGCAGATGAATGATCGTATTGCTGAGGCGGCCAATGAGCAGAAAGCCATGGCGAGTGATATCGATAATGGCATTGGTGTTATCCGCAGGATAAATTCTGAGGCAGTTGATGGTATTCAGGAAACTTCCGAAGCGGCCAACAGACTTTCACAACTTGCTGCCGAGATGAACAGTTCAGTTGAAAAATTCAGAGTCTGATGGATTTATCGTAACGCAGAGTATGCAAGTTGGATCGTTTTACTTGCATACGCTTCAATTGAATATTTCCCTTTTTTGTACTTCCAGGGTTTGAGGTAGCGTTCCTGGATCATTGCAAGTACCATGGTGGCGATAATGTGATAATGGTTTTCGTTATTTTTCCGATCATCAATTCTGATCAGAAGTTCTCGTAGCGAATCGATGATCAGGATTTCGATCCTCTTTGAATCCTCCTGATCCTTGGGCGATAGTGATCGGGTTTCAAAATAGAGGAAATAAAACCAGGGTTGGAGGATTTCTGTCGTATAAACCAAGTTTCTTACAATGTTCTGAAAGGCCCGCTCAGGGTCCTCGTTCAGAATTGCCTTTTCAATGATATCTTTTGTAATGAACTTCACCACATCCTTGACCATAACGGCGAGGATATCCTTTGAGCTGATACACGAATAGATCCCGCCCATACTCAGTCCTGTTTCACGGCAGAGATCACGCAGGGACATTTCATGAAAGCCGATCTTTGCAGAGATTCTGAACGTCGCCTTGAGTAGTTTCTCAAGATTATTGACTGCAAACTTTTCCTTCTTGGTCTTGATAGCCTCCTGATGCAGCCTGAACAGAAGCGTGTAAATCATTTTCCCTTTCCAGGGGAAACTGGATTTGAAATCGTCAAAATTCGTCATTATCAAAAAACTTCAAATAGCACTGGACATACGCCTGTAGTTTAGACTATTATCCTTAATATTAAAAGCGAGCGTTCGCTCTTAAATAGAGGCTTAATCTCTGGAGGAAAGCAGATGAACACAATCATGAGTATCTTGATCCCGCTGGCTCTGATCGCTCTGGTTTATACAGGTACGACACTGACAACGTTTGCTGTGGCGAGCGCGATTGGTCTTGTGCTCAGTTGGAGTCTTTCACTGAACTTTATTTTTACCCTGGTTCTGGTTATCTTGACATTCGTGTCTGGGCTGCTTTCTATTCCTGCATTCCGGAAAAAATATCTCTCTACTCCGTTCTTTTCCATGTTTAAAAAGATGTTGCCACCGCTATCAGATACTGAGCAGGAAGCCATTGATGCCGGTACAGTCTGGTGGGATGGAGAACTGTTCACAGGTAAACCGGACTGGAAAAGCCTGATCAGCACACCCAAGCCCGAACTCACGGAGCATGAGAAGGCCTTTCTCGAAGGCCCCGTGGAAGAACTCTGCCGAATGGCCGATGCCTGGAAGATCAATCATGAATGGAATCTGATCCCGGACGAGATTATCCAATTTGTCCGTGACAAGGGTTTCCTTGGCATGATCATTCCGAAGAAATATGGGGGGCTGGAGTTGTCCGCAGTGGCCCAATCGGAAGTGCTGATCAAGGTTTCCAGCACAGGTGCAGCGATCACCTATCTGGTGGCGGTCCCCAACTCCCTGGGGCCGGGAGAGTTGTTGATCAAATACGGAACCGAGGAACAGAAGAACTATTACTTGCCCAGGTTAGCCGAGGGCAAGGAGATCCCCTGCTTTGCCCTGACTGCGCCCCTTGCCGGTTCCGATGCCACGTCTATCCCGGATACAGGTGTAGTTTGCAAGGGCATGTGGGAAGGCAAGGAAATTATCGGTATGCGGTTGAATTTCAACAAACGCTACATTACCTTGGCACCGATCGCCACGCTGGTGGGACTGGCCTTCAAACTCAAGGATCCGGACCATCTCATTGGCGATATCGAGGATTACGGTATTACCTGTGCACTGTTGCCCAGCGATACGGAAGGGTTGAAGATCGGACGCCGCCATCTGCCCATTGGGGATGCTTTTCTCAATGGTCCTGTGGAAGGGGAGGATGTCTTTGTTCCACTCGATTACATCATCGGCGGTCCGGCGATGGCGGGCAAAGGTTGGCGTATGTTGGTCAACTGTTTGTCGGTCGGCCGTTGCATCACGCTGCCAACCGGTGGCGCAGCCTATGCCAAAAGAACTTTTATGGGAACCACCGCCTACGCTTCATTGCGCAAGCAGTTCGGGCTTCCCATCAAGCAGTTTGAAGGTATCCAGAAGCCACTGGCACGCATGGCGGGCTTTACCTATATCGTCAATTCAGCTCGGCTCCATACCATTCAGTCGGTGGATGGCGGTGAGAAACCGGCAGTGCCTTCGGCGATCATCAAATACCATTGTACGGAGATGGCACGACAATGCGCCATCGATGCAATGGATATTCATGGTGGCAAGGCGATCATGAAAGGACCAAGGAACTATATTGCAAGCACCTATGAATCGATACCCGTCGCCATTACCGTCGAAGGAGCGAATATCCTCACCCGTAACCTCATGATCTTCGGACAGGGTGCCACCCGTAGCCATCCCTATGTGTTAAGGGAGATGGAGTTAGCTGTACAAGAAGCAAACGACACGGTGATCGATCAGTTCGATGATGTGCTGTTCAAACACATCGGCTACACCCTCCACAATGGCGTACGGGCCTTTGTCATGGGGCTTACCGGATCGCGCCTGGAATCCAATCCGGGCCATCCCAAGCTCGCCCGCTATTATGCGCATCTGAACCGGATGAGTGCGGCCTTTGCCCTGATTGCAGATATTTCCATGCTGTCTTTGCAGGCACGGTTGAAGTTCATGGAAATGCTGTCTGCACGACTGGGTGATCTGTTGAGTGATCTCTACCTCGCCAGTATGGTGATCAAGCATTACGAAAACGACGGCTGTCCGGAAGAGGATTTCCCCGTCGTCCAATGGTCACTGGAATACCTCATGCACCATTATCAGGAGGCTTTCCGTGAAATTCTTGAAAACTATCCAAGCCGGGTGCTGTCCGCTGTAATGAAGCTGGTTGTCTTTCCGCTGGGGATGCACTTCAGAGCACCGAGTGACGATCTGGAAAGAAAAATGATCAAGATCATCGCCAGTGATACTTCAACGCGGGAGCGCATGACTGCAGGACTTTATATGGAACCGGGTGAAAACAACCCGTTAGCACATGTCAACACGGTTTTCCTCGAGAGCCTTGCCCTTCAACCGATCAATGACAAATTGAGAATGGCCGTCAAGGAAAAGAAACTGCCTAAACTTCAGGGGAGGGCGCTCATTGATGCGGCAAAAGAAGTCGGTGTGTTGTCAACGGAAGAAGCCGACCAGCTGATCCGGTTCGATGATCGCCTGATGTCAGTCATTCATGTGGATGATTTCGATCAGGATTACCTGATCCGCAAGCCATACAAAGCTGCCTGATCTTCTCAATATTTTCGTCTGACCTCGTCTTGAGACTGATACTTCAATGTATCAGTCTCTTTCTTTTTTCTTTCGACACGTACCGCTTCAGGTTATGATCCCGGTATTCAAGAATTCAGGAATGTCATCATGAGACTGGCGGCAAAGGAGTTCAGAAACTGGCAAAACAAATCGATCACCTTGTTGGGCATGTCCGGGGTGGGCAAGACACGGCTGGCAAACATTTTGCGTCAGCGAGACTGGTTTCATTATTCTGCAGATTACCGGATCGGAACTCGTTATCTGGATGAGCCGATTTTGGACAATATCAAAAAACAGGTTATGCAGATTCCCTTCATGCGGGACTTGCTGCGGTCAGATTCCATCCACATCAGTAACAATATGACGGTGGATAACCTCAAGCCGGTTTCATCTTTTCTTGGCAAACTGGGGAATCCGGAGCTGGGCGGTCTAGGGTTGCAGGAGTTCAAACGACGACAGAAACTGCATCACCAGGCAGAACTGGCGGCGATGCGGGATGTGCCCGATTTTATCCGCAAGGCACATGATATTTATGGGTATAATAATTTCATCAATGATGCCGGCGGCAGCCTTTGTGAGTTGGATGATGAAGAGACCATAGAGTTGCTAGCCGAACACACCTTGATCCTGTATATCAAAGCGAGTAAGGATAATGAGAAAGAGTTGATCCGCCGGGCGGAGTCTCATCCAAAGCCACTTTATTACCGTGAAGAATTTCTCGATCAAAAGCTGTCTGAATACATGAAGGCACGGGATCTTGAATACGTCGCCCTGATCGATCCCGACGATTTTGTTCGTTGGATATTTCCCAAGCTGTTCTATGCACGGATCCCACGGTATGAGTCCATTGCCGATCGTTTTGGTTACAGCGTGGCAGCTGAGGATGTGCTCAGGGTCAACCACGAAGAAGATTTTTTGAACTTGATTGAATCGATACTTTAGTTATGCCACTGGTTGCCAATACTGATCTTCCTACATTTGAGCGCCTCAGACAGGAAGGAGAAACCATCCTGCCGGCCGATTATGCCCTGGTTCAGGAAATCCGTGAGATGCACATCGGGTTGTTGAACATGATGCCTGACAAGGCATTGCAGGCCACAGAACGGCAGTTTTTCCGTCTCATTGGCGAAAGCAACCAGATTGCCCAGTTCTACGTCCACCCTTTTACACTTGATACCTTGGAGAGAGGACCTGAAGGGCGAGCCCACGTGAAGGCCTACTACTCGACGTTCGATCAGATCCGGGAAGAAGGGCTGGATGCCCTGATCATCACCGGTGCCAACGTAGTGGAAAAAAACCTGGCCGATGAGAAATTCTGGGGGCCTTTGAATGAAGTCGTCGAATGGGCCTATGAAAATGTCACCTCAACTCTTTGTTCGTGCCTTGCCACACATGCGGTCCTGCAGGCCCGGTACAATCAGCAGCGGACGCCGTTGCCGGCAAAACGCTGGGGTGTTTATCCACACCGTCTTGTGGATCACAAGCACCCGCTGGTGGCCGGGGTCAATACACGTTTCGATGTTCCGCATTCACGCTTCAATGAGGTGTTCCGGGAGCAGTTTATCGATGCCGGGCTTACCATTCTGGCAGAGAGCGATGTTGCCGGTGTGCACTTGGCGGTCAGTCCAGATGGATTCAGACAGGTGTTTTTTCAGGGGCATCCTGAATACGATGCGATCAGCCTCTTGAAAGAGTACAAGCGGGAGGTGGGACGTTTCATCCGTCATGAGATCACGGAATACCCACCTTTCCCTGAGCACTATTTCTCATTGCGTGATCAGGCGATTCTCGAAGAATATCATGAGCGGGTGTTGATCGCTCACGTCAAAGGCTACAGCCCGCCCGAATTCCCGGAGCATCTGATCATTCCCAACCTGGATAATACCTGGCACGATACTGCTGAGGCCGTGATAAATAACTGGATCGGAAAAGTCTATCAGATCACTAACAATGATCGCCGCAAGCCGTTCATGGAACATGTCGATCCGGAAAATCCTCTGGGTCTCCCAAGGTGACTCTTGAAGAACTCCCTTTTTCCAGGCTGATCGGAATTGAATACTCAGACTCGGATCAGCGGCTGAGGTTACCGTTTTCCGATCAGGTAAAAAACCACTTGGGTATCTTTCATGCGGGTGCCCAGTTTGCACTGATGGAGACCGCCAGTGGCTTGTTCCTGCAACAGCGGTTTCCCGAATGGGAAGAAAAAGTGATCCCGGTGCTCAGGAAAGCAGAAGTGAAATACATGAAACCTGCAAGTTCTGATCTCACTGCCGAAGCCTATGCGGAAGAGAAATCTTTGACAGCTTTTGAAGAACAAATGGACAAGGCAGGCCGTTGCCTGGTTTCCGTCAGTGTAGATTCGAAAAATGAAACAGGGGATATTGTGAGCAGAGCAGTCTTTCAATGGCTGATAACAAGACGTTGATCCAGAAAAATATCAGCAAGCTCTAATTCGCCCCTCCGTGAGTAGCGTCCTTTCCCTCCGACTAATCGGGCTGCAAGGTGGGTCAGAATCGTTTATCATTAATGGCTTTGATAAAGAGAATGGTTTCATCCCTTGAAAACAGATTTTGACAGGATAGAGCGTTTACCCCCCTATGTTTTTAACACTGTTGGCGATCTCAAGATGGCGGCACGCCGCCGTGGTGAGGATATCGTCGATTTTGGCATGGGTAATCCCGATCAACCCACGCCTCAACACATCGTGGATAAGCTGGTAGAGGTTGCACAGCGGAATGATACTCATCGCTATTCCGTCTCCAAAGGGATTCCCAGGCTGCGCAAGGCGATTTGTAACTGGTACAAAACACGCTATGACGTTGACCTTGATCCAGAATCAGAAGCGATTGTAACGATTGGGTCCAAAGAAGGTCTGGCACATCTGGCCATGGCCGTGATGGACAAGGGGGATACAGTGCTTGTTCCCAACCCGGCCTATCCCATCCATCCCTACGGTTTCATCATCGCTGGTGCGGATGTTCGGCATGTACCCACAGGTCCCGACATCAATTTTTTCGAAGAGTTGGAGAAGGCGATCGTCAACGCCTGGCCCAAACCAAAAATGTTGTTACTCAACTTTCCCGGCAATCCCACCACGGAATGTGTGGAGCTGGAGTTTTTTGAGAAGGTCATTGAGATTGCAAAAGAACACGAGATCTGGGTGGTACAGGATCTGGCTTATGCAGACATCGTTTTCGACGGCTACGCTGCACCTTCGATCCTGCAGGTACCCGGTGCCAAGGATATTGCCGTGGAATTCTTCTCCATGTCAAAGAGTTATAACATGCCCGGCTGGCGCGTTGGTTTTATGGTGGGCAACCCGGTGCTAGTGAATGCACTGGCGAGAATGAAATCCTATTTGGACTATGGCATGTTTACACCGATCCAGGTGGCTGCGATCACTGCTTTAGAGGGACCGCAGCAATGTGTGGCAGAGATTCGCAACATGTACTGGCGGCGGCGCGATGTCTTGTGCAAGGGACTGAACGAAGCAGGCTGGGAGGTAAAATCACCGAAGGCAACGATGTTTGTCTGGGCACCGATCCCGGAACAATACAAGCACTTGAAATCACTGGAGTTCAGTAAACTGCTGCTACAGGAAGCCAAGGTTGCTGTTTCTCCCGGTGTCGGCTTCGGTTCCTACGGTGATGATTTTGTTCGCTTTGCACTGATTGAAAATGAACAGCGGACCCGTCAGGCTGTACGGGGCATCCGTGATATGTTGAAAAAGGGGTAGAGAAACAGATGAAACCAGTGAATATCGGAGTTTTGGGACTGGGGACGGTAGGTAGTGGTGTCGTTAACATCTTGCACCGAAATGCCCTTGAAATCGCCCGCCGAGCTGGCCGTGAGATTCGGGTGACACACGCTGTTGCAAGGAACTTTGATCGGAGCCGTCTTGGTGGGATAGACGAGATCAACATCACCCAGGATCCGATGGATTTGGTCACCCATCCCGAGGTCGATATCGTGGTGGAGTTGTTCGGTGGGATTGATCTCCCAAAGCAGCTCGTCCTCGATGCGATCGAACACGGCAAACATGTGGTCACGGCGAACAAGGCCTTGATAGCAACCTATGGAAATGAAATTTTCCACGCCGCGCAGAAAAAAGGTGTCATGGTGGCTTTCGAGGCGGCGGTGGCCGGTGGTATTCCCATCATCAAGGCCGTACGTGAAGGTTTGACTGCAAACCGTATTGAATGGTTGGCGGGTATTATCAACGGTACAGGCAATTTTATTCTGACCGAGATGAGGGAAAAGGGGCGTGATTTCGAAGATGTATTGAAAGAAGCACAGGTACTGGGCTATGCCGAGGCGGATCCCACCTTCGATATCGACGGTACAGATGCTGCCCACAAGTTGACCATCCTGGCCTCGATCGCCTTCGGGATCCCGTTGCAATATGACAAGGTCTATAAAGAAGGCATCAACAAGATCACCCGGGAGGATGTGTTCTATGCGGAACAGTTCGGTTACAGGATCAAACATCTGGGTATTTCCAAGGATACAGAGGCCGGGATCGAGCTTCGAGTGCACCCGACGCTGATCCCTGAGCGCCGTCTGATCGCGAATGTCGATGGGGTGATGAATGCCGTGTTGGTACATGGAGATGCTGTCGGTCCGACGCTCTATTATGGTGCCGGTGCAGGTTCGGAGCCCACTGGATCGGCCGTCGTTGCCGACATCGTCGATGTGGTTCGGGTGATGACTACCGATCCGGAGAATCGTGTGCCTCACCTGGCCTTTCAGCCCGATGCCTTGTCAGAGAAGCCCATTGCCGACATGGAGGACATCGAAACCGCCTACTATTTGCGTATGGATGCGGTAGAACGACCAGGCGTGTTGGCCGAGGTGACCGGGATCTTTGCGGACAGTGAGATCAGCATTGAAGCCATTCGCCAACAAGAACCGGCAGAAGGGGCGACCCACGTACCCATTGTCTTCCTCACACATACTGTGAAGGAGCGGGCCATGAATGAGGCAATCAGGAAGATCGAGGCACTGGATTCGATCGATGGTACGGTCACCCGGATCCGGGTGGAACATCTCGGAGGTTGATTCACTCTATGATGTTCATTGAGACACGGGGCAATGACGCCACCCGTCCAGAAAAAGTCCGCTTCTCCGAAGCGATTCTCGCACCCATGTGCTCTTTTGGCGGCATCTATGTCCCCGAATCCTTACCGTCACTCGATCAGACATTCCTAAAGGCGCATCTGGATTCGGATTACAAAACACTTGCGAGATCCATACTCGAAGCCTTCGACATTGACATCGATGCGGCAGTGATCGATGAGGCTTTGAATCTCTATGACGGTTTCGACGATCCGTCCAACCCGGTACCCGTGGTAAAAGTCATGGAGGATCTGTATGTGGCTGAGCTCTATCATGGTCCCACCCGAGCCTTCAAGGATATGGCCTTGCAGCCTTTCGGTGTCATTCTATCTTCACTGGCGCAGGCACGGGATCAGGATTATCTTATTCTCGCGGCAACGAGTGGAGATACTGGTCCGGCAACACTGGAGACCTTCAAGAACCGGAAAAATGTCCGTGTGGCCTGTCTCTATCCCAAGGGGGGTACCTCCGATGTACAGCGCTTGCAGATGGTGACAGAAGATGCCACTAATCTGAAGGTGATCGGCATTCGTGGTGATTTCGACGATGCGCAAACCGCCCTTAAAACCCTGCTGGGTTCAGAAAGTTTCAACCAAAAACTGAGCGAAAAAAATATCCTGCTTTCTGCAGCCAATTCGGTTAATTTCGGCAGGATTATCTTTCAGATCGTCTACCACATACACAGTTATCTGGAGCTGATACGGCAGGGGGCAATTGAATTTGGTGAGAAGGTCTACTTAGATGTTCCCAGTGGGAACTTCGGGAATGCCCTCGGTGGTTACTACGCAATGAAGATGGGGCTGCCGGTAGAAAAAATCATCATCGCTTCCAATATCAATAATGTTCTCACCCATCTGATCAAGGAGGGAAAATACGATCTAAGAGACTCAGCGGTTATTCCTACGACTTCTCCTGCGATGGATATTCTCAAATCTTCCAATGTCGAGCGAGTACTGTTTGATCTCTTTGGTGCTGAACGAACCCGAGAGTTGATGCAGCAATTGGATAATGAGAAGTTTTATAAACTCAGTGAAACAGAGTTGTCCCGACTGCAACAGATCTTCACTGCAGATTTTTGTATGGATGAGGAAGGAAAAAAATATATCAGGGCAACTTTTGAGCAGGGTTATCTGATGGATCCCCACACAGCGACCTGTTTCAAGGCCTATGAAACCTGCCGTGAAAAGCCGCTGGTTACCATTGTTTACTCCACAGCGGAATGGACCAAATTTTCACCCACGATAGCCAATGCCTTGACCGGAGAAATGGATACTCATGATCAAGATGCGTTGAAGTCGATCGCGAAAACCGCTGGGATAACGATTCCGGCAGTCGTCAGTGAACTTTTCGAAAAACCGATCACCCAAACCACAGTGATCGATAAAGAAGATATCGAAAAGGAAATTTTGGAGTTTATTTCCTGAAAAGGGGACAGGGGTTTTATCACCCCTGTCCAAAATCAAGGAGGCTCAGTTCCAGCTGTGCAGCTTGGTTTTCCAAGTGCCATCGGGTTGGCGCTCAAGTACGGTCAAGACATTCCCGCCGACGCTCTCCCCTGTTTCTTTGATTTTGGCCGTCCAGATTGCAGCCTGATAGGCCGTATCACCTTCGATTTTGATTCTGACCGGATCGATCGTTATCGCGCTCAACTCACCAGATAACTCTGCATTCCAGTAAGATTTGATGGCGTCCTTACTGATAATCGTCTCATCCGATGGTGGCATGACAATGGCGTCCTCGGTATACAACTCCGCAAGAGCTTCGGCATTGCCCGTGTTGTAGGCATACATCCAGCTGAGGAGGTTGGCCTGGATGGCC
>JALSRM010000035.1 GCA_026984775.1 Gammaproteobacteria bacterium
ATGAAGGTACGATCGAGTATAACACTCGTGGGTTCGCCTTCGAGGATTCCGGTCAGGGGATATTCACTCCGTGCTTGTTGGTGTTTTTTCAGGATCCAGCGGCCACGCTCATCAGACAGGGTGTTTTCTACCGCTTCATACACCTGGTTCACTGCCATCGATAACAGGGGTTTGGCCAAGCCGGATTCCAGTAACCAGGATTCGATACCCGGCAAGAGGGTCTTGAGGTGATCCTCATCCCAACAGTCCAGCCCCTCTTCCGCGATCTGCTGCAGGATCCGGTGCACTACGGTACCGATATGCCTGGCCGGTGTTCCGGCCCAGATGAACTCGAGAGGCTCATCTTCCTCTTCTGGTATGTTCAAGTCCATTCCTTTCGGCTGCCAAGGGATTGCCGGTGGCGGACTCGGAAGCTGCCAGTCACGGGGCAGCCGTTTGATAAAGGGGACGAACCTCACAGGGGACTTCGCTTCATCTACGGGTGTTTCCGCTTTCTTGGCTGCTTCCATGAACACCGCCTCCACTGCTGGCCAGATGCAGGCCAACAAAGAACGCGAGGGCACGCGCAGCTCACCCCTGCGATCGCGTCGCGGTGAGGCCAACAGATGCAATCGACGGCGAGCCCGGGTTGCCGCCACATACAACAGGCGAACGGCTTCATGGCGGACACGCTCGGTTTCCAGTGACGAAAGAAACGTGTTGATACGCTCTCGATCACGGCCAGCCTCTTCAATAGGAGCCAGCAACAGTTCACTTCTGCTTTCTTTGGGATTCTGCCACTCTGTCCATTGCAAAAGCTGGCGATCGTCAGAACGGGAAGTCCGATCCAGTGCCGGCAGGATCACAGTATCGAACTCCAACCCTTTGGCCTTGTGTATGGTCATGACCTGGAGCAATGGTTGCCCGGAAGCAGGTGCGGCAAAAAGACCTTCGATCATGCACTCCAATTCCTCCTGTGCCGACAGACTGTATCCCTCATCCAGCGTCTGCAACATTTCAAAGAAGACCCGTGCATCTTCCCGCTCGTTCTCTTTTTGCAAACAGGCCGGGCCACCCAGCTGCAACCAGACCCCTTCCACCCAGCGCGAAAGCGGGATCCGTTGCCGTTGCGCCAAGGCCTCGCTGAAGACCGGGATCAGTCGGGCCAGTCTCTGCTGACCCTCCTCACTCAAACGGGTGAGGCGTTCCGTGTGAATGAGCTGGGACCAGATCGTCATGGACGGGTTTTCAGCCAACCGCTCCAGATCTTCCAACTCGAGTCCGCACCACGGTGCACGCAACACCGACAACCAGGCCGTTCGGTCCGCCAGATGACTGAGGGCATGAGTCAGGGCACAGAGATCGCGGATCACGGGTTGTTCCGCCAGCTTCTCGATCTCTACCGCCTGATAAGGTAATCCCCGTTCTCTGAGTTCGTTGAGGATTTCCACCAGATGTGAGCGGTTACGCACCAGGATAGCAGTACGGTCAGCGTGTCCAAGAGCCTCTTCTGCTCGATCGCATACCTGACGGGCCTCTTCTCTCCTGTCGGCATCGATCAGTGGACAAACCTCCACACCGGCATTATGTTCGCCTGCATGGAAAGCCTGTGAAGCAGTATAGGATACGGCACCGTGGGTTACCGATGAGCGTTCCGGCATGGCTTGATGAAATGTCCCGTTGACCCAGTCCACGATCGCAGCATCCGACCGGAAGTTAACTTCCAGCGTCAGCGGCGTCAACGGTACAGCCCCCAGGGCCTTTCGCTCCTGAACCTCAAGGAACAAGCTCACGTCTGCCTCACGAAAACGGTAGATAGACTGCATGGGATCACCCACCAAAAATAACGTTCTGCCATCACCCGAGGTCCAGCCGGCCGTGAGCTGTCTCAGAAGTGTGTACTGACTCACTGATGTGTCCTGAAACTCATCCACTAGTAAATGGCTGATCCTATAATCAAGCATCAGCGCCAGATCTGTCGGTTCATCGGTGCTTCCCAGGGCCTCAATGGCGGCCAGACTCACCTCTGTATGGTCCACCATACCTTGGTCGCGAAAAACGATCTTTAGATGAGCAACCGCCCGCTTGAGCACCAAAAACAG
This sequence comes from Gammaproteobacteria bacterium, assembly GCA_026984775.1. Lineage (GTDB taxonomy): Bacteria > Pseudomonadota > Gammaproteobacteria > CAJXQU01 > CAJXQU01 > CAJXQU01. The sequence continues at coordinate 2,082 of JALSRM010000035.1, forward strand.
GGCTCGCAATACCGCCCATTGATCGTCACGGTAGTGTGCTGAGGGTAATTTCCGAATGGCCTGCAGATCCTCCAACAGACCGGGAAGCGCTTGCAGTTGGGTGATCAAGCAGCTCCAGCGCTCCTTCATTGCCTTCATGAAGGCCTTTCGTTTATCTTTCGAGGTAGGAAACCCCATCCCTTTGTTGATCGTGACTCGCCAGCAGTCCTCCTTGGTGAGCACCAACTCCACCAATCCCTCCCAGAGGGGCAAATTCTCCGACAATGGATCAGGCCACACCTTCAGCCCAGCACAGGTGGTCAGTGAGGTGTTCTTGCTTTCCTGCAACAGGTTCCGGGCCGCATAATCGGCCAGCTTGACCCATTCCTGTTGCAATGCCTGAGGGATTGCGACCTTCTCCAGCTGGTTTTCAATGATCCCCTGCAGACCCTCCTCGAGCACCTTACGTTCTTTCTCCAGATCACTGTCTTGGGTCGGTAGATGCCTGAGCCAGTGATCCCGCCGCTCGAGCAGACGGGTGATCATATCCTCCAGTTTTTGCCAGTGGTTATCCAGATGCGAAAGCAGCAAGCCAATGGCATCTACGGAGGGTAACTCCCGCAAGGTGGCACGTGCAGCCTGACGGTAGAGATCCTCCGCTTGATCGGTGATCCGAGGATTGATGCCCGTCCCTGAGAGGACAGGCATCAGCCGGGTCAGACTGGCGCAAAGGGCGTCGATGGTCTGGATGCGCAGCCGATTGGGGTTTTCCTGCAGGTTCCACCCTTGCTTGCGGTCCTGTTCTAACACCACTCTTGCGAGCATCCAGGTCTTTTTCGCATGGGCTTGATCAGGTGCCGCATCGTTTTCTGCCTGCTCGAGGGCACTAAGGATCCGGTCCCGCATTTCTGCCGTCGCTTTGCGGGTGAAGGTGATAGCGATGATTTCTTCAGGATCCTTTACGGTTGCCAGCAGGGCCAGGTAACGCTGCATCAACAGCTCGGTTTTTCCTGACCCGGCCGGGGCCTGGACGATGAAGGACTGCCGTGGGTCGATCGCGGCATCGCGTACGGGTTGATCAGCGGCAATACGTTCAGTCATCTTCGCTCACCGGGTTCTCTTCCTGAAATGCGATCAGCTCCTGGATCCGGCACAAGGACGTAAAGCTGCAATATTGGCAGGTTTTGGCTTCTTTGGGGTCCACCACCGCCTTTCCCTGGATGAAGTCAGTGGCCAGCCTTTCCATTGTGGTTCGCCATTCGCTGATCTGTTGATCCCAGTTTTCATGGAGCCTCTTGACGATCCCGGGAACGCTGGAGTGGCCGTCGTATTTGAGGTTGCCTTTTTTCAATTGGGCAAAGACAACGGCCGCGGGGGGGGTCTCCATGCTGATCGCATAGAGAGGCAACTGGGGTTCATCGGGCCGATCACCTTCCCAACTTTTGGTGGAGACTGCACCGGTCTTGTAATCGATCAGAACCTGTTCGCCACCTTCAACCCGATCGATGCGATCAATCCGGGTCTGAAAACGGATCCCGCCAACGGCGGCCTCCATCGCCTGCTCCCGGGCCAGGACCGTAAAAGGTTCTCGTTCCTTTTCCTTTTCCAGCCAGTCCATCAATAGCGTCTCGAGCCGTGCCCTTTCAAGATCCTGAAAGCCGGCCATGTGAAAAACTGATTTGCCACACCGGAACCGATCGAGTGCCGAAGCCACGGCGTTCTTGATCTCTCTTCTCACCTGTTCGTGAGACAGGGCCATCAGTTTCTCCTGTGAACCCAACCGACCCCAAAGGATCTCCAGGGCATCATGGATCAGGGATCCCCTTTCGGCAGGATTCAGGCCGGGCTCGGCAACCCCCAGAGGCCTGGCCTTCAAACGATGGGCGACAAAGGCTCGAAACGGACAGGCGGCTTGGTCCTTGAATATCCCCACACCGCCCTGTTGCGAGGCATTGGCAGGGAGCGGTGGTGCCTGATTGTCCTCGACCCGTTCCAGGCTTGCACCCGTCTGAATCCAGCGGTAGGGATCGGGGTAACCGGCATCATCCATCTCCATCGCATGTAGATCCCGAATCAAGGGGCTAAATCGCAATACTCGGTCACCCTCATGCTGCGGGTAACTGAAAACCACTTCATCCGCCGATTGCTTCAGTTGCTGAATGAGGGATCGGGCAAAGGCGAGACCGGCTTCCATATGGGCATGCAGCATGCGCGCCTGGCGCTGGATCGAAAAAGGGATGAATGGGTTGGGTGTGGGTTTGGCCGGCCATTGATCATCGGTCATTCCCATAACCATCAAAAAGTCGAATTGCTGGCCGGCGGCCTCCAGCATCCCCATGATTTCCACCGGCACTTCCTGCCCAGTCTCGGGTTGGAAAATTCGTTCCCTGGCCAGTTTTTGCAGGTGGTGCAACACGCTTCGAAAATCCATTTTCCCGGTGACCAGATCGAGACTGAGGCATTGTTCACAGGCTCCCTGCCACGCCTCCACCGCCTGCTTCTCTGTGCTGTCGAGTACACGCTCACCCGGCCATCCCATGCTTCTGAGCAACTCATCCACCCATGGGATGGACTCGGTCAGGCTGCGTTTTTTCCTGACATCCCACTCGTCGATCAAGGTCTGGCTCTGCTCCAAGATCTCCACGAGCTTAGGGGTACCCGTCTTACCGGCTTGACGGATCAGGTAACGGAGATCGGGATACTCCTCGCCGGACTCACGGAGCTGCGCATCCAGCAGGCTGCGCTGCGTGATTTCTGTCTCACTACCGGCAATGAACGGTGAACGGATCAGACGGCTCAAGGCCTCCAGAGGCAACTTCTCCACCGCAAGTGACAGGATCAGAAAAGCGGTCTTGATCACAGGATATGCGTATAGGGGTTCACCCAAGGAGATATTGAAAGGCGGCGTCGCACCAGGCCCTTTCATCACCGCACCGGGTGACAGGACATCTTCGAAGATGCTACGGATTGTGGCCTTTCTGTTGTGCAGATCGGCCACCACGACACCTATCCGCTGTGCCGGATTTTGTTCCAGCCGTTGCCGGATGCAAAGTGCGGCCATTCGCAATTCCGCCTGACTGTCGCGACAACTGATGCGCTGTACGACCGGATCCCGGCCCTGTGGTTGCCACCGCTCGATCTGGCATCCCCGCGTCCGCAAGCAGGCAAGTAACTGGTGTTGTGCTGGTGTCTGGGACTCAGGCCCGAAACCCGCCAGCATCAGCCGCGGGGGGATGACGATGGAACCTTGCTCGAAACTTTCGACCAAACGTGCGGGTAACATCGCCTGATCCAACCAGTTTTGATCCTGCAGCTGCTGCCGGTATTGATCGGCCCACGTGAAAAAAGCACGGGTATCCAGGCCACCCACAGCAGGGTCGTTTCTTGTCTGGTCGAAGTCCAGTTCATAGTCATGCAGAAGTTGCCAAGCCTCCATTGCCATGCGCGTTGTCTCGCCGATCTGCAACAGTCCTTCTCCTTCTTTCGAGTGACGGATGATGCGCTCCCAAAGCACACGGGACTGGCTGTCGCTGAGTAACACTGCCGATCGTGCAAGGGACTGCTTCCACAAGCATGTCATCCAGCTTGACCAGGGCAAGATTTCCGGTGTTTCCCAAACCTCTCTGCCGGCAGCTACCTGGTGGGCCGCAAATTGCCGTGCAAGGAACCTTGCGAGTCGCCGGTTGACAGTAATGATGAGTTGGTGATCGTGTAATGACATGAATAATTGTATGTTTATGTTACCAAAACTATCTATCGACCACATCCTTGCTATAATCTTGATATGCGATCACTCCTCTGTATTTTTTTGCTCTTGATCAGCGCTCATCTGGAAGCGCGCATGTACCAATGGATCAACCCGGAAACAGGCCGTACACAGCTGTCTGGGAAGGCACCGCCCTGGTATCGCAGTGAGAGTGGTGGACCCCGTGTGCTGGTCTTTGAGAACAACAGGTTGGTCGATGATACAGCGATCCCAGTTGATGAAGAGCAGCGTCTGGAACTGCGCAGAAAAGCTCTGGCGCTGGAGAGCAAAAAGAAAAAGGGGCTGACGCAGGAGGAAGCCCTGGCTTCACTGGAAAAACAGATCCAGGCCATCGTCGAGTCTCCGGAAATGGAGCTCTTCCTGCAAAATCCGACACCTTCCAACACCCATAAACCAATCACAGAACCCACTGTTGCATCTATTGAAGAGAATACTGATCGGAAACGAGAAAAAACGGAAAACAAAGCCTTATCTGAATCAACGGATGAACGCATAGAACGGTTAAAGGCGTTGATCAGTGCGTGGGACGAGAGCCGCACGCAAGAGGCAAAATCACTGATCAAATCGAAAATGGGAGCGGAACTGGAAGAACCGGTTGCCTCCGGGTCAGAAGAGAAAAAGTAGGAATCTCACGAAGATCTAAACATCTTTTTCAGGCTGTCGAAGAGGCTTTCCTGGCTTGTTGTGGTCAGTCTTTTCAGTTCTTGAAGGTTCTTGTTGTCCGGGTTGATCTCCAACCCCAAATTGATATACCCCAGAGCCTTTTCGTAATTCTTCCTGGCCAGCTCCTTTTCTGCCAGAAAGGCAAATTTTTCTGCAATATTCCTCAATCCCTGCCGTGCCGATTGATCGTTAGGATTGATCTCCAGCATGCGTACATAATAATAGTAGGCATTATCCTTGGGCGGTGCTGTCAACCGATACTCCTCCAGACTCTTGCGGGCCAGCCAGCCGAGGGCTTTTGTAACCTCTGCCACTTCATTCGGGTTTTTGACCAAGATCGGTTTTGAACCTGGAGCAGGAACCGGAGCGAGAACGATTTTCTCATCAAGATTTGCCGTCTCAGCCTGCACCGTATTCAATGCTGACAGCTCTTCGTTCAGTTTTGCATTCATGTAGGAAACCACTACAAAACCGGTTGCACTTAGTACCAGTAGTGCCAGTAATATCCGGGTCTGCCATCGGCCACTCTTCCTGCCTGGAATGGTATGAGAAGTGAGCACCTTGTCTGCGGGCATCAAGGCTGGATCGGCCGCCGCCCTCTCCGTACTGGAAGCCTTTGATGCTTCCAGTTGTTCCAGGTGGTGAATATAGTGCAACACACTGCTTGCATCTCTGAACCGATTCTTGCGGTTCTTGGCCATCATCAGGTTGAGTAATGGCTGATACAGCTGATACTCCTTGGGTAGCATGGGAACCGGTGCCTGCTTGTGCTGGACAATCACCTCAATCACTGAATCAGCCTGGTAGGGCTTCTGGCCTGTCAACATCTCATAGAAGATTACGCCGAGTGCATAGATATCGGCACGCCCATCGATCGGCCCATCTTCTGCTTGTTCCGGTGCCATATAGTTAGGACTGCCAAGGAAAACACCGGTTGAGGTCAAGTCCTGATCCATGGTCAATTGCTTGGCGATCCCGAAATCGGTCAAGAGGGGTTCCCCACCCTTCCTGAACAAAATATTGGCGGGTTTGACATCACGGTGCACAATCCCTTTTTTATGTGCAGCATCCAGCCCACTGCAGATCTTCTTGAGAAGATCGAGAGCTTCTTTTGGGGAGAGAGGATGCTGCCGTATTCTACTTCGCAGATCGCCACCCTCCACGTATTCCATGGAGATGAACATGAAGTCTTCGGCGATTCCAATATCGTAGATGGTGATAATGTTGGGATGATTCAATGAAGCGATGATACGGGCCTCGTTCAAGAAACGCTCGATATGCTCCTTGGTATCCGTGGTATTGGTATTGAGCACTTTGAGTACCGCGAGCCGGCCCAACGACTCCTGTACAGCAAGATAGGCTGTTGCCATCCCACCTTCGCCGATGGTTTTTTCTATCCTGTAACCGGATATTTCCATATGTCTGAGTTGTTCTGCTCCAGATCGATTCAATTTTAGCAGGTCATTATAACCAGCTCTTTAAGAAAGGAGTTGAAAACAAGCGATAAATGTAATCGCTGGAGTATCAGAAACAAACAAAACTTTTTATTGCTGCATCAGCCAGTTACACACCATGAAACAATTTGTAACCAAATGCAACGAGAGAAATGCCAAAACGGTCTTCTTTTTGCATAGGACCTGTCAGGGGAGAAAAATCATTCTCCTAGATAATGATTAAAACGATAAGGAAAAGGAGCAAAATTCTAATGGCACAAGAACAACTGTCTGTCAGTGAACGTCGCAACCAGTCACGCGAAATTGTAGAAAAAATGTTGCAGGAACGCCGCGAAATGCTGGTCCTCCTGTGTGAAGTATCAGGCCTCAGACCTTTTGGTGCCGACAAACCCGTCAAAGAAAGTTTGCAAAAATTCTGTAATGTTCTGATCGATTACATCGCCTCGGCCCATTTCGGACTCTATGAGCGTATTGCCGAAGGCAAAGAACGCCGTCAATCCGTTGTCAGGATCGCGCACAGTACCTACCCTTTTATATCGGAAACAACACAGGCCGCCATTGAGTTCAATGATAAATATGAAACCCTTGATCCAGAGATGATTGAAAAACATCTGCAGGAAGACATCTCCAAACTGGGTGAGATACTGACAGCCAGAATCGAGTATGAAGATCAGCTCATCGCCGCCATGATTGGTGATCCTTCGCTGTCACTAGAACCGGTTCAATAAGTCACATATTTTCCTGTTCTTCTATGGCTTTATGTTTCATGCGGATAAAATCACTGTGTGAAACATAAAGCAGATCCGTGATCTTGCGGATATAGAAATCCTCGTATTTATCGATCGTACCGTCTGCGAGCGCCACATCCCATAACAGCTTGATCAGTTCGACCTTCTCTTGGGGAGAAAACTGGTCATTAACTTCCCGGGTGAACTCATGAAAAGAGATTGCCTCATCGGTTTTCTCATTAGCCAGGGCCATCAGGTTCTCTGATTCTTCTGCATCCAAGTCAAACGTATCCTGTAACGCTCGCAGGATCGTCTTTTCTTCCGACTCAGAGACTTGGGCATCGGATCGGCTGATCTCGATCATCAAGACTGAGGCCGCGATCTGGAGCGCGTGTTGTCGCTCTTCCTTCGTTGGTTCAGCATCATGAATACGGTCGGAGAAAAATTTTTTCAGCGTTTTCAACATCGGCCTCGTCTCCTTATCAATACGATATAATGTCGGCCATGATAACCCAATCCGGCAATACCGATCTCGCACAACGCGACACCAAGGTTCTCTGGCACCCTTGCACACAAATGAAAGATCACGAGGCCTGGCCACCTATCCCGATCCGACGGGCCGAAGGCGTCTGGCTGGAGGACTATGACGGTAACCGCTATCTGGATGCTATCAGTTCCTGGTGGGTCAACCTCTTCGGTCACGCCAACCCGCGTATCAATGCAGCAATCGCTGATCAATTGGGCACACTGGAACAGGTCATGCTGTCAGGATTTACGCATGAACCGGTGATCCAGCTGTCGGAGCGCTTGATCGCGATTACCCCCGAGGGTCTGGATCGCTGTTTTTTTGCCGACAACGGCTCCAGCGCCGTCGAAATTGCCATGAAAATGAGTTTTCATTTTTGGCAGAACAACGGCCGGCCCGGCAAAAAGCGTTTCGTCAACCTTGCTAACGCCTATCACGGGGAAACGTTGGGCGCACTATCTGTCTGTGACGTTCCCCTGTATAAAGCCACCTATGGCCCCCTCTTGCTCGACGTGATCACGGCGCCCTCACCGGACTGCTATCACCGGGAACCGGAACAAAGCTGGGAGGAATACTCCCGCCAGCAATTTGCAACGATGGAAAAAATCCTTTCGCAAAGACATGATGAAATCTGTGCAGTGATCGTGGAGCCGCTGGTCCAAGGTGCTGGCTTCATGCGCATGTATCATCCCGTATACCTTCAGCTCTTACGCGAGGCGTGTGATCGGTATGAGGTGCACCTGATCGCCGACGAGATTGCCACCGGTTTTGGCCGTACCGGTACTTTATTTGCCTGCGAGCAGGCCTCGATCACGCCGGACTTCATGTGCCTGTCGAAGGGGATCACGGGCGGTTATCTGCCACTTTCGGTCGTACTTACCACGGAGAAAATCTATCAAGCATTCTATGACGATTTCATCAATCTCACCGGATTTCTCCACTCTCATACCTATACCGGCAATCCGCTCGCATGCCGGGCTGCGCTCGCTACCCTGGATATTTTCGAGGAGGATAATGTGATCGAACACAACAAAACACTGGCGGCGCGAATGGCTCGGGCAACCGCACACTTCAATGAACACCCCCATGTGGCCGAAGTGCGTCAGAGCGGCATGATCCTCGCCATCGAGATAGTCAAGCACAAACAGACAAAAGATCCTTTCCCTTGGCAAGAACGGCGTGGACGCCGGGCTTTTCGTCATGCCATGGAGCAGGGTGTTGTACTCCGCCCTATGGGGGATGTGATCTACTTCATGCCGCCCTATGTGATCACCGAAGAAGAGATTGATTGGATGGCACGTGTTGCCTTCGACAGTATCTGCAAGGCCACGGAGACAACGTGATGGCTAACCCCCGCATCTATGTGGATCAAGAACTCCAATCCGGCCAGATTTTTCAACTGCCGGAGGCAGCCGGCCACCACGTCGCCAGGGTGCTTAGAATGCAAAGCCATGATCCTCTGAGGCTGTTCAATGGCAAAGGCGGTGAATATGGCGCGAAAATTCTCTCCATTCACAAATCCAGTGTCAAAGTCGAAGTGAGTTTTTTTTCCGCTATGGAACGAGAGTCTTCAATCCTGATCGAACTCGCCCAGGGCGTATCCAAAGGGGAAAAAATGGATTTCACCATTCAAAAGGCCGTCGAACTGGGCGTTCACAAAATCGTACCGCTGATCACCCTGTTCTCCAATGTCCGGCTGGATGAAAAACGGATGAAGAAAAAACACAGCCACTGGCAAAAGGTGATCATCAGTGCGTGTGAGCAGTGTGGGCGAAACCGTATTCCTCTGCTTACTCCCTTCATGAAACCCGAACAATGGCTGAAAGAAACGAATGCCGATCTGAAACTGATCCTGGCACCGGATGCTGACCACACGCTCGCCGATCTGCCGGGCCGGCCGCAAAATATCAGTCTCGTCATCGGTCCTGAAGGCGGCCTCAGCCGATCCGAAATCCGCAAATTAGAACGTCACGGTTATACCGCAATTCGCCTCGGCCCACGCGTACTCCGGACGGAAACGGCAGCACTCGCAACCATCGCCGCACTGCAGAATCAATTTGGGGATTACTGATTTTTAAACGTAAACTCTCATGGTTCCAGGGAGACCCCTCCCTTTTTATGGGGACTTTCTTCTCAATCCGAACAAGGCAGCAATCCCGCTGATTAAAAACCAGATACTTGCAGGGAGAGGTACTGCACTCACCTCCCAACCGATATCCTTCAGTGCCGCAATATCGAGATCGGTAAAACGTTTCCGTTGACCAGGGGCTATATTTGGATCCATTGCCGTCTCAAAGCTGCCGATACCATCAATGGTGCTTGTCAACCCGTTTTGCCAATGCGCCAAATCGCCACTCAAAGGAACATTACTGCCACCGTTGGCTGCAACTGAGTTTGATCCGGTAAAGTCCGTTCCTGAGACCTGGTTATTCCATGATACCGCCGTGCCAATGCCAAGTAAGTGTCCGATCTCGTGCAAGGCCACCGAGAACAGATCAAACCCACTGAAGGCTTCATCTGTTGAGGTGTCATCATCCACATACCATGATGTACCCACACTGTCGAAAGCAATGGACCCGCCCCATGGCGCGAAATCCGTCGTCCCCACTCCGGTTTGTCCACGTGTGGCGACAGCCGTGTTGAAGTCACTCGTACCAAAGGTCGAATACCCCCCTGGGCCACCCCTGCCCAATGTACTGCCACCTAACTCGCGACCACCGACAAACACATAAAGGGTATCCGCCGCAACGGAGAGATTGTCAACACATCCTGTCGTACCCGTACAGGTTCCACCAGATGCACCATCACTGGTCCCTGTTGTGGGATCAGAAAAAGTTGCTGCCCAGTTACCACTGCCCACCGTAGGCGGGAGTGATGAAAGAGAGTCATGGATGATCGATTCGAAAAAATTTCCTGCAGATTCTAGAACAGACTTTTTTGCAGCATCAAAAAAATTATTGGTATCTCTGGAATAGTCAAAAACAAAGTTCAAACCTAAGGCAGACTGACTGACCCCGAGCATCAACATCGTTACCACCAGATTCTTGGACACTCTTCCCGACATGAAACGCCCCTGTCAATGATTGAAAATAAAACGGTACGTGGCGATCACCAGCAGAAATCGTGCCAGGACTTCCTCTCTTTACAAATCAAAGAGATAGAACGGAACGATAGAAACCGACTGTTACCTGATGACGACAGTAAAGTTTGCTGAGTACCGTGAGGTGTTGGAAAATACGGCCCCGATCAGAGTCTCCTGAAGGGGGCCATCCCAAAAGTCAGACCAGTAATGGGGCGATCACCAGTGAAACAATCGCCATGACATTGATAAGTATGTTCATGGAGGGACCGGAGGTGTCCTTGAAAGGATCACCCACTGTATCACCGACCACGACAGCGGCGTGGACATCCGTGCCCTTGCCACCGAGATTGCCTTTTTCGACATATTTCTTGGCATTATCCCAGGCCCCCCCGGCATTGGCCATGGTCAGCGCCAGCAGGACACAGCAGATCAATGCACCGCCAAGCATGCCACCAAGCGCTTCCGGCCCGAGCCAGAATCCAACGATCACAGGAGAGACAACAGCGAGTACACCCGGCAGGATCATTTTCTTCAGTGCGGCCGTCGTCGCAATATCCACACAGCGTTCTGTATCCGGCTCTGCCTTACCTTCCATCAGCCCCGGAATTTCCTTGAACTGACGCCGGATCTCTTTAATCATGTCAAAAGCGGCGTCACCAACAGCCGTCATGGTAATAGCACTGACCACGAAGGGAAATATCGCACCAAGAAACATCCCCCCCAACACCTTCGGGTCATTCAATAACAAAAAGAAATCGTGTTGCCCATGGCCAATGGTCTCAATATAGGCGCTAATGATCGCCAGTGCAGCGAGTGCCGCAGCACCGATTGCAAAACCCTTGCCGATGGCCGCAGTGGTATTGCCCAGTTCATCGAGTGAATCGGTGATCGCACGGGTATTTTCTCCCATGCCGCCCATCTCTGCGATACCCCCGGCATTATCAGCCACAGGGCCATAGGCATCGATGGCCATGGTGATGCCCACTGTCGACAGCATCCCGACCGCGGCAATGGCCACACCGTACAGGCCTGCCAGGTGACTGCCGATCAGAATGATGCCGCAAATAGTCAACACCGGGATCACCACCGATTGCATACCCACGGCAAGTCCGGCGATCATGACCGTGGCTGGGCCGGTTTCACCGGCCTTGGCAATACGGCGAATGGGTGCTGCCGAGGTGTAATATTCCGTAACCAGACCGATAATGATGCCTCCCAATGCACCGACCAAGACTGAACCCCAGACCTTTGCGCTGATCCCCATAAACAAGATCAGGAGCAATGCGATAATGATAAACAGGACCGAGGCACCCACTGTGCCGATCCGCAGGGCAACTTCCGGCGACTTGCCGGCAAAATATCTGACCAAAAAAATCCCTCCCATGGAACAAAGAATCCCGAGAGAGGCCAGTGCCAGCGGCAGAAACATCAGTTGAGACTGCTCCGCACCAAGCTGGGCAATGGAAGTTGCCGTCATGGTTGAAGCAAGTGCAATCGTCGCGATCATGGAACCACAGTAGGATTCGAAAATGTCCGATCCCATTCCTGCGACATCCCCCACATTATCCCCCACATTGTCCGCGATCACACCGGGGTTTCTGGGATCGTCTTCCGGGATACCGGCCTCGATCTTGCCCACCAGATCTGCGCCCACATCAGCGCTCTTTGTATAGATACCACCACCGACACGGGAAAAGAGCGCAACACTCGACGCCCCCATTCCGAAACCGTGAATCACATGGGCGGTCTGTGGATCGCCACCGAAAAGGAGGTAGAGAAATCCGAGTCCAAGCAATCCCATGGAGGCGACGGTCAGTCCCATGATCGAACCACCAAAAAAGGCGACTGTTAGCGCACTTGATGCACCTTCATCCCGGGCGGCAATTGCTGTTCTCACATTAGCCTGCGTCGCGGTATACATACCGATATAACCCGCTGTGGCTGAACTGACTGCCCCGAGCAAAAAGGCCAATGCGGTCCGCCATCCCAGATCGGAAAACAGGATCAGAATCAGAATGACCACACAGAAAACGGCCAGGATTTGGTACTCCCTGCGCATGAAGACCATCGCCCCCAAATGGATCTGCCTGGCAATCGCGGCGATCTTGTCTTCACCTTCGGGAAATTCCTTGACTGCCTTGTACAGATACAACGCACCGCCAAGACCGAGTGCGCCGAGCAGCATCGGTATCAATGCACTAAAACTCATTTTGACCCCCTGTTGATTTTATTCTTGAGAATCACACTTTATACCGACAGGAAATAGTGTGTAAACAGTTGTTTTCCATTAAACAGAACAAAACCCAGGGCGATGCAGATATAATGCGCCGACTTTCATCAGAACCGAGGTATCAAAATGGCATTGAAACAGGTCCCGGCAGGTAAAAGCCTGCCCGACGATTTTAACGTGATCATCGAGATCCCACTGCGTGGTGAACCGATCAAATATGAAGTGGACAAAGAAACCGGTGCAATGTTTGTCGACCGCTTCATGAACACCGCCATGCACTATCCCTGCAATTATGGCTATATTCCCCAAACATTGTCTGACGATGGTGATCCTGTTGATGTGCTGGTGGTTACCGGTATCCCGTTGATCACAGGTTCTGTCGTCCGCTGCCGTCCAGTAGGCATGCTGGCGATGACAGACGAAGCGGGCGAAGACACCAAAATCCTTGCCGTTCCAGTGGACAAACTCTCCAGCATGTATTCCGATGTGGATTCACCACATGATCTACCCGAGATGTTGCTGAATCAGATTACCCACTTCTTTGAGCACTACAAGGATCTGGAAAACGGCAAGTGGGTTAAGGTGGAAGGTTGGCGTGGTCCGGAAGCGGCTCGTGAAGAGATTATGGCCTCCTACAACCGATACCGCAGTAACGAAAACTAGCGCTCTATTCTTTTTACAAACCGCCCCCGGTATGAATCGGGGAGCGGTGTATTTCCGCTCCTGGCAAGGATCAGAATTTCAGCATATTCTTAAGCTTGTCTTTGACCACATCTTCAGGCTTCTTGGGCTCTTCCGCGGGAGCGGATTCCTGTTTGGGTGCGGCCTGATCCCCGGCGGGTGCCGTTGCCTCCCCTCCGGCTTCATCTTTACTACCTCCGAGCAAACCACCAAGTCCCTTGAGTTTTCCAGGCAACGCCTTTTCCAGTTTTTCAGCAGCCTTCTGCTTGAGCTTCTCTTCCTGTTTTTTAAGCTCCTGCTCAGCACGGGCCTTGAGCACACCACCCATGTCGGGTGTATAGCTTAGATCAGAAAAAGTCCCGGAGATCTTGATCGGAATGGTAATGCCTTTGAGTTCCTGCAGATCTTCGCCACCCTGCCCTTTGTAGGTCCCAACGATGGCGACCTTGACATGGTAGTCTACCTTCTCAGTCACGAGATTGGCCTTGCCATTGCCAGTCACACGCAGAAAAGGAGACTTCATCAGGAAATCATCATTGCTAACCAGCCCATTCTTGATCACCGTGGATGCACTCAGTTCACTGAAATCGGTTTTCTCGGGCTCAGTGGATTTCTGAACGGTCTGGCCTGTGAGCTTGGCCTTGGCTTCACGGATGATCCGGGCAAGATTGACCCCGATCAGCGCACCATCGGTGAATTTCAGATCGGTCGTCCCATTGAGTGTTCGTTTGATGGCATTGGCATCGGCGCCCATGGCGGTGACGTTGACATTACCGATCAATGTACCGTCAATCCTCGATTTTCCGGTTAGATCCTTCAACAATGGTCCCACTTTGACCCCACTGAGCGCACTGGCGATATCGAAAGCAGGCACCTTGCCGGTTGCGTCGAGCTGGAGTGTGCCATTGTAACTACCCTGATAGAGATTGGCCTTGGCTGGCTTGAGAGTAATCTTGCCTCCCTTGGCGTCCAAACCCATCCTCACATTTTTGAGCTTGGCATTGGAAATGATGAGGCTGCCAATATTCAACACTCCCTTGGCTTTCAACTTGCGCAAGGTATCCATAGGCAGTCCTTCCGTGGCGACAGCCTTGCTACCGGTTTCCCCTTCTTGGCTGGCCTGGGCAGTTTCTTGTCCCTCCTTCTTCGGTGGCAAGTAACGATCCGCATTGATCGCATCGATTTTGATATTAAATGTTGGTGCCGGGTTACTGAAGTTCACAACAGCGAGATCACCCGTGATGTTGCTGTCATCCAGCTTCATCGCAAGGCCTTTCAGACTGATAGAGTTTTTGGTGGCGTTGAATTTCGTATTCAGGCCAAACCGGGTCAACACCTTGGGATCTGCCGTGGCAGGCAGTTCCAGTTTCAACTGCTCCATCATTTGCCGCAGATTGAATGGGATGATCTTCAGATTTCCGCTCAGATTTGGATTCTTGATGATTTGCGCACCACTCACTGCGCCCTGGACATCCAACCCCATACCCTTGATCGCAAAGCGCTGCACCTTGAGTGTCTCATTGGCCAAATTGACCTCAGCCGTGGTATCGAGGGTAACATCCACCGGACTGTTGGGGATCTGATCCCCCGCCAGTGTGGCCTTTGCAGTGAGGTTCTTCACCTTCATGCTGTCCGCCGTACTGGACAGATTCGTCTTTGCAATCAGGCTCTTTAGTGGTAGTGCAGCGTCCTGCCCCAAGGCAGCCAACAAGCTTGGAACATCTGCAACTTTGATCTCCAGCTTACCATCCAGCAACGGGATTGGTGAAAGAATTTTGCTGGCTTTGAGATTTCCTTTGACAGTCGCGCCCAGCCCCTCGAATGAAAGTTGTGTTAGGTTGGCCGCCTCCTTGTCCAGGTTCACATCACCACGGACATTCAGTTTCACATCCACTGGATCTTTAAACTGCCCTCCATGAACGACCGCTGTGGCATCCAGTTTTTCGATCTTCATGGTATCGCCTGTGGTATCCACTTTCAGATCTGCATCAAACTTCTGCAGGGGTATTTTTTCCGGATCCTGGCCTGCGGCGAGAAGCAATTTGGTGACATTGTCCGCCGTGATTTTGAGATCGCCATCCACGAGTGGAATTTTCGCCTGCAGGTGACTGGCACTGAGTTTACCCTTGATACGGGTATCCAGTCCTGCAAACGAGAGTTGTGAAAGATCGAGCGTCTGGTTGGCAATATTGACTTTACCGGAGAGATTCAGTTCGATCTCTTCTGGCTGCTTGAATATTCCACCCTGCAGTGTTGCCTCGGCCATCAACTTTTTAAAGGTCATGCTCTCTTTGGCACTTTCAAAATCGGCGTCGGCAGTAAGGTCTTTAAGTGGTATCTTGTCGGGGTCCTGTCCCAGTGCCTTCAACAGATCCGGGATCGATTGCGCATCGATCTTGACCCGACCACTGGCCAGGGGGATCTTGTCAAAGATGTGGGTGGCCATGAGATCGCCAGATACTTTCGTTCCCAGAGCATCAAGGTCGAGCCCTTCCACATGGGCCGTCGCCGCATTCATATCCACGCCCGCGGCCTTGGCAACCAGTCGGATATCGGCTGAACCACCGGGCACATCCTGCCCCTTAAGGTGAGCCTCCAGTTCGATGGGTTTGACAGAATATCGTTTGTTATCGAGATCGTATTCGATGGTCCCGTCGAGGTTGAGATCCCCAATAATCCCCTCAGATGTAGCCTCGAACTGGCATGCCATTTCCAAATCGATGGGTTCACTGAGCTGTAGTTTCCCGGTTTTCAGATTCAGGCTCTTGATAAGGTATTTTTTACCCTGCTGCTGGTCGTCCCAAACCAAATTGGCATTTTCGAGATCGATGCCGCCAATGGCCAAGGCGGCCAACTTGGAGGTGTCAGTGTCCTGTTTTTCTTGCTTTTCGCCACCGAGGGCCAGCAGATCATCCCAGTTGGTCTTACCGGATTTATCCCTTGCCAGGTAAATATACACATCCCTCAGGGTCAAGGTGCTGACCTGGAGATCCTTTTTCAACAAGGGTAGCAGCTTGACGCTGACGCTGGCACGACCACTCTTCAGCATGGGTTGATCACCAAAACCTGGGGCATTGCCCAGTTCGATCTCTCCGATGTCTACGCCCAGCGCCGGAAATTTGGACATTTTCAGATCACCCTTAATGATCAGATCACGCCCTGTATGTTTCTTCACCTGTTCGACAATGCTGTCTTTGTAATCGTTGGGATCGATAAACAGCGGGATCGCAACCAACGCAACGACGAAAAGAACGATAATAAGACCGATGGCGATAAGCAGTTTTTTCATTTCAGGACTTCCCCTTCTTCAGTTCTTCATGATTCTATTCTTGAGCGTGCCCGTGCAATGGCGGCCCGGACCTGTAATGGCGCCGTTCCACCCAGATGATCCCGGGCTGCGAGAGCACCTTCCAGCATCAGCACATCATAAACATCTTCCTTGATTGCTGGTGAAAACTTCTGTAATTCATCGAGTGAAAGTTCGGCCAAATCCTTGGCCTGATTTTCTGCATGGGCCACGGCCTTGCCAACGACTTCATGGGCGTCACGGAAAGGGATTCCTTTTCTGACCAGGTAATCGGCTAGATCCGTCGCCGTTGCGAACCCCTTGCAAGCAGCGGCACGCATATTTTCACGATTGACCGTGATCACGGGAGCCATATCCGCAAACGCCTTGAGACTGCCTCGGACAGTATCGATGCTATCGAACAAGGGTTCCTTGTCCTCCTGATTGTCCTTGTTATAAGCCAGCGGTTGGCCCTTCATCAATGTCAACAGCGCCATGAGGTTGCCGTTGACACGCCCCGTCTTTCCACGCACCAGCTCCGGTACATCGGGGTTTTTCTTCTGCGGCATGATCGACGAACCGGTACAGAAGGCATCTCCGATAGCGACAAAACCGAACTGCTGGGAACACCACAGCACCAATTCTTCCGAAAAACGTGACAAATGCGTCATGATCAGGGACGCACAAGCACAGAACTCAATGGCAAAGTCCCGATCACTGACGGCATCCAGCGAGTTTTCGGCCACGGCCTCGAAGCCAAGCAGCTCGGCGGTCAAATGTCGATCAATAGGGTAAGTGGTCCCTGCCAGAGCAGCCGAGCCCAAAGGCATCACATTGACCCGTCGGCGGCAGTCACGAAGCCGATCCCGATCACGAAACAACATCTCAACCCAGGCCATCATATGATGGCCAAAAGTCACGGGCTGTGCCGTCTGCAGGTGAGTGAAACCAGGCATTACGGTCTCCGCTTCTTTTTCGGCCAGATCGATGAGGCCGTAAATCAGGCGTTCAAGCTCGCTGAGGATGGCATCGATGTGATCCCGCAGAAACAGACGAATGTCTGTCGCCACCTGATCATTGCGCGAGCGGCCCGTGTGCAGCTTTTTGCCCACATCACCGATGAGATCGGTCAGGCGGCGCTCGATGTTCATGTGCACATCTTCAAGCTCAATCGACCACTCAAATTTACCGGCTTCGATCTCCTCGCGAACCCTTTCCAAACCCTGGATGATGGCTTGGCTCTCTTCTTCACTTAGCACGCCAACCCTGGCCAGCATGGTGGCATGTGCGATCGAGCCCTGAATATCGTAGGCATACATGCGTTGATCGAACTGGACCGAAGCGGTGAATTCCTGCACGAAGGCATCGACCGGCTGCTCAAATCGTCCGCCCCAAAGCTGATTGGTTGATGATTCCGTCATGATCGGGTTTCTGAATTTATAACATTGCAAGTTTAACTCATTGTGGCCATTGTTTCAGTCAAAATTGGCATGATTTATTCATATTAAATCCTCAATATGAAGGGTAAAACCGATGAAATGGCGTTCACTCCAGATGATGGCTTGTTTCTGCCGGATTTTTGTAATATTCGGACCCTATTTCTTGTCATTCTGATGGGGGAGCTGTTGGCAATTCTGCTGACGCTTGCCGGCAATACGGATATCTCCACCAGTTATAGTTATTTGGGCCTGATCTCGCTGTTTATTCTTTGGATTGTGTTGGTAAGTGCGGCATTGCTCTGCTGGGGCCGGCGCTGGCTGAGGCGGTTGAGCCAGATACAGGCCGGTTTTGCCGCATTTGCAATCATTCTTTTGATCACGGCTCTGTTTTCGTATCTGGTACTGTATCTGCTGCAGAACGATGCGGATACCCGTGATTTTGATTCATTGCACCAAGGTGGGTTCATTATTGGGAATCTGGTGATCGCAGGCATGATCAGTGCCATCGCGTTGCGCTATTTCTATATCCAGTACAACTGGCGCTGCCAGATCCGGGCTGAGGCAGAGGCACGTATACAAGCACTTCAATCACGTATCCGACCACATTTTCTCTTTAACAGCATGAATATTATCGCCAGCCTGACCCGATCGAACCCAGCACTTGCAGAACGCACTGTCGAGGATCTTTCTGATCTGTTCCGTGCCAACCTGTCCGGCAACCAAAACCATACAACCTGGGAAGGAGAACTGAAACTGTCACAACAATATCTGGCGATCGAACAATTGCGCCTCGGTAACCGTCTCTCCGTGGACTGGCAGATAGATGCCATGCCAGGTGATGCCCTGCTGCCGTCGCTGACATTGCAACCGTTGCTGGAAAATGCCATCTACCATGGCATCGAACCCTTACCTGAGGGAGGTACAGTCCAAATACGTGCAAACCGGGCCGGTAATCGACTCTCGCTGCTCATCGAAAACCCGGTTCCGCAATCAATGGGCCGAAAACAACAAGGCAACCAGATTGCACAAGATAACGTTCGTCAGCGGCTGGCGCTCTTTTTTCAGGGCATGGCCACATTGCATGCAAAAACTGTTGGCAAGCACTACAGCGTGACCTTGACCTTTCCCTACAGGACCCATCTATGACCGCCCTCTTGAAAACCCTGATCGTCGACGATGAACAACTCGCACGTGAACGGCTGAAGTCACTGGTTAAAGAGCTGAATGCCGGTGAAATCATCGCCGAAGCGGGAAATGGCAAACAGGCCATCGAGGCCATCCAACAACAACACCCCGACATCGTCCTGATGGATATCCGGATGCCCGGTATGGACGGTATCGAAGCGGCCAAACATATCGCAGCAATGGAAGACCCTCCCGCCGTCATTTTCACCACAGCTTTCGGCGACTATGCACTTGATGCCTTCGATGCCCACGCTGTAGATTACCTTCTCAAACCTATCCGAAGGGAACGGCTGGAAGAAGCGATCAAACGGGCAAGAAAAATGACTCAGTCGATCATTGAATCGTTACAGGATGAACTGCCCCGAACGCGTACCCATCTCAGTGTTTTCGTTCAGGGCAACATTCAGCTGATCCCGGTGGATGAAATCCTCTTTTTCCATGCTGATCAAAAATATGTTTCTGTGTTTACCAGAAATCAAGAAGTCCTGATCGAGGAATCGCTCAAATCCCTTGAAAAAGAATTCTCGAAGAATTTCTTACGCATCCACCGCAGCACCTTGGTTGCTAAAAACAAAATTGACACACTGGAGAAAAATTCAGAAGGGAAATATCAGATCAGACTGAAAGGTCTGGATGAAGCATTGCCTGTCAGTCGGAGGATGATCTCCCCGGTGAAAGCTGCGCTCCGAAAATTATAGACCTGTTTGTAACTTCCTTGCGGGACAGCCGATCTTACAGGCAATCAAGAGGGAATCTTCTGTATCATTGAAGTTGTCTCAGCAGGCTCCAGATACCTTGCCAGCAAGCCCATCGAGGATCCGATCTCGCTGAGAGGAAGCCGAACCTTATGGCCGGAACCAGGGGCCACCTCAATCGGTGTGCCATCGACTTTTTCCAAGCGGGTCAGGGTGATATCCTGATTTCCATCCGGGGTGATGATCTCGATCCGGTCACCCACCCCAAACCGGTTCTTGACCTCGATCTCCGCATAACCACCCGCCTGGTCGATGTGGATCACTTCCCCCACAAACTGCTGCCGATGAGAACGTGAAATGCCTTGTACATAATTTTGATATTCCTGGCTGTGATGGCGTTGCAGAAAACCGTCGGTATAGCCACGGTTGGCCAGGTTTTCCAGAACCCCGATCAGACTTTCGTCAAAGGGTTTCCCGGCCACGGCATCATCAATGGCCTGACGATAGACTTGGGCGGTACGGGCAACATAGTAATGTGATTTGGTCCGGCCTTCGACTTTAAGACAGTCGATACCGATTTTGACCAACCGTTCCACATGCTCGACAGCCCGCAGATCCTTAGAGTTCATGATGTAGGTGCCGTGCTCGTCTTCCATGATCGGCATCAGCTCACCGGGCCGGTTTTTCTCTTCGAGAAAATAGACATTGTCAGCCAGGGGATGACGCTGATCGGGATCCGCACCCGGCCCATCGAGAATCTCCGCCGGCAAAGGTACACAGGTCCCCTCAGCGGTTTCCTGACCCTGTACCGTTTTGTATTCCCAACGGCAGGCATTGGTGCAAGTGCCCTGGTTGGGATCTCGACGGTTGAAGTAGCCCGACAGCAAACAGCGCCCGGAGTAGGCGATACACAATGCGCCATGGACAAAGACCTCAAGCTCGATATCGGGGCATTCCTGCCGGATCATGTCGATCTCGTCCAAAGATAACTCCCGTGATAGGATGATGCGTTCCACACCAACGCTCTGCCAGAATTTCACCGCAGCATAGTTCACCGTATTCGCCTGAACCGAGAGATGAATCGGCATCTCCGGCCAGCGCTCCCGAACCATCATGATCAAACCAGGATCGGCCATGATCAGCGCGTCTGGCGCCATTTCGATCACCGGCTCAATATCCCGGAAAAATGTCTTAATCTTGCTGTTATGCGGGAGAACATTGGTTGCGAGGAAAAACTTTTTACCCAGGACATGCGCTTCATTGATGCCTTTGGCAAGGTTTTCATTGAGAAAGTCATTGTTTCGCACGCGCAGGCTGTAACGGGGTTGGCCCGCATAGACGGCATCGGCCCCGTAGGCAAACGCATAGCGCATGTTTTTCAGGGTGCCCGCAGGGGAAAGTAATTCAGGTTTTTTCATTTTCAAATCGTGTCCTTCCGGGCGTGTTTGAATCGCCCGTTCTGCAAAAATTCAAGTATCTGCCTAATCACATCATCACTTTGCATAATAAAGGTATGGCTGTGTGGCACAACCAGAAAATCCTTCATTCCATCGAGTTTTGCGCTTTCCACGGAAACCTTGCCATCATCCTCGCCCGGGATAAACCGGGAGAGGATCAGGTTGATACTCTCATTGCCGGTAATGATGCCCACCTCATAATCTGCCGGCCCCAGCATAACCGAGAGACTGTCCCCTTCTGCCCCAAGTTACTGGCCTGCAGGCCCATTGAGCAGATCGAAGCCTGGCATATCGGCTAGTTCATCCACCACTTCGCTTCCCTTGTTGGGTGGACTCAGCATGACGACACGACCTAACTGGCCGAGTTCGTATTTTTCCAAATAATAACGTACCAGTATCTCACCGAGAGAATGGGTTACAAAGTGGATCGTTTACGACCCAAAGCGGCCACATTTTTCAACCGCTTTCGGGATTTCCTTTTCTGCCAACTCTTCGAGAGTAAACTCACCAGAGAGATAGTTGTGGTTGACAGTACGATACCCCGCTACTGCAAGATTCTCTGCAATCTTTTCCATCGAAGCACTGGTTCTTGCCAGTCCATGTAAAAGGACAACGCATTCGTTCGAGTGATCCGGGGGTTCTGCTGATGTTATTCCTATCATTCCCAACATCAGGATCAAAAAAACAAGGCCCTGACAGTCAGACCTGCTGTTCGTCATCGTATCCCAGTGCCTTGAGTTTTTCAGTGATTTTATCTGCTTTCTTCTGACCTCCTCCAAGGAAAGATGGCGCCTGTGAATAGAATTCACGCAGATCGAGTAGTGCGCCGATGTTTTCCGGATCGAGTTCGACTGCCTTTTCAAAATTGATTCGCGCTTTCTTTGCCAACGAAATGGCCCTGAACCATGTTGCTTGCTCGGCCTGCAGGCCGTACGCACGTCCGAGCCAGCGGTAGTATTCCGAATTTTGAGGATCGGATTTGATCGCCTGTTCCAGTTTTCTGATCGCGGTATCGAAATCCTTTTCCTCGATCGCCTGCCGCGCACTATTGAACAACGGATCGGTTTCTTTGGCCGGGAGGTTAAACGGGATTGCCACGAGCAAAAGCAAAAAAAATGCTGAATAAGCTGTTTTCATCCTATTTACGGATCTATGTAAGATGCCGTCCTCCATCGATCTGTATGACTTCACCGGTACAATAATGGGCATCCATGACCAAAAAGCGTACAGCCGTTGCCGCGTCCTCTGGCACGCCTGGCCTCGCAAGCGGTACCCGCTGCAGATACTCTGCCTTTTGTTCTTCTGTATAAAAAGGCGCCCAGGCAACGACACCCGGTGCTATGGCATTGACCGTGATTTCCGGCGCCAGTTCCAACGCGCAGGTTTTCGTAATCTCCAGTAATGCCGCCTTGGATGCATTATAGCTCACATAACCGGGCATGGGCTCACTCAGTACATGAATATCGATGAAGTTAACCACCCTGCCCGAGGAGGCGGGATCATCGGCCGAATAATGTGCCGCTAGATCAGGAGCGAACGCCTGGATCAGTAAAAGCGGAGCTTCTGCGTTAACTCTCATATCGGATACAAAGCGTTGATGATCGAGCTCATGGAGTGGAGAAGGTGAAAAGACGCTGGCATTGTTGATCAGGGCATCAAGCCGATCGAAACGTGAACGCACCCTGGCAACAATTGTTTCGACTGCATCCGCTTGCCTGAAATCCACCTTGATGGCTAGCGCATTCCGACCCGCAGACTCGATCAGCTGTTTGAGTGCATCGGCTTCTGTGGCACTCCTGTTCCAAGTGAATGCGATGTCCATCCCCGCATTTGCCAGAGCTAAGGCTGTCGCACGGCCCACACGTCTGGCTGCTCCTGTGATCAATGCAACCTTTGCCATCATGTCCCCTGCAATAATTCTTTCAATCCAGCCAAGGTCGCAAGACCGGAACGCTTGTCGGTGGGGTCGGCAGCCTCCTCACCGACGAAATACAAATCATCCTGCGGCAACTCTTCAAGAAAACGGCTGGGTTCACAGTCTACCGTTTCTCCGTAGCGTTTGCGCTTCGAGGCAAGGCTGAAGGTGAGGCTTTTCTGCGCGCGGGTAATCCCCACATAGGTAAGTCTGCGCTCCTCCTCGATAGTGTCCATCTCGATGCTGTTCCGATGTGGCAGCAATCCCTCCTCCATACCCACCAGATACACATACGGAAACTCCAGGCCCTTTGCCGCATGCAAGGTCATCAGTGACACCCTATTACGGTTCTCTTCCTCGTCTTGGTTTTCCAGGATATCGAGCAAGGTCAGTTTTCGCACCAGTTCAGCAAGGCTGGCGGCTTTGTCCTGATTGTGCAGACGCGCAATCCATTCCACCAGCTCAGCCACATTGGCACGGCGCCGGTCAGCTGCCGAAGGATCCTTGCTGGTCTGATCGAGCCAGTCTTCATAGGCAATATCATCCAACATCTCTTTGAGTATATTTACAGGCGATTCCGATTCGGCCCGTTCTGCCAATTTGCTCAGCCATACGGCGAAGGTCTTGAGTTTGGCATAAGCACGTGAGTTCACTGTATCAGCCAGACCTTCCTCGAACATAGCCGAAAAGAGGCTGAGTTTCTTTTCAGTGGCGAAGGCCGCCAATTTCTCCACTGTGCCGGGTCCCAACTCACGCCGGGGAGTATTGATAATCCTCAGCAGCGCATTGGTGTCTTCCGGATTCACCAGCACCTTTAGATAGGCCATGATGTCCTTAATCTCCGTATACTCGAAAAAGGACATGCCTCCGCTAATGTGATAAGGCACATTCCGCTCTCTCAAAAAACGTTCGAAAATGCGAGCCTGATGGTTGCCGCGGTAAAGAATGGCATAGTCATGGAAGCGGGTACGATGTGTGAATTTATGATGCGAGAGATCGGTCACCACTTTATCCGCTTCATCTTCTTCGCTCTTCGCGCGCATCACACGCAGCCGATCTCCATGCCCGAGATCACTCCACAGGCGCTTTTCAAATACATGAGGATTGTTTGCGATCAGGTGATTGGCCGCATGCAAAATGCGGCGCATGGAACGGTAATTCTGTTCCAGCTTGATCACTTTCAGATCCGGAAAGTCCTCACTAAGGAGTTTGAGATTCTCAGGCTGTGCTCCCCGCCATGCGTAAATCGACTGATCATCGTCACCGACCACGGTCAGCGTGCCACGTTCACCTGTGAGTAATTTAACCAACTCGTATTGCGAACCGTTGGTGTCCTGATATTCATCCACAAGCAAGTAACGGATCCGCTCCTGCCAACCGGCCAGGCACTCAGGATAGTGTTTGAAGAGCTGAACCGGCAGCATAATGAGATCATCAAAGTCCACCGCGTTGTAGGTATGCAGATGGTGGTTGTACTGCTTATACAGCTCTGCTGCCAGTGCACCTTCCGCATCATTTCCTGCTGTCGATGCCAACTCCGGTGTGATACCTGCATTTTTCCAATTTGAAATGTGAGACAAAATTGGTGCAGCAAAATCCTTGAACTCACCATGGCTCTTCCGCGTCAGTTCCACGACCAGAGAGAGGCTGTCTTGATAGTCGAAAATGGAGAACCCCTTGCGATAGCCAAGCCGCTGATATTCCTGCTGGATGATCTGCAAACCAAGCGTATGGAAGGTGGAAATCCGTACACCTTTGATATTGATGTCTCCGGCCATCTTGCCAACCCGTTCTTTCATCTCACGTGCCGCCTTGTTGGTGAATGTGACTGCAGTGATCTTGCGCGGATCCATCGCACACTCTTTGATCAAGTACAAAATCTTGGCAGTGATTACGCGGGTTTTGCCACTCCCTGCACCGGCCAGTACCAGCAATGGCGTATCGACATGGCGGACTGCTTTCAACTGATTGGGGTTCAGACCTAACAAATGGCTTTCTCTTTGTTTGAAATTAAAAAAACCGGGGTATCATGAGATACTCCGGTTGTCGTCATCTGCGACCCTGTGATCAGGGCATATTCCGGATGCCTATTGTTCCTTCTGCAATCCTGATGATCAAGACCTATTTGATGTTGATGTGCACCCGACCACTGTCATACGGTCTCTCTTGGTATTTCCTGTGGATTCCGTACCGTTGTCCATCATCATAATGGGGTGCATCACGATGATAGCCATAATCACCCGGATCATGTGCACGATGAAACTGTATCACCTCACAACGATCGCGATATCCGTGATAGTAGCGGTTGCGGTAGTGACGCGGCGGGTAATGATCTCCTCGATAGTGATGGCCCCGGTAGAAATCATCGTATCGAGAATGGCTAAACAGTCTGCTGCCATAACGGTAACCGAAAGGTTCGCGATGGTGATAGCCATCATCAATAATAATGTAGCGAACGATAACATCTGCACTGGCCTTCGGTGTAACGATCAGTCCGAGCAGCAAGATAGCCAGTAGGACAGGTACCGTTTTCCTGTTCATATGCACCTCCTTCCTTCATTATTGTAGAAAATGAGCCTAACATAAACAGTCTGAATTCTCCCTGAATCGGGTATAATCCGGATCTGTCTGCTACAAAACAGGTTATTGGATGGACAAATATTACAAACAAATTATTCAGAGCATTGGCGAGGATCCTGAGCGTGAAGGACTACTAAAGACACCGGAAAGGGCTGCCAAAGCGATGGAGTTCCTTACCAGAGGCTACAATCAGACACTTGAAGAAGTTGTCAACGATGCGGTTTTCAATGTGGAATCACGGGATCTGATCATCGTCAAGGATATCGAGATCTACAGCCTCTGCGAACATCACATGCTTCCATTCCATGGCAAATGTCACATCGGCTATATCCCCAACAACCGCGTACTGGGTGTCAGCAAACTGGCCCGAATTGCCGATATGTATGCAAGGCGCCTGCAGGTTCAGGAGCGTCTCACTAACCAGATCTCACAGGCGATCATGGATGTGCTGAAACCTGACGGGGTGGGTGTAGTCATAGAGGCCAGGCACTTCTGCATGATGATGCGAGGTGTGGAAAAACAGAACTCCCTGATGGTGACATCTGCAATGAACGGCACCTTCAGGCATTACGAGAGCACCCGATCCGAATTTCTCGATCTGATCCGTAAACACACCTGATGCCTGACCTGCGCCTCATCTCAGGTAACATTGAGCTGAACCTCGATCTGTTGGATACGCCGACAGCCAAAGCAATCAGCGAACAACTTCCGATCACATCCAAAATTCAGACGTGGGGTGATGAGGTCTATTTTGAAATACCGGTCGAAGTGGCGCTTGAAGCCGGGGCAAAAGATATCGTTGAACCGGGTGAGATCGCTTTCTGGGTTGAAGGTCGATGTATCGCGATCGGTTTCGGGCCGACTCCCATCTCGCAGGGTGACGAGATCCGGTTGGCTGCCCATACCAATATATGGGCTAGGGCATGTGAGGACGTAAGGGTTCTCGGTTCACTCAAACCCGGCGATCCGGTTACCCTTGAAAAACTCTGATTGGTAGCCACTTTAATCCTTGATGGAACTCTGGGGTCTGTTTGCCACCGCCTTTCTCTCCTCGACACTTCTGCCAGGCGGATCCGAAGCCGTTATCGCTTATCTGGTGAGTACTTCAGACATATCAAAGTCGAGCCTGCTGGCAACAGCAACATTAGGAAATACTCTCGGTGGTCTGACTTCATGGTCTCTTGGTCGGGTTTTACCCAATCTTGGCAAACAACATGATCGGACAGTGAGCCAGCTAAGAGAATGGGGGACACCGCTCCTGCTGTTCAGTTGGATGCCTATCATCGGTGATGCACTTTGTCTTGGAGCTGGTTGGCTGCGGATGTCATTCAAATTATCCGTAATTTTCATTGCCACCGGAAAGTTTTGCCGTTACCTTGCGGTGATTACTTTTTTCGCAGCATAATCATTCCATGATACCGGCACTCAAGTTTACTGATCTGCAAAAGTTTTATGGCAAGCAAAAGGTCCTCCACGGTGTTTCTCTGGAGATCCCCCAAGGGAGCTTTGTAGGTTTGATCGGTGAGAATGGTGCTGGCAAGACCACTCTTATCAAGTGTCTTCTGGATTTTTGTGACATTCAAAATGGAAAAATCGAGATCTTCGGTGTCGATCACCACAAGACTGTCGCCCGTAAACCTCTTGCCTTTTTGCCCGAACGGTTTTCCCCACCGTATTTCGTGACTGGCCAAGACTTTCTCGATCATATGGCAAGAATGTATCGTGTACCACTGATGAGAGAAGGACTCGACGAGGTTCTCACCGCACTCGATCTTCCCCGTGAAGCCCTGGAGAAGCCTGTTCGAACACTCTCCAAAGGCATGTCACAAAAGCTAGGATTGGCAGCCGTCCTGCTCAGCCGCAAGAGACTGCTGCTGCTGGATGAACCCATGAGCGGTCTTGATCCAAAGGCGCGGGCGCTTCTGAAACAACACCTGCTAGATCTGAAAAATCACGGTAAAACCCTGTTTTTCAGTACCCACTTGTTGTCTGATGTGGAAGCCTTGTGCGACGAGATAATCATCCTCCATGAGGGAAAAGTATGTTTTAGCGGGACACCTCATCACTGCTGTGATCGCTTTGCAACATCAACCCTGGAGCAGGCCTATATCTCCTGTATCTCATAGTCATGGGTGATTTCCGCTGTCTTTCCCAGCATGATAGAGGCCGAGCAATATTTCTCTGCTGAAAGTGCTATCGCCCGTTTGACCTGGGATTCCTTAATATTGCGCCCACGAATGATGTAATGAACATGGATTCGTGTAAAAACCTTGGGAATTTCCTCTGATCGTTCAGAGGTCAGTTCAACCTCAAGATCCAAAATCTCCTGCCGTCCCTTTTTCAACATGGCTACAATATCGAAGGAAGTACACCCTCCCATTCCTAAGAGCAACATCTCCATGGGTCTTGCAGCCAGATCACGCCCTCCCACTTCAGGCGCACCATCCATTACGATCGAGTGCCCACTGCCCGATTCTCCCAAAAATGTGACGTGGTCCACCCATTTAACACGAGCTTGCATTTGTTAACTCCTTCCCATTACCGATTTTTGGGTCGCAAGAGTATCATAATTGTTTCGCAGGCTGTATCAGCGGCCTAGTTAGGCAAGTAATAAGCCGGAGGGTATAAAACAATGGCAATCCCTGTGTTCAAAACACTTGAAACACCCGAATATATCGAAAAACTTCTGGAGCACTCACATCGCAGGAAATTTCCTGCACGCAACACCATTCTGCGTCAGGGTGATCCGGCCAATGAGCTGCTCTATGTGATCGAGGGCTCGGTCTCTGTCCTTCTGGAAGATGAAAAGGGTCACGAAATTGTGCTCGCCTATCTGAACGAAGGTGAGTTTTTCGGTGAGCTGGGGCTGTTCGTCGACAACGTAGAACGTGTCGCCTATGTGCGCGGGCGTACCCCTTGCGAGATTGCCTATATCAGTTACGACAAGGTTCGCAAGCTGGCCACGGAATACCCCGATCTGCTTTTCCATATCTCCCGTCAACTGGCAAAGCGTCTGATGAAAACCAACCGCAAGGTGGGTAGCCTGGCCTTCATGGATGTTTATGGCCGCGTCTCCCGTACCCTCCTCGATCTATGCAAGGAACCTGATGCCATGACTCATCCTGACGGCATGCAAATCCGCATCACCCGACAGGAGCTCGGCCGTATTGTCGGGTGCTCAAGAGAAATGGTCGGTCGTGTTCTCAAAGAAATGGAAGAACAGCTCCAGATCACGGTTTCTGGCAAAACCATCGTTGTACTTGGGGTCCGGTAAGAACTTTTTTATACTTGACAATTTTGGCCCTTCAATCCAGAATTCGCGCCCACACACCAAATTCTGGCTATGTAGCTCAGTTGGTTAGAGCACATCACTCATAATGATGGGGTCGGTGGTTCGAGTCCACCCATAGCCACCAAATCATTCCTTTGCAAATTCCCCTCAGGGATCGTAGTCAAGTTCAAAAAGGCCACACCGCGGGCACAACCACCAACGTAATCAAAAAAACCAGAAGTGTCAGCGGGATTCCTGCACGCAAATAATCACTAAACCGATAGCCACCCGGTCCATAGACCATCAGATTGGTTTGATAACCGATGGGGGTCGCAAAACTGGCGGTCGCGGCGATCATAAGAGTAACCACAAAAGGCATCGGGCTGACTGACAGAGTTTCTGCACTGGCGATGGCGATGGGGAAAAGCACCACTGCAGCTGCCGTATTTGACAGAATGGAAGTAAAAAACGTGGCCAAAATGAAGATCATGACCACCGTCATCAAGGGCTGATCCCCACTCAGGCTGATCAAGGTATCCGCCACCCCCCTTGCAAGTCCGGTTTTTTCGACCGCTGTGCCAAGGGCAATGGATGCTGCGATGACGATCAATACCTGATAATCGACACTTTTGCGTGCGACGACACTGGTGGTGCAGCGTGTGATCAGCATTAGGCCAGCCGCCAGCATGGAGGCCTGCAGCATAGACAGCCATTGCAGCGTCACGCTCAAAACCAGCCCACCCAAAATGACGAGTGCCACCACGCTTAGGTGATGCCGGATTGCCCGCGAGTTCTTGACTTGGCTTGTCAGTAAAAAGTCTCTGGAAAAGCGCTGTTGTTCGAAAAAATTCTCTCTTGCATCGAGTAACAAGGTATCGCCGGGCTTGAGTACAATGTCGCCGATTTTCTGTTTCAGGTGCATTCCATTCCGGGCAACCGCGACAATTGCAGCATTATAGTGGGTTCTGAAACGGCTATCGCGGATAGTCTGACCGATCAAGGGACAGTTTTCCGATACCACAACTTCAACCAGCGAACGCTGCAACGTTTGGTTGACGAAGTGCCGGTCCTCCTCATCAACCGGCTCCAGGCCACGGATCTTTTTTAGATCCACGATGGAATCCACATCCCCCACGAACATCAGGCGATCATTTCCTTTCAATTTCCGGTGTGGGCCAACACTTGGGATGGTCTCACCATTACGCTCGATGCTGACGAGGAACAGTCCTGGCAGATTACGCAAACCTGCCTGCTCAATGGTTTTCCCATCGATCGAGGAGTCTGAAGAGACCCTCATTTCAACCGTGTACTGTCTGACATCATCCAGATCATGTCCCACAGAATCTCTCTGCGGCAGTATCTTCTGCCCGAACAGGACAATAAAACCGATCACTGCGATCACACAGGGTAACCCAACCCAAGCCAGATCGAACATGGCAAGTCCCAATGCTGGTCTTTCATCCACCAGCATACTATTGATGATCAAGTTGGTACTGGAACCGATCAGGGTGCAGGCACCGCCAATAATCGCGGCATAGCTTAATGGGATCATCAATTGCGATATCGGGATCCGGTTATGCCGCGCCCACGTAGAAATCATGGGGATAAACATGGCGACAACTGGAGTATTATTGAGGAATGCACTCATCGCAGCGACAGGAGTCATGAGCCTGAACTGGGCATCCGCAACATTCTTTGGCCGTCCAAGCATCGATCCACAAAGCCAGTTAATGGTGCCGGTTTCCTGCAAGCCACTGGCTACTACATAAAGCACGGCTACGGTGATCATGCCCTCATTGGCAAACCCCTTTAAGGCTTCCTCTGTAGTCAGTACTCCGGCAAGAAACAAGATCGTGACCGCACCCATCATGATGATGTCCGGAGAAAAACGGGTAAACACCAGACTGGTGAAGCAGAGTCCGAGAACGAACAGAGTGAGCCATGCATCATATGTCATGGCCTTATTTTATAGAAAATCTCCCATTAAGGCATAAAAACTATAGTCCTTTATGATTTAAGGTTATATCGGTCTACACCACGTCCTTGTGGCAGCGGGGGTATTCTTTGAAAAATCAGTGGATGCAGGCCTTTTCCTTCAATTCTTCTGTCAGAACCTTTGCATTTTCAGCGTATTCGACCGGAAGATCGATGACATGCACACCCGGTGTTTCAGTACATTCTCTCAGTAAGGGCAGAAAGGATGCCGTGGACTCGACCCGATGACCAGTTGCGCCATAGCTCTCTGCGTACTTGACGAAATCCGGATTACCAAAATCCAGACCCCAGTCGTGGAAGCCCATGGCATCCTGTTTCCATTTGATCATGCCATACGCGCTGTCGTTGAGAATAAGAACGATAATGTTGAGCTTCAATCGCACGCAGGTTTCAATTTCCTGACTGTTCATCATGAAACCGCCGTCACCACAGATAGCCACCACATTGCGATCCGGGTAAATCATTTTCGCCGCCATGGCAGAGGGCAGTCCTGCTCCCATGGTTGCCAGTGCATTGTCCAGCAAGATAGTATTCGGTGCCAGTGCGTGATAATTCCTGGCAAACCAGACCTTATACACACCGTTATCCAGTGCGATGATATCTTTGGGACCAAGTGCAGCACGAACATCGGCAACGAACCGCTGCGGAATCATCGGAAATTGATCTGAATCAGCCTTTTCACGAACCTTTTGATCAACCGCCTTTTTCACTTTCATGAAATAAGAGAAATCCCAGTGTCTCTGACGGGTGATTCGATCACTGATCTGCCATAGGGCATTGGCAATGTCGCCAACGACTTCAAGCTGAGGGAAGTACACTTCGTCGACTTCAGCCGGCACGAAATTGATATGGATCACCTTGGTACCTCCCCGCTTCATGAAAAAGGGAGGCTTCTCCACCACATCATGGCCCACATTGATGATCAGATCTGCCCGATCAATGGCACAGTGCAGATAATCATTGTCGGACAGGGCCGCCGTTCCCAGGAATAGTGGATGATCTTCCGGGATCACCCCCTTGCCCATCTGGGTATTGAAGAACGGGATGCCCGTCTTGTTGATCAGTTGTGTCAACATCTTCGTGATCAGCTTCCGGTTTGCTCCCGCTCCAATCAGCAGCAACGGTGATTTTGCCGACTCGATTCGTTGGATAGCTTCATTGACCGCCTTTTCATTAGCATCCGGGCGACGCACCTTGTGTATGGAAAGGGGTTCGGTATGGGTCTTTTCGGCCGCCACATCTTCCGGCAACTCGAGATGGACCGCGCCGGGCCGCTCCGCCTCTGCCTGTTTAACAGCCTCGCGAATGATGGTGGGGATCCGGTTACCATGAACGATCTGTTTGGTGTATTTGGTGATCGGCCGCATCATATCCACGGTATCGATGATCTGGAAATGCCCCTGCTTGCTGGAGTGAATGGGTTTCTGACCTGTGATCATCATCATCGGCATCGCGCCCAGTTGCGCATAGGCTGCAGCAGTCACCAAATTGGTCGCACCCGGACCAAGCGTGGCGAGACAGACACCGGGCTTGCCCGTCAGCCGCCCAACGGTCGCGGCCATGAATCCGGCCGGCTGCTCATGGCGAGTCAAGATCAGTTGAATGGAAGAATCTTTCAAGGATTCCAGCATGTCCAGATTTTCTTCCCCAGGCACGCCAAAAATATATTCAACACCTTCGTTTTCAAGACATTTAACAAACAGATCACTTGCTTTCATTTTCCTCTCCAGTACAGGACACAGGCTTGGTTCTTGTCCAATTTATCCTTTCAAGAACTTCGACCAGGACAGATTGAACTTGATGAAAATAGATTGTTTCAAATCTCAAGCATAAAACAGGCCAATCAACGCTCGATCACGGACTCCTGCGGATTAGCGGGATCGTAAAAGATAGTGATTCGCGCTCCAGCCGGATAATGCGCCCGAAGAGCCTCGGCAGCAGATCGGCTCATAAAAGCAGGGCCGCCGTGAAACCTGTATCGTGTTCCGGTATAGGTTTTACCATCCACTTCATAGAGGTAGGTTATGGAAAAACCATAGCGCCTTTTGGGTGTGCCACTGTTCTTGTCCCATTCTTGGGTGACTTCACTGGCCGTAACGCGTGCTTCTGCGGGTCTCCAGTTCACACTGGCCTCTTGCAACTGGTTTTCCCTCTTTACATAAAGAAAAATAACGACGGCTGCCAGGATCACCGCCAGAGTAATGAAAAAAGACATTCGGTTTCCCATCATGGTTTGAGAATGATCTTGCCACAGGCACCGGGCTCCATCACCAACCGGTGCGCTTCAGCAGCACGCTCCAGTGGCATCTCACACCGGATCACCGGCTTCAATACCCGAGAGCATAACCCTGCACCGATTGCGGCATGGATCTCTTTTTCTTCTTCCGGGCGGATGTTCATCAGCGACATTCCAAGAATAGCAGCGTCACAGGCCATGGCATCTCGTGGGTTGATCTCGATGCTATCCCGGTTGCCAACAATCACCACCTTCCCTTGTGGTGCCAAGATCCTTAAATCATTGTCCAGATTGACATGGGCCATCATCTCCATGATGACATCCACACCCAACCCATCGGTGGCATCGAGGATCTGGTCAAAATGCCCCGGATCGGCATGGTCCATCACCTGATCAGCCCTCTGGCTTTTGACCAGTTGCCGACCCGCTTCGGTACCGGCGGTGGCGAGGACACGCATACCAAGATTCCGGGCAATCTGAAGGGTAGCAATACCCACAGCACCACTGGCGCCGTGGACCAGGAGCGTCTGCGCCGGGCGGGCTTCAGCCCGCTGAATCAGCCCTCGATAGGCCGTTACATAGGCCACGTAAATCCCGGCGCCTTCGGCAAAGGAGACATGATCCGGCAGCGGATGGATCTGATTTTCCTTGCAGAGAGCGTATTCGGCATAGGTGCCGGTGACCGAACCCGAAAGGTAGACCCGTTCTCCGGCATGGATACCCAGCACAGACGCACCGGTTTTCTCCACCACACCCGCGGCATCGAACCCCGGCGTATAGGGCACTTTCGGATCGTAGCCTTGATAACCCGCTCGGATATAGGTGTCCACCGGATTGACACCAATAGCTTCAATCCTGACCAGGATCTCGTCCGGTTGCGGCTCGGGCACTGGCAGATCCTCGAGCTGCAGGACTTCCGGACCACCCAGTTCCGTTACCCAGATGGCCTTCATGGCTCCGGCACCACCTGCAGAGTAGACCCATCAACAGAGATGACCTTTACCGTCTCCCCGGCAGGCCGATCCGGCCCGGTGACACGCCAGGTGGTGTCATCGACCCGGATTTTGCCCACGCCATTGATGATAGGCTCATCCAACGTGAACACGCGGCCAATATAGCGCTCACCCCGGCGATTGAGTGAGGGCTCATCAGTGACGTGTTGCTTTTTGCGGGCATATTGTCTGTAAAGCAATACCGATGCAACGGACAAGACAGCAAACAGCAGCAGCTGCAGTTTCCAGTCCAGCTGGGGGAACAGCCAAAGAAGGGCACCCACAACTAGTGCCGCTACACCCAACCACAAGGTATGCCCCGTGGGAGCAAGCATTTCCAGAATGATCAACAGAATACCGGCAACCCACCAATGCCAGGGCAGAAAATGAAAGATCAGTTCCATGCTACACTACTCCTTGCCCTTGCCGAAAGTTTCTTTTGCAATTTCCGAAATGCCCCCCAATGCGCCGATCACATTCGATGCCTCCAGTGGCATCAGGACAATCTTCTGATTGGGCGCAGAGGCTATTCCCTGCAGGGCCTCCACATATTTGTTGGCGACAAAATAGTTGATCGCCTGAATGTCTCCCTCGGCGATGGCCTTGGAGACCATGTGGGTTGCTCGCGCCTCGGCCTGGGCCAGTCGTTCCCGTGCTTCGGCGTCTCGCATGGCCGATTCCTTTCTGCCTTCCGCCTCCTTGATCATGGCCAGCTTTTCACCGTCCGCACGAAGAATTTCGGATTCCCGCTGCCCCTCGGCTTCCAGAATAGCGGCACGTTTTTCACGCTCGGCCTTCATCTGCCGTGCCATAGCATCGACCAGATCCTGGGGCGGGTTGATGTCCTTGATTTCGATGCGGGTGACCTTTACACCCCAGGGCTCTGTTGCGGCATCGACCACATGCAGAAGACTGGCATTGATCTCGTCGCGTTTGGAGAGTAATTCATCCAGGTCCATGGAACCCATCACCGTGCGGATGTTGGTCATGGTTAGATTGAGAATGGCATGGGAAAGATTATTCACCTCATAGGCAGCTTTGGCCGCATCCAAAACCTGAAAGAAGACGACACC
The DNA here is from genome assembly GCA_026984775.1 of Gammaproteobacteria bacterium. Lineage (GTDB taxonomy): Bacteria > Pseudomonadota > Gammaproteobacteria > CAJXQU01 > CAJXQU01 > CAJXQU01. The sequence goes on from JALSRM010000035.1 coordinate 37,315, forward strand.
ATCGACCTTGATCATGGCATTGTCCTTGGTAATGACCTCTTGCGACGGTACGTCCAGAACTGTTTCCATCATGTTGAGCTTCGAGCCAATCCGATCGACAAATGGCATGATGAAATGAAGCCCTGGCCTCAAAGTCCGAATATACTTTCCAAACCTCTCAATAGTATATTCATACCCTTGTGGAACCTTGATAACCCCCTTGAAAACAAGAATGATGGCAAAGACGACCAGTGCAATGATGGTTTCCATTAGTGCTCTCCCGGTTTGAAAGACTTGTTATTATACAGAAGGTGAACAAACGGTTAACCAACCACCGGAAGGTCACCGTTTAGGCGGGCGGTTTCTCATCTCAGGTGGGCAACGATCGAGTAGTGTTTTTGCTCTGATGCCAGTTCAAAAGCCGTGTTGCCTTCCTTGTTGACCAGGGATTTGTCCGCACCATTCTGTAGCAACATTTTCACGATGGGCTCATACCCATTCCAGGCCGCCATCATCAGGGGCGTCCAGCCTTCTACATTCTGTTGATTCACCAGAGCACCTTTAAGAAGCAGGATCTGTACAACTGTGGCATGGTTGTTCCATACCGCATGCATGAGGGGTGTCCAACCGTCCGTGTCTGTAGTATGGGGAGAGGCACCATTTTGCAGCAAAAGACTGACAATTTTACGCTTTCCGTTGTGGGCGGCGATCGAAAGCGCTGTTTTACCATCTTTGGTTCGTGCTTCCATATTCGCACCATTTTTCAAGAGCAGTCTGAAAAGTTCGTAATGGCCATGTAATGCCGCATACATCAATGGTGTCCACCCACGCTTGTTTGCTGTATTGATGTGAGCCTTGCTTCTGATCAAAAGACCTGCGATAGCCGTATGATTATTCCAGACCGCATTGATTAGTGCAGTATCCCCAGCATTGTTTTTGAGATTGGGATCAGCACCATGCTTAAGCAGAGTCTTGACGATCTTTATAAATCCCCGATCAGAAGCGACCATAAGAGGGGTATTACCGCGCTGATCACGAACATCGGGATATGCTCCCTTCTCCAGCAGGATCTGTACATCATCCACGTTTCCCTCTTTCGACAATTCAAGGAGACCCGCCTTGATAATATGATCTTTTTGTTCTTCGATTAAACGATCGAGCCTCGCCAGCTGTTGCGGAATATCAGAATCTTCTGGATCGACGATCAACGCCTTCTGGAAATAATGCCGGGCACGAGTCAGTCTGTTACTCTCCAGATTGTTATTCGCCCAGGTAAGGAACATGCTCTTTATTTTAAGGATTTCCTCTCTCGCTTGTTCATTCCCAGGCTCGATTGCAAGGATCTGGTGATAGGTTTCCAGCGCATTGTCGCCGACTGGCTCCGTCAGTTTTAATTCATCAATCTGTGATTCAGCGATACTGAACAGTTGTTCAACCTCAACCGCAGCATCCTCTGTTTTTTTAACCTGAACAGAATTGAATTGGGCAATCTCCGCTTTTGTCGCTGTATCGCTTTCAGCCCCGGACTCAATATCGGCAGATTTTTCAATGGTGTAGACCACACCATTGTCTTCATTCAAAGGCTGTTTTGAGATTTTTACCTCTGAAGCCTCCAATGCAGCCAGTTGTTCCTCCTGATCTGTGAGATAGATCGTAGGTTGGGGTTCCCCACCAGCATCATGGGTATTAGCCGCCGTTTCCGGATCTTCTTTCGTTGAAACCACTTGTTCGGCCACTTCTTGTTCTGGAAGATGGACAACCTTCCCATCTCCAGTAGAAGCCATCACCTGCGGACGCTCGGCAGTGGTACCTTTTTTTTGCCATAATGGTTGACCCGTATATTGAAGATAGACAAAACCGATGATTGCCAGAACAACAAGAAGACCTATCGTTTTTCCCCACAAGCTTTTTCCTGAAGCCTTGGTCTCTAGGGTATTATCCAGTTTCAATCTGGGGCCGGCTGTTCCTGGAACTTCATGATCTTTGAAAGATACTTCCTGATCTTCAGGGTCAGAAATCCGGGGTAGCGATTCTTCAACGGTATCGACTTTTTCAGGTTTGATATGCTCAACCGTTTCTGGTTCTGGAAGAAATGACGGTTCTGTTTCTTTACCCTGTTCGTTGACAAACTGTGCAATGGCTTCCGAGATTTGGGATGTCTGAATCTCAACGGTGTCATCAAATCTCTGTTGATGGTAGGCCTTTTCCACATGAGCCACCGTTATGATGGGTTCCCTTTCTGCAGCCGCGATATCGAGAGTCAAATCACAGAGGATATTGATCGATCGCGCCCGTCCCTGTGTCAGCTCGTAAACCTTTTGGGCCGCCTCTTCTGTGAAGAGATCAGTATAAGCCGCACCTGCCGCCTGTAAACGGTATCTGATATAGGATGCAGTCTCTTTGGGAGACAAGGGCTCAAGGTGACAATGAAGCTCAATACGTCCACGGAAAGCGGCCATGTGGGGATGATTGAGGTTCAGATCAGATTCGCTGCGGGCAATGATGACCAGCTGGATATCCCGTTTGGTCCGTTCTCCCAATGCCAACAAGGCAGTGAGATCATCAAAAATACCACTGGCAAGATTTTGTGCCTCGTCAATAATAACGACGATAGAGCGGATAGGGCTCACACCATGTTCGAGGAACCTCTCCAAAATTTCTAGTTTGTCATCATCATGGTCCAGTCCATAATTCAGATTGAGTTCTGAACAGATCAGGCCCAGCATCTCATCGAAGGGCAGAGATAAATAAGGGATGATAACAGGGCGATACCCCGGTTCAGACTCTAGATCATTCACCAACCGTTGTACACACAGGGTCTTGCCGGTGCCGGTATCACCACTCAACAGGATCAGCCTTTTACCACCGAGCAGTCCATCCAAAAGGCTTTTATAAACCACAAACTGACGGCTGTTCTCATGAAAGACATCTGGGTCAGGTGTCAGTTTGAAGGGTTTGTGCTTCAGCTTGAAAAAATCAATATACATGATCGGGTGTCAGAGCTGGTCACCGACCAGCTGCAACTCTCCGACTGAAACCTCAACCCGCCTGTTGATACTCATGGCATGGGGATCGATCTCTCCATCTTCCGTTACCTCCTTGACAAGAGGCTGTGCCTCACCCATGGCTCGAATGCTCAAGCGACTATCCCGGACACCATTGAGGATTAACTCCCGGCTGACAGCCTCTGCTCTTTTTCTCGACAAGACCAGATTTTTCTCTTCATCGCCCAAAGTATCCGAATGTCCAGTGATGATGACCGGTCGAGTAGCAAGATCAGGACGGTTGAGCAGATGTGCAATCTTGCTGATCTGTTTACGTGCCCGGGTGCTCAGACGGCTACTTCCTTCAGAAAACCGGACAGCTGGTATTTCCTTGATACGCTGTAACGGCCTCTCTACCCACTCCTGATCCGGTGAATGATCCTGAATGACAGCAGCCACAGACTGTCGATCCGCTTTAGTTGACTGTTGCGCACAAGCAGTGATCAACAGGGATACGAGGATTAGGAACCCTCTCGAAATGGAATGCAGATTGTTCAATGAGTTACCCCCCCTTCGAGTCAGATTTCTGTCTCCTGAACATGGTTTCAGGATAATCATGACTTTTTTCTTTCTGCGGGTCTGTAAAAAAACATTAATCTGACATTTTTTTAAAATCCTATCACATTTGGACACATTATGAGCCGGATGGTGTTGCGATCTCCATGCCACCTGCATTTTTTCTCAACCAGCCAAGAATACGCTTGAACAATATGAGCTCCTGTCCACGAAAATAGTGATCTGCCCCTTCCACCCGCCACTGGCGATAGGCCTGGTTTTCCGACAACTGCATTCGTTCCTTACGTTTTTCAGCCTCTCTGACTACCTCCTGATAGTCGTTCAGTCCAATAATATCGAACAGAGGAATCTTGATCTTCTGGATTTCTACAAGAAAGTCCCGTTCAGGCATTTGCTTTTGTTTGACGGGATTTTCCTCTTCAGGTTCTTTTTTTGACGCTTTTTCTTTCTTTTTCATCTCCACTTTCTCAAGAGCTTTCCCCTTCGTGACAACAGGGTTCAATGCCTCACCCCCCGGTATACTAAGCGCAACAAAAGCCGTCACTGGAGCATCTTGGTTTCTGGTGATAAATAAAATGGCAGCCGCAGCTCCCCAGCCATGACCTACGAGAATGATATTGCCGATATTTTTCTGTTTCAGAAATCGGACACCGGCATCAATACGGGCAATCAGCCGGTCAAACTGTGTGAGATAGGCCTCTTTCTCCATATCCACCCTGACCATGGGGGACTGCAGTGAGAGTGTGTGCCAGCCTTTTTCGGGGAAAAAACGGCGAAAAGGAGAAATGAGATTGGGCCAGTCGGCATTGGCCCCCACGTCGTGCAATAACAAGACCGCACCTTGGGTTTCTTTCCAGCGATTCGGCGTATAAATTCCAAGGAAAGTCTGGTTTCCATCCGGGAGCCAGACAGCTTCACCGCCACGGAGATTCCGCTCAATCTGTTTACTGATCATTTTTTCCTGATCAGGCTTAACTACCTCTTGAGCTACTGAATTTTCAGCATTCTCCTGCGGCTTTGTCTCTTTTTTCTTTTCTGCGGCTGAGACCAGAGTAACCATCAGTAGCAAACCGATAAAAATACAACGTTTCAATGTGACCCTCTTCGACAATTCCAAATCCGAAAAATTGCTGCAATTACCTTGCCGATCGGGTAAAGTTCCGGCTTTCATCAGCAAACAGTGATCATGGCAGATTTCGTCATTGCCCCATCAATACTTTCAGCAGATTTTGCCCGTCTTGGTGAAGAGGTGGATGCGGTACTCGCAGCCGGAGCTGATTTCATCCATTTTGATGTCATGGATAACCATTTTGTACCCAATCTAACCTTCGGTCCCGTGATTTGCCAAGCATTGAGAAATTATGGGGTGTCTGCCCCCATTGATGTTCATCTGATGGTCAAACCGGTGGATCGCTTAATCGGCGACTTTGCGAAGGCCGGAGCCACCTACATCACGTTCCATCCGGAAGCCACGGATCATATCGATCGATCTCTGCAGCTCATACGCAACTCAGGTTGCAAGGCCGGCCTGGTTTTCAATCCGGCGACACCGCTCACTTGCCTTAAGTACGTCATCGACAAGGTGGATATGGTTCTATTGATGTCGGTCAACCCGGGGTTCGGGGGCCAGCAGTTCATCCCTTCCGCGCTGCTGAAACTCAAAGAAGCCAGGGCTCTCATCGATGCCAGCGGATATGATATTCGTCTCGAAATTGACGGCGGTGTAAAAGTAGAGAATATTGCAGAGATTGCGCGAGCAGGTGCCGACACCTTTGTTGCGGGTTCTGCTATTTTCGGCAGTGATGATTACGAATCCACGATCAGAGAAATGCGCTCCAAACTGCAAAAAGTACTCAGTTGTTGAAACCAAGGACACTTCCATGATGCAAACCCCTGAACTGGTCTTGTTCGATTTGGATGGCACATTGGTCGATAGTGTGCCGGATCTTGCGTACAGCATTGACCTCACTCTCAGAGAGCTGGACATGCCACTGCATGGTGAAGAGAAGATCCGAACCTGGGTCGGGCGCGGTGCCGACAAGCTGGTCAAAGCTGCACTGACCGGGGAGATGGATGGTGAGCCTGATAAGACACTTTTCGAAAAGGCCTTTACCCTGTTTTCCGAGATCTATATTCAGAACACCAGCAAGCGCAGCCAGCTCTACCCCGGGGCACGTGAAGCAATGGATCATCTGAAAAACCGAGGCTGTAAACTGGGATGTGTGACCAATAAACGTGAACGCTTCACCCGGGCTGTGCTCGAATCCTTCGGTCTTCTGGATGATTTTGATATTGTCGTCAGTGGAGACACCCTGTCGCGCAAGAAGCCGGAACCGGATCAATTGTTGTATGCGGCAGAACAAACAGGTGTGCCAGTGAAAAACTGTCTAATGGTGGGAGATTCGATCAATGATCTCAAGGCTGCAAGATCTGCAGACATGCCCATACTCTGTGTCACTTATGGCTATAATCACGGCAGGGATATCGCCAGCGCCAATCCCGACTTTTTGATCGATTCACTGACAGAACTGATCGAGCTGTTCCCCGCATGAACCAGGAAGACTTTCAACAATATGCCATACAAGGCTATAACCGGATTCCGTTGATGCGGGAGATTCTGGCGGATCTCGATACACCCTTGTCTGCCTACATGAAAGTGGCCAAAGGCCCCTATTCCTACCTCTTCGAATCCGTCCACGGTGGAGAACAATGGGGCCGTTATTCGATCATCGGCCTGCCAGCCAAAATGGTGGTGAATATCCGTGGCAATCAGATCCAGGTCCTGGGTGACGGTAAGGTAATCAACGAAACCGAAACCCACGATCCGCTTGCCTGGATTGAACAATACCGACAGCAGTTCCGGGTACCGGAAGTCGATGGATTACCCCGGTTCACGGGAGGCCTGGTCGGTTACTTTGGTTACGACACCATCCGATATATTGAGCCCCGACTTGCCGAATGCCCAAATCCCGATCCACTGGGGAATCCCGATATTCTGCTGATGGTCTCGGACGAGGTGCTGGTGTTCGACAACCTCAGCGGTAAACTGCTGATTCTCGTCCATGCCGATCCGGCGATTGAAAATGCCTATGAAAAAAGCCTGCAACGGCTCGACGAGCTCGTATCACAACTGGAACGGGGCAGGGTCCATGAAGCCTCTCCCTCCGAACATAGAGCGATTACCGAGGCCGACTTCATCTCTGGATTCACCCGGGAGGGTTTCGAATCTGCTGTGGAGAAAATCCGTGAATATATTGTCGATGGTGATGCCATGCAGGTGGTCATCTCGCAACGGCTCTCGATTCCGTATCAAGCACCGCCCATCGACCTGTACCGGGCATTGCGCTGCCTCAACCCGTCGCCCTATCTCTACTTTCTCGATCTGGAGGACTTTCAGATTGTCGGATCCTCACCCGAAATCCTGGTCCGGGTCGAAGAAGGCGAGGTCACCGTCAGGCCCATTGCCGGCACACGGCGTCGCGGCAGAACAGTGGAGGATGACCGACGGATGGAGGAGGACCTCCTCAACGACCCGAAAGAGCTGGCCGAACACTTGATGCTCATCGACCTGGGCCGCAATGACGTCGGGCGAGTGGCTGAGATCGGTTCGGTCAAACTAACGGATAAAATGATCGTGGAACGTTACTCCCATGTCATGCACATCGTCTCCAATGTGATCGGTAAAGTAGACAAAGGACGCTCAGCACTGGATGTGCTGCGGGCGACCTTCCCGGCCGGCACGGTCAGTGGTGCCCCCAAGATCCGGGCCATGGAGATCATCGATGAACTGGAGCCAGTGAAACGAGGCATCTATGCCGGTGCAGTGGGCTATCTCTCTTGGCAGGGCAACATGGACACCGCAATTGCAATTCGGACAGCGGTGATCAAGGATCATACGCTGCACATCCAGGCGGGAGCCGGTATCGTTGCCGATTCAGTCCCTGCACTGGAATGGAAGGAAACCATGAACAAGGCACGTGCCATGTTTCGAGCTGTGGCCATGGCGGAAGGTGGTCTGTAATGCTTTTGATGATCGACAATTACGATTCGTTTACCTATAACATCGTCCAGTACCTTGGTGAGCTTGGGGCAGACGTGCATGTCTATCGGAATGATCAGATTACGATTGGAGAAATCGAGGATCTGGCACCGGAACGGATCGTCATCTCACCTGGCCCTTGTACCCCCAATGAAGCAGGAATATCGATCGAGACCATCAAGCACTTCAAAGGCAGGCTGCCCATTCTCGGCGTCTGCCTCGGCCACCAGAGTATCGGTCAGGCCTTCGGTGGTGATGTGATCCATGCACGCGAGATCATGCATGGCAAGACCTCGCCCATTCATCATGCTGATAGGGATATTTTCAAGGGCCTGGACAATCCTTTTACCGCCACACGCTACCACTCACTGGTGGTGAGCCGGGAAACGCTGCCTGACTGTCTGGAGATCACTGCCTGGACGGAAACACCAGACGGTAAACTGGACGAAATCATGGGCCTGCGACACAAGGAATACCCCATCTCCGGAGTACAGTTCCACCCTGAGTCCATACTTACCCAGCATGGACATGACATGCTAAAAAACTTTCTGGAAATGTAGACCTATGACTGACATGGATCTGCCCGCTGCGATCGATGCAGTAATCAAAAAACAGGACCTCGATCCAAGCTTTATGCGTTCCGTGATGCATCGCATCATGCGTGGCGAGGCTACCGACGCACAGATCGGTGGCTTCCTCGTGGGCTTACGCATGAAAGGTGAAACCGTCGAAGAGATCACCGCCGCCGCGGAAGTGATGCGTGAGCTCGCCACCGGTGTGGAATTGCCCGATCTGCCACACACGGTGGATATCGTGGGTACCGGCGGTGACGCCTCCAGCAGTTTCAATATCTCCACCACCAGTATGTTCGTTGCCGCGGCAGCGGGCTGCCATGTGGCCAAACACGGCAACCGTGCCGTCTCCAGTCGATCCGGAAGTGCTGATGTACTCGAAGCGGCTGGGATTCGACTCGATCTGACGGCCGAACAGGTGTGCCAGTGTGTCACCGAAATTGGTGTGGGTTTTATGTTCGCGCCCATGCACCATACAGCCATGAAACACGCCATCGGCCCAAGGAAAGAGCTGGCAGTGCGCACGATGTTCAACCTGCTGGGACCACTGACCAACCCGGCCTCGGCACCCAATCAGTTGCTGGGCGTGTTCAGTGACGAATGGGTCATGCCTCTGGCGAAAGTCCTCAAGGAACTGGGCAGTCGGCATGCCATGGTCGTGCATTCCGCCGATGGAATGGATGAAATCAGCATTTGTGCCCCAACCCGCGTTGCCGAACTGAAAGAGGGTGAAATCACGGAATACACCATCGAACCGGAACAATTCGGAATGCGACGTGCGGAAAGCACTGCCATTTCGGTCCCTGATGTGACCTCCAGTCTGGCGATGATGCAATCCGTTCTCGCCAATGAGCCTGGGGCCCCTCTCGATATCGTCCTGCTCAACGCCGGGGCCGCGATCTATACCGCGGGTGTGGTCGATGACCTGCGTTTCGGAATCGAACGCGCCCGGCAAATCATTGCCAGCGGTGGTGCGGAAAAAAAACTTGCCCACCTTGTCGAACTCACCAACGCTTTCTGAAAATGAACTCAACACCCGACATCCTCAAACAGATCATCCAGGATAAGGTCAAGGAAATCGCCACCAGGAAAACCCGTGTTCCCCTGGAAGAAGTGCGTGCAAAAGCGGCCGACAGTTCACCTGTTCGCGGCTTCACCCGTGCCATTAAAAACCGTATCGCAGAAGGTAAACTGGCAGTGATTGCCGAGATCAAGAAGGCCTCGCCCAGCAAGGGCGTTATTCGGGAAAACTTCGATCCGGAATCGATCGCCGTGTCCTATGAACAGGCTGGTGCAACCTGCCTTTCTGTTCTCACGGATGAATACTATTTCCAGGGTGCCGATCATTATCTTACAGCGGCAAGGACCGCCTGTAACCTACCTGTCCTGCGCAAGGATTTTATCATCGATCCCTACCAGGTTTATGAAGCCAGGGCTATCGGCGCCGACTGCATTTTGTTAATCGTTGCCTGCCTTGAGGACCTGCAAATGCGGGATCTGGCTGCATTGACCCAGGAACTGGAGATGGATGTCTTGGTGGAAGTCCATGATCGGGAAGAACTGGAGCGGGCCATGATGTTGAGAACCCCTTTGATCGGCATCAACAACCGGAATCTGCACACCTTTGAAACCCGCCTGCAGACCACACTGGATCTATTGCCGGACATTTTCCACGATCGCATCATTGTCACGGAAAGCGGTATCCACACTCCCGAGGATGTGGCCATGATGCGACGCCACGAAGTCTTTACCTTCCTGGTGGGGGAAGCGTTCATGGCGGCAGAGGATCCAGGAGCCAAATTGGCTGAACTGTTTACAACCCGAGGAGAAAGAAAATGAAACGATCCATATCCGGGACTTTACTGCTTTTCCTGTTCTCCATCGTGATCGGCACGAAAGTGCAAGCCGCGTCGCTTTCCCTTTTATGGGCAACGGAAACATCAGAACTCAAAACCCCAGAATCGGTGATTTACGATCTGAAACGAAATGTTCTCTATGTTTCCAATATCAACGGTTCACCAATGGAAAAGGACGGTAACGGTTTCATCACTAAACTGTCCACGGATGGCAACCTCATCGATCTCAAATGGGCCAGCGGAGACCTGTCGGCACCCAAAGGCATGGCGATCGCCAACGACCATCTGTTTGTGACCGATATTTCAAGGGTGGTCGAGATCGATCTCGAGGATGGAAAGCTGATCAAAACCTATCCCGTTGCTGAGGCAGTTTTCCTCAATGATGCCGTTGCGGACAACGAAGGAAATGTCTATATCTCGGATATGATGACAGACTCCATCTACCGTATAAAAAACGGCATGATAGAACTCTGGCTGAAGAGCGAAAAACTTGCTTCACCCAATGGCCTGGCCATTGATCAGGATAAGCTGATCGTGGGTTCCTGGGGCGTCATGGACGGTGAAGGTTTTGCAACGACCATCCCGGGGCACCTCTTGATTGTTTCCTTGTATACAAAGGAAATTTCTGATCTGGGCAACGCCAATCCAGTGGGTAACCTTGATGGTGTCGAAATCACCGCAAACGGTGACTTTCTGGTCACCGACTGGATGGCCGGGACCCTGTTTCGAATTGACAGGCAAGGTCATGCTGAAACATTGGCCAATCTCAACCAGGGTTCTGCCGATCTCGAATACATTCAAGAGAAAAACCTGCTCCTGATCCCGATGATGAAGGACCACAAGATCGTTGCCTACCGTTTCGCCGAATAGGCTGTGCGGTCAATGACTGGCAATAGATAAGGCGACACCAATGATGGCATAAAAAAAGGACTCATATGGAGTCCTTTTCTATCGTCACCGTCAGAAGAGTGACCATTACATGCCGTATTTCTTCCGGAACTTGTCAACACGGCCAGCAGTATCAACAATTTTTTGCTTGCCGGTATAGAAAGGATGACACTCTGAACAGACGTCAATATGCAGCTCTTCATCTTCCAGGGTTGAACGTGTCTTGAAAGTATTGCCACAACTGCAGACGACCGAAATTTCTTCGTAGCGTGGGTGTATATCAGGTTTCATGTCTGTACGTTTTTCTTCATCATTTCGGGAAGCGCGCAATTTTAGCGTTTCCCGCCCCATATTTGCAAGCTATTTAACCAGTTTTTCCCCCCTATCCGGATCTTTTGGATGCAGGGGCACGACTTTAGCGATATTTGATGACTTGGGCTTGATCGGGGACTGACCGACAAGTTGGTTTAGAACATCCACAAGGCCATCTTCCCCCTTGATCTTTTCCCACATCATCTGGGAGATTTTAAGGCAGGCGACCATCGGATTATCGGCCGTTTGGCGCACGCTATCGATTTGCCATTGCAGACCTTCAAGACGCTTTCTTGTATACCCTGAGGAATCACAAAGGATACTCTCTATCGCCTTCCTGCGTTGTTTTTCAAAGGCCTCTGGATTATCCTTTGCGAGTTGCATCCATGCGTCAAAATCAAAACTCGTGTGTTCTCTCATTATACTGTCCTTGTCAAGCGTAATTTTCCTTAGCCATTTTTTCTAATCTTGCACCGGCAATCGACCAGTGTCCAGAGCATGTGACAATATTTTGACATTTGATCCAGATCAAAAATTCATCAAGCCGCAAACGAGAATTATTAACATTTGGGAGTCCTTGCTGCATAATGTCCTGTAATCATGAAACAAATCAAGGATAGTTTTACCCTCGATCGTCTCGGTGCTGGCAAAAAAGCCTTTGTTAGAGGTTTCACTGCTGAAGGGCCGGTTATGCAGCGGCTCATGCAGCTCGGTGTTCTTGAAGGTAGTGAGGTTGAGATTATACGTGCAGCACCAGGCGGCGACCCGATTGAGATTCGGGTGATGGGATATTGCCTTTCATTACGCAAAGCCGAAGCACAAATGATCCAGGTCGAGGTAATCGGGTGACGAAAACAGGCCAGCCCGTTATTGCCCTGATCGGAAACCCTAATACAGGGAAAAGCACTCTTTTCAACATCCTGACCGGCCTGAAACAGAAAATCGGCAATTATCCGGGAGTGACAGTTGAAAAACATCTAGGTCAATTGCAACTCGATGACCTTGAGGTTCAACTGATCGATCTCCCCGGGACGTACTCCCTTTCAGCGCAATCACCCGATGAAATGGTGGTGATTGATGTACTACGAGGGGCAATAGATGATATCGGTAAGCCGGATCTGATCCTGATTGTCATCGATGCTTCCAATCTGCGCCGTAATCTGTATCTGGTCAGCCAGCTGCTGGAACTGGGACAGCCTGTGGTCGTGGCCTTGAACATGATGGATCTTGCGGTTGAAAATGGTATTCACATCGATGTCGATCAATTGGCCCAGGAACTGGGGGTTCCTGTCGTACCTATCGTTGCTTCATCAGGTGAAGGCATCGACAATCTGAAAAAAGTGCTCAGGCAATCGCTGGAAAAGAAAGCGATTCCATCACTCAATCTGTTGCCAGAGATCAAGCAGGCAGCTATCAAACTGGCCACAAAATTAAGACGTGAAGGAATTGAAATCCCTTCATACGAACTGGAACGGGCACTGATTGATGAAGAGGGTTACGCAGAACACCGTCTTGCAGAGTCACATGACAACCCGGTTCTGGAACAAATCAGACAACTGCGAAAGAAACTGAGTCACGGTCCCAGTCTCTCTGTGCAGGATGCACGTACACGTTATGGCTGGATCAACCGACTGGTCGATACCATTGAAGTCGATGAACCCGAAACTGCCAAGAAAAGTCTGACTGAATATATCGATCAATTCGTTAGCCATCCGGTTTATGGCAGTATTTTCTTCCTCCTTCTAATGGCTATTGTTTTCCAGTCCGTCTTTGCCTGGGCAACGCCCCTGATGGATTGGATGGATCACATAACTACAACGGCCGGTAAATGGTTGGAGGCTCATTTGCCTCCGGGTGCACTGACCAGCTTGCTGGTCGATGGTGTGATTGCGGGAGTCGGTAGTGTGATCATCTTTCTGCCCCAAATCCTGATCCTGTTTGCCTTCATTATCTTTCTCGAAGACAGTGGCTACATGGCACGAGCCGCTTTCATGATGGATCGGCCTATGCGAGCAGTGGGCCTTTCTGGTCGCTCCTTTATTCCCATGCTGTCCAGCTTTGCTTGTGCCGTTCCCGGCATTATGGCCACTCGCACCATTTCCGATCCACGAGACCGGTTGGCCACCATGCTGGCTGCACCCTTCATGACCTGTTCTGCCCGGTTACCGGTCTATGCACTTCTAATCGCCGCATTTGTACCACAAAAAACCTGGTTTTGGGGACTTATTAATCTGCAAGGTCTGGTTTTGCTGGCCCTCTATCTTCTTGGGATCCTGGGAGGTGTCACAACAGCCCTGTTACTGAAGCGCTCTGTGCTCAAAGGCCCAACTCCGACCTTTTTGATGGAGATGCCTCCTTATCGACTGCCAAGCCTGCGATCCGTTCTGCTGAAACTCTGGGAGCGTGCCCAAATCTTTCTGCGTCGGGCGGGTACAGTCATTTTCACAGTTGCCATCCTTATCTGGGCACTGGCCTATTTCCCACATCCTGTATCGATTCATAACCAGTTTGAACAACAACGAGTCGAGATCCAGCGGCAGGGTAACGTAGTAGAAACAAGAATCACAGAACTGAACAATCAGGAAGCTGCGGCTTATCTCGAACAAAGCTTCCTGGGCCGAATCGGAAAGGCCATCGCTCCAGTCTTCAAACCGCTCGGATGGGACTGGAAAGTATCCGCTGCAGTAGTGGCTTCCTTCCCTGCCCGCGAAGTGGTCATTGCGGTACTCGGCACTATTTACGCTGTGGGTAGTGACGTCGATGAAGAAGACAGCAGCCTGATCACGCGTATCAAATCATCGACCTGGCCTGACGGCACAACAATCTTTACCGTACCTATGGCCATAGGACTCATGATCTTCTATGCATTCTGCCTGCAATGTGCGGCTACTGTAGCCATCATCCGCCGTGAGACAGGGACCTGGACCATTCCATTGTTGTCGTGGTTATATATGACCAGCCTGGGCTACATCGGTGCGTTGCTGGTCTATCAGATCTGGAGCTGAAATGGATATACAGACCTCCCTTGCCCTTTTGATTGTACTTGCCGTTGCTGGCCGGTTGATCTACAAGCGGATGAAAAAACGACAAAATAAAGATTCATCGCCCACTTGCGGATGTGGAAAAGACGACTGCAGTTAATACTTGTAACGAATGCCGCCCTATTGACTTTGTTCATCAAATTTGATTTTTCTTGTCAATTGGTTGACTATATCCCTACTAAATCGAATGGTATCGACCCCATTACAAGCAGCGTCGAAAGGAAAACAAAACGACCCGAGTATGGAAATCAACCTCAATACAGACCGCTGTCTGGGAATTTCTGAAGATGAGCTGGAACAGATCAAGCTCTTTAATGGCGTCCGCCTTTCTAGCATCAAGCCCCTGTTAGACAACTGCCCGGTTCTCTATTTAGAGAAGGATGAGACACTGATCGAGGCAGGTGAACCGGAAGAGTTTATGTATCTGCTACTGTCAGGACGTTTGCAGGTGCTGTTGCAAAAAAATGCTGACCAACCAATAACGGTTCTTGAAAGTGGTGACAGTGTTGGTGAGATATCTATCCTGGATCATCAGCCTACCTCTGGATATGTCATCGCAGATAAACCTTCTCGCGTCCTGCGTATCGATGAAGAAACCCTTTGGAAAATCGTCGAAACTTCCCATATTGCCTCCAATAATCTCCTGAGAACGCTGGCTTACCGTCTGCGTTTTGGAAATTCCGTGATGCATCAGATCCAGTCTCTGCTGAGAGAGTTTGAATACGATGCAACCGTCGATCCACTGACGGGATTCTATAACCGCCGCTGGCTGAACAAGATCTTGGGAAGATTGATCCATCGCTGTCAAAGTGAAGACAGTCACCGTCCTCTTTCTTTAATCATGATGGATCTCGACCATTTCAAACGGTTCAATGATACCTATGGACACTTGGCGGGTGATCGTGCCCTCAATGCTATTGCAGCCTCACTGACATCTCACCTGCGACCGGAAGATGCCATTACCCGTTATGGCGGCGAAGAATTCCTCGCCATCCTCCCAGGATCGGATATGAAGGATGCACAACAGGTGGCAGAACGCCTACGCCAGGCAGTTGAACAAACCGAACTTTATTCAGTGGAAGGCGAACCACTCCCTCCGTTGACGATTTCACTTGGTATCGCGGAAATGCAACCTGATGATACCCCGGAAAGCCTGATAGGCGCAGCAGATAAAGCGCTCTACCGGGCAAAACGGGGAGGGAGAAACCGGATCAGTTGTTGATATCAACCAACCGGGACTCAAACCCCTGTCTGTATAATCCGGCATAGACACCTTGCTTGCTCATCAACTCTTCATGTGTTCCTGTCTCCACGATCCGTCCGCCTGAAAGCACCAGGATCCGATCCGCATTTTCAATTGTCGACAGACGATGAGCAATAATGATGCAGGTACGGCCCTTCCGTAATTTTTCCAGGGCCTCCTGGATATGTTTCTCGGATGCCGTATCCAGCGCAGAAGTTGCCTCATCCAGTATCAGGATCGGCGCGTCTTTAAGCAACGCACGAGCGATTGAAAGACGCTGGCGCTGGCCACCAGAGAGACGGGCACCACTCTCCCCGATCAGCGTATTGAGCCCTTGTGGCAGTTCGCTGATGAACTCCATTGCATGAGCAGCAGTTGCTGCTTCAATAATCTCTTTTTCTGAAGCTCCCCGGAGAGTGCCATAGGCAATGTTGTTTGCAATGGTATCGTTAAACAACATGATCTCCTGACTGACCAGTGCAATATTACTGCGCAGAGAATCAAGCGTAATGATCTCAATATCATGATCATCCAGAGTAATCCTGCCAGAATCAGGGTGGTAGAAACGCGGAATCAGATTTGCCAGCGTTGATTTACCACTGCCGGACGGCCCCACAAGAGCGACTGTTTCACCGGGTTCAATCTCAAGAGAAAGATCCATCAAGGCAGGGGCTTCAGCATGTTCATACTGCATTGAAACCTGTTCAAACCGTAGCTTCCCTTTAGCCCGGCCCAAGTCGAGAGTACCGTGATCGACCTCGGAGATCTCATCCATCAATGAAAAGATACTATGTGCAGCTGCCAGTCCCCGCTGTAATGGTTCATTAATGCTTGTCAGACGTCGGATGGGAGCGAGCAACATGGACATGGCAGTAAAGTAGGAGACGAAATCACCTGCTGTCATCAATCCTTTTTGTGCCAATGACGTAGAGAAGTAGATGATGATCGCAAGACCCACTGCCATGACAAGCTGGATGATCGGCCCATTCGCAGCGGCGGGCACAACCACTTTCATGTTGTATTGCCGGGCCTTGTTGATGGCATTGGCAAACCGTTGTTTTTCATATTCCTGGCCACCATAGATCTTTACTGCCTTTTGTGACTCGATTGCTTCCTGGGAAACACGGGTGATTTCTCCCATGGACTCCTGCACCCGATAACTCATGCGACGCATCCGCTCGCTCACTGTCTGAACAATAAAGGCAATAATGGGGGCAAGAACAAAAACAATGAGACTCAGCTTCCAGTTCATATACAGCATGAAAATAACCAGTCCCAAAACTGCAAGGGTATCGCGGATAAGTACAGTAATTACCTGGGTAGATGCAGACTGAACCTGTGCAGTATCAAATGTCAGTTTAGAAATCAGTGACCCGGAGGCATTGTCGTCAAAGAACGTGGTCGGGAGGGTCACCAACTTGTCGAACATCTCTTTTCTCAGATCCATGACCACACGATGTGCCACCCAATGAGATGACACATGACTGGCAAACATAAAAATGCCTCGCGCGAGGAAAAGCAGAACCAACAATAACGGGATCAACAAAAGATTCGAGTTTGATCGCTCAACAAAACTGCCGTCCAGAAGGGGTTTCAGCAAGGCAGGCAACACAGGCTCCAGTGCACCCAGAATCGCCATGCAAAGAACAGAAAAACCGAACAGTCTCCAGTAGGGCTTTACATAACGAAGCAGGCGCAAATAGAGAGCTTGATCAGTTTTTATCATACGGACTGGAAATTACTGGTGCCACGGCAATATCGAGGTTCTTGAAATTTTGCGATGCCATTATACATGAGGTAACGTATCCTACCTGTTTTATATGGATCCAAAGGAGAACCCCGACATGTCTGAACAGCATCCGATTATTGCTGTAACCGGTTCATCTGGTGCTGGAACGACCAATGTGAAAACGGCTTTCGAACACATTTGCGCGCGCGAAGGCATCAAACCGGCAATCATCGAAGGAGACAGCTTTCACCGCTATGATCGTCAGGCAATGCAGAAGGCCGTTGAAGAAGCGAAGAAGCAGGGCAAAATGGTGACCCATTTCGGACCGGAAGGTAATCTCTTTGAAGAACTGGAAGCCGTGTTTCGTGAATATTCAGAAAAAGGCACCGGAAAACGGCGCTGGTATGTGCACAATGAAGAAGAAGCGGCCAAACATCAACTTCCACCCGGCTCCATATCGGAATGGGAGCCCCTGCCTAAAGAGACACATGTCCTCTTCTATGAGGGGCTGCACGGTGGCTTGATCACGGATAAGGTCAATGTCGCAAAGTACGTCGATTTATTGATTGGTGTCGTGCCGATCATCAACCTTGAATGGATTCAGAAAATCCACCGGGATCGATTGGAGAGAGGGCATTCGGCTGAAGCAGCAACCCAGGCAATCCTAGATCGCATGCATGATTACGTCCACTACATTGTGCCGCAGTTTTCGCGTACGGACATCAACTTTCAACGTGTACCGACTGTCGATACTTCAGACCCCTTTGCTGAACGGGACGTGCCTACCAATGATGAGAGCTTTTCCGTGGTCCATGTTCGCAATCACAAAAAACTGGATGTCGACTTTCCTTACCTCCTTGCCATGATCGACGGCTCTTTCATGTCGACACCCGACACCCTCGTCATTCCTGCAAGCAAGAAGATTTTTGCCATGGAATTGATTTTTACTCCCATCGCCGAAAAAATGATGGCTGCGCGAAGAATGGTATAAACATGATATAAAACGGTATACTCTCGTTAAGAGATTCGGAGAAAAAAATGCGATCTATCCTGGTAATTAACCCCAAAGGCGGCTGTGGCAAGACAACAATTGCGACCAACCTTGCCGGTTATTATGCATCACATGGAAAATCCGTTTTGCTCGCTGATTTTGACCAACAGGCATCAAGTCTGGACTGGCTTGCTGTACGACCTGAATCCTTCCCTGAAATCCAGGGTGTCGCGGCATTCGAAGAGAAATTTCGTGCAGGCAAAAATATTGATGTACTGATCATGGATGCCCCTGCTGGACTCCATGGCAGACCTATCAGTGACTTGTTGCGCAGAGCAGAGACCATTATCATGCCTGTACTCCCCTCGCCGCTGGATATGCGGGCTGCGTCACGTTTTATTGAAAATCTCAAAAAAATCAATAAGGTGATCAAGGCTGAAGTCAAGCTGACCGCTGTTGCCAACCGGGTGCGAGAACATACCATCGCAGGCAATGAACTGAATGAATATCTTTCACGAGTGAAGCTGCCCGATGGGAAAAAACTCCCATTCATGACAGTCCTGCGCGCCAGCCAAAACTATATTCGTGCTGCAGAAAAGGGGTTGTCCATCTTTGAATTTGCACCCTATGCCACACAGGTTGACCGGGACCAATGGAAGCCTCTGCTACGCTGGCTTAACAGTACCAGAAGCAGACCTTGATCTGGAGCCCCATCAGAAATTGTACAACCCTGGCCCGCATGAGTGGGTAATCTGCGAGTTTGCATATGAGTAAAAACCTTTCCCGAAAAATTGTCATCCTCCCGGATGAAGATGAATTCCAGGCTAATCCAGACGAATCTGTTCTTGATGCAGCCTTACGTGCAGGTATCCAGCTCCCTTATGGCTGCCGCAGTGGAACTTGTGGTGCCTGCAAAGCTGTGTTGGTAGAAGGTGAAATTCATTATGGTAGTACGGAGCCGGAAGCACTGACGGAAGACGATCTCATAAACAATAGGATTTTATGCTGTCAGGCTCGTGCAGGAACAGATCTGGTTCTCAGAATAAAGACCGTCCAGGAGACCCGTGAAATACCCATCAAGACATTGCCGTCACGTGTCATGCACATGAAGCAGCTGTCACACGATGTCATGGGGCTATGGCTAAAACTGCCTTCATCCGAACGACTACAATTCCTGGCTGGCCAGTACATCGATATTCTGATGAAGGATGGGCGGGAACGATCATTCTCACTTGCCAATGCTCCTCATGACGATGAGTATCTACAATTACAGATTCGCTATTACGATGGCGGTGTCTTTTCGGAGCTTGTTTTCAAGGAAATGAAAGAAAAAACTCTGTTAAGGATCAAGGGTCCTTTTGGGAATTTCTTTCTGCGCGAAGAAAGCGATCGACCTTCACTGTTCATTGCGGGCGGAACCGGCTTTGCACCGGTGAAAAGCATTATCGAACATATGATCGCAAAACAGGACAAACGTCCCGTCTCCCTCTATTGGGGAGTACGGGCGAAACGGGATCTTTATCAGGATGAACTTGCACGATCTTGGGCTGAAGAACATGACAACATAAAGTATGTTCCCGTTCTGTCAGAACCTATGGAGGGGGATGAATGGCAGGGAAAGACCGGATTCGTCCATGAGGCCGTTCTGGAAGATTTCAGTGATTTTTCGGATTTCGATGTTTATGCCAGTGGACCACCCGTTATGGTTCAGGCTGTTCATGAAGCTCTAACCACTCGAGGTTTACCTGAAGAACGGCTTTATTCCGATGCTTTTGAGTTCGCTGCTAAAAAAGAAGAAAAATGAGTTTTCAATACCCAAACAAATGAAGGAGCCATTAAGAAAATTGTTTGCTCCGATTCTGAGTCGCTTTGAAACCGGTTCCGATCTTTATACCTATAAACCTCTGCAGAGAACAGTTTTGATCGTGCTTGGCCTGCTGTTTTCCGGGCTTGCTTCTGTCGTATTTGCTTTAGCTCAGGGTAAAAGTCCGGGCTATCTGTTTCCAGTAGTAATTTTTGGCGGAGTAGGGTTTGTCAGTCTGGTGATCGGAATTTTGGGGAATGATCGAGCCGTCGCAAAAATTTGGGGATCTGGCAAACGCTGATTGTGACCCTGTAGAAATTGTGCAATTCCCAATTTCTGCTCTTGAGTCAACGAAACAAGGGTCAATCGACAGCAACCAGTTCCTGTGATCGCTGGGTTGCCATTTCCAACCCCTTCTTGCGAACCTCTGCCGCTGCTTCCGGATCACCCATTTTTTCGAGCGTATCGGCCAGCTGTCGATAGACTTCCAGGCCCGCCCCATATTCGATTGCCGTCTCAAGATAATGTTTGGCCTTACCCCACAACTCGTTCCGATAACAGAGCGCACCCAGAACAGAGAGCAGGGTATGATCATCCTGATGTTCTGGCAACCATTTTTCACCCCGTTCAAGCTGTTTAGCCGGGTTGGCTCCCTTGGCAATCCCGTAGAGTGCTACCAGCCGATCATCCCATTGTTTATTGAGGGCCTTTTCGATCAGGGGAAGCGCTTCATTACTTTCAGAAGAATGTACCAGTTTCTCGAGATACAGGAACAGAAAATCCGGATCAGCTTTCAATTTTTTTGGCATTGTCTGCCAGGTTTCCTTGAGCGTCGCTATATCAGATGATGCCTCTTTTAGAAGGCCTTCCCAAGTCTGCTTCTCCAATACATCAAACTCTTCCTCTGACAATACTTTGTTTTTTTTCAAACGTTTGAGTAGGGGCTGTAATAATTTCCAGGCCTTATTCTTCTGGTACGTTTTAGACAATAATTTGAGAACCCTTGGTTGGTTCGGATGCTCTTCAAGCAGTTCTTCCAATGTGATTCTAGCAATATTATCCTGACCATGTTCGAGCAAGAGTTCGGCTCGAGTGAGCCCAACCGCAATATCAGATCCAGCCTCTGAGGAAGAAGCGAGCTGCAGATATTCATCCCGTACATCGACCTTACCAAGCTTATGCGCAGCCTTTGCTGCACCAAGATAATGTACATGAGAAAGCCGGTTACTGATCTGAGCGTCATTGGCCAGTGAACGTTCGGCCTCTTCCCACTTTCCTTCTGCCAATGCTGCAAGACCTTTGGAGAGTGATTTCTGAGCCTTTTTCTCCTTACGATCGGCGTTCCATTCACTTACTTTTCGGGGAGTGGCCCACAGATGGGCAACGAACCGAACGGTATAATAGAGCAAGATACCAGCCAGAATAGTGACAAGGGCAAAGAAAATAAAACTGGTCCTGATGACCTGTCCATGATAACCGATAATGACAAAGCCGGGATCGTCCATGGCGACATTGCCAACATAAATGGCTGCAAGTAACAGGGCCAGTGTAATAAAAAGCAGTTTCATGAGGACTGATCCTCCTGTCCTGCAGCCTTCCTGTATGCTTTCAACATGTTGAGCGATTTTGTAATCACTGGCATGGGTGGTTTCAGATCCAATTTCTGGAGACGATCTAGTTCTTCAAGAATCGATTTGACAGATGCTGCTTCCACATCGAAATAGCGTTTCAGGATCTCGGAAACCCGGGTCAGAGATGCCTTCATACCGCCTGTGTCACGCTGCAGCGCAGACAGCTTGGCACTGGTCAGTTCCAGTTGGAGATTCTGTTGCAGGAAATACCTAAGTTCGGGATCGAACAGGATCTCATCGGGGACTTCCTGATCCTTGATTTCCACCAGTTTGACCAGATCGTCCCACATGGCAAGCAATACCTCCTTCCAGCTTCTGGAAGATGTTTCCTCCTTGCCCGCCATCTTCTTCATGTCTTTCAATGTTGGCACTTCAAAATCCTTCAGCGGCAGGGATTCCACACGGGACGTCACATCAGAGAGATACAGTACTATGCCGCTGATGTCGGCATCCTCGACTCCGCGCAAGGCATTCATCTCCTTGATCAACTGTTCCCGGATCGGATTTAGGTTCGGATTGCCAAGATCTCTCAGCTTGGCATCAGCCGCCTCCAGCGCCTTGAGTGCCGTCGTGACATCACGCTCCAGACTGATCCGCTGTTGTGCGACAGTCAGTAGGTATTCCACTTCGGCAAGCACCCAGTCGGTTTCCTGTTTCGGTTTTTGATTCTGGATGACATCGAGTGATTCACTGAGCACTTTCTGACCATTGGCGAGCTCCTCCACGCGTGCCTTCAGTTCAGCCAGAGATGATTGCAAGGAGGATGAGGACTCAGTGACCGAGGACGTTGTCTCCTTTATTTCAGAAACCACTTCAGTGGTTTTACTATCGATTTGCTGAATCTTTTTCTCAATCTGAAGCCTGAGTTCTTGCTGGCGATCATATAACCAGTAGATAGCACCACCGACCAGCAACAGGATCAACAAGACGTTCACAACACTTTTCGCCATGGTACCGCTTTTTGCAGAACTGGCGCCAGATTCGACCGGTTCAAAATCTGCGTCTTTGCTGAGTTCAGTAGTATTCTCGCTCATTCTTTCTCCCTCATTCGATGCCAGCTCTGCATCGTAGCAATTATATCCCTGTCGCCAGCGCTTTCGGCAATCAAAATCTGACGATGGAAGCCTTTCTGTTTGGCATAGTCGGCAACGCGTTCACTTACTGTCAACAAGGGTGTAGACAGGAGGTGTTGACGATTTTTTTCGCCCAGTATAACAAACAAATTATCCAGTCCTGCAATACTGGTAACGATAATCAGATCGAGCTGTGCGTTCTCCCAGTGCGTTACGAGAACCTCCGGATCGGAATCGGCCACCTGCCGTCGATAGACCTCCGCATAGTCAACCTCTGCCTCTCTTGCTGACAGACCTTCTGCCAGTTTTTCATTACCCCCTATGCCGCGGAAAATCAGACATTTTTTTCCCTTCAGGACATCCACGTCAAATTCAGGCATGGCAAGCAACCCTTTGCTGGAAGCAATCTTCGGCACCTTGATCTTGTCAATTCCAGCCTGCATCAGTGCCCGGGCAGTAGATTTGCCCACTGCATATACGTTCAGCCCTTTGAGCTCCTGATCATAACGCCGCAGCGCGGAGATTCCGTAGCTGGCGGCATTGACACTGATAAAAATTACGTGATCGTAGGACTTCAACTGTTTGATATAATGGATAGTCTCCCGAGACAGCTCTATAGGCTCAATGGCAATCGCCGGCCAGCGGATAACATGTCCGCCTCTTTCCTCAAGCGCAGAGCAAAGACTCTCTGCCTGATCGGCAGGCCGGGTTACGACAACCCAGAGATCCTTCAACGTCTGTTCCAAATACTACCCCAGATTTTCCAGAATTCTGTCTGCACCACGTGACAGTAGATCTTCCGCCAGCGCTGTTCCCAATTTTTCTGCATGATTACGGTGGCCCACAATCTCGCCACGAACGATCCTGCTCCCATCCGTTTCACCTACCAGAGCACGAATGTGCAGCTGATCCCCGTCCAGTTCAGCAAACCCGGCGATGGGCACCTGACATCCTCCGAACAGGCGTCGGTTGACTGCCCGTTCAGCCACTACACGTGTATGTGTATCAGAATGATTCAGTGGTGCGATCAATGCCTGAGTATGGGTATCCTCAGCGCGACATTGTATGCCTATTGCACCTTGTCCAATTGCGGGCAGCAGTTCCTCTGGGCTTAACAGAGAGGTGATCCGTTCTTCCAGGCCAAGTCTGATTACACCTGCTGCTGCCAGGATGATCGCATCGTACTCGCCCTTGTCTAATTTACTTAGTCGTGTACCCACATTACCGCGAAGATCAAGAATCTCCAGATCGGGGCGAAGATTTTTAATCTGACACTGGCGGCGCAGGCTAGATGTGCCAAGACGAGCCTTCTCATCCAATGATGCAATAGTAACGGGTCTGTCTGTGATTAATACGTCCCGCGGGTCTTCTCGTTCCATAATTACAGGTAAAGCCAAACCCTCGGGCATTTCCATGGTGACATCTTTCATGGAATGGACGGCAATATCAGCCCTGCCATCAAGAAGCGCATTTTCCAGCTCTTTTACAAACAAACCCTTTCCACCAATTTTTGCCAGGGGGGAATCGAGAACCCGGTCTCCTTGGGTCTGAACTCCAATCAGTTCGACATTGAGGTCAACGTGCTCCGACAGCAAACAATCACGAACATGCTCCGCCTGCCACATCGCGAGAGGACTTTTTCGGGTAACAATTTTTATTGTATCCATCAGCACATGCTACGAATCGGTAAGTCCTGCTGCAAGCAAAAAATTAAACTATCAGCCAAAACCAAGTGAAAACTATCAATAACACTTTCTTTCTATTATAATTATCCATTGATGCCGGACGGGAATATCCGGCCAAGGGAAGGGGAAATAAACAAATTGGGCTGGGTAGGCAATGAGGCCGAGGATGCAGTATTCAACGTTTCAGTTCGGAAATTCTTTCGAACAATTTATTTCCAACTATTCATTTGCAACTGAAAATCTGTGGACTTTTCGCTTTTCTCCACTTTGTGACCGTCGTCACATAAATCGGAAGAACTCCTGTTTTGCCCTCCAGTCCTACGAGACAACCACCTTTTATGGTGGAGAATCTTCTTAAGAAAAAAGAAACGATTACAAAACATGGAAGCGGGTCATTTTGATCAGTAATTTGATCACTAAACAACGGAGATGATCCGAATCACTTCAGGATGAAGGCGTATTCAAAAAACTATTTACAAAACCCGCATGGAGGGGGTATTGGAAATGAAAAAATTTATAGTTGGCACAGTCTCCTTTCTGTCACTAGCCTCTGTGAGCACTCAAAGCGCAACCCTATATACGGTTCCAGACCCCTTGTCTGGCACCAATTCGCTGTTCAAACAACCCAGTTTTTCTTTGCCTTCACCGGGCAGCAGGATACCGGAACCGATCTCCGGACTGAACCTGACCCGTTTGACAAACCCTGGTACAGACGGATCGCGGCATGAATACTCCCGTTTTGATCCCTATAACAAGGGACAGTCCATGATCATCCTCAATGGCAGGGGCGGCCGATCCAATGTCTATAGAACCAAGAGCTATCCCTATAATGGCGTCGGTAATCTTGTCACCCGTTTACCTGTTTCCGAAGCCCGCTGGGACCGGAACGATCCCAACAAGATCTGGGGGCTTTCCAGATTTGCCATCAAAACAGTCAATCCAACAACCGGCAAAACAACCGTAATCAAAGATTTTTCCAAGGATCCTGTGCTGAAACCCTATCTTGGTTCAGGAGCTTACCGCATCACCATGAAGGATGAAGGCGAGGCCTCCTACAACAAACGTTACTGGGCCTTTCTGGTGCAGGGTGATGCTTCTAACAACTACCAGGGAAAACACATCTTTACCTGGGATCGACAGACCGACAAGGTTCTGGGTGTGTACACCCTCAGGGGCAAGGAAAAGAATATCGACTGGGTTGGTATGTCTCCAAAAGGTAACTATGTCCTGATCGGCGGACTCAACTACAAAGGCAATGAACAGACGGAAAATATCACCGGGCTGACCATGGCCAGCAAGGATTTTTCTCGCTTTAACCGCCTGGATTACACCACGGCTCACGCGGATGTGGGGATTGACAGTAATGGTAATGAAGTCATTGTCATGCAAAATACACGTACCGATTATGTTGATCTGATTCCCATCGACTGGAAAACCAAAGCAATAAAAAGTGCCTCACAGGGCTATGAAGGAACAAACCGAACGAAGCTACTGAAACTGAATTACAGCAACTCTCCAGACGGGTTTCAGGGTGGAGTGCACATCTCTGCGAACCATGACGGCTATGCCTTGATCAGTACAACTTTGGGCAATGGAAAACAGGAACAGAACTGGTTGGACAAGTCCATGGTACTGGTCAAGCTCGATCCAGATAATCCTGAAGCCGAAATCCTCTCCAAGACCTACAACACAACTACTGCTTATTGGCAGGAAACCCATGGCACAATTACGAATGATGGTAAAAAAGTCCTCTGGTCTGCAAACTGGGACCATCCTGGTTCCGGCAGTGACTTCGACAACTTCCTCCTGGAACTTGATCTGACGGGTACAGGTATCCCTGAAAACAGTCCCGTTAACAGTAATCCACCGAACCTTCCTCCACCTGAACCTGTAACAGTTGTTACACCGGAACCCGCAACCCCGTCACCGGCAGAAACGCCCGTCAATGTCGTTGAAGAACCCGGTACACCAACAGAAACTCCGGCTGTAAACGAAATCCCCCCGGAGTTGCGATGGTGGGACCCAGCCTATCTGGATCAGTTCTCGCTGGATGAGAACCTGAATGATGGCGACGATAGCCCTGTGATCGACGATGTACTTGCCCTTTCAGCAGATCCAGCAGAAACTCCATGTCTGGCAGGAGGAAAGGAACAATGCATACAAACCGAAAAATTCCAGAAGTCAAAACCGGAAGTTAGCCCTGAGTTGATTACACCTGAACTCTCTCAGGCGAACCAGTCCCTGGAACTTGCTACCGCAGAAGTCTCCGCCGTACCCATCCCCGGAGCACTTCTACTGATGGCCAGCAGTCTGATCGGCCTGCTAGGCTTTTCTGGAAACAAACGAAAAACTTAGCGACTTCCTCCTTCAGGGGGCTTTTTGGAAATGAAACGCCCCCTGATATTTTTCCTACTGCCAAAAGGCGCTTGCTTTGCGGTAAGATCATAACCTCATACATTGAGCAAGAAGGTTATGCCAATCAATCTCGGGATCGTGATGGATCCCATTCAACGTATTTCCATCATGAAGGATTCCAGCTTTGCTATGCTACTTGCAGCACAGGCACGTGGATGGAATCTTTATTACATGGAACAATCTGATCTGTTTCTCGATGAGGGTGAAGTGCGTGCAAATTGCAGTGCCTTGCGGGTTCGGGATAATCCTAATGACTGGTTTACACTTGAGGGAAAACAGACTCGTACTCTGAAGGATCTGGATGTCATTCTGATGCGAAAGGATCCTCCTTTCGATATGGAATACATTTTCACCACCTATCTGCTTGAACTGGCTGAAGCGGCCGGTGTCCTGGTAATCAATAAACCACAAAGCCTAAGAGATGCAAATGAAAAACTGTTTACTGCCTGGTTCCCACAATGCTGCCCGCCAACATGGGTTGGCAGCGATCCAGATCAGATCCGGCTTTTTCTGACGAGACACCAAGACATCATTCTGAAACCCCTGGATGGCATGGGAGGGACATCCATTTTCCGCGTCCGAGAACAGGATCCCAACCTGAATGTAATTATTGAGACACTCACAGTGCACGGCAGGCGTCCGATCATGGCGCAGCGTTTTATTCCCGAGATCAGCGCTGGAGACAAACGTGTGCTTTTGATCGAAGGAAAACCCGTGCCCTACGCCTTGGCACGAATTCCCGCCGAAGGTGAGACACGAGGAAATCTTGCCGCAGGTGGCCGCAGCGAAGGGGTTCCGCTAAGTCCGCATGATTACTGGATCTGCGATCAGGTCGGAGAAAAACTTCGGGAGAAGGGTCTCATCTTTGTTGGTCTCGACATCATTGGTGATTATCTCACCGAGATCAATGTCACCAGTCCTACTTGTATCCGTGAACTGGATTCCCTCTACAACTTGGATATCGCCGCTGATCTCATGGATGCCATAACACACCGATTGCGCTCATGAAAAGAAAAAGACGTACTTTGCTGTCCCTTGCTTTTTTGCTGATGATTGCTTCCTGCAGTGATCCCCAAAACGAGATCCACAAGTATACCTTTTTTGCTTTTGGAACTATTGTTGAACTGACAATTACCGGTACCGATCAAGAAACGGCTGACAAGGCTGCAAAGATCCTTGAAACCGACTTCAAACGAATGCACCACGACTGGCACGCATGGCATCCGGGGCCTCTGCTTTCCATCAACCAGCATCTGGCACGAGGTGAGCCGGCACCTGTCGACGACAAAATGATGCCTTTGTTGAAACGCGCAAAAGAACTGGCTCTCATGAGTGAAGGTACCTTTAATCCTCTGATTGGCAAATTGCTTGAAATCTGGGGATTCCACAACGATGAGATGCCGGAAAAACCACCCCCAGAGAAGGCCATCACTGACTTTCTGAAAAACGCCCCTAATCCAGCTGATCTGACATTTAATAAACAGCGTGTAGCTATAGACAATCCAACCGCCTGTTTCGATTTGGGTGGCTTTGCCAAAGGGTATGGCATTGATCGTGCTATAGATCGACTAAAGAAGCTGGGGATCCGAAATGCTATTGTCAACGCCGGTGGCGATCTTAAAGCCATTGGCAAACGTCATGACCGCCGATGGAGGATTGGAATTCGGCATCCCCGCAAGGCCGGCGTGATCGCGTCTATAGATGTAAACGATGGTGAGAGTGTATTTACATCCGGGGATTATGAACGGTATTTTATATACGAGGGAAAACGATATCACCACATACTTGATCCGCGAACGGGTTATCCTGCAACCGATTTTATTTCTGTCACGATAATCAACCCCGATGCGGGGTTATCGGACGCTGCGGCAACCGCGATTCTGGTAGCCGGACATAAAGACTGGAAAAAGATTGCTAAGAAGATGGGAGTCGACACGGTTATGGTGATCGACAAACAAGGAAACATCATGATGACACCTGCAATGAAACCCCGTATACATCTGGTGGTCCACAGGATAGATGATGAAAACAGGTGACAAGCTAATCCTGGCCGTAGCAGTGATTTTTGTCGGCTGGCTCTACAGCCATTTCTGGACTGACAGGGGGCATGCAGATTTTGCCCGCATCACCGTCGCGGATGGAGAACCTCAACTGATCAGTCTTGATGAAAACAGATTACTGGAAATGAAAGGGACATCGGGTATCTCAGAATTGGAGATCAACAATGGGCGCATTCGCTTCAAACATTCACCCTGTCCGAACCAGATTTGCGTTCATGCAGGTTGGCTTCAGCATGGGGGCGAATTTGCAGCCTGTCTGCCAAACCATGTCGCAATAGAAATCGTCGCCAACACAACACTTTTTGATGCTATCAATTTCTGATGACCACGATCACGCTGCTACCCGATCGAGAAGACACCCTGGTCGCTTGGCTGACCGCTTTTGCCATTATGATCCATGTCTTCGAAGCGGCCATTCCGAGTCCATTTCCAGGCGCCAAACCTGGACTTGCCAACGTCATCACTATTGCCACTCTACTGATCTTCGGATGGCGTACCGCGGCCTGGGTCTCATTACTACGCGTGCTGGTAGCCAGCTTGATGATAGGAACATTCCTGTCACCAACGTTTGCCATGAGTCTCTCTGGTGCCCTGGCCAGCATTCTCATTCTGGGAGCCTCCTGGAGGCTCTTCGGTCACTACCTTGGTGCGGTAGGTTACAGTATCTTGGCAGCCTTGGCTCACATGGGAGGACAATTTCTGCTTGCCTACACATTGTTTATCCCTAACCCCGGGATACTAAGGCTGTTACCTGTGTTCATGTCCCTCGCACTGGTATTCGGACTTTTAAGCGGTATAATCGCCGCCGCAATGATCAAACAGGAATCCTGATGTTCTATCAAGCCGGATATTCTGCTGGTTCCAGCGACACCATGGCCATGGCTATCGGTTTTGCTATCATCCTTCATGCTGCTCTTATCTTCGGTATCAATTTTTCAAACGATGATGAAAAACCCCGGATGGAAAATATCGAGGTTATTCTTGTCCAGCAGTCCAGTGAAGAAATGCCGAAGGAAGTTGACTTCTTGGCCCAAACAAATCTGGAAGGTGGAGGAGAAAGCGAAACAGTCGAGCGTCCAGCCACACCCTTTGTTGCACCTAATCCGGAACAGTCTCCTGAGATCGTGACACCAGCTTCAGCTCCCTTTGAACCCATGACGCACAGGCCTCAGCTATCAGTAGGAACAGTGAAAGCAGAAATGCCGCCTGTACAAGAACCGGAAAAAGAAAAGGAAGAGAAAAAACCGGTAGTCGAGCAGGATGAATTAATTGCAACCGAAGTCGAGAAAATCGCCAAAATTCAGAAGCCTGAACCGGAGAAGAAACCTTCGCCTGAATCGAAACCTGTAAAAGATCCAGAACCCATTGCCACGCCAGAACCAAAACCTGAAAATCCTTCAGCCGAAGAGCTAATGTCACGGAGTCTTGCGATGGCCAGCCTCAGCGCCGAGATTGATCGACGCCTGGAGGCGAAAGCAAAAAGGCCTCGCAAAGATTTTATTTCGGCCAGTACCCGAGAATATAAATATGCAGCCTACATGGAAGCATGGCGTGCCAAGGTTGAACGGATCGGAAATCTCAACTATCCGGAAGAAGCACGGCGCAAAAAGATTTCCGGCACATTGAGAATGACGGTTGCCCTCAATGCAGATGGTACCATCCATGAGATTTCTCTTGATAAATCATCCGGCCGCAAAGTTCTGGATGATGCAGCCATTCGAATTGTCCGATTGGCTGCTCCTTTTGCTCCCTTTCCTGAGAACATTAGCAAGGACGTGGATATTCTCTATATCACTCGAACCTGGAAGTTTCTGCACAACAGCACATTTTCCGGGAGATAGACAAAAAAACGCCCCCGGAGGGGCGCTGGAAGAAGGTCAAATAATTTTTACTCGCCAAAGTTATACCGGGCT
Organism: Gammaproteobacteria bacterium; assembly: GCA_026984775.1. Classification (GTDB taxonomy): domain Bacteria; phylum Pseudomonadota; class Gammaproteobacteria; order CAJXQU01; family CAJXQU01; genus CAJXQU01. Next base: position 68,106 of record JALSRM010000035.1, read on the forward strand.
GTAATCCCTGCATAAAAATTACGATCGGGGGCAGGCTCAAAGAACCGTGAACCGAAGGCATTGATGCGGATATTGCTGCTGTATTGTTCATCGAACAGATTGTTGATGCCCAGGAAAGGAGTAATCTCCCAGTCACCAAACTCTGCCAGGTAGCCAACCCGGATATTTCCCACCTGGTAGGGATCGACCTCAACCGAATTCGAATTGTTGGCGAACATACGGCCCACATATTGCATCTCGAAGATCGTATAGAGGCCACCAGGATGGTAGTAAGCAACCTCACCATGGAACTGATGTTCAGGAATACCGGGTATGGTGTTTCCATCGAACACATCACCATCACGGGTTCTGAAGGTATCGAATTCAAAATCTGAGTAGGTGTAGGCCATGGAGATGGTCAAACCAGGAAAGAAGCTTGGCTGAACCGATAGTGAAGCTTCCAGTCCATCATGCGTCGAAGAACCTGCGTTCTCGAAAAACTTGCGGTTGGGTTGCGAGGGAAGCTCAAAAGCAATGAGCTCATCTTCAACATCGATATGGAAGATGGCTAGATCATAACTGACACTGCTACCCACCAACCCCTTGAAACCGATCTCATAGTTTTTTGCTGTCTGGGGTTTGAGATCAGGATTGAGACCACCGCCATTGGGGTTGGCAAAGTCAGTGGTTCCCGGTGTCTCGAATGAGGTGGAGAAACTGGCATAGAAATTCAGCGCATCGTTTGCACTCCATAAAAGAGCAACACGTGGATTCCACTCCTCGAATGATGTGCTACCACTCTCATCTCCTCCTGCATTAGCAAAGAAACGGTCGTTCACATCGAACTCCACATTGTCATAGCGCACGCCTGCTGTCAGTTCCAGTGATTCGGTCAGCTGAAACTCATCTTGAAGGAAGACACCAAAGCTGGTGACTTCCTCATCTTGATCCAAGGTCAACGCACCGCGAACACCGGAATTATTCTCGAATCGCTGTCGATCATCATTCTGGGCATCAATATCAAAACCGACTATCAGTCGATTACCATGACCAAAAACATTTCCGGAATAGGTGTAATCGGCCCCGCCACCAAAAAAGAAACGATCGTATTGAATCTGACCACCATTCCCTTCAGCAATCCCTCCTGAAAATGGCAGACGACCACTGAAATTACGCCAGATGTAGTAATTCCTCAGACGAAGAGCATGATTTTCACCAAAGGTGTGCTTATAGACCAGACCCAATTTTTGCTGATCGAATTCCTCACCAGCATTGAAATCCACATTCCGCTGACGTGCCGCTGTGGGATCGGCAGCTGCAGTAGAAGCCTTGACCCCACCTGGATCATTATTGGTTGGTGCATCGATCGCGGAAGCTATCACTGTCAAACTGGATGAAGGTGTTATGTCATAACGAAATTTACTGTTGAGCAGATAACGTTCAGACTCATTGTGTTGGCGAAAGCCATCCTGTTCCGTATGTGAAAAATTCACCAGATAATTCAGCTTCCCGGCCTGTCCGCCAGCCTTGATCTGTTCCTTGTTGAAACTGAATTCACCCAGTGACAAACGCCCTTCGATAAATGGAATCTCCGGACCATCTTCTGTATAGACATTAATTGCACCACCGGATGCAGAACCATAGAGTGAGGAAACCGGCCCACGCAGAACCTCGACACGTTCTGCCGAACCAATATCGATATCGAGGATGGAAGACGTGCTGCCGTCAGCCAATGTCGATGGAATGCCGTCGGCGAAAACCTTGATGCCACGTATACCGAATGGAGCACGTGCACCGAAACCTCGAATCGAGATGCGCAGATCCTGTGCCGTATTGTAACGATTCAAGGAAAAGATACCGGGGATCTTCACCAGAGCTTCATCAAGCCCCAGTTGCTGACGCCCGAGTTGAATGTCGTCCTGATTAACTGTGCCAATCGCAGCGGGTACTTTGTATTGGCTCTTCTCAATACGGGTTGACTCGACCGTAATATCACCGAGTTTGTGTACTGCATCTTCCGCCATGGTGGTCAACGGGCTGGTGCTAATCAGCGAAACACCGGCAACGATCGCAATCCTAATTTTTTTCATCGGGGAATCCTCTCCTTATTTTATAGTTATAAAAGTCTGTGAAATCATTACAGACTGTAATGATTTCATCTACTTGTTCCTGCCCGATCCTGCAAAAGCCGTTCCGGGGTGCAAAGGTTGGCTATTCTATTGTTTTTACAAGGGTTGTAAAGCACTCATGGCACCGACAGCATACTGTCCCTGGTTAATTTCAACCAGACATGCTTCTGAAGTGGTCGATTTCAGCCATCTGTGACGCTATACGACAACCATCGATTCTGGCTTATAATAAAAAGATGTCCAGAATCAATTTGACCGGCCAGTTCCTTATTGCCATGCCAACCTTGCTGGATCCTGAATTTCAGCAGACAGTAACCTACATGTGTGCCCATACCAACGAAGGTGCAATGGGTATCGTCATCAACCGCCCGATGAACATGGGGCTAGGTGAGATCTTTGCACAAATGAACCTGAACCCCATCGACCCCGAAATTGAGCAAATCCGAGTCTTTCACGGAGGACCCGTACAACAAGACAGGGGCATCATCATCCATGAACCGCCCTCTAAATGGGACTCGACCATCAATGTTTCCGACCGGCTGGGTGTTGCTACTTCCCGAGATATTCTCGAAGCGATTTCCAAAGGGCAAGGGCCCGAACGATCATTGATCGCATTGGGTTATGCAAGTTGGGGCGCCGGGCAGATGGAGCAGGAACTGGCAGAGAATGCCTGGTTGTGCGTACCTGCAGATGAAAACATCCTGTTTGAAGTCCCTCCCGAAAAACGATGGGAGAAGGCAACTGAACTGCTTGGCTTTGATCTGTATCAGATCTCCAGAGATATAGGCCACGCATGAACGATGATCATCGTTCTGTCCTTGCATTCGACTTCGGAGAAAAAAATATCGGGATTGCGAAGGGTCAGACCATCAGTCGTACCGCTGAACCGCTGTGCATCCTTGAAGTAAAAAATGGCCAGATCGACTGGAAAGGCATCACGCTCTTGATCGACGAATGGCAACCTGATCTACTGCTAGTAGGCATGCCAACCGATTACGATGGTAACGAGTTCGGCATTGCAGAACGTGTCAAACGTTTTTGTCGACAATTGGAAGGGAGATACCATTTGAATGTTCAGACCATCAATGAGAACCTTTCCTCGGCAACCGCCAGGCAACGCCTTTCAAAAAAGAGAGCAAGAAACCAAGTTCGAGGAGGAAAACAAAGACTTGACGCACACGCAGCGCAGGCTATCCTTGAAACTTGGTTTGAGGAAAACGTATAGACGATGACAGTTCTGGATAACACAGAGATAGAGGAGATCCTGACTAAAATGGCGGAGGACCTGCGAACCTTTCTACAAGAACGCAATAGAGAGAATATCGCCATTGTTGGAATCCATACCGGAGGCGTCTGGATCGCACAACGGCTACACCAGCTGCTTGGAATCGATGAGGCCCTTGGCGAATTAAATATCGCGTTCTATCGAGATGATTTCAGTCAGATTGGTATGCATCCCAGTGTTGAACCCTCGAACCTGCCTTTTGATGTGGATAACCGGCACGTCGTGCTGGTGGATGACATTCTCTACACTGGCAGAACCGTTCGTGCCGCTTTGAACGAGATCTTCGACTATGGCAGGCCTGCCAGTGTATCATTGGTCGTACTGATTGATCGTGGAGAACAGGAATTACCCTTCAAGGCGGATGTTGCAGGTACCAAGATGTCCCTGAAAGCAGGAGAACATGTTAAACTCACCGGACCTGATAAACTTTCACTGGTGACAAGTATCCCAGCAAAATGACGGCACAAAAACCAGGCATACAACTCAACAAAAAAGGCCGTCTCAAACATTTTCTGACCACTGAAGAACTCTCCCGTCAAATTCTTACAGAAATTCTCGACACCGCGGAGAACTTTGCCGGTGTTGGCGAACGTGCTGTCAAAAAAGTCCCCTTGCTCCGAGGCAAAACCATTGCCAATCTGTTTTTTGAACCGAGTACTCGAACTCGTACCACCTTTGAACTGGCCGCCAAGCGTTTGTCGGCCGACGTACTCAATATCAACATAGAAGCCTCAGCTACCAAAAAAGGGGAATCACTACTGGATACCTTGCAGACATTGGAATCCATGCATTGCGACATGTTCGTCGTTCGCCACGCAAACAGTGGCGCTGCTCACTTCATTGCTTCACTGGTCGCCCCCGGTATTCGCGTGATCAACGCCGGTGATGGGCGTCATGCCCACCCTACACAGGCCATGCTCGATGCCTTTACCATTCGCCGTCACAAAGGTGGGTTCAATGGACTGAAAGTTGCCATTGTCGGCGATATTATGCACTCGCGCGTCGCTCGATCGGAGATCCATGCCTTCAATACCCTTGGGGTCAAGGAAGTTCGTGTGATCGCACCAAAAACTCTGATCCCTGCCTACATGCGGGCACTGGGTGTCAAGGTTTTCCATGACCTGAAGCTGGGACTCAAGGGTGTGGATGCGGTGATCATGCTACGCCTGCAACGCGAACGTATGCAGGGTCCTTTACTTCCCAGTGCGGATGAATTCTTCAAGATGTATGGGTTGACTGAAGAGCGACTCAAGGTTGCCAGCCCTGATGTGATGGTCCTGCATCCCGGTCCGATTAATCGGGGTGTAGAGATCGATTCAGAAGTAGCCGATGGCCCTCGTTCAGTGATTCTTGAACAGGTCAGTCATGGAATTGCGATTCGTATGGCAGTAATGTCCTTATGCATGGGGAGTGTGGAATGAATCTCTGTATCCGCAAAGGGCATCTCTTCGATCCGGCTTCCGGTCTGGACACTGTCAGCAATCTCTACATCCGTAAGGGCGAGATTGTCGCTATCGGTCGGAAACCGGCCGGGTTTGAAATCAAAAAACAAATCGATGTGAACGGCCGGTATGTATTCCCGGGTCTTGTCGATCTGAGTGCACGGCTGAGAGAACCGGGAGAACATTTCAAGGCAGATATTGCTTCGGAAACCAGGGCGGCAGCCTCAGGTGGAATCACTACACTCATCTGCCCTCCGGACACGACCCCGATCATCGACACACCTGCCGTTGTTGAACTGATCCATCAACGTTCTGAACAGTCGGGCAAGACAAGAGTTCTCTGTCTTGGTGCATTGACACACGGACTGAAAGGCGAACGGTTGGCAGAGATGTACTCACTGAAAGAGGCGGGATGTATTGGCGTATCCAATGCCATGCAACCGATCGAGAATACGGAGGTCTTGCGTCGTGCTATGGAATATGCAGTAACTTGCGGCATGACGGTATTCATCCAGCCGGAAGATCCCTGGCTTGGAAGCGGTACCATGCACGAAGGGGCCTACAGTACCCGTATGGGGATTCCACCGATCCCGGAAACCGCTGAGACCGTAGCTATCGCCCGCGATCTGCTTTTGATCGAGGAGACCGGTGTTCGTGCTCACTTCATGCACCTGTCCACAGCACGTGGTGTCGAACTGATCCGAGATGCCCGCAAAAGAGGTCTACCGGTAACGGCAGATGTGAGCATCCACCAGCTCCATTTCACTGACAAGGATGTGGAAAGCTACAATTCGCTCTGTCGGGTCAAACCACCATTCCGTCATCACAGCGATAAGGAACGCCTCATCGACGGCATCAAAAAAGGGGTGATTGGCGCGATCTGCTCCGATCATCAGCCACTGGATCATGATGCCAAGATGGCTCCTTTCAGTATGACCGAACCAGGTGTCTCCTCTCTGGATGTAATGCTGCCCCTGGTGATGAAATTGGTCGATGACAAGTTGCTGGATCTCGAAACCGCTGTCAGGGCCATCACCCATACACCGTCAGAAATTCTAGGTTTACCTCTTGGGAGTCTGGCCGTAGGCACCAGTGCCGATCTCTGCATCTATGATCCGGAACAACGCTGGACAGTGTCGGAAAACGCTCTCACGAGCGCAGGCAAGAATACACCCACTCTGGGTTGGCAATTGAAAGGTAAAGTCACACATACCCTACTCAAAGGACGTATCGTACACAAAAGCAGAATCTGATGAATTCTTCATATCGCAATACTATTTTTGTTGAAGATGCTGAAATCCTCCAACACACAGGGTATGAGGGTGATCAATACCTTATACGACTGCGAGCACCAAAAACCGCAGAACATGCCCAGCCCGGTAACTTCGTTCATCTCCAATGTGACGATCTGTTGCCCATGCGACGACCGATGTCGCTGATGCGGGTCAAGCCGAAAACTGGTGAAATCGAGATCCTCTACAAAAGGCATGGTCATGGAACAACCTTACTTTCACAACGAAATGTCGGCGAAACCCTGAGTGTCATGGGTCCCATCGGGCGACCTTTCAAACTGGAAAACTATCACCGCTATCCTCTCCTGATCGGAGGTGGTGTGGGACTACCACCCATGGTTTACTTGGCCGAGCACATGAAAAACCTGCGAGGAGAAATTTCACCTTTTGTCATCTTGGGTTCTGAAGTACCTTTCCCTTTTCCCCTAAAACCCTCCCAGATCATAATCGAAGGCATTCCCAATGGCGTCATCGCCACCATGCCACTGCTCGAAGATTGGGGCGTTGCTTGCCGTCTGGCCAGCCTTCAGGACTATCCAGGCTGTTTCGAAGGCTATGTCACCGATCTTGCCCGAAGCTGGCTGGAGACCATGGAACCGCATCAACGATCGGAAGTAGAGATCTTCTCCTGTGGTCCCACCCCCATGCTCAAGGCGGTCAAAATGCTGGCGGAAGAATATGGCCTTCCATGCCAAGTCTCATTGGAAGAATACATGGCCTGTGCCGTAGGTGGTTGTGCCGGGTGTGTAGTTCGTTTGGAAACTGAAACTGGTCCAAAGATGAAACGGGTCTGCGTTGACGGCCCAATCTTCGAGGCGAAGACCGTCGTCTTTCAATAAAACATAACCACAATCACGTTTCCTGCTTCATGGGTTCAACGGGAATCCTGTTGATCATTCCATAGAGGCTTTCTATTGCTATGGTTGAAATTTTTAATTGGATCAATCATCAAAAGAGAACTACTCTTAATTAGGTTACGGGGGAAATCCGTTCCACCAACAATAAGGTAAACAACAATAGAGGAGGAAAAACTATGTCACTCAAAGGCACCAAGACTGAACAAAATCTGAAAGATGCATTTGCAGGTGAATCACAAGCAAACCGTCGCTACCTGTATTTTGCAGCAAAAGCAGACGTAGAAGGTTATAACGACGTTGCTGCGGTTTTCCGTTCTACCGCTGAAGGCGAAACTGGTCATGCCCATGGCCATCTGGAGTACCTGGAAGAAGTGGGTGACCCGGCAACGGGCCTGCCAATTGGAGGAACTGCGGATAATCTCAAAGCTGCGATTGCTGGTGAAACCCATGAATACACAGATATGTATCCCGGCATGGCCAAGGATGCCCGTGAAGAAGGTTTTGACGAAATTGCCGACTGGATGGAGACACTGGCCAAGGCTGAACGATCACATGCCAATCGTTTCCAGAAAGCACTTGACTCTCTTGACTCCTGATTGGTGAACCATCCCAGGGTCTGACGATAAGGGAGCGTTATCGTCTCCCTTATTGTTTTCTTATTGAAAAACGATGAGCAACTTACCCATGGCAAATACACCTCGCGAAGGCAATCTTGAAGCTCCGACAAGGCATCCTGTCGATTGGCACGATCCGGACTTCTACAATGAAGAATCCCTGAACAAGGAACTGGAGCGCGTTTTTGATCACTGTCATGGATGTCGGCGTTGCGTCAATCTTTGTCAGGCATTCCCTACCCTGTTCGATCTGGTAGACGAATCCGATACGATGGAAATCGACGGTGTTGCCAAAGAAGATTACCAAAAGGTCGTCGATCAGTGCTATTTGTGTGATCTGTGTTTCATGACCAAGTGCCCCTATACACCGCCGCATGAATGGAATATCGACTTTCCTCATTTAATGTTGCGGGCCAAAGCAGTCAAGCACAAGAAAGGGGCATCAAGAACTCGAGACAAGATTCTGACTTCCACAGATGTCGTTGGCAAAATTGCCGGTATCCCGGTCATTGCGGAAATTGTCAACACAAGTAACAAGATCAAACCTGTGCGAAAAGTCATCGAAAAAACCTTGGGGGTCCATTCTGAAGCCTGCATTCCTGAATATCATGTAAAGACCTTTCGCAAACAGTTTCCCAAACACCAGCAAGTGAATCCGGAACAGGTACAACCAGGCGAGACCACACAGGGCAAGGTGGCACTTTTCAGTACCTGTTATATGAATTACAACGAGCCGGATGTAGGCAACCAGCTGGTTGCCGTCCTCGAACACAATGAAATACTGGTCCGGCTTGCCGAAAAAGAACAGTGCTGTGGCATGCCCAAAATGGAATTGGGTGATTTGGATGCAGTGGAAAAGGCCAAACAGGCGAATATTCCCGTACTTCTGAAAATGGTTGAGGATGGCTTTGATCTGATATCGCCTGTCCCTTCCTGCACCCTGATGTTCAAACAGGAACTCCCGCTGCTTTTTCCTGATGATCCCGAGGTTCAGAAAGTGGCTGCCGCTTTTTATGATCCCTTTGAATACCTCGCCTTGAGAAACCGGGAGGGTTTATTGAAAACGGATTTCAAAACCAGCCTCGGTAAGGTTACCTATCATACGGCTTGCCACCAGCGGGTACAGAATATTGGTCCCAAAACCCGCGAAGTTCTTGAACTGATCCCCAATATCGAAATCGAGACCATTGAACGATGTTCCGGCCATGATGGAACCTATGGTGTCAAGGTAGAAACTTTCGACTATGCGGTGAAAATCGGCCGACCAGTAGCAAACCGTATCAAAAAAAATGAACCTGACTATTTCACCAGTGACTGTCCAATCGCAGGACATCACATCGGCAATATACTCTTCCATGCCGATTTTCGAGACAGTGAACCAACTCATCCCATGTCTTTACTTTATATTGCTTATGGACTAGGTGAAAGCTAATGAAGAAACTCAAACGCTCTGATTTGTATTCACTGGAAGCGTATGCGGAAATCCGTGATGACTTCCGCAAAAAGGTGATCGCCCATAAAAAAAACCGCCGCCTCTCACTGGGTGATCATCTCATTTTGTTATTCGAGGACCGGTTGATCATGCAGTATCAGATCCAGGAAATGCTACGCATCGAAAGAATTTTCGAACCCGAGGCGATTCAGGAAGAGCTTGATGCCTATAACCCCCTGATCCCAGACGGCAACAACTGGAAGGCCACACTCATGATCGAATACAGTGATGTCGAAGAACGAAAAAGAGCGTTGGCACGATTGATCGGTATCGAAAAGCAGACCTGGGTCAAGATTGAAGGGCATGAAAAAGTCTTCCCTGTAGCAAATGAAGACTTGGAGAGAGAAAATGAAGAAAAGACCTCGGCAGTGCATTTTCTACGCTTTGAACTGACACCTGAGATGGTCACGTCTTTGCATGCAGGCGCAAACCTACGCGCAGGGATCGATCACCCTGAATATAAATTTGAAACGGATGTCGAAAAAACTGTTCGTGACGCCTTGATCCAGGATTTGGATTAAACCCGTCAAGCAATTCACACCCTTTACCCAACCCTTGTCTAAGAACCCTTGAATCTTCGAGCAACGATCTCCATCTTCATGTAGACTAATATGATTGATTTTGACTTCCGGAAAGTGATAATTGCTTTCTATCGGAATGATAAAAACAATCAATTTAACAAAACGCCAAGCAGGCGTTATTTTCTCGTTTCTTAATTTTTGACAACCCTAAACCACTTGAAAAGGAGATAAAAACTAATGAGCGTATTGGTAACAAAAAAAGCACCTGATTTTGAAGCTGCAGCAGTTATGCCGGACGGCAGTATCAAAGAAGACTTCAAACTGTCCGATTACCGCGGCAAATATGTTGTGCTGTTCTTCTATCCTCTGGATTTCACTTTCGTCTGCCCTTCAGAGCTGATCGCATTCGATCACCGTGTGAAAAAATTCGAAGAGCTGAATACTCAGGTCATTGGTGTTTCCATCGACTCACAATTCACCCACCATGCCTGGCGTGAAACCCCGGTTGAAAAAGGTGGAATTGGTCATGTTTCCTATCCGCTGGTCGCTGACATCAAACACAAGATCATGAAAAAATACGGTGTTCAGCATCCAGATGGTGTTGCGCTGCGCGGTACTTTTCTGATCGATCGGGATGGAGTCGTACAGTCTCAGATCGTCAACAATTTGCCACTCGGCCGCAATGTGGATGAAATGATCCGTTTGGTCGAGGCGCTGCAGTTCACTGAAGAACATGGTGAAGTTTGTCCGGCAGGCTGGCAGAAGGGAGAAGAAGGAATGAAACCGGACGCCGAAGGCGTCGCCGAATACCTTGCCAAACATGCGGAAGAGCTCTAATACTTCTTTTCGAATAATACTTGAGGGGGACAGAAAACTGTCCCCCCTACACCAAACAGGAGATAAAGCCCATGGCAAATGAAGGCTATCATGAACCCATAGAAGAATTGTCCGATGAAACCCGCGATATGCACCGTGCCATCACTTCCTTAATGGAAGAGCTGGAGGCCGTCGATTGGTACAATCAGCGTGTTGATGCCTGCAAGGATGCAGAACTGAAAGCCATCCTCGCACACAACCGGGACGAGGAGAAAGAGCATGCCGCCATGGTGCTGGAATGGATCCGAAGACAAGACCCGACAATGGATAAGGAATTGAAAGACTATCTTTTCACTGACAAACCCATCGCACACGAATAAGACAAGGAAATACGCCGATGACGATCAAACACCAGAAACTCCTGATCCTCGGATCAGGACCGGCCGGTTATACCGCCGCCATCTATGCCGCCCGTGCGGCGCTGGAACCCGTCCTGATCACAGGACTGCAACAGGGCGGGCAAATGACAACCACGACTGAAGTGGACAACTGGCCAGGTGATCCTGAAGGTGTCGATGGCACCGAACTGATGATGCGTATGCAAAGACATGCGGAACGCTTTGAAACGGAAATGATCTTCGACACCATTACTGAAGTCGATCTGAATCAACGGCCTTTTTACCTCAAGGGCGATTCCGGTGAGTACAGCTGTGATGCGCTGATCATTGCCACTGGTGCCTCGGCCAAATACCTCGGGTTGCCGTCCGAAGAAAAATACATGGGTAGAGGCGTGTCGGCCTGTGCCACCTGTGACGGTTTTTTCTATAAGGGCAAACCCGTCGTCGTCGTGGGTGGCGGAAACACGGCTGTGGAAGAAGCACTCTATCTGTCCAACATTTGTTCCCATGTCACTGTCATCCACCGGCGGAACAAATTCCGATCTGAGAAGATCCTGAGCAAAAAGCTGGAAGAAAAGGCCAAAAATGAAAATGTCACCATTGAATGGAATCACACACTCGATGAAGTCTTGGGTGATGATCAAGGTGTAACCGGTGTCCGCATCAAAAGCACCGTGGATGGCAGTACGAAAGAAATCGAAGCGCACGGGGTTTTCATTGCCATCGGCCACAAGCCAAACACCGACATTTTTGAAGGTCAGCTGGAGATGAACCATGGTTACATAGTCACCAAGGGTACAAACCCGAATGGTTTTGCAACCCTGACCAGTGTGGATGGTGTTTTTGCGGCTGGAGATGTCGCCGACCCGGTCTACAAACAAGCGATCACCTCTGCTGGATCCGGTTGCATGGCCGCACTCGATGCCGAACGCTATTTCGAACAGCAGGAAGGGTAGAATCAAAAAACCTATGACTAATTTCAGGCTGATCCGGAAACATCGAATCAAGACCCTCAATATCGAGGCCCAGGAATATATCCATGAACAGACCGGTGCCCGTCATTTTCATCTGGCTGCGGATGACAGCAACAATGTCTTTCTGATCGGCTTCGCCACCGTACCGCAGGATTCAACAGGCGTGGCACATATCCTCGAACACACGACGTTGTGCGGCAGTCAGAAATTCCCCGTGCGGGATCCGTTTTTCATGATGATCCGGCGTTCACTGAACACCTTCATGAACGCCATGACCAGCAGTGACTGGACGGCCTATCCCTTCGCCTCCCAGTCCCGAAAAGATTTCGACAACCTGCTGCAAGTCTATCTGGATGCGGTTTTCTTTCCACTGCTCGATCCTCTGGATTTTGCTCAGGAAGGCCACCGCCTTGAGTTTGAAATCCCAGATGATCCCAACTCTGATCTGGTCTTCAAGGGGGTCGTATACAACGAAATGAAAGGTGCCATGAGCTCGCCTATTGCCCAACTCTGGCAGACATCCAGCAGTGCGCTTTTCCCAACCACGACCTATCATTACAACAGCGGTGGTGATCCAGAGGAGATCCCGAATCTGACGTATGAGCAGCTCAAACAGTTCCATGCTGAGCATTACCATCCGTCAAATGCAGTGATCATCACCTACGGTAACTTTCCCGTCGAAGAACACCAGCAGAACTTTCATGAATGGGCACTGTGCCGATTTGACAAAAAAGAGCTGGACTTTTCCGTTCCCGACGAGAAACGTTACCTCGAACCACAACGCATTGTTGTGCCCTATGCCCTCGATCTGGAATCAGAAAATCAGGATACCCGGGCAAAGACCCATGAGGTTATGCACTGGTTACTCGGACCGATCACCGATCTCGAAGGCATGATGAATGCACAGTTGTTAAGTGGTGTATTGCTCGACAACAGTGCCTCACCTTTGCGCCAAGCACTGGAAAAAACGGACCTCGCCAATGCACCATCCGAGCTTTGCGGCTTGGACGGCTCCACCCGTGAAGCCAGTTTTATTTGTGGCGTTGAAGGTACTGATCCTGACAAGGCTGATGCCGTCGAAAAACTCATCATTGGGGTTCTGGAAGAAGTTGCGGAAAAGGGGGTGCCCATGGAGATGGTAGAAGCCGTTCTGCACCAGTTCGAGCTGGAACAGCGCGAGATCTCCTCAGGAAGCCATCCTTATGGGCTGCGACTGGCTGGTGCCATGCTGCCCCTTGCCCTGCACAAGGGAGATCCCATCGCCACACTGGATATTGACCCACTGCTCGATCGATTACGTGAAAACATCAAAGATCCGGAATTCATCCGATCTCTGGCCAGAAACCTGCTGCTGGAAAACCCCCACCGGGTACGGACTGTCATGCCACCGGATACCGAATTGAGTGAGAAAAAACTGGCCGAGGAGAAACGGCGCCTTGCTGAAATCAAGGCTGGCCTAACCGACGAAGAAAAGCAGGCCATAATCGATCTTACACACAAACTGGAGGAGCGACAGAACCAGCAAGATGATCCGAATATCCTGCCCAAGGTAGGGCTGGACGATGTTCCGCCCGATATTCCAATCCCGTCCGGAATCAGAGAGAAAATTGCAAAACGCGACAGCACCCTCTATTCCGCGGTCACCAATGGCCTGGTCTATGAAAGCGTTATCCTTCCAGTCCCGGAACTGGATGAGGATGAGACAGCGTTGCTGAATCTCTATGCCGACTGTCTGACCGAAGTGGGAGCGGGCGATCAGGATTACTTGCAAATGCAGGCTCTGCAGTCGGCAGTCAGCGGGGGAGTACACGCTTCCCTGAACCTGCACTCTACAGTCCATGATATACAACAGATGAATTCATTTTTCCGTATCAGCGTTTCCGGTCTCAAACGTAAACATCGGGATTTTGCCAAACTCCTCCACCAGTATTTTTCCGCACCCCGATTTGATGAATTCGAGCGATTTCGGGAACTGATCGCACAGATGAGGGCCAGTCGGGAAGCCTCCATCACAAGCCACGGACAAACACTGGCAATGGCTGCTGCTGCCTCTGGCCTGAGCCCTTCGGCAAAACTAGCACACCACTGGGGTGGCCTCCTGGGCATAAAGAAGCTGATCGCACTTGACGAGACGTTCGAAGAACAACAATCTATCGAAAAGTTTGCCACAACACTGGCATCCATCCACCAGAAGATGCTCTCGACCAAAGAGGAACTCCTCGTTGTTTCTGAAAAAGATGTTCATACAAGGATTGAAACCGACCTGAACGCTATCTGGTCCCTTCCACCCGGTTCCGAGGCCGCAGGATTCAACCCTGCATTCTTAGCAGAAACGATCCGTCAGGGATGGTTGACCAGTACCCAAGTCAACTTCTGTGCCAAGGCTTGGCCAGCGGTCCCAAGTGGACATCCCGATGCAGCAGCCCTGATGGTGCTTGGACGATTTTTACACAACGGTTTCTTACACACCGCGATCCGGGAGAAAGGTGGTGCCTATGGATCAGGAGCTTCCTATGACAGCAGTACCGGTGTTTTCCGCTTCTTTTCATACCGGGATCCGCGCCTGAGCGAGACATTGGAAGATTTTGATCGTTCGATCCAATGGCTGATCGAAAACCAACATGAATTCCGCCTGCTGGAAGAGGCCATTCTCAGTGTTATCAGTGCTATCGACCGGCCCAACTCTCCTGCGGGAGAAGCCATCCAAACCCACCTGCTGAACCTTCATGGGCGCACTCCGGAATTCCGGCGGGCCTTCAGAAAGGCTATACTTGATGTGACGATCGATGACCTCAAACGGGTCGCCGAGACCTACCTGCCTTCTGCAGCAGCAAATATTGCCGTGGTGACAAGTCCCGCGTTTCGACCGGAGGTTGAAAAACTGGAACTCGAAATCAACACGATTCCTTGAGGCCGCTCATCCCGAGCTGAAGACCCCGGAATCTCCTCAAATCAAGTCAGACACAACACATTTTGTGTTGTGTTAAGCAGGACTAGGCATGACAAATTCAAGAGGCAATGTCTTGCATTAGAGTCACCTTTCCCGGGGAAAAGTTCATGTCAAGCTGGGATCAATTACCCAGGCTCTCTCTTTCCTGCCACCTCTATTGCTCAAGGATTCCTGATCAATACCGATAAAGCCCTGTAGAAGCTGTCAGCAATGCACTGTCAAGCATTGGCTGATTATTTAACCAATTACAGTTAAGGATCGTACCAAAAGGTACCTCAAATGTCGGTAACCAGAGAAATTGAGATTTTATTGATTGAAGATGATCTCGACTATGCAGATCATATCCGATCGTTACTGGACAGTCAGCCCTCCTACCGATTCCGGTATGAGCGTGTCTCCCTGATTTCAGAGGCACTTAAGCTGCTGAGGGACCGAAATTTCGATACGATCCTCATTGACTTCTCTCTCAAGGAACTGAACAGTCTGGATCGTATCCTTGAAATCAGCAATGCCACTTCGGATACGCCAATCGTTGGTCTGATCAACGCATCTGATGAAGACAGGGCAAATGAAGCCATCGAGTACGGTCTTCAGGACCGAATCATCAAAAATGAATATGACGAATTCGTCATCGTCAGCAAGATCCTGTTCACGATTAAACGCCATGAAGCGGAAAAGAATACCCTTGCCAGACAGAAAGTCTTTCCGGATGAACTGCTCTATGACAAAAGGACGGGGTTGCCGAACCAGGTGCTGTTCAAGGACAGACTGGAACAAGCTTTGTTGCGTGCCGATCGGGATCAAACATCGCTTGGGCTGGTCGCGGTTCATCTTAAACAATTCTCACTGATCAACGAAAAACATGGCTATCGTGTGGCAGAATCAGCACTGCAAAGAGCAGCCAAATTACTGGGGCAGAGTGTCCGCAAGTGCGATACGGTTGCTCATGTAGAAGATGACAAGTTTATGGTCGTTCTTGAGGGTCTGGAAAAAACCAGTGGCGCGATCACCCTTTCGGAAAGAATCATCCGCGCGTTCTCCCGTACCATGCGTATCGGAAACCATAATCTTAAAATGACCGCCAGTGCCGGAATCGCCATGTATCCTGACTGCAAAGGATTTCATGAGCTCATCCAATCAGCCGAGTGGGCGATGAAACGCGCAGGAGATGCAGGAGGTAACCGCTACAAACTCTATACGGACAACCTTAGCGAAGAGGCGATCTGGAAATATAGCCTTGAAAACGATCTGGAAAAGGCTCTGGAAGAACAGCAGTTTGAACTCCATTATCAACCGCTGTTCGATCTTAGAAAGAGAAAGGTCATCGGCCTCGAAGCTCTGTTGCGCTGGAACCATCCTGAAGAGGGCCCTATGATGCCTGGCGCCTTTATCGACCAGCTTGAAGCCTCCGATATGATCCTTGAGGTAGGTGAGTGGGTGTTAGATGAAGCCTGCAGAAAGCTCAAGGTATGGCAGAGTAAATACCCTTCCTTCATGATGGGTATCAACCTCTCTGCCCGTCAATTGCAGGATCCCTACCTGCTGGAACGCATTAGCTCCATTCTGCAGAAACATAATATCAACCCCGCTTCGTTGGAGCTGGAGATCACAGAACGACAACTGGTCGACAAAAATGATGCTGTAAGCCAATATAATATTCAGGCCTTGGTCGATCACGGTCTCAACTTGGCGCTAGATGATTTTGGTACCGGTTACAGTACGGAATCCTATTTCCAGCATTTCCCTGACAATACCATTCATACTCTCAAGATCGATCGAAAAGATATCCAGGGCATGCTGGAAAACGATGCTATCGCCGAGCGGGTTGAAAAATATATTGAGTTTTCGCACAAAAATAATATGCGTGTCATTGCCGAAGGAATCGAACATCTCGACCAGTTGGAACGGGTACAGATGCTCGGTGTCGATGTGATCCAGGGGTTCTTGCTCAGCAAGGCTGTATCCAGTTCCGAGATAGAAGATGGGTTGCGCCGGAACCAGTTTTCACTTCAGGATCTTCGGTCAAAAGAGGTCTTGAAGCTCTATGAGTTGTGATCTGTTTATCTTGCTCTGATCCTTCCTCCAACCATTTTTGTTGGACAAAGAAAGATACTCTCTCTACATCTGATCGGTTAGCATAGCGCTACTGAATCAAGAACATTCTGTCATGCCCAGAGTAAAAAGCGATTTCAAACCTGCATGGTGGTTACGTGGGCCAAATCAACAAACGATGTGGTCAGTATTCTTTCGCAAACCGGCATCGCTTGACTTGATCCCGGAAAGGTTGGAGCTGGACGATGGTGACTTTCTGGATCTGGTTTGGACGGGTTCCGGTACGGGAAAAACCGTTCTGATACTGCATGGTCTGGAAGGCAACAAAGACTCTCCCTACGCAAATGGTATGCTGAAAGCCTTGTCCGACAGCGGTTATCATTGCTGCCTGATGCATTTCAGAGGGTGCAGCGGTGAACCCAATCGGTTACCTCGAAGCTACCACAGCGGCGAGACTGGCGACCTGCAGCAAGTGATCAACCATATCAACGTCCATCATCAAAAAGAGGTATTTGCCGCCATCGGTTATTCCTTGGGTGGAAATGTGCTGCTCAAGTGGCTGGGAGAAAAAAGAGACCATGCCGCCCTGAATACTGCAGTTGCCGTTTCCGTTCCATTTTCACTGGACGATGCGGCCCGCCGTATGGGAAAAGGATTCTCCAGAGTCTATGAGAAACATCTTGTCTCAAAGCTACAGGAAAAATATAGGCAAAAATTTGTAAAAATCGCCTCACCATTGAATGTCGATATTGATCAATTGAACAGCTTCTATCTTTTTGATGATCAGGTGACGGCACCTTTACATGGATTCCATGGTGTCGATGACTATTATGCACGATCCAGTTGCGGACAGTTTCTGAAACAGATTACAAAACCTACCCTCATACTTCATGCCAGCGACGATCCTTTCATGTGGCCAGATACCGCCCCATTGGAGTCTGATCTATCGCCTACGGTTAGGCTGGAAGTGTCAGAAAAAGGGGGTCATGTTGGCTTTGTAAGTGGCACCTGGCCCTGGAAGCCAGAATATTGGCTCGAAAAAAGGATTCTCCTGTGGCTTGCGTCACATTATTCGTAACAAAGCTAGTCATTTCGAATAGGTTTATATAGAATTCAAACAGTTGAATGACAGAGTGAATCCTTTATGTCAAAACTACCCGCCTTCTCCATTTTGCTTTTGCTTACTCTTTCCTCAGTCTGTCTGCATGCCGAAGAAGCGAATGAAGCCGACAAGATCATTGTCCGGAATTTTGTAAGCGGTTCCCTTCAGCAAATCAAGGAGGAAAAACAGGGAAAACCCTTCATTCTTTCCTTCTGGTCCGTTGACTGTACTTATTGCTTCAGGGAAATGGAGATGTTTTCCTCTCTGAGAAAAAAATATCCGGATCTGGATGTCGTCCTGGTTTCTACCGATCAGGATCTGGATGAGCAAGTTATCTACATGGTGCTTGATGTCACCAAATTCAAAACTGACAAGGTCTGGGTCTTTGCCGAGAAGCATCCAGACAGACTCTATGCGGAGATCGATAGAAACTGGCAAGGGGAGTTGCCTCATACTCTTTTCTTCAACAGCAAACATGAAGTTCAGTCAGTCGTCGGGGAAGTAAAGCCGAAACTGGTTAAACGATGGTTACAGTATATTCGCAAGGAAAACTCATGAATACACTAACTTTTCTTCTTTTCCAGTAGTGTTCGCATTTTTTTCGATCGCTTCACCCGTGCAACGCCTTTTCTTCCTGAAATATCCAGTGTAAATTTTCCAAGATCATGATTGAGTGTTGAAATTTCTGGGCACCATTCCTCTAATACATACAGCTGTTTTTCGACAATACCCGTACCACCCGTGCAATCGGACCTGTCAGAGCAACAGGTGTATCATTGTTCAAAATATTCGCTATGGTTTCCCGTACCAGAGGCGCCATTAGCTCGAGTGCTGTTTTTCGATCAATACCGGCCCTTTTGAATAAGCGGAGCCCTCCATCAATCAGTGCAGTCATATAATTACAGGCGAAAACATATGCCGCATGGTATTCGGATCTTATGATCCGGATCGATCTCAAAAATCACAACGCCAGTTTCTTCGAACGCGGGCACAAGCACGTTAAGTGAAACAGGATCGCCTTCGATTCCACACCAGGTCCCACTAAATGTCTCTTCCGCAACCGATGATATTTAATTTTTTCAACTGTCCCTGCATGCTTTAATCCTCACCGAGAAAGTCACCTCGCTGATGCTGCCACATGTCATAATATTTTCCCTTCATTGCAAGAAGCTGTTGATGATTTCCTTCTTCAATTATCTTTCCATTTTCCAGTACAACGATGCGATCCATTCGCAGAATGGTCGAAAGACGATGGGCGATGACAATTGCTGTCTTTTCCTTGATCAGATCAAAAATCGCAATCTGGATCTGTTTTTCTGTCAATGAATCAAGAGCACTCGTCGCCTCATCGAGAACAACAATAGGAGCATCTTCAAGAAAAGCCCGTGCCAAGGCGATACGCTGTTTTTCACCACCGGAAAGCTTTACTCCTCTTTCTCCAACAAGTGTCTCGAATCTCTGTGGTAGTTTTTCTATGAACTCAAGACTGCGTGATTTTCTCGCCACTTCGATCAACTGTTCCTCTGAAACATCCTCGCCAAGACAAATATTCTCCCTGATGGATCGATGAAACAGTTCAGGCTGCTGTGGAACTAGAGAGATCTGCTTACGCAATGATCGAAGAGTAAAGTTCTTGGCATCGATACCATCAAAAAATATCCGTCCTGTCTGGGGTTCAGAAAAACGAAACAGAAGTTTTGTCAGCGACGTCTTACCTGATCCTGATTGACCTACCAGCGCAATCTTCTCTCCTGCTTTAATATGCAATGAAAAATCCTGAAACAGTCCAGCATCATTTTCCTTGTCATATGTGAAGGAAACATTTTCAAACAGAATATCCCCTTTCTTGATCGGATAATCTCGTGCTTCTTCGGTGTCTTTTTCATAATCCTTGCATCGAAAGATCTCTGCCATTTCCGCAGCATCTGCCAATGCCGTGAAAAAGGTGCGGAAGTTACGACCGAAATCCCAGAGTCGATGGATCAGTAGTAACAGGATAGACTGAAACAACACAAACTCTCCTACCTGAAAGTTTCCGCCCTTCCACTTCTGAATCATCAGATAAACCAGTAACAGCTCTATACCAAATGTCAAAATTCCTTGCACGGCAAATGAGATAAACATCAGAATCCATGCGATGATCTTCCTTCGATAAACCTCGTCTGCAGCCTGGTTTACACGTGTCAGCTCCACTGCTTCACGAGAAAAGGTCTTGACGATAATAATATTGCTAATGGCATCAGAATAACTTCCACCTACTTTTGAATCCGCTTCTGCAACCGCCTTGTCGAATCGCAACTTCCAAATGGAATAGCCCACACTCCAGGTTATGAACATGATCACCCAAATCAAGAAATACCAGGCAAACTCTTCCTGCTGATGAAAAAAAATTACAAAGGAAATGATGACAGCCAAAATATTTTGATAAAACTGGAACAGGAACCAATCCATAATGATCTCGAATGATCGGGAGAAACGATTGGCTTTCTTGATCAGACTTCCGGAAAAGCTGTTCTCAAAAAAATCATATTTTTGTTTTTGCAGGATGTCGAAGCAACGTTTTTCGAGTAAATTGACACCACCACCATCGAGCGGAATGATACCAACCTCAAGTAAACGCCAGGACAACCAGATCCCTGCATAGAAAACGGCTATCCTGGACAGGTTATCCATCAGAATCTGCAAGGTTTCGTGCGAAAAGGGCTTTGCCAGTCCGTTGGCAATATTCTTGTAGAAAACAGGTGTGTAATAATCAAGAAAAGTTGCACTGCTGAGTGCCAACAGACAGAGCAAAAAATACCATCGCTTCTGCCAGACTACATGACCATACTCTCTCAGAATAATATCCATGAGATCAGTCTAACAGATTGTTTTCATGCACTTGCTTTCCAGACTTCTTTGAGAGTATTTCTGATATTGCTTATGAGCGGGTCATGCTAGCGCGGTATACGGATAAAGATGATTGTGGCGATCACAAAACAGAACAAAATAGCGGGTAAATTACCAATACGAACATAAGGCGTTGCACCAGAATAAGACTGAACATTAGCGGCAAGCGTTGCCACCTCAAACTGTGGAGCCTGATATGTAATCCTCCCTTTTGGGTCGATGATCGCACTGATACCTGTATTGGTGGACCGTACCATGTAGCGCCCTGTCTCCAGTGCTCGCATGCGTGCCATTTCCAGATGCTGGTGGGGAGCAAATGAATCACCAAACCAAGCATCGTTACTCAGGTTCACCAGAAAATCGGCTTCTGGCAGGCCAGTAATCACCTCTTCACCGAAGACATCCTCATAGCAGACCGAAATACCGATGGCATGGCTCGTTGTCTTGATCAGCGCCTTGTCAGAGTTCCCTGCACTGAAGCGAGACATGGGAATACTCAAAAATTTAAGAACAGGATCGAGATATTTTTCCAGTGGAAGATATTCACCAAATGGGACAAGGTGCCTTTTATGATAGACATCGACCTCGCTACCGAAGGCAATTACACTGTTGTAATACTTACCACTCTTTGGATCGGACACCGGCAGACCTAGTATCAGATCTGTCTTACTGTTACGGGCCCGTTTTGCCAAAGCATCGAGAAACTCGGGAATATCCCGGGCAAAGGCGGGTAATGCCGTTTCCGGCCAGATAATCAGAGCGGCCTTATCCCAATATGGTTCAGAAAGATGTGTGTACAAGTCCAGTGTGGTCTGTCGTTGCTCAGGTAACCATTTGATCTCTTGGGCAACATTGCCCTGGATGATAGTGACTTGGAGATTCCCCGATTTTGGAGCCGTCCACTCTGCGTGTTTCAACAAAAAGCCCACTCCCCATATCATGATCAAAATTGACAGAACAGAGAACAAAGCCTTTTTATATTCCACCCACAACAGCACCAGTAATGCGGCAGAAACCGCAACCATCAGGCTGACACCATAGATTCCTGCTACTGGAGCATAACCACTAAGCGGGCCATCGATCTGGCTGTAGCCCACTGTCAACCAGGGAAATCCCGTGAATAGCCAGCTTCTAATCCATTCGAAAATCACCCAGATCAGCGGCAGTACGATAATCCTGTCCCGTTTGTTTTCCTTTCTGAAAAAACGGGCTGTTACATAGACAGTAAAAGCAGGGAATAAGGCAATGACCAGAATGAAGAGTATCGTCATAGACACGGAGAAGGCCAGAACCGGTAAGCCAAACTGGTGAATACTGATCTGCAGCCAGGATATGCCGACACCAAAATAACCCAGCCCATAGATCAGACCAATACGAAACGCGCACGCTGCAGACTTGTCCAGAACAAGAGCAAACAAAACGGCAAGTGAAAGGATTGCGACGGGATAAAATCCGAAGGGAGCAAATGCCAGGGGCATCGCCGCACCGGCCAGAACTGCGATCAGATATTCAAACTTATTCGCTTTCAAGCGCTTCTTCGGTGCCCAGAGGCCTGATCAGAAGTGTGAGAATACGACGCCGATCGGCACGCATAACCTCAAACTCCAGATCGGCATATTCAATTTTTTCGCCGCGTTTGGGCAGATGCCCAAAGGCATCAACGATGACACCGCCAATGGTCTCATTTTCCTCATCGGTGATTGACGTGTTGAAGTATTCGTTGAACTCATCGAGCGGCATTTGTGCCTTAACCGTGAAACGATCTTTTCGGTGCTTCCGCACAAATTCTTCATCTTCCAGGTCGTGCTCATCGCCGATCTCACCAACGATCTGCTCCAGCACATCTTCGATGGTCACCAAACCAGCAACACCACCATATTCATCGATCACGATGGCCATATGGTTCCGGCTACGGCGGAATTCGTCGAGCAGTGCATTAAGCCGTTTACTCTCGGGAACAAAAATGGGTGGCCGGACGATGTCGCGGACATTGAAATTTTCTGTGCCACCATCCGCTATACAGGCCAGCATATCCTTTGCCAGCAAGATACCAACAACATGCTCATGCTTGTCATCCATCATTGGAAAGCGTGAATGCCCTGACTCGACGATGACAGGAAGATATTCTTCGAACTTCATGTTCTCAAGTACCACCACCATCTGAGATCGAGGCACCATAATGTCGCGCACCCGCATTTCAGAGACCAGCAGAACGCCTTCCAGCATGGCCAGTGTATCGGGTTTGATCAGATTACGCTTTTCCGCATCGCGCAGAATTTCCGTGAGTTCCTGCTTGTCATCGGGATCTTTCTGAAAACGACTCAAAAGTTTTTTACAAAGCTGTTTCCACCAGATCGAAGGAGGTTTTGACTGTGCGTTCATTCGGATTCGTAAGGATCGGGATAGCCCAGTTTTTTGAGAATTTCTTTTTCAAGACTCTCCATCTTTTCTGCATCGGCTTCTTCTTTATGATCATAGCCTAAAAGATGCAAAACTCCATGTACAACCATATGCGCCCAGTGTGCATACAGCTGTTTATTCTGCTCATCAGCCTCTTTGGTAACGACCGGTGCACAGATCACAATATCTCCGATGACCTCCGGTGCAATCAGATCCAGACCAGACATGGCAAAAGACATGACGTTGGTTGCTCCTTTTCTGTGCCGCCATCGTTCGTTCAGCATCGCGCTTTCCTCTTCATCAACGATACGAATCGCAAGCTGGGTATCCTCCTTGCGGCCTGCTGCTTCGAGTGTCGTTCTGACCCATTCCCTGAACTTTTCGTCCGCAGGAAGTTCTGGATCATGGAAGATATCCTGGAGTTCTAGATCAAGATTCATAAACAGGAAGCTGTTGTCTGATAAGAGGGAAAGACCTAGTCATGTTGGCTGGTATGTTCATAGGCTTCATAGGCATCGAGGATTTTACCCACCAAGGGGTGACGCACCACATCACGAGACTTGAAAAAGGTGAAACTGATGTCCTCTTCATCTTTTAGTACATCGATCACATGCCGCAAACCCGATTGCTTGCCTCGCGGTAAGTCGATCTGTGTTACGTCTCCAGTGATCACCGCGGTCGATCCATAACCGATCCGTGTCAGGAACATTTTCATTTGCTCGATAGTGGTGTTTTGAGCTTCATCGAGAATGATGTAGGCATCGTTCAAAGTTCTGCCACGCATAAAAGCCAGCGGTGCCACCTCGATCACATTTCTTTCTATCAGCTTGGCGACCTTTTCAAATCCCAGCATTTCAAACAGGGCGTCATAGAGTGGGCGCAGATAGGGATCGACCTTTTGTGCCAGATCGCCGGGTAAAAAACCCAGGTTTTCACCAGCTTCGACTGCGGGGCGGACCAACACGACACGTCTCACCTGATCGCGTTCAAGCGCCTCAACAGCACAGGCCACGGCAAGATAGGTCTTGCCAGTACCTGCAGGTCCAATACCAAAATTGACATCATTCCGTTGGATTTGACGGACATAGCGACGCTGGTTTGCCCCTCTGGGCTTGATCAGACACCGTTTGGTTCGAATGACAACGTGCTCCGGTATCTCTTCTTCAAGCAGCTCCTCAACACCGGATGCCTGCAGGTGCAAATGGACCACCTCGGGTGAGACCGCAGTATCATCGGTCATGGCATAGAGTTCCTCCAGAATTCTTCCGGTCGCTTCTACGGAGTCCCGGTCGCCGATGATATGGAACAGATGTCCGCGGTTATTGATCTCGACACCCAAGCGTCGTTCCAGCTGACGAAGGTGGTTGTCGAATTGACCACAGAGGTTAGAAAGACGTTCGTTATCCTGGGGTTCCAGCACGATATCACTGGAAGTTCGGTGTAATGTTTTACTAATCGTATTCAAATCAATAGAATTTTAAGCAGATAATTTCTGTTGTTGCTCAGTGGAAACCCGTTCAGCTCGTAATGAATTCGGCAGTGCTTCCGTTATTCTGACATCGACCAACTGACCGATCAGCTCCGGTCCACCATCGAAATTTACCACGCGGTTGTTCTCGGTACGACCAGCCACCTGGCTGGCATCCTTCTTTGAGATTCCTTCAACCAGTACACGTTCAATCTTGCCGACCATACCCCGGCTAATCTCGGCCGCCTGCTGATTAATGCGGGCCTGGAGGATCGCCAGTCGCTGTTTTTTGACATCATCCGGCACCTCATCCGGCAGACTTGCCGCTGGCGTGCCCGGACGCTTGCTGTAGATAAAGCTGTAGGAGTGATCAAACCCCACATCGCCGATCAAATCCATGAGACGTTCGAAATCCTCGTTGGTTTCACCGGGGAAGCCAACAATAAAGTCGGATGAAATCGAGATATCCGGTCGCACTTTTCGCAATTTCCTGATTTTGGATTTGTACTCCAGAACGGTATGGCCCCGCTTCATGGCCGCCAGGATCCTGTCAGAACCGTGCTGAACAGGCAGGTGCAGAAAGCTGACCAATTCGGGCACATCGGCATAGGCCTCGATAAGGCTGTCTGAAAACTCTACCGGGTGGGACGTAGTGAAACGAATACGTTCGATGCCGTCGATAACAGCCACATGGCGGATCAGCAATGCCAGATCAGCGATCCCACCATCATGCAGTTGGCCACGGTAAGCATTGACATTCTGCCCCAACAAATTCACCTCGCGCACACCCTGTTCTGCCAGCGCTGCAACCTCGGCAATCACGTCATCGAAGGGACGACTGAACTCTTCTCCCCGCGTATAAGGCACCACACAATAGGTGCAATACTTGGAACAGCCCTCCATAATGGAAACAAAGGCAGTTGGTCCTTCAGCGCATGGTTCAGGCAGGTTATCGAATTTTTCGATTTCCGGAAAACTGATATCGATGACCCGGGCTTTGGGTGTTTTCTTCTTCGCAGTCTTTTCAAAACTGATTTTCTTGGCTTTGACCTCATCGATCATCTTCGGCAAGCGATGCATGGTCTGGGGACCGAAGATCAGATCCACATAAGGCGCTCTTTCCCAGATTGCCTCACCTTCCTGGCTGGCCACACAACCACCCACACCAATCACGAGATCGGGCTTTTTTGCCTTCAGCTGGTTCCAGCGTCCGAGTTGCGAGAACAGCTTTTCCTCCGCTTTCTCCCGGATCGAACAGGTGTTGACCAGCAACACATCTGCTGTTTCAGGATCATCCGTCAACTCAAATTCATGGGATTCTCCCAAGGTGTCCGCCATGCGTGATGAATCATATTCATTCATCTGACAGCCAAAGGTTTTAATATAGAGTTTTTTCATATCGGTTAAGTTACTACGAATTCGTTGTTTTTTCTAGAAAATAACGTCAGACCAGGAACAGGGTTGCCAGCCCGAGAAAGACCATAAAACCGACCACATCGGTCACTGTAGTCAAGATTACGCCACCGGCAAGTGCCGGATCGATATCCATCTTTTTCAGGATAAGCGGTATCGTGCCTCCAAAAAGGGCGGCAATCAGGAGGTTGACGATCATGGCAACCGCAATGACCAGCCCCAGAGACTCGTCCCTGAACCAAAGACCAGCAATAGTACCAACCACCAGCGCCCAGAGAATACCGTTCAACAACCCCACGGCGATTTCCTTAATCAATAATGCCCGGGAGTTTGCCGGTCCCAATTGGCCGATCGCCAGGCCACGGATCACAATGGTCAGAGTCTGACTGCCGGCAATTCCACCCATACTGGCAACAATAGGCATCAATACAGCCAATGCGACCAGTTTTTCAATGGTGGTAGAAAACAGACCGATCACCCATGCCGCAAGGAATGCCGTGGCCAGATTGATACCCAACCAGACTGCGCGGCGTTTGGCGCTGACCACCACAGGAGCGAACATGTCATCATCCTCATCCAGACCCGCCATACTCATCAAAGAGTGATCCCCTAGATCACGGATCACGTCGACAATGTCATCGACCGTGATCCGGCCGAGTGGGACACCTTCTTCGTCAACGACTGCGACGGAGTAAAGATCACGCTGCTCGAAGAGTTTGGCAACTTCGTTTGCCGGCATATCCGGAGAAACCGCTTCGATCTCGGTATTCATTACTTCGGAGACTTTTTTCTCCGGACTCTCGGTCAGGATCTTGGTCAATGGCAACATGCCCTTATAACGGTTGTTGCGATCGACCACCACCAGGCTGTCCGATTTTTCTGGCACCTCGCCTTTCATGCGCAGGTAACGGATGACTACATCCAGATCCACATCGTCATACACCGACAGAAGCTGGGTGTTCATTAGACCACCCGCAGTATCCTCCGGGTAGGAGAGTGCCTTTTCTAAACGGGAACGGTTATGTTCATCCATCGCTCCCAGTACATCATCGACCACATCCTCGGCCAGATCCTGAATGATATCGGTCGCATCATCCGTTTCCAGATTCTCGGTGGCAGCCGCAACTTCGTGCGGCTGCATGTGTTCCAGGAGAGAGGCACGAACACCGTCCTGGGCATGAGCAAGGACCTCACCTTCGAGTTCAGGATCGATCAGCGCCCACAAGTGTTCACGATCTTTTGGTGGCAGGCTTTCCAGCAGATCGGCTATTTCCGAAGGGTGCAGTTCACGAAGACCTTCTTTCAGCCAGTCAAGGTTCTCAGCCGATCCCGAGTCCAAAGACTCCTGCAGCAGCTTGAGAATTTCCTGTTTACGTTGTTCTTCGTTGTGAGGCATTAGATCCTGGCTGATCAGGGTTCATTCAAATCCAACCAGTATAACAGTAAGAGACCGGGCTGTTTAGGCTGAAAACTTTATAAACTGTTTAAGTTTTCAAGCAACTCATTGGCATGAGCACTATCGCGGGCATTGAGAATCTTCAATGCTTCAGGTGCCAGCTTTGTGATATTGGATTCGATCACAATCTGTTTGATCTCGAGAAGGATTGCAGGGTGAACGCTGAATTCCCGTAGACCTAACCCTAGCAGTAAGCGGGTAAACTTTGGATCGCCCGCGATTTCACCACACATGGCCACGGGCGTGCCATATTCCTCTCCCGCCCGGATGGTCATGTGGATCAGCCTGAGGACGGACGGATTGAGTGGATCATAAAGATAGTTCACTTCATCGTTCACACGATCAATCGCCATCGCGTACTGGATCAGATCATTGGTGCCAATGGATAGAAAGTCCAGTACCTGAGCGAACTTGTCCGCACAGATCGCCGCTGCTGGAACCTCGATCATTCCTCCCACTTTTAGATCCGGATCATAAGGGATGCCTTTCTCATCCAGCTCTCGCTTGATTCCATCAAGTATAAAAAATATCTCTTTGACTTCCTGGATATTAGACAGCATTGGAATCATCATCCGCAGAGGCCCTTTCGCCGAGGCACGCAGGATGGCACGTAACTGAGGTTCGAAGAGTGCGGGTTCCTTGAGACAAAGCCGAATTGCTCTCAGCCCAAGGGCAGGATTGGCAGCGAAAGGAATGTGCTCGTAGTTGGTACCACTGGTTTTATCTGCACCCAGATCCATGGTTCTCAGCGTCAAGGGAATATCCCCCAGTGCCTTCATGACGCGGCTATAGTCTTGATAGTGTTCCTCTTCACTTGGAGCGGTTTCACGGTTCATATACAAATGTTCCGTGCGATACAGACCCACACCACGGGCACCCACCTTGTCTACCGTTTCGAAATCCTTTTCCAGTTCAATGTTGGCCTGCAGATTGATTTCGATCCCGTCACGGCTAATCGCCGGTGCTTCCCTGAGGCTTATCAGAGCAGCTTGATAACGGATGTGGTCCAATTGACGCTGTCGATAGAAAGCCAACATCGATTCCGTCGGATTGACCAGAACCACACCCTTATTAGCATCAACAATCAACAGGTCTTCTTCATGAATGAAACGCAATGCCCGACGCAGACCCACGATGCTTGGGATACCGAGACTTCTGGCAAGAATAGCCGTATGTGAAGTTGGCCCGCCATGTTCGATGATAAAGGCTGCAATTTTCTTGTGCTGCATCATCACTGTATCCGCCGGGCTCAAATCATCCGCCAAAATAATATAGCCATCCAGACGGGTGTCGGGGATTTCGTGTGGCTTCAATCCCTGATCCAACAGGATACGTTGAATACGATTGACTACATGATCCACATCATCCTTGCGGGTGCGCAAGTAAGCGTCATCCATTTCATCAAACACGGAGACCAGTGCGTCACGCTGAACTTTGAGCGCCCATTCGGCATTACACTTGCGCTCCATGATGATGTTGATCGGCTCCTGTATCAGCGCCGAATCCTCCAGCATCAACAAATGTGTATCTATAAACGAAGTGATATTCCCGGGCGTATCAGGAGGAATGTGATCACGCACTGATCGCAATTGCTGCCGAGCCAGCGAAACGGCAACTTTGAAACGGGCAACCTCCTGTTGCAACATGTTTTCTTCCAGAAGGTATTCAATCGTCTCGGGCTGGTTCCGCTCGATTATGTGCACCTTTCCGATGGCAATACCGCGAGAGACCCCAACCCCTTGCAAGGAGATGGTGGTCATTCCTCTTCTCCAAAACGATCGGCAATGAGTGCTTCGATCTGTTGCATGGCTTCCTGTTCATCTTCACCGTCAATTTTCAGTGTGATTTCAGTTCCCTTACCGGCTGCCAGCATCATAACGCCCATGATGCTCTTGGCATTGACTGTCTTGACGGAGTCATTTTCCATTCGCCGTGTTATCTGTATCTCACTCACAAAACCAGATGCCAGTTTGACCAGTTTCGCTGCCGCCCGCGCATGCAACCCCAGCTTGTTGATGATTTCAATCCTGCGTTCAATCATATGTCTTTTTTATTCCGGGGAAAAAGCCCAAAAAAAGTTTCTATAAATGCATATCTCGATGTGTTGCCAGCACATCCTTGTCCTTGAAAATAAAATATGCCGCCAGGTTTTCTACCATATATACCGAACGATGATGGCCCCCCGTGCAGCCCACTGCAATGGTCAGGTAGCTACGATCGTCTTTTTCATAACGAGGAATCCAGGCATCGAGAAAACTGATGAGTTCATCGCGCATCTCTATTACATCGGGAAAGCTTTCCAGAAAATCAATCACCGGCTGATCACGGCCAGTATAATCACGGAGCGTTGTATCCCAGTAAGGGTTTGGGAGACAGCGTACGTCGAAAATGAAGTCGGCATCCGGTGGGGTACCGTACTTGAACCCAAACGAAAGGATCTGGATCGACAGGGTACCGGTCTTTCTTCTGGCGATCCGCTCACGAACCAGGTCACGCAACTGGTGAATATTGGTATGACTGGTATCGATACGCAGACTGGAAAAATCCAGCAGAGGCTCCAGCAGTTTCCGTTCTTTCTCGATAGCTTCTGCCAGTGAAAGATTTCCAGTTGAGAGCGGGTGACGTCGCCGGGTTTCACTGAAACGTTTGATCAGGACATTATCCTCCGCACTGACAAATACCTGCTCGATCTCAAAACCCGTTTCTTTCAGCCCTTTCATGACTTCAGGAAAGAGGGACAAATCCTCGACCGGGCTCCTTGCATCGATGCCTACGGCTACCCGAGAATAGGTTTTGCCACCGTCATCCTTGATCTGGCGGGCAAATTCAGCGAGCAGATTGACCGGCAGGTTGTCGATACAATAAAAACCGAGATCTTCCAATGCATTGAGTACCACGGATTTACCCGAGCCCGACATGCCCGTGAGTATGACCAAGCGCTTGGCTCTCTGATCTTTCACGTATTCTCCATCAGCTGTTGCTGGCGACGCATAAAGTCTTCCGTTGAATTATATCCACTTAGCCGCAGAATATGATTACGTGTCGCACATTCGACCATCACGGCCAAATTACGGCCAGGCGCAACGGGCAGTGTAATCTCCGGAATCTCCAGCCCCAGAACATTCACGGAACTGTAGCTCCCTTCAAAACGGTCGATGGCTTTCATTCGATCACTATCATAATGTTCGAGGCGTACGATCAGACGTAGAAACTTGTGTTGCTTCACGGCACCGGCGCCAAAAAGTTCTCGGACATTGATCACACCGAGTCCACGCACTTCGAGAAAATTGGTCAAGGCATTGGGACAGGTACCGTTGATCGTATCCGGTGCAATGCGTCTGAACTCCGGTGCATCATCTGCGATCAGACGATGACCTCTGCTGATCAGCTCAAGTGCCAGCTCGCTCTTGCCCACGCCACTCTCTCCCACCAACAGAACACCAATGGTAATGATCTCCATGTAGACACCATGAATGGTAGTGACTTCCGTCAACAGATTGGAGAGATAGTAGTTCAGATCACCTATCAGTTTATTGCTCGACCGGGCTGAAGCGATCAAGGGAGTATGAGTCTGTTCACAGAGTTCGGCGAGCAGGGAATGAGGCTCCTGTCTCTCGGCAAGGATGATCAGATCAGGTTCGAGGCTCATCAGCGTCCTGATCGCTTCCTCTCTTGAAGCGGTACGGAGATCATTAAGATAACGGATTTCTGTCCTGCCAATAACCTGGATCTGATTTGGATTGATCAGGCTGAGATGCCCAATCAACGACTTATTGGATGAAAATTCGACCAGTGTATCCTGCGTGGTCTGTGTTGCCTCCAGGTCATCGACCATACCACTGACACGAATACTGGATTCGTCATCACTCTCTTCCCGGGAAATCCTCCTGCTGCTGCCTGCCCTCCCTGCCAGCCAGCGCAGCCCAAGATCTTCTTTATGGCTCTCAAATAGAGACTCTACTGTGATATGAGCCATCTCCAGGTTCCTTTATTCTGACCTCATGCCGAACCAGATGTCAGTAATTCATGAATAACTTCCGGATCCTGCTGCTCTCGAAGCTGTTGTAGGAACCCCTCTTGAGCAAACATTTCGGCCAGACGGGCGAGCATCTGCAGATGCTCATCAGTTGCTTCTTCTGGCACCAGTAGGGCAAGGAAAAGATCCACAGGCTGGTTGTCAACAGCATCAAAATCTACCCCTTCCGGTAACTGAAGAAAGGCAGCCCGGGTTTCTGATATGCCCGGCATGCGGCCATGGGGGATGGCCACGCCCTTACCAAGGCCCGTACTTCCCAATCTTTCTCGCGCCAATAGCGCATCGAATATTTCCAGTGCACTTAGATCCGTAAATTCACGTTCCAGCATTTCTGCAAGATGTTCAAGAACTGCCTTTTTGCTATGCAGATCATTGCCGATTTCAACGCTCTTTGGCGCAAGTATTTCCTTTATTAACATGTTATAGACTTTATGACTGCTAAAGCCACTCAGGCTTCCGGCTCAGCCCAGTTACCACGCTGACCGCGGTGATGGTCCTTCAGTTTCTCCTTGTGTTTGATGATCTGCCTGTCAAGCTTGTCGACCAGTGCATCGATCGCGGCATACATATCTTCATTCACTGCTTCCGCATGCAGATCGGCTCCTGCCACATGGATATTTGCCTCGGCTTTTTTTCTCTGTTTGACAACCTCCAGGACAACCTCGATTTTTGTAACGTGATCGAAATGCCTTTCCATCCGTTCACATTTGGACTCTACATAGTTTCTGAGTGAGTCAGTAAGCTCGATATGATGTCCACTAAGATTGACTTGCATAGGTTACTCCTTCTTTACAGGTTAGATCGCTCCCTTTGCAGGAGAGAGAATTGTAATGCCTGATCGCAGGAATCATACTGCGGTAATCAGGCGAGACGTTTTCTTTCGTTCGATGGGGGAATCGACATGGATTCCCGGTATTTTGCCACGGTTCTTCGTGCAACCTTGATCCCTTTCTCGACCAGTAGATTGGCAATTTTACTGTCACTCAGGGGTTTGGCCGGATTTTCTTCCGCAATCAGTTTCTTGATCACCGCCCTAATAGCAGTGGATGAACACTCTCCACCCATAGTCGTACTTACATGACTGGAGAAAAAATATTTGAGTTCGAAGATCCCTCGGGGAGTGTGCATGTATTTTCGCGTTGTCACCCGAGAGATCGTTGATTCGTGCATATCCAGTGCCTCGGCAATATCGTGCAGCACAAGGGGTTTCATCGCTTCTTCTCCATATTCGAGAAAAGCTCTCTGTCGCTCTACGATATTGGTTGCCACCTTGAGCAAGGTTTCACTACGGCTCTGCAGACTCTTGATGAACCAGCGCGCCTCTTGCAAATGGGCCTTGAGAGAGGCATTATCAGGGCTGTTATCCGCTCTTTTGATCATGCTCGAATAGTAAGGGTTGATCCGCAGATTCGGTACTGTATCGGGGTTGAGTTCCACCTGCCAGACGCCCTTGACCTTTCTCACATAAACATCCGGTACAACATATTCAATCTCAGAATCGGCAAGATGTGATCCGGGGCGCGGATTCAAGGAATGGATCAGCGCTTCCACCTCGCGCAGTTGTTCCTTGTCCAATTTCATCTTTTTCAAGATCTGAGTATAGTCATGTGCCGCAAGCAGGTCGAGATATTCCGAAACCAGATGCTTCGCTTCCTTGAGCCAAGGGGTTTCTTCATCATACTCCCGCAACTGCAGCAACAGGCATTCACGCAGATCACGCGCTCCCACACCGGGCGGGTCCATCGCCTGAACATGGGTCAGAATTGCTTCGATTTCGTCTTCCTCGACTTCCAAATCGGAATCCGAAACCAGGGTCTGACGGATATCTTCCAGTGAGGCAGTCAGGTAGCCATCCTTGTCGATGGCATCGACAATCGCCAGTGCGATGGCCTTGTCCTTCTCACTGAGGATGGACATTTCTACCTGCCATTGCAGATGATCAGTCAGTGTTTCAATCGCGGCATTGCGCAGGGTTTCAAAATCCTGCATCGAGACTTCGTTCTGGCTGGTGGTTGAAACGGAAGAACTGGTGTCATACATATCCTCCCAGTCACTGTCGACTGGAAGTTCCGCGGGGATGTCTTCCTGTGTGCCAGCCTCCAGAGGCTGCGCCTCTGCAGTGGAAACCTCTCCGGCAATTTCCGATGCCTCTCCATTTAGCCGATCAATTTCCGCAGTGCTTTCTGAAACCTGTCCCTCTTCTTCGTCGATCTCCAGCATCATGTTGGACTCCAGAACTTGCTGGATTTCTGCGCTCAACTCCATGGTTGACAGCTGCAACAGACGGATCGCTTGCTGCAGCTGAGGCGTCATGGTCAGGCTCTGTCCGAGACGTAGTTGGATCGACTGTTTCATATGCTGGAAAGTCTGTCAGGATAGGGAATATCCACCAAATACCGTGTCATTCCCACCCAGACCTTAATGTCAGGACTTGTTTCCCCTCCCTGAATTTTCAAACGTACTGTTTCATTTTAAACCAAGTTTGGTCCGATAGCTGCGTGATCTTCGTTCAAATTGTAAAAAAACATCAACAACCCATTATATTTTATTATTTTTGAACAAATTGGCCCGTTTCTTGATCCCAAAAGGATCTTTTAATTAAGCATAATTGATGCCATTTTTTATCTGCGGAAAGTTTAAATGGAAAAATCCTTGCCCAGGTAGACCTTACGTACCTGCGCGTTGGCAAGAATTTCGTCGGTGTTTCCTTCCGCAATGATCCTGCCATCGCTGACTATATAGGCCCGGTCACAAATTCCCAGGGTTTCTTTGACGTTATGGTCAGTGATTAGGATACCAATCCCTCGCTCTTGCAGATGGTGAATGATCTGCTTTATGTCTGCAACCGATATAGGATCGACGCCGGCAAAGGGTTCATCGAGTAGAATGAATTCCGGCTCAGCTGCAAGGGCACGGGCAATTTCTGTACGCCTGCGTTCACCTCCTGAAAGACTTGCTCCCAACGATTCGCGGACATGGGTGATATGAAACTCTCGCATCAGGCCCTCAACCTTGCGGAGCCTCTCCATCTCAGTCAGGTCTTTTCTTACTTCGAGCACGGCGAGGATATTTTCTTCCACAGTCAATTTGCGGAACACTGAGGCATCCTGTGGCAGATATCCAAGACCTCGCCGTGCCCGTTCTTCGGTTGGCAATAAGGTGACATCCGTTCCATTCAGTTTGATCTCACCATTATCTATGGGAATGAGACCCACGATCATTCTGAAGCTGGTGGTTTTTCCGGCACCGTTAGGGCCCAACAGACCAACCACTTCACCACCCGCGACTTCAAGGCTGACATCCTTGACGACTTGTCGAGCGCGATAGCTCTTGGTCAGATGCTTGACTGCGAGAAGACTCATTTCAAGCGGGCTCAGTTTTTCTTTTTCTTCGGAGGTAGAATCACTTTGATGCGGCCCGATCCCTTCTTGGCAGTTTTGCCTGAAGGGGTAATCTCCCCTTCCTTCGCCTTACGTGCGATCATCTTGCTCTTTTCTGTGTCATATTCGATTTTATAGGCCTTGAACAGTTTGCCGTTCTGAGTCAACTCGGCATCTTCTGTCAACACCAGCCGGTTTTTGGGGGCCAGATATTCGATCCTGATACCCTTGCCTTCGATCTCGCCCTTGTTCTGGTCATCGGGCATCTGCCGGAAGGTTGCCGGATGGCCAACCATCGTCGCCGTCTTGAGAGAGTTATCATCGTTGTAGGTAATGGTGAGCTTATCTCCGCGCAGTCGAATGCTTCCCTGTGTCACGAGCACATTGCCAGTATAGACCGTAATGCCACTTGCGTCATCCAGCTCTGCCGCGTCGGCTTCGATCTCGATAGGTTGATCCGGATCACTGGACAGTCCAGAAACCTGGGATGCCGCGACCATACCAATGACCAGACAGAACCATTTCATATTATGGTAGCTTTTCATAATGCCCTCGTACGTCTTTCAGTAGTTTCAGATTTCGTTTCCTGAAGTTAGCCTGCATTCCAACGGCCGTCACCTTGTAGTTCCTGCCAAGGATCATCACAAAATTGGATGTCTCGGCATATTCCTCATCCAGCAGGATGGAAAGATCCGTGGTGATCAGCTCGATCATTTTTTCGGCCTCGTCTTTAGTGGTTTCTGTCGTGTTACGCCAGATATAGACTCTGCCATAGAGCAACAGTTTTTCCCCATCTCCGCTCAACCATCCACTGTCTGCAGTCACATGCCAGGGCGGTGTTCCATCTTCATTGTAAATCTCCATCACCGGTCGCTCCAACTCGATGCTGTCATCAAGCGGGTAGTGCCGCATCAGATCGGCCATCAGTCTTGCCTTTGGTAACCCCCTTTCGTCCATATCGGTACGTTTGAAATTCCACATGATGGAATCGGGCTCACCTCGATCTTTGATCTCGACATTGACTTCTTCCTGCAAGGTATTGTGGATCCAGCTGGTTAACACCAGAATCAACAGCAGGACAATAACGCTGGCCCATCGGATCACGACTTGTTCAGATACTCCTCATAGATGCCGTCGAGCAAACCATGAGCATCAAGAAGCAGATCACACACTTCCCTGACAGCCCCCTTCCCACCAGGCTGTTTTGTACGGTAATCCACATGCCGACAAACGAATTCATGTGCATCAGCAACCGTGATGCCCAACCCGGCATATCTGATTACAGGCAGGTCCGGTAGATCATCTCCCATATAGACAGCCTGATCGGCCTTGAGGCCGGTATCATCGAGAATCTTTTCAAAGATGGCGAGCTTGTCATTGCAGCCCTGATAGACATGATCAATCCCCAGTTCCCGCATGCGCTGCACCACAATGTTGGACTGCCTGCCAGTGATGATCGCGACCTCGAATCCTGCTTTCAGCAGCATCACCAAACCCTGGCCATCCTGTGTAAAGAAGGATTTGAATTCCTCTCCATTGTCGCCAAGGATCAGACGACCATCGGTCAACACACCATCCACATCGAAAGCAGCCAATCTGACCCGACGGGCCAATTGTCTGACTTCTTTTTCTGTTTTCATTAAATCACTCCTGCCCGTAGCAGGTCATGCATGTTCAACACACCTATCAACGTCTGATCATCATCGGTGACAAGCAGGGCGTTGATCCGGTTCTCTTGCATCATGCGTAACGCTTCTGCCGCCAACATCTCTTCACGAATGGTTCTGCAACCGGTAGTCATGACCTCCCGCATTACGGCAGTATGGACATCGACTCCATTATCCAGTGCCCGGCGTAGATCACCATCGGTAAAAATGCCGAGCACTTTTTGCTCTTCGTCAACGACTGTGGTCATTCCAAGCCCCTTTGCCGACATTTCAACCAAGGCATCACCAAGCAACGTATTGTCACTGACCATCGGCATCTCCTGATCACGATGAATCACATCACTCACCCGTAGCAGCAGTTTCTTGCCCAATGCGCCCCCGGGATGCGAGAGGGCAAAGTCATCAGCATCGAAACCCCGCTCTTCAAGCAGGGCAATCGCCAGGGCATCGCCCATGGCCAAGGCCGTGGTGGTACTCGATGTAGGGGCCAAACCGAGTGGGCAGGCTTCCTGCCTGACACTGACATCAAGATTCACATTGGCCGCTCTGGCCAGAGTCGAGTCGGCATTGCCTGTCAGGCTGATCAGTGGCACAGCAAGGCGCTTGATTATGGGTAGCAGGATCAGGATCTCTTCTGTCTCGCCGGAATTGGAGATGGCCAGCACCACGTCACTGGAGGTGATCATGCCCATGTCACCATGGCTAGCCTCTCCTGGATGCACAAAAAAGGCTGGCGTTCCAGTACTGGCCAGTGTCGCGGCAATCTTCCCTCCGATATGACCGGATTTACCCATACCAAGAACTACGATCCTACCTTCACATTCAAGCAGGAATTCGCAGGCACGGGCAAAATCTGAATTGATGCGACCAGCCAGTTCATTGAGCGCCTGAGCTTCGGTGTCAATGACGGCCTTTCCCAGAGTGATCAGTCGCTTTTCCTTTTTTTCTTCCGTCATTTGTTATCCGGTGAAATAGAGCAATAATTCGTAAGCTGCGAAACAGGAAAGCAGAATGATACCGTTAATCCTTGTGATCGTACCGCCTTCATGGAAACCGTAAG
The DNA here is from genome assembly GCA_026984775.1 of Gammaproteobacteria bacterium. Taxonomy (GTDB): domain Bacteria; phylum Pseudomonadota; class Gammaproteobacteria; order CAJXQU01; family CAJXQU01; genus CAJXQU01. Next base: position 105,778 of record JALSRM010000035.1, read on the forward strand.
ACATGAAAAACATCAGTGCACTGAGGAAAAACATGATCGGAAAATCCCGTACCATGACATCCTGGGCCACCGGTGCAGGATGGATCAGGCCGGGAACTGACAGAACTCCCAACATGTTGAACATGTTGGAACCGAGGATGTTGCCAAGCGCCATATCCTGTTCATTTTTCATTGCGCTCATCAATGATGCCGCCAATTCCGGCAGACTGGTTCCGACAGCGACAATGGTCAATCCTATGATCAGATCACTGACTCCCAAAAACCGGGCTATATCAACGGCACCATTGACAAGTACCCTCGATCCCGCCAGTAACAACAGCGATCCCAACATCAGCCAGAAAAAGGCCATCATGGGTGTCAGTCCTTCTTCAAGCTCTTCCTCGAACTCCTCGAGGATTGGATCATCGGGACGTGATTTCTTGCCAAGATAGACCGTGCTTGCAATCAGGAGCAACAGGCCCAGCAACAAAATGCTGCCATCCAGCCTGCTTAAATCACCATCCAATAACAGTGCGAAGGTAACAATGAGAACCACGAACATCATCGGAAATTCCCGCCGGATGGTTTTTGAATGCACGCTCAAAGGCGCAATGGCCGCCGTTGCTCCCAACACCAGTGCGATATTGGTGATGTTGGAACCTACAGCATTGCCAATCGCCAGTCCGGTTGCACCATCCCAAGCGGCGACACCCGCCACCAGCATTTCCGGGGCCGATGTCGCAAAGGCAACGATGGTCAAGCCTACAATCATGGGCGACAAACCGAGGAAACGGCCGACACTCGCTGCGCCGATCACGAAGCGATCAGCCCCATAGGTCAATAGAACCAATCCCAACAAAATAGCTAAAACACTAATCAACATGTATCGTTTCTCATTTAATCAGGGAGAATGATGCCAGATCGTTCATATCCACGTAAAATGGTTTCAATGGATATTCGCCTTGAGGAAATCAAACAATGGCTGCAGACTGATCCCGCTATCCGTGACTTCAGTATCGAGCCCGCCTCTGCTGATGCCAGCTTCCGTCGGTACTTCAGAGTCAGGATACCCCCTGGGAAGAGCTGGATTGTTATGGACGCTCCTCCAGACAAAGAGGATTGTACAGCCTTTATCGACATTGCCGGACGCCTGATCAAAGCAGGTGTCAATGCACCGGAAGTAAAGGCTTACTCCGCTGAAAGAGGCTTTATGCTACTGACCGACCTGGGTAATACAGTTTATCTGGACAAGCTGAATGCACACAATGCTGATGAACTCTACCGGGCCGCTATTGATTCTTTGATCCATCTCCAACAGGTCAGAACCGATTGTCTCCCTGTCTATGATGAAACCCTCCTGCGGCAGGAAATGGATCTGTTTCGCGATTGGTTACTGGTACGACACCTTGAGCTGAATGCTGACTACGACTGGCTCGATGACATCTTTGACTTCCTGATCGGGAATGCGCTCGAACAGCCACAGCTCTTTGTCCATCGTGATTACCATTCCCGCAACCTCACCTGGCAGGACGGGCAGTCACCAGGGATTCTCGATTTTCAGGATGCCGTGGTCGGGCCCCTCACCTACGATTTGGTGTCACTATTACGAGATTGCTATATCCAATGGCCATACGATAGGGTTGTAAACTGGGTGAAATATTATTGTGATAGTGTACAAAAAAAGGGTTTGTTACGAGACAGATCAGACACCGGGTTTTTACGCTGGTTTGATCTCATGGGTGTCCAACGCCATCTAAAAGCCAGTGGTATTTTCGCTCGTCTTTGGCACCGCGATGGAAAAAATGGTTATTTAAATGATATTCCCCGCACTGTGAATTACCTTCTTGAAACAAGTCATCGCTATCCTGAATTAAAGGATCTTGAATATTTCCTGATAACTACAGTGATACCAGCAATCAAGGATAAACAGACGTGAAAGCCATGATTCTTGCTGCCGGACATGGAAACCGCATGGGCAATCTGACACGCAAAACGCCCAAGCCCCTGCTCCGGGTTGGCACCGGCCCTGACAGTAAATCCCTGATCGAATATCACATCGAGCGGCTGGTGGCCGCCGGGATCAAGGATATCGTTATCAACCGTGCTCAACACGCTGACCAATTCGATGCCGTTCTGGGATCAGGTGAAAACCTCGGTGCGAACATTGTCTATTCCGATGAGGGCGAGAAACCGCTGGAGACAGGCGGAGGCATCTACAAGGCCCTGCCTTTACTCAACCACGCCAGTTTCATGGTCATCAACGGGGATATCTGGTGTGACTATCCGCTGGAAAAACTGTTGCACGATCCTGAAGGACTGGCGCACCTGGTTCTCGTGCCCAACCCTCCCCATCATCCGGAAGGGGATTTTGCACTGGAGCACGGACGAATCCGGCTGGGAGGCAGTGAAAAATACACCTTCAGCGGTCTCGCCGTGTACCGCCCTGAATTATTTGATGAATGTCAGAACGGTAGCTACAGCCTTGCACCGATTTTGCGCCACGCCATTTCACGGGATCTGGTAGCCGGTGAACTCTACCGGGGGGAGTGGCGAGACATTGGCACACCGGAACGGCTGGCTGAGCTCGCAAAGATTCTGAATAACCAGACATAAAAAAAGCCCACATCAATGGGCTTTTTAAAGCTCAGGATTCAGTAAAAGATCCTTGCAAGGTTAATAAAGGTAGATTGAATTACAATCCTGCGTCTCTTTTGCGACATCCCATATCTTGTTTGTGGTATCAACACAGCCAGTAGACCGATCACTGATCGCACCATAATCTCCCCCTGTTTGCTTGGTCGCTCTGAGAACTCCCGACATCGGCTTACCGTTGTCAATTTTTATATCCAGTTGAGAAAGTATGTTTACCGGGGTACTTCTTCCCAGTATCAAACCCAGTCTTTCAGGGACAGTGCTGCCACCTGCATCAAGATAACTCGAAGTACTGCCAAGAAGGATAGGCTGCTGAAATGCGTTTAGTGGTGCTTGGGTGGCATCGTAGGAACTGGCATTTGTCGCTGTTCCCGGATATTCCCCGACAATAAAGTTTGCTGCAGAAAGATGTGCCCAAACGGCGGAAGCCTCCTGCCAATTGCCTTTATCGAGGCGACCATTGCCATTGCCACCAGCCGTGCCAGTAACACCACTACAACCTACAAGAGTATTCGCCCCAATAACCTTACAGGCTTCATCTTTATCCATATCCCCAGGAACCGCGCGATAACGATCGATAAAACCGTAGTAAGCCGCCTGCACACTGGAATTCTGATCAGCCAAGCTTCTTACCTTTGCACTGTTGATCAACTCTTGCCCTTTCAGTATCCCTCCCAGCAAGAGTCCAATAATGACCAATACGATCGCGATCTCGACCAGTGTAAAACCCTGTTGTTTTGAAATTTTTAACCTTTTCATCTTTAAAACGTACCTTTACAAAATAACCACACTTGCACACAAGGAGTGCGAAAACCGTGCCATTCGTTTAATTATTTGATAGTTAAAGGAATTAACAGTGTTTTTCAATTCTAACGGGCTGGATGTTGTCGAATTGACAACAGATTTGTCGAAATTTCAACAGGGAGTTTACTGCCTGCCAGTTTGGCCCCGTTTCCCTTCCAGTTCTGCCAACCGCTGGTAAAGAAAGGCCTGTTCATTAGGATCTTCGATCTGCCCACTTTCGAGCAGGGCACCGAGTAGAATCTTCGCGCTCTCGATTTCACCCATGTCCTCAAGCAAAAAAATGTGCATCTGCTTCGCCCAACCGGGTACGTTTTCTCCACGAGCCTTGTCCGCCAGCAAACGGGCATATTTGAGCGCAAGTTGCTCATCCTTTAACTTGTGGCGGGCAATATAGACGGCATGTGCCATCCATGGCCAGCGGTGATCCGGGTCTTTCTGGAATTCTCGGGCGACAAATGCCAGGATCTGTCGCTGTTTTTCTGCATCGGGCACTTCTCCATAGACTCTGGAGGCAGCGAGTAAAGGATAATGGGCGCGGGGATCGAGCTTGAGAATGGCCTCTAACCAATGGATGAGCATTGAGTAATCCAGCTGTCTGAAGGGAACGCTGATCCCGGGCTGGTTGTCATGCGCTTGCAGCCACAACATCAGGATTTTCGACATTGCCACCGGATCTCCGAGGCTCATCATCTCAAGAACAGACTGCACGGGCGGGGGTGTCAGCCGATGAAAATGCGCTATTGGATCCGGGCGGTGCATGTGCCAGATGATCTGTGCCGTCATAGCTACGGTCAAGAGGATCGGGATCCAAACTGGCAAAGCCTTGACAGAACGTTCCTGATATCGGTGCATGATCACAGGTTTTTGCGGTAGAGATCGAAAAGGCCGGCAGCCACCAGCAACACAAGGTAAATCACTGTCTGCACGGCGATGGGCAGAATCTGGCCTGTCATGGTATTCGGATAGATCAGCCATTCAGAAGGACTGAAACGGTAAAGATCGGGCAAGACATAAGCCAACAGATCGATCGACCGTGTGATGAAAACTTGTGGCAGGGAATCGGGATCGATCAGCGGCTCCCGGCTCATCAATTGTATGGCATCAATGGTGCGTGACAATACATAGAATACCGTGACAGCTGTAATCGCGACTGTAATCTGGGTAAAGGTAAAAACACAGAGCAGACACAACGCTGTGATAATCAATAGTTCGAAGAACAACGAGATCGTCCAGAGGAAAACCTGGAAAAACGGTGCATAAAAAACCAGTGTCAGCCCGATGGAAACGGAAACCAGCACTGCAATCATGCTGTAACCGGATAACTTTCCGAAAAAGTAACTCGTTCTTGATACCGGAAGTGAAAGCGTCAGCTCCATACCCTTGTCGTTGATCTCGCGCACCATACTCGTAATTACATAAAGCGAGAGAAGGAACACTGCAAAGATTCTCAGGACAGCAGCCAGCACGCTGGTTCTGATGGCCTGACTTTCTGTAATCGCAATACTTCCCATGAAAACGGCCAGCGCAATCGCGACTGCAAGCAACAGCAGAAACAGCCACACCAACCGATTGCGCCTGGCTTCTAGCAGTGTAAAACGTGTGATGGCAAAGATGGCGTACAATATATTACATCCCATAAAAAGAGAGCCGGATCAGTTTATCACTTCATGCCACAACAACGACATCAATTGAACGAATTCTGGGCGCTGGCTGCCATGCTGCTGCTCTTGCATTTTGCGATTTGGAGTGATTTTGAAAGCTTGGTACCTCGTGCATTGATGCTGGCACACCTAGGTCTTTTTTTCATTTGGCAACCTTTGTGGCGACGCGATCAACGTCTGCCTCTACGGGGTGGAATCCTGTTTGTGCTGTTCACCACTGGTTTCATCTACTGGTTGAACTGGTGGATCCTGTGTGGCTGGATTATCCTGCTCATTGGTCTGGTTGCCGGCCAGACACTGGAAAGCATTGCAGAACGACGCGCCTATCTTCTTACCCTGATCTTTCTGGTTTCTGAACTCCTGATCCGATCTGTCACCGAACTGTTCGACATCCATAATATCGACAGCACGATCTATCAGCTGTTCCGCTTTGGCCTGATCCTCCTCCCTGTTCTGATAGTTGTCGTGACCCGAAAACATCAGCCAGAAAACCAAGTCAGGCCCGTTGACTTCTTCCGTGGCATTATCGTTTCCATGATCGTCACCCTGCTCGCGGTCGGCAGTCTGTTGAACATGTACTACTCGGGGATTGAATACCCCTTGGCCTTGTTTCAGTCTCTGTTGGCGTTATCGATTTTCCTTTTTGCTCTGAGTTGGCTCTCTTCACCCGTAATCGGCTTCAGCGGTCTTGCACAACTTTGGGAACGATCGCTGCTCAACATCGGTACGCCTTTCGAGCAGTGGTTGAGTGAACTGGCCGATCTGGCTGAACGGGAAAAACTGCCGGACTCCTTCGTCATGGCAGCAATGAAGAAACTGGTGGATCTGCCCTGGATCGAGGGTGTCCACTGGCAGTTGAAAGATCATGAGGAAACTGTTGGATTTAAGGCCCGCAATCGACTCGATCTGTCCACCGGTTCATTGAAGGTCAGCCTCTATACCCGTCGCGCCATTGGCCCGACTCTGCTGATGCACAGCAAGCTGCTGATCCAACTGGTCCATCACTTCTATATTGCCAAGGAGAGAGAGCTGGAGATGATGCAGCAAACTCATTTACAAGCGATTTACGAAACTGGCGCACGTGTAACGCATGACATCAAGAACCTGCTGCAGTCATTACAGACCATCACGTCGCTGCTGGAAAGTGATGAACTTCAGGAGAATGAAAAGCCTTCGCAAGCACAGGCTCTGTTGAAAAAACAGCTTCCCTATCTTACTCAACGACTGCAACTGGCGCTGGATAAACTGCGTGACCCCGAGGATGTCACCATTGAACACATGTCGCTACAGAATTGGTGGAAAAAACTGCAGAACCGGCTGAATGCCGAGGAGATAACATTTCAGGCCCTGATCAGTTCCAACCCGATCATACCCTATGATCTCTTCGACAGTGTGATTGAAAACCTGCTGGAGAATGCCAGCTTCAAAAAACAGCTGGAACCCGATCTCAAGATCACCATTTCGCTGATGACCCATGATTCGGTGGTGAAACTCTCCGTCTGTGATTCCGGTAATCCCGTGCCGGAAATGCTGGCAAAAAAACTCTTTATACAACCTGTGGATTCGCAAAGCGGTCTTGGCATTGGACTGTATCAGGCCGCTCGACAGGCCGAACTCAACGGTTTCAGACTGAAGCTCGTCCACAACGAAAAGGGCAGGGTTTGTTTTCAGTTATCCAATGATCGATAAACAAAAAATCCCTGCTTATAGGGCAATACCTCCCTTGATTTTGGAGTCATCAATGTGTTCCGGTTTGGTTACCGAATTGAGTGATTCTGGCTTTCCGGAATCGACGCTGTTTGTTGACGTTCCTTATACTCCAACTTTTTCGAGCAAGGGACATCTCATCTCTCGAGCACGATCTTTCCCTTGCTCAACTCGGCAAGTTGATCCGCCAGACAGGAAAACCGATCTTCTGGTACTTCACATTGGATCAACAGATCCTCAGAATAATCGACCTGTAGACAGCTGACTCCGCTGGCCTGGAGAAGATGGCGGATAGGATTCTCCATCGCGAAAGGAGCAGAAAACGCGATCGGGATCATGGCCACTTTCTTTTTTGTGGGTAACTTTTTCAGCACTTCCGAGACAGAGCTGGAATAAGCCCTTGCCAGCCCTCCGGTACCTAGTTTAATACCACCGAAATAACGTACTACAACCACCACAATATCGCCCACACTGCCGTGTTGAATCACGTTCAGCATCGGCATCCCTGCAGTACCGTTCGGTTCACCGGCATCACTGAAGCCAAGCTGAGTACTGTTACCAGGTTCGCCAGAAATAAAGGCCCAACAGATATGGCGTGCATCAGCATATCGTTTTCTGATCTCATCGATAAAGGCATGCGCGGCTTCCGGTGTGGGTGCCTCGCCAGCCCAAGCGATGAAACGGCTCTTTTTTATTTCCTGTTCAAAGCAGGCCCGTGCAGCGGGCACTTTGTATTCCATCAGAGTGATCTTGCATGAATCCAGACCCTTAGTCGATAGAATATGTAGACAACGATCATGGTTAATGCACCGAGGACAAATTCTCTATGTGCCTCATAAAGCGCACGGATGGTCTCGATCATCTCCTGGTTTAGATCCTTGAAGATCATGTAGCAGGCAATCATCAACACGAAGACACCAAAGCCCTGTTTGAGTCTTTTCGGGTGCAGCCGATGGGTCAGATAACTGCCCAGCAAACTGCCAAGGATGGCAAAGACCGTAAATACGGTAACGATTTTCATATCGATGTCGATATGCCCCAGATGACCCAATAAACCTGCACTAGACTGCAAGGTAATGATCAACAAAGAAGTGCCTATAGCAGAGTGGATGGGTAGGCCGACAAGAAAACTCAATGCAGGCACCAGCAGGAAACCGCCTCCCACCCCAACCAGACCTGTGATCACACCCACCACGAACCCGTCGAAAAAGATAGCAAGAAGCGGTAACGATTCCGGACACATTCCTTCATCCAGTTGGATCTTCGATCGGATCGGTGGCTTGCTGTTCAACATATAGAAGGACGCCACCAACATCACAATGGCAAACAACAGCAGCAGGATTTCATTGGGAATAAATGCCGAAGTCCGTCCACCCGCATAGGCCCCAATCATGCCAGTGATACTGAACACCAGTCCGGTCTTCCAGCAAACACAGCCTTTTCGAGCATGAGACAGCATGGCGATGGCACTGGTCATGGTAACGATGATCAGCGACGTGACAATCGCATTCTTGGCATCGAATCCAAGCGCATAGACCAATACCGGGACTGTCAGAATCGATCCACCGCCACCGAGTAAACCCAGCAGCAGGCCAATGACTATCGCAAACAAGGCGGCAACTAGCATGAGGCTCAACCTTGAATGATCATTTCACCTTTTTCCGTTGCCAGCTGTCCACATTCCTGGTTGGCAGGCAGGGCTTCATCGATGAATTTGGGGTAGGGCAGATCGAGATGATTCATAATCTCAACGAATTCCTCACGACTCTTGCCACCACCTAAACGGGGGTTTTTTGCCATCTCCTGTTTGATCGTAGAGACAGTGTTTCCGTTATAATCGTGCCCGGGATAGATCAGCGTATCCGGGGGCAGGGTAAACAACTTATTGTGGATGCTGTCATACAGCGTACCCGGATCGCCCTCCTGAAAATCGGTCCGACCACACCCATTGATAAACAGGGTATCTCCGGTAAACACACGGTCTCCCAGGTAGTAGCTGACACACCCGCTAGTATGACCCGGTGTGTGCAGAACCTTGATGACCAGTTCACCCAGTTGCAGACGTACCCCATCGGTCACCAGCAGATCGGCGCACATGGCACCCGCGTCCCGGTGGACTATGCTCTTGCTACCAAGCTGCTCCCGCAACCAAGCTGCGCCGGTGATATGATCCGCATGGACATGGGTTTCCATAGTGTAGATCAACTGCAACTGGAGTTCCTCCAGCAGATTGATGTAAGTATTTACTTCGCTGCGGACGGTATCGATCAAAATGGCCTGCCGAGACTGTTTGCAGGCCAGCAGGTAAGTATAGGTTGAGGTTTTGGTTTCAAAAAGTTGTCTAAAAATCATTTTATATTCTTTCCTGCTATATGCTTATTCCTAATAATTATAAAATAAATGCTCTCCAATAATCCAGTATTGATCACAAACCCCATCATCGACATACTGTTCCGCAATTGGACTCATTAAACACAACCGGAACCAATGGAAGAAAACTACACGCCCATATCGATCGAATCCCAACGGCAAAAAGAGTGGGAAGAGCACAAAACCTACAAGGCAACAGAAGACCCATCACGTGAAAAATTCTATTGCCTGGCAATGTTTCCTTACCCCAGTGGCAAGTTGCACATGGGGCATGTTCGCAATTACACGATTGCCGATGTGATAGCCCGTTATCAGCGCATGCTTGGTAAAAACGTGCTTCAGCCCATGGGCTGGGATGCCTTCGGCCTGCCGGCAGAAAATGCTGCCATCAGCCACAAGGTCCCGCCGGCAAAATGGACCTGGGAAAACATCGATCACATGCGAGCACAACTGAAGCGACTCGGTTTTGCCTACGACTGGGATCGAGAACTGGCAACCTGTTCACCCAATTACTACCGCTGGGAACAATGGTTTTTTATCAAGCTGCTGGAGAAAGGACTGGTCTATAAAAAGACCGCTGTCGTCAACTGGGATCCGGTGGATCAGACGGTCCTCGCCAATGAACAGGTCATCGATGGCCGTGGCTGGCGATCCGGTGCGCTGGTGGAGCGCCGGGAAATTCCTCAGTGGTTCCTCAAAATCACAGCCTACGCCGATGAATTGCTCGAGGATCTCGACAAGCTCGACGGCTGGCCGGAATCCGTGCGCACCATGCAGCGCAACTGGATCGGTCGCTCGGAAGGGGTGGAGGCCATGTTCAAGATACCCGAGCTCGATACTGAGCTGACGATCTACACCACCCGCCCCGACACCATCATGGGAGTGACCTACCTTGCCGTCGCCGCCGAACACCCGCTGGCACTGAAGCTGGCCGAGGCCGATCCGGAACTGGCCGCGTTCATCGACGAGTGCAAAACCGCAGGCACCTCTGAGGCGGTGATCGAAACCATGGAGAAAAAGGGCTTCCCCCTCGGTATCGAGGCCATCCATCCTCTCAGTGGTGAAAAGGTTCCAGTCTTCGCCGCCAACTTCGTCCTCATGGGTTATGGCACCGGTGCGGTGATGGCCGTTCCCGCACATGACCAGCGGGACTGGGAATTTGCGAAAAAGTATGGGTTGCCGATCAAAGCCGTGGTCTATCCGGCTGATGGTTCCGACTGCGACATTTCGGAAGGCGCCTTTACCCAAAAAGGGATCCTCAGGCATTCCGGTCCTTTCGATGGCCTCACCTCCGAAGAGGCCTTTGATGCCATCGCCCGTGATCTCGAAGCCAAAGGCTTGGGGCACAAAACCATCAACTACCGTCTGCGGGACTGGGGTGTATCACGCCAGCGTTACTGGGGTTGTCCGATCCCGATCATCAATTGCCCAGACTGTGGTGCCGTGCCGGTGCCCGAGGACCAGCTGCCGGTGGTGCTACCGGAGGAGGTGGTCTTCGACGGCTCCGGTTCACCACTTAAGAAAATGCCTGCATTTTATGAAACCACCTGCCCACACTGTGGCAAGGCCGCAGAACGGGAGACGGACACCTTCGACACCTTCTTCGAATCATCCTGGTATTACGCCCGTTACTGCTGTCCGGACAATGATCAGGCGATGCTCGACGACCGTGCCAACTACTGGCTGCCGGTGGATCACTATGTAGGCGGTATCGAGCATGCGGTGCTACACCTTTTATACGCCCGCTTCTTCCACAAACTGATGCGGGATGAAGGATTGGTGAATTCCGACGAGCCTTTCAACCGTCTCCTCACCCAAGGCATGGTGATCGCCGAGACCTATTATCGCGAGGATGAACAGGGCAAGAAGACCTGGATCAACCCGGCTGAGGTCGAAGTAGAGCATGACGAGAAGGGGCGGGTGGTCAGCGCCCGTTCGATCAAGGATGGCCAGCCGGTCTCTATCGGCGGCATCGAAAAAATGTCGAAATCAAAGAACAATGGTGTCGACCCGCAAATACTGCTGGATCAATACGGTGCCGACACAGTGCGACTTTTCTCCATGTTCGCCGCACCGCCTGATCAATCCCTTGAGTGGCTGGACAGCGGTGTCGAAGGTGCCCATCGCTTTCTCAAACGCTATTGGCGACAGGTTCATACCCATGTACAGAAGGGTAAACCGGCGGCACTCGATCCGGGCGCTCTTCCAGACCAACTAAAACAGGTTCGCAGGCAGATCCATGAAACCATTCAGAAAGCCAGTGACGACATCGGCCGCCGCTACACCTTCAACACGGCCATTGCCAAGGTCATGGAGCTAATGAATATCCTGGCGAAGCTGGATGATTCAGAACACAGTCGTGCCGTCATGCAGGAAGGGTTGGAGATTGCCACACTCATCCTGTCTCCCATCGTACCTCATATCACCGAAACGGTATGGCGTTTACTGGGCATGGAAGGCGAAATGCGCTGGCCTGATGTGGATGAAGCTGCCTTGGTGCAGGAAGAAACGGAACTCATCGTCCAGGTCAACGGCAAAAAACGGGGGGCCATCCGGGTGGCCACGGATGCCTCGAAAGAGGAAATCGAGGCACTGGCACTTGCCGATGAGAACGTTCGCCGTTTCACTGAAGGCAAGACCGTGCGAAAATGTATCGTCGTTCCGAGCCGCCTGGTCAATATTGTGGTGTCATGATGAAACTTCGCAACACACTGTTTTTCTTCATTCTCTCGCTCTCTCTCGCTGGGTGTGGTTACCATCTGCGGGGTAGCGGTGTCGGCAAGATCGACACAGGGAAGATCTTTCTCGAAACGACCAATGCCTCCCTCATCGTCAATGAACTGAGGGAACAGCTCAGGGTCCGTGATGTGAAACTGGTGAATACTCTCGATCAGGCCGATCGTATCATTCGGCTCGGTAATGAGCGTTATGACCGTCGTGTGCTCTCCGTAGATGAAGGCACCGGAAAAGTCACCGAATACGAACTGGAATATCACATCACATTGGAAATCCTTTCGCCCGATGGCAAAAAACTGATCAAACCCAACGATATCTCCCTGATTCGGGATGTCACCTTCGATCCCAATGCCGCACTGGGTAAATTCGATGAAGAAACGCTGGTACGTGAAGACATGATTCGCAGTGCGGCCAGTACCGTCTTGCGGCGCCTGCAGGCAGTGCAATAAGGGGTGATGCGCATCCGACCGGATCAACTCGTCTCCAGCTTGCAATCAGGCAATCTCGCTCCACTCTATTTGATCAGCGGCGATGAACCCTTGCAGATGACAGAGTCTGCTGATTCGATTCGCAGGGTGGCAAAAACTCACGGTTATGAAGAACGTGTATTGCTGGAGGTTACCCGCAATTTCGACTGGAATACACTGTTTCAGGAGGCCGATACACTGTCGCTTTTTACCTCGAAAAAACTGATCGAACTGCGACTTGGCGCCCATAAGCCCGGCACCCAGGGTAGCAAGGCACTGGTCGAATATTGCGAAAACCCACCACAGGATACAGTTCTTCTGATCACCACCGGCAAGATCGACTCCAGCAGCCAAAAGAACAAATGGTTCAAGGCTCTGGAAAACACCGGTGTGGTCATCCAAATCTGGCCCGTGGATGCCCGCTCACTGTCTCAGTGGATAGTCAGGCGCTTTGCAATGCATGGCCGCCGGATTACGGATGACGCCGCTGACTACATCGCTGATCACGTTGAAGGCAACCTGCTTGCTGCCAGCCAGGAGATCGAGAATATTCTTCTACTCACTGAGAAGGAAACACTCAATCTGACGGATGTCATAGCCGTAGGCGACAACACCCGCTATGATGTTTTCAAGTTGGTCGATACCATCCTGGAAGGACATAAGGAAAGAGTGATCCGGATCCTTGATGGCCTGCGGAACGAAGGGGTCGAGCCGATCATCGTTCATTGGGCACTCAATCGCGAACTGCACAGCCTCTATTCCCTCGCCTCCGATGTGGCCGATGGTCTTCCCATTGATAACGTCATGAAAAAACATCGGGTCTGGTCAAACCGAAAGAATCCGATCAGAACTGCCCTGCAGCGGCACAAGCCTCGGGGTCTGCAACGGCTGATCACATCAGCGATACGAATCGAAAAAGCACTAAAAGGAGTCGGTGAAAACAAGGGTACTGATCCGTGGATCGCTATCACCTGGCTGAGCATGCGGATGGCCGGTATCCGGCTGGATCAGGATCTTTTAAAAACGCTGTAACCACAAAAAATCACCTTGATAATACCCACGATGGCAAACAAACTGAAACTCTACCAAAAACTCTTCAGCCTGCCTCTGGGCTGATTCATTTTCAATCTGGCCATCGGTTTCGTCGCTCCCTTTTTCGCCACAGGATCAGGCCTGTCGTCGTTCAGCTTCAACCAGGGAACTGCACCGTGAAAATGAAGGATCGCCGGAGTGTCAGAAGTCATAGCGGCTCCTCAATGCCGGTACCCTGTGTACACTGGCCGAGCTCAGTGACAGGCTTGCCGTGGATGCATCCATACCGCGAGAGTTGCGCTGGATTCCGAAAAAAAGACGGTCGATTACCTTGAAAAGGCCAAAGGTACCCTGACCGCCAGCTGTCAGTTTGATCCATCCAGGATCAAGTAAGGTGAAGTGACATTGCCTGTCATCGTTGAAAACCCTCTGGGCAGGAAAGTCTTTCTCGCCAAGATTACGTTTACTATCAGCAGTCGAAAAAACAGAACGAAATAACAAACCGTGTTAAGGACGTGGCGCTTCTTTGCCCCTACTTCCTGAACGTCCAGTACCTCTCTCCATCCTGCTCCACGGCACCCAGACCAAAGCGATTTTCCGCTCTCTGCCCTGACTGTAACAGAGAAAAGATATCCTCCATAATACGTCGATCCTCTGCGAAATAGCTATGCCCGAGAATACCGCCGGAGGCATCGCTGACATCGACTGTCTCCACACCATCAACTACCACCAGTCCCTCACCGGCATCACCTGCACGGGCATATCCATGAAAGGCTTTCGAGGCCTTAAGTGCGCGGTCGTTGGATGAGGCATAAAGCGTAATATGAACGCCAGTACGCACTAGTCGCGGCGCCATGTCTTGACGGAAGACATCCGCATCGATATCCGGCGCGATCAGGATCAGCTCGCGGAACATCGCCAAGTAGCTTTTAGGCAGATCACTGGCCAATTTGGTAAAACCATTACCAAGAATACGGTTACCCATGCTGTGTCCAATCAGATAGATATCTTTTGCCGGCACTTCTTCAAGGAGTGTCTTCATGAAATCGACAAAATGCGCCGTGGCCCACTGGGCGTTGGTTTCATCGGTAGTATAACCCGTAAGCGTGCCTTGGGAAGGCCAACTGAAAAGCACGGCCGGACCCTGGAATTTCAGATCATTGGCAAACTGGGCCAGAACACGGGATGCCTCGGAAAACTCGGTGTTATAGCCGTGGACAAAAACCATCAGTTTTTTTCCCGGTGATTGGTTCACCGCTTCTGAAAGCGAAAGAATGAAATCTTCCTTCGGCAGGGTCGTCACATCAGTGACTTTGATATGCTTGTGTTCATCCGGTGACCATTCAAATTTGAGCAGGGAGGGTTCTTCATGTCGGCCCATGCGATGACCTGCCGGTATCCCTACCTGTGAGACGCCGTAATAGAGATCACCCCGTTCGCCACTAAAAAACTTATCTTCTTCCCGATCAGGCGCCCGATCAGTATGGAAGAAAACATTTACCTGTTTAGGTTCAGATTCCGACTCAGGTATCTGAGACGGCATGAAGGAGGCTGTCGAACAGGCTTCAAGAAAAACAAGAGCTGTTAAGATCAAACATCTTGATCCAAAGATAAATTTTTCCATGGGTTAGTGGTTTAGATCCGGTATTATTGTCAGAAGTGATTTCCTGTGTTCCAAGTATGACCTGTGTCCGTTTCAACCGTTCTTCCGCTGAGGGAAGAAACATCGAAAGTGTGAACTGGTTCGTACTTTTGATTGGCCCGGCGAGGGAGATAGCGCCCCTACCGGTACTGGAGACAAATTTGGGATTGAACGTTGAACAGACACGTCACTGATCGAAACTTCGATGATCTGGTTGAACGCTTTGAACAGCGCATCCATAACAGTGTAAAGGGAAAGTTGAGACAGGCCATCATCCGGCGTGATCTCTTGACGTTACTGCCCAAACTTGAGCATCCGGCTGAGAAGCCACTGCGTATCCTTGATGTAGGTGCCGGTCTTGGGTATTTCACCATCTGGCTGGCCAAGTGCGGCCATTGTGTCTGCTATAACGATCTTTCGGCCGGAATGAGCACCCGGGCACGGGTTCTGGCGGAAGCGTCCGGTGTAGTGGACCGCATCGAATGGCACACCTGCGGGTATCAACAGCTCTGCGGACAGTACCACCACACGTTCGATTTGATCCTTTGCCATGCACTGCTCGAATGGCTGGGGCAACCAGAAAAATTGATCTCGGCACTTGCCGGTATGATCAAGCCCGGAGGAGGGCTCTCACTCTGTTTCTACAACCGGGCGGGCATCGTCTACCGTAATCTCATCCGCGGCAACTTCAACTGGATCAGAAGTAAAGATCGTTTCCAGCCCGATCCGGGCAGCCTCACTCCCACCCATGCCTTCGACCTGGAAGCGATCAAGGATCAGTTGGGCGAATCCGGATTCAACATCGAGTCCGTGACCGGGATTCGTGTCTTCAGTGACTACACGCTGGATAGACGCGGTGGGCTTGCCTCTCCGGAGGAGATATTTGAGATGGAACTGCGCTTCTCTGATCAGGAGCCGTTTTGTCGCATGGGGCGTTACCTACACTTGATGGCGAAGAAAAAAACAACCGCCAATGAAAAAGGCCTCTCTTTTGCATCCTGAAATATTTCAAATTTGTGATTGTCGTCACTTTTCGATAATGCATAAAATAGTAGACTGTTTCATGAGGTGAAGGGAAATGAAATCCATCAGTCTTAAATCCATTCTGTGTATCATTCTGTTTTTATCATTACCACTCCAGGCTGCGCCGATCTCACTCTTGGTTCCGGCCTATGCCAACCCATGCTGTGGCGGCGGCCCCACCATGTGGAACAACCTGATCACCGCTGCAACCAACCCGGATCTGGAAGTGGGCCTGATTCTGAACCCGGCCAGTGGCCCAGGCACCGCAACCGATCCCAATTTTGTTGACGCCAGTGGCAACGGACCACTGGTGGACTTCCGCAATGCCGGTGGCAAGGTTTATGGGTATGTGCCGACCCAATATTCAAGCCGTCCGCAAGCGGATGTCTTGGCCGATGTGGACAAGTATTACGACACGCTCTACTCCGGACTGGTAGACGGCATCTTCTTCGACGAGATGTCAAACAATCTTGCCCACACAGGTTACTATCAGACATTACGGGATTACGTCCACAACAAGACCACAGGCTCACTCGTGATCGGGAACCCCGGTACCGGTTTTGTCAACAACCCCTCCGGACAAACAACCTATGTCATCGATGATTATGTCCAGTCTGCCGATGTGCTGATGACGTTTGAAAGCGATGCCAACGCATACCTGAACAGCTACGTACCCCCATCGTGGGTTGGGAATTATCCAGCCAATCGCTTTGCTCACGTGGTGCACACCTTGGGTACATGGGATGCCAATTTTGTCGATCTTGCCACCGCACGCAATGCGGGATATGTTTACTTTACCGATGATCAAATGCCCAATCCCTATGATCAACTGGCGAGCTTCTGGGATCAGGAGGTCACCGATCTGGCGGCGGCCAATACCACTGCCGTGCCCGCTCCAGCCACGTTCTGGTTGTTCACGAGTGGGTTGTTTTTGCTGTTTCCCGCCCGCAGGAAACTTGCTATTTAATGCATTCTGCGGTGTACCGAAAAACCCGAATCTCATCGGACCAGAAATGAGCGGGTAACTTGGCCTTCAGTTTAAGATGGGCGAGAAAATCCCGCTTATCCGGTAAGGACTCCCAAACACTGGGCAAAAAGGTGCCGCGCCTGCCCGCGGCCTCCAGTATCAGACCATCTTCACCTGGACGGATCTGTTCCAGCAGATCCGCCTCTGAATCAAATAACATCGGTTCGGGTGTGCTGAGAATGGATATGGAAATGTCCAGTTGTTCCAGTTCGTCCTCATCAACAGGATGGAAACGGGGATCACGAAAGGCGGCAGACCAACCGTTATAGGCGACATCTTCCGCCAGCGGACGCTGGGCCATCAGCGTGCCAATACATCCTCGTAAGCGGCCCATTTTCTGCAACGTGACAAACGTGGCACGTCGTTCAATCAACGCTTCCGGCAGTTCGTTGAGATCTACCGCCAAAGGACAACCTTTCCTCAAACCATAACGGATCGAATTTTGGGCCAGTGCAAGCAATGTGTTCCGATGTTGCTGATAAGGCATGACCTGGTCTACTCGAACACATAGGCACCATAGCCGACAACACTGTCCGGTGATCCCGCGGTGTCCCCTGAGTTGCGCAGATCGATGGTTTTGGCCTTCAGGCCGCGATCCCTTGCTACCTTGAGCAATCCCTTAATGGGGTTGCGCCCACAAGCACCTTCATGTGCGATCTGCTCCGGTTGCAGGTTCTCGATGGCGTTAGATGTCCAATTGTCCATGGATTTCGCTGTCAGGTAATCGTGATAGTGGCTCAGATCCGAACTGACGACGATCAGGGTCTCCGGTCCGTCCCACAGGGTCTCGATCACCTCCGCCACGTCTTCCGTCGTCGCATCTCCGACCACCACGGGTACCAGCTTGAAATCATCCAGAACGACTTGGAGGAAGGGGATATGCACCTCAAGGCTATGTTCCATGGCATGAGCTTCATCCAGTACACGCACCTGTGGTAAGGTCAAAATTCGGTCGATGAGGTCCCGATCCACCATCACCTCCCCGAGAGGCGTGCTGAAGCTGTCCGCACGGCTGACGGCCAATCCAGGAAATGGAACGCGATGGGCGGGACCCAACAATACCACCCGTTTGATTTGATCATGCGCATCGATCAGGCGTGCGTAGGCGCTGGCCGCAACAGGGCCAGAATAGATATAGCCGGCATGGGGCGCAATCATGGCTTTGGGTGCAGGCCCCGTACAGGGTACAGTTGCCAGCATATTCCGGATATCCTGTTCGAGCTTGTCTGGTGAGGCCGGGTAGAACATCCCGGCAACCGCCGCTGGTCTCGTCAACATATTTTTTTACCTCTACCTGAATTTTAGGGCATTTCCGTGTTTTTCAAGTCACCTGCTTTTCCGAATCGCCATTTTTCTGATTACAATCAAACTTTAGCTTGCCCTTTTCGTCTATATTTTTCATATGAACGATCAAGCGGTTGAATACCATCCGACGAAATATTGGCACACGCTGAAAGACGGGCGAGTACAGTGTGATTTGTGTCCCCGGGAGTGCAAGCTGCAGGAAGGGCAACAAGGTCTGTGTTTTGTCCGGGCCAGGCACAATGATGAAATTGTTCTCACCACCTATGGCCGTTCGAGCGGGTTCTGTGTCGATCCCATCGAAAAAAAGCCCTTGTTCCATTTTCTACCCGGCAGTTCCGTCCTCTCCTTCGGTACCGCAGGCTGTAACCTGGCCTGCAAATTCTGTCAGAACTGGGACATGAGCAAATCACGGGAGATGGACACTCTTATGGAACAGGCTTCCCCGGATCTGATCGCACGCACTGCAAAAGAACTCGGATGCCGCAGTGTCGCGTTTACTTACAACGATCCGGTGATCTTCATGGAATACGCTGTTGATATTGCCAGGGAATGCCGCAAGCTCGGGATAAAAACCGTTGCAGTGACAGCAGGGTACATCTGCGAGGCACCCCGAGAAGAGTTCTTCCGGCACATGGACGCAGCCAACGTGGATCTGAAGGCCTTTACCGAAGCATTTTACTGGAAAGTCACCGGTGCGCATCTGCAACCGGTGCTGGATACACTCGAATATATCCGGCAGGAAACCAATGTCTGGCTCGAAACTACAACCTTGCTAATCCCCGGCAAGAATGACTCCGACGAGGAACTGGATGCGATGACACGCTGGGTCGTGGAGCATCTTGGACCCGATGTGCCTATGCATTTCACCGCCTTCCACCCGGACTGGAAAATGAATGACGTGCCACCCACGCCACCGGAAACACTGGTTCGTGCCCGTACAATCGCAATGAGAAATGGTGTACGTTATGCCTACACCGGTAACGTCCACGATCGTAAGGGTGAGAGTACCTATTGCCATCACTGCCATGAACTTCTGATCGGACGTGACTGGTATGAATTGTTTGCCTGGAATTTGAGCGAAAAGGGCCATTGCCTGCATTGCGGGGAGCGTTGTGCCGGTGTCTTCAATGGCCCGCCGGGGACTTGGGGTGCGCGACGAATGCCGGTCCAGTTCAGTCGTGGAATATAAATTTTACCCGGATGGTTGAAACCGTGCCGCCTGGATCCGGCTCCTGAATCGGCAGTTCCCCGGAGACGCCTGACCAGAGACATCCAGAATCAGCCTGCCGTTATCGAAGATGGCATTGAAAAATCCTGTCCAGCGAATCCCTCCTGTATCCAGCCCTTTCATCTTTCCCTTGACCTTGCCGTCTTCGTCCACCGTACCAGTATAGGTAATCGTACCAAAACGGGGATCCATGCTTCCACTAATACGGTCACTCTCCAAGGCCGTAAATGTGATCGCAAATGGAAGGATCTGACGGTTGATCGAGCGGGTACTGCCACACACCTGCTCTCTGTTTTCGGTGCCGCTGAAATAGCCTATGTACTGCTCTTCGGCTTGGCCATTGAGTGCATACAATAAAACAATCAAAAAGAACGTTTTTTCATCTGTCCCTATTTTGCTTGCTTCCCGAACAAGGACACGCCCCGCCCGATCAAACTTCGATACCAAACAAGAGTTGCATGGATCGCCCAAAGAGATAGGCCAGTCCGGCAGCACCCAGCCCAGAGACCAGCATTTCCGTCACCTTGGTCCTCAGAGAAAGCCCGGAGATGACAGAAACGAGTGTGCCGACTGCCGCCAGTGCCAGACCGGCGAAAAAGACCGAACCGATCAATGCGCCGATTGTGGTTTCGGAAAAAAAGTAGGGGAGTACCGGGAAGAGCACCCCTAGAAAATAGGCCGAACCGGTAAACCATGCGGATCGCCATTCGTTGTCATCCACCTCCTCCAACAGAAACCGACCCAGTGCCTCGGGATTGTCTCCCAAACGCTGTGAGACCTCTTCTGCAATGGGCGTGGGAACACCCGAATCTTCCAGTTTATGGATGAATTCCAGCCGTGCCCGTTCAGGTGAGACAGAAAACAGGATACGGAGTCGCTGTTGTTGTGCCTGATTGACCTGCCGTTGGGAACGAACCGAAATAAACGCACCGATCGCCATGGACAAGGCGCCGGCAACCCCCACTACCAAACCACTCACAGCCACCAGCAAAAGATTACCGTAGTAGGCGGCGGAAAGCCCTGTGACAGCCCCCAGGATTTCCACCAGGCCATCATTCATTCCCAGAATGAAATCACGGATATTGTTAAAGCCGCTTTTCTTCTTTTCCGCCTGAAACGCCGATTCATGCTCAAGCTCGTCTTCGATGATGCGGCTCAGTGTGATTTTCTGGTGGGCATCCAATTGCCCCTTTCTCAATACTTCGTAATAACATTCATAGGCTGCCGTCTCTCCCAGCTCCAGAATGGAGATCACAAACCTTGGCTTGGAGATATGCAATAACAGCTTCAGCCACTTCAGCCGCCAACGAGGTGTCAGCACTTCTGGAATCACCTCTCCTTGCTCTTCCAACAACGCTTTCCAGAAGTCCGCATGACGCAACTCCATAGCAGCAATATTCCTCAGCAGCCGTTGCAAATCATCTTCCTTGATCTCATCAGCGAGAGCGGTGTAAATCTGATGATCCTGCATCTCTCCCTGGTAGAATTTTCGGACTGATTTGGCGAATTTATCATTCATCATCTGAACTCAATTCTGAAACTGATGATGTATAAGGTTGCCAGATTGATAATCTTGAATTCATCCCAGTCGATCCTCAATCGCACGAAAGAGCTCGAAGACAAACGTTTCTCTTCTCGTCCCTTTGCAATCTCCGTAGGCTCGGGGCTCATTGAAGCCTTCAAAATCTAGCCGGAAGATTTGTCTTTTCTCCAACCCTTTCAGATCGTGCCTGGCAAAGTCCACCTGTTGTAACATGACGGGGATAAAGGGTTTATTCTGGTCGTCAACAAAAGCTGGCAGCTCTTTCCTGGAAATGTACTTCGAGGCCAGAAATGCCGGACTGATCAGCAACAGTCCAAAATCACATTGCTCGATTGCCTGTTCGATCTGCTGTTCCCAGTCTTCACCTGCTGCAATAGCGCTATCTTTCCATAACTCATAGTTGAATCGTTTTGAGGGCGCAAGCACATCGGAAAGTTTTTCCAGGAAATTGTTGGCCAGCACCCGGTTACGATGGGCGTAGGAAACGAAGAAGATGATTTTCTTTCTTTTTGTCATATCCCCAATCAGTCCCAGGCCAGTGGTGGCTCCTCCATCAACGCCAACTGTTCTCTCAGTGAGAGGATATGTTCTTCCCAATAGTTTGTCGAATTGAACCAGGGAAAGGCGAGGGGAAAGGCAGGGTCTTCCCAGCGCGAGGCGATCCAGTACGCATGGTATAGAATACGCATGGTGCGCAATGCTTCCACCAGATTGAGCTCGGCGGGGTTGAAGTCATGAAAGTCTTCATATCCGATCAGCAAATCTCCCAGACGAGCGCTCATGTATTCACGATCACCCGAAAGAAACATCCACAGATCCTGAATCGCCGGACCCATGCGGGCATCATCGAAGTCCACGATATGAGGCCCCTGTTCGGTCCACAGGATATTGCCCGGGTGCATATCCCCGTGCAGACGAAGGGAGGTTGTCTCTCCGGCCCGATCAAAACAGTGCTGGATATATTGGATCACATCATGCGTCAAGGTGGCATAGGCCTCTTCCAGGTGGGCGGGTATAAAACGGTTTTCGATCAGATAGGCCCTCGGTCGGATGGCGTATATTTCGATGTCGATCACCGGGCGATGAGCAAATTTCCTGGTTGCGCCCAACGCATGGATGCGAGCGATGAATCGCCCCATCTGTTCCAGATGTACCGGATTGTCCAATTCCGGTGCGTGCCCACCCCGGCGCTCGTAGATGGCAAAACGAAAATGATCATAATGATGCAGGGTCCGGTCGTCATGGACGATGGGTGGGATCACCGGGATCTCCGCCGCACTCAATTCTAAGGTAAATGCATGTTCTTCAAGGATCGCTTCATCACTCCACCGGTGAGGGCGGTAGAACTTGGCAACGGTGGCTGCGCCATCTTCGATCCCGATCTGATATACCCGGTTCTCGTAGCTGTTCAACGCCAGCAGGCGCCCATCCGTCCTCAGACCGATGGATTCCACGGCATCGAGAATTTCATCCGGGTTCAGGTTTTTGAAGGCCTCGGCCGCATCGGTCTTCATTTCAGGCATGCGCCATTGCGACCAGTCTTTTTCGAACGTCCTCAGGTGTGTTTACCGGTTCGGCGAAACCAAAGCGAACAATCCGCGATCCGATCCGGAGATGAAAGCCTTCGGCATCGATCCCCACCATACGGGGATCCTCATTATCAGTTTCCACCCCTGCATCGGCACAGTATTTCCGCATCGCCGCAGTGTGATCCCGATTCATATGTTCGATCATGTCCCGCTCCTGTTCTGCAGAAAAGGGGGTCGTAAGCACAATCTTTTCCGGTGTGATCCAGTGTATTTTTCCAAACCCGCCGATGTAACGGATCCGCACAGGTTCAAGCCGATAAAAGTCAAAATCGTGTACTTTGTGAAAATCCTGTGACTGGGGAAAGTATCTGTAATAACGCTCGGCTGCCGCCTCGATAGCTCCGCCTTCGAGGGGTGTAACATCCGCGACCCAAGTGAGCCGCCCGCCTAACTGGACATCATCCACGCCCTGTTCGATCGTGATCAGAGAGGCTCTGGGGTCGGCGAGCACGTTTTTCGTGTGTTGTGCAATGCGGCTGATGAGAATAACGGGGTAACCGTCACGATCGAGACAATAGGGTACGACCGATCCAAATGGATATCCCGGAATGTCTACCGAGAGCGTCGATAGAACGCCTTGATAGTTCTGGAGCAGAAGAGCCCGGGCTTCGGTTGTGACACTCATGGGCTCAATCCCTGAAGTTGGTGAATTGCACTGGTTGACCCAGATCCGCCTCTCGCAGCATCGCCATAACAGCTTGCAGATCGTCTCTTTTCTTACCGCTGACGCGAACCTGATCGCCCTGGATCTGTGATTGCACCTTGATCTTCATGTCCTTGATCAGCTTCACAATCTTTCTCGCCATGTCCTTATCGATACCATGTTTCGCGGTTGCCGTCATGCGCACAGTCTTGCCCGATTTGACGATTTCGCCGAGCTCTAGACTGCGCACATCCAGTTTACGATTGGCCATCTTGAGCCGCAGGATTTCCAGGATTTGTTTGATCTGGAATTCTTCATCGGCGATCAGCGTCAGTTCACGATCGTTCTGATCAACCTGAGCTTCTGTACCTTTGAAGTCGAAGCGTTTACCGATCTCACGGTTGGTCTGATCAACGGCATTGGTCAGTTCGTGTTGATCCACTTCTGAAATCACATCGAATGAAGGCATGGTATGTCTCCTAACCCTGTTCGAGTAAATTTCTGAGGTCGATCACGGCCGCATTAGCACGGGAAATATAGGAGGCCATGACCAACGAATAGTTGGCGACGATCCCGAAACCGGTCCCGTTAAGCACGTAGGGACTCCAGACATAATCCTGTGTCGCTTCCAGTTCCCGAATAATCTGCCGCATACTGACCACGGCGTTTTTCTTTTGCAGCACCTTTTCAAAATCGATCTCCACCGCATGCATCAGATGGATCAGGGCCCACGCACTGCCACGCGCTTCGAAGAACACATCATCGATTTCCAGCCACGGGGTTTTGACGATCTCCACTTCACCGGTGGGTGTGGCCTGGGTGGCCTCGGCATCCCCTTGCAAATCTGTGTTGATCCGGACCTGCCCGACGCTGGCGCTCAGGCGTTGTGAAAGACTGCCAAGCCGTTTGTCCACCAACCCCAGCCAGTCACGCAGATTGTCCGCCCGAGCGTAGAATTGAGCATCCCGATCCGTCGGGTTCTGCAATCGTAACAAGTATCGCTTCAGGGCATCGATCCCCTTTTGATATTCCTTTTCCGTCGCTGGCAGGATCCACGATTCGCTGTCGAAATGCAGTTGTGGTTCTGCAATCATCAGATCCTTGTCTTCGGTGGAGGTGGTTTGTGATCGGCTGAAGTCGTTTCGCAACACACGGGCCATGTCACGCACCTGCACCAATACACCAAATTCCCAGTTGGGAATGTTGTCCATGAAGACACTGGGTGGCATGACGTCGTTGCTGAGGTAGCCGCCCGGCTTGTTGAGCAGGGTTTCCGCCACCTCGATCAGCGTCGCGGTGGTCACATACCCCGTAACCAGGGTATCGTGTTGTTCTCCTGCGCGTCGTTCTGCAGCTTCGCGGACATCAAACAAGTCCGGTTCCCTGTCCCAATAGAACATCAGAATCAGCAGAATGGCCACGATCACGCCAGCGCTGGTCAGTATTGCCTTTTGCATTTTGAATAACCCGGTTGGTTAGAAAATGTAATGAGGCTAAGGGAATTTACTCGCTTGGGCAAGAGGGTTTATTCAATAACCACCTTGATCGAATCAGACTCACCGAGATTGTCCACCCAGCTCAGAGTCAAAATATCCCCCTTATCCACATCTTCGATGTGAAAAGCAATGAAAGGATTCTTCGAAATCCCCGTGCCCATGACGGTGGTCATCACTGTCTCGTCATTCAACAGGCAAGTTACTTCCTGAATATGATGTATGGGAATGATCACACCGGTTTCCGGATCCTTGCGTCGCCCGGTTTCCATGGGATGCCGGATCATAGCGCTTACGGTCGTGATACGATCTTTGGTCTTTGTTCTGACCTTGATTTTCGCCATCAGTCACAACCTCCCTTCAATACTTCAATATATCTTTTCGCTGAACAGAGTTCTCCACCGGCTTCTACAATAACAAAAACATGGGACGACTTTGCCAATTTGATTCGGGTGCGCAAGTAATCCCCCCGACCTTTTCCATTAAAAGAAAACTGTGCCAGCAGGGCAATGGGGTTCTTTTCAGCGATCAAGCTAATACTCTGAACGTTTTTCAGATCGGTTCTGACAGTGATCGGGACAATCGCACCATTCTCTGCACCACGAGGCATGTCGATGTGGATACGATCGCTCTCGGTAATCGTCCTGTCACCAAACAGCGCCCTGATTGCATCTTGAGGCTCTTCCGAAGAAAAGGCCTTCTTCGGCCATGCTGCAAGTGTCTTCAGTGGAAACAGCAGGCCTGTCTTCAGCAGTATGAGCCCGTAGCCCAATGATTTGAGAAATCCTCGTCGACTGTTCATCGTTTATGCAACTTTTTCTCTTCTGCCAATTCCTTTTCAAATTCTTCCAGACGGGCCAGCAGGCGCTGTTTATGATAATAGTCGAGATCAGGATTTTTCTCTGCAATTTTTAACTGATCCCGTGCCATACGTGTGTCTCCACTGAGGTAGTAATATTCGGCCAAGGCGAGTTGTGCCTCTATTTTTGATCCGGAGCGACCTTCTGCTTCTGCCAGAAGTTCATAATATATTCGATCGGGCCCGTGTTGAAGGGCATAGTCCAGCAGCCGTTGTTTGGCCTCTTGCGCCCGGTTGTTTTGCAAAAGCATCTTCACATGATTGAGTACCACTGGACGGTAACCAGGATAAAGCTTCTCCAGACGATCGTAAATCTGAAGACTTTTCCGGTAATTGCGAGCCCCTCGCTCGAGTTCTGCCTGCGCAAGCAGATAGCTGGCATTTGTGCCTTCCTTTTTCAGCAATCGTTTGAGTTCCCGTCGAGCCTTTTTGTATTTGCCTGCATGTATCAGTGCCAGCACATAACCGTACCGTATGGGATCCTCTTTTTCGAAATTTCCTTCTTTCAGTTCAGCGGCAAAAATTTTTACTGCATGACGTGGGCTTTTGGCTGCAGCAACCCGGATACGCGCCTTCGTCAGCCTGTAGGCATCACTGTCTTTGTAACGGCGAGGAGGAAATTCCTTCAACCGGTTTTTGGCATCCGCAATTCGGGAAACCGTCACAGGATGGGTACGCAGAAACTCCGGCAGAGATTTGGGATCAGTAAGACGTGTCGCCACCTGTAGCCGTTCGAAGAAAGAGGGCATACCGGAAGGATCAAATCCGGAACGATACAGTAGCGCCATCCCGATTCGATCTGCTTCCTGTTCATTGGCACGCGTGAAATCAATCTGGTTTTGTACGGTTCCCGCCTGAACTGCGGTCATTGCGGCCAATCCGGCATCGGGGCTGGCGACTCCAAGCAGCAGAGAGCCGATCATGGCGATAGCCACGGGCAGGCTCATCTGTCCAGCACGCTCGAAGGTTCTTGCCATGTGCCGTTGGGTCACATGCGAAATCTCATGTGCCAGTACACCGGCCAGTTCACTCTCATTGGTGGAGTTCAGGATTAAGCCTGCGTTAACACCGATAAATCCCCCGGGTGCGGCAAAGGCATTGATCTCCATTGACGCAATGGGAAAAAACGTAAACTCCTGTCCGGCACCGTCACTGTGTTGTACCAGCTTGTCACCAAGCTCTTGCAGATATTCCTGGGTTTCAAGATCTTCCAGTATGGCACCACGACCTCGGAGGCTGCGCAGGAATGCGGCGCCCAGCTGCCGCTCTTTTTCTGGCGAGATAACGGTGCCTGATGAGTCACCGAAATCAGGCAGCTCTACTGCGCAGGCCGTCCAGGCCAGCATGGCCATCAGCCCGCCAAGAAAAATATGCAGAAAAGAGTATCGTATCTTCAAAATTTGCGGATGCCCAATTGACTGAACATTTTTGACCCGGTTTTCGATGCAACGTTCAGCCAGTGAGGCCATCCCGCTTCCAATTGTTTACAGCTTCTCATTTTCACTCATTCGGAATGCAAGGTAAAATTGGGGGGAATCTCTGATCGAGCCTTGAATGATTTTGCAAACAGCACTCCGTCATTGCAACACGCATTCGGCCAATTCCTGTGAGACTCTATTGGAGATAGCAAACGGACAAAAATGCCTACAATTCACTGGAGATCCCGTAAACTATGACCAAAAATGCCTTTTATGCACAATCTGGCGGTGTCACCGCTGTCATCAATGCTTCCGCCTGTGGCGTGATCGAGACTGCTCGAAAGCACAGTGACAAAATCGGCAAGGTGTATGCCGGCCGCAATGGCATTATCGGCGCACTAACAGAAGACCTGATCGACACGTCGTTGGAATCCAATGAAGCGATCGCGGCCCTGCGATACACACCCTCCGGAGCTTTCGGTTCCTGCCGCTATAAACTCAAGCCCATTGAGGAGAGCACAGCGGAATATGAACGCCTGATCGAGGTCTTCAAAGCCCATAACATTGGTTATTTTTTCTACAACGGAGGGGGAGATTCACAGGACACTTCACACAAGATGGCAATCATGAGTGAAAAGATGGGCTATCCCATCACCTGTATCGGCATACCCAAAACGGTCGACAACGACCTGCCGATCACGGATAACTGTCCAGGCTTTGGATCTGTCGCGAAATACGTTGCCGTCTCCATCCGCGAAGCGGGTTACGACGTGGCTTCCATGGCAAAAACCTCGACCAAAGTCTTTGTGTTGGAAGTCATGGGACGTCATGCCGGCTGGATCGCCGCCGCAGGGGCACTTGCGGCAGAAAAGGAAGGCGATGCCCCCCATATCATTCTGTTCCCGGAAGTGGATTTCGATCAGCAGCGGTTCCTTGATCGGGTGGATGCCTGTGTCCAGCAGTACGGTTACTGCGCCATTGTGGTCTCTGAAGGGCTTAAGAACCCCGAGGGTAAATTCATGTCCGAGGCCGGTGGAACCGATGCCTTTGGACATGCCCAACTGGGAGGCGTTGCACCGGTGATTGCACAAATTGTCAAAGATGCTTTGGGATACAAATACCATTGGGCAGTCGCCGACTACCTGCAGCGTGCCGCACGCCATATTGCCTCCAAAACCGATGTGGAACAGGCTTATGCGGTGGGACAGGCGGCTGTGGAGTTTGCGCTGAGGGGCAAGAACGCCGTCATGCCAACGATCGTTAGGACATCCAACACTCCTTATCGCTGGGAGATTGGCGAGGCAACGCTGGCTGAGGTAGCCAATGTGGAAAAGAAAATGCCCGCCGATTTCATCTCCGACGACGGTTTCGGTATCACCCCTGAATGCCGGACCTATCTGCAACCGCTGATCGAAGGTGAAGACTACCCGCCTTATAAAAACGGTCTGCCCGACTATGTGGTGCTGAAAAACACTCCGGTAGAGAAAAAACTGAATACGGATTTCGATCTCGGCTGAACGCGTAGGCTGATGGTACAATTTGCAGCATGATCAATATCAGAACAAGAGGACAACATGGCAGGACACAGTAAATGGGCCAACATCAAGCATAAAAAGGCACGCCAGGATGCCAAGCGCGGAAAAATATTCACCAAACTGATCCGCGAGATCACCGTTGCCGCGAAACTCGGTGGAGAAGATCCGGGCAGTAACCCACGCCTCAGAGCCGCCATAGATGCAGCACTTTCTGCAAACATGACCAAGGAGACCATTGAACGTGCCGTTAAACGCGGCGCTGGCGGTGAGGGCAACGACAATGTGGAAGAAGTTCGCTACGAAGGCTATGGCCCTGGTGGGGTTGCGATCATGGTCGACTGCATGACCGACAATCGTAATCGGACAGTCGCGGAGGTTCGTCATGCCTTCAGCAAGTTTGGTGGTAATCTGGGAACCGATGGCTCCGTTGCCTATCTGTTCAGCAAGATCGGGGTGATTTCCTTCGCTCCTGGTGGGGCTGATGAAGATGCGGTAATGGAAGCCGCACTCGAAGGAGGGGCCGAAGATGTTGTCGTGGAAGAAGATGGATCCATTGAGGTCATCACTACACCGGAAGACTTCGGTACTGTCAAGGATGCTCTTGAAGCCGCCGGTCTCAAACCGGATATGGCCGAAGTCACCATGCGTGCCTCGACTTCCGTGGAACTGGATGCCGATCAAGCCCAGACCATGATGAAACTCACGGACATGCTGGAAGACCTCGATGACGTGCAGGAGGTCTATTCCAATGCCGAAATCAGAGACGAAATCCTGGAACAGCTGGCTTGAATGTCTATAGCCCAACCGTAAGAATTCTGGGGATTGACCCCGGTTCTCGCTTCACCGGTTTTGGCATTATCGATGTCAATGGGCAGAAAAACCGTCATGTTCACAGTGGCTGCCTCAGAATTCCTCTCAAAGGCGAATTTTCTGATCGGTTAAAATCCATTTACGATGGCATCTCGGAACTGGTGCAGCAATACCAACCCTGTGAGATTGCGATAGAGAAGGTGTTTATGAACAAAAATGCCGATTCAGCCCTGAAACTGGGACAGGCCAGAGGCGCCGCCATCGTCGCAGCGATGCAGGTTACGCATGAACTCTACGAATACTCCCCCAACCGAATCAAGCAGGCCATTGTTGGTCGTGGCCATGCCGACAAAACCCAGGTACGACACATGATCAAGATGTTGCTGCTGCTCTCCAAAATACCACAGGAAGACGAGGCAGATGCCCTTGCGGTGGCCCTCTGTCATGCCCATTCCCGCCACACACAACGGTTGATGAAAGACCTCGCATGATCGGCAGACTCAAAGGCATTCTCGTCGAAAAACAACCACCTCTGTTGCTGGTCGATGTCAATGGCGTTGCCTATGAGGTTGAGGCACCCATGACCACCTTCTACAAACTGCCGGATCTTCAACAAGAGGTCTGTCTCTATACTCATCTTGTGGTCCGCGACGATGCACACTTGCTGTTTGGCTTTTTCAGCATAGAGGAACGCCGGCTGTTCCGTACCCTGATCCGGGTCAATGGGGTGGGTGCAAAAATGGCACTGACCATCCTCTCAGGGATGGAGGCAAACGAATTCGCCACCTGCATTCATCAAAATGATATCGCCAGTCTGATCAAATTACCCGGCATCGGTAAAAAGACCGCCGAGCGTCTGATTGTGGAAATGCGCGATCGACTTGATGACTGGGAAAGTCACCTTGCCTCACCGGGAACAACCAACAGGCAACCGGAACACGCCTCTATCGAAAGCGATGCCATCAGCGCCCTCATCGCCCTTGGCTTTAAGCCACAAGAGGCCAGCCGCCTGATCGGCGCAATCGAAACCAACGGCCTCAGCAGTGAGGAGATGATCCGGCAGGCTTTGAAATACACCGTTAAAAATTGACCGTTCTTAATCAATGCAAAACTTCACTTCCCTCTGGAGCAGTTGACAAATGATCACTCAAAAAAAAGCAAATGAATTTGCACAGCAGTGGATCAAGGCATGGAATTCTCATGACATCGACAAGATCATTGCTCACTATGCCAAGGATGTGATCCTCGTTTCTCCTATTGCGGGCAAACTGCTGGGCGATCCAGAAGTAAGGGGATTGGAGGCGGTTAAACGCTATTTTCTGAAAGGACTGGAAGCCTACCCCAATCTGAACTTTAAGTTGCAAGAGGTTTTTCCTGGTGAACAGAGTATCGTTCTGCTCTACTTAAACCAGAAGGGCGAACGTGCCAGTGAGTTCATGCTCCTTGATTTGGACAACAAGGTTGTCCGAATGTATGCTCATTACTGCGAATAAAAGGCTCTGTCAAAAAATCGGTTTCAGGAGCTCCGTAATGAAAAATCGAAAACTGCTACTCACGTCCAGAGATATCGAAACAATAGAAGGTGAGCGCAGAGTCCATTTTCTCAACCCAAAGGCCGATCGGATTAGAAAATCACTGGGCGATCATGTTGGCTTGAAGAACCTCGGGGTTCATCTGGTCTATATCGAACCTGGCAGTGAATCAACAGAGTTCCACAAACACTACACTGAGGAAGAGTGCGTTTTTGTCCTCTCTGGCAAAGGGACGCTCTATATTGGTGATGAGATCTTTCCTTTCGGGGAAGGCGATTTTGTCGGCTTTCCGGTTGATACCGATGCCCATATGATTGTAAATGATGGGGAGGAGATACTGATCTGCCTGGTTATGGGCCAAAGGCTTACCCAGGATGTGGCCGATTACCCACACAAAAACAAGCGCCTATACCGTTACAATGGTAAATGGGATTTGGTCGATCTTGAGGCGATCACCGATCCACGGAAGCCTGCATAAGCACGGCTGCAGAGGCAACATTCCAGGATTTTTAAACGGGTTTTATTTTTTCTTCTGCCGGCTTTTGTTTCGGTTCGATCGTTTTTTCTTCTGCTCCTCGAACGGATTCATGCCCTGCCGGAACTCGATCCGAAGCGGTGTACCCACCAGTTTCAGCGTTTTGCGGAAGGCATTTTCAAGATACCGGCGGTAGGATGCTGGAATAGATTTGACTTGGTTACCGTGGATCACAAAACGGGGCGGGTTCTGTCCAGCCATATGCACAAAACGCAGTTTGATTCTCCGCCCGCGCACCATCGGTGGTGGATGATCGGCCACGACCTGTTCCAAAATACGATTCAGTTTCGATGTTCCCACCTGGATATTGGCTGAATTCCAGGCCTTGTTAATGCTGGAGAAGAGATTGCCCACTCCGGTACCGTGCAGGGCGGAAATGAAATGAATCTTTGCATAGTCAATGAAACGGAGTTTCCTTTCCAGCTCCCGTTTGATCCAGTCCCGCTGTTCGGGATCAAGCCCATCCCATTTGTTGATGGCAATCACCAGTGCTCGTCCACTGCCGAGCACCATCCCCAACAGGGAAAGGTCCTGATCCGTTACCGTTTCCTGTGCATCAATCACCAGCACCACGACATTGGCCTCTTCAATCGAACGGATGGTTTTGATCACACTGAATTTTTCGATGGTTTCCTTCACACGAGCACGACGACGTACACCTGCAGTATCAATCAACGTGTATTTTTTGCCATTACGTTCGAAAGGTACATTCACACTGTCTCGTGTGGTACCAGGTTTATCGTAGGCAATCACCCTTTCTTCTCCCACAATACGGTTGATCAAAGTGGATTTACCTACATTAGGACGACCGAGAATGGCAACGGCAATGCCTTCTTCATCGCCTGTCTCTGTAGCTTCCTCTCCTGTGAATTTTTCTGGCAGATACTCAAGGATCGCTTCTGTCAAATCACCACAACCCTGGCCATGAGCTGCAGAAACAGGAAGCGGTTCGCCCAATCCGAGTGCATAAAATTCAGAGATCGCCATTGCCCGGTTCATTCCTTCCGTCTTGTTGACGACCAGAATCACCGGCTTTTCCATTTTGCGCAGCTGATTGGCAATAGCTTGGTCTTCCACATTCAAGCCATTACGGCCATCGACAATAAAGACAATGACATCCGCTTCCTTTGCAGCCTTCATGGATTGATCAGAAATAAGTGCGTCAATACCCTCTTTTTCGTCAGTCAGACCACCGGTATCAATCACGATGCACGTTTGATCTTCGAAAGAAGCTTCACCATAGATTCGATCACGTGTCAGCCCGGGTTGATCAGCAACCAACGCGTCCCGGGTCCGAGTCAGCTGGTTGAAAAGTGTGGATTTCCCTACGTTGGGACGACCGACGAGGGCGATAGTGGCTTTCATTGGCGAATAAAAAAACTACTGGACTTTATATCCTGCAAGCGCGCCATCCGAACTGTAGGCGAAAAGGATATCATTGATCACAAAAGGGGTAGCGAGGATCGCACTACGATCCAGTCTCACCCTTCCAGCCAAAGAGCCGTCCTTACGATTCAACCAGTGCAAATAACCTTCAAAATCACCGATGACCACGTAATCACCGATGCTGACAGGAGCCGTCAGTGAACGGCCCATCAACTGATCCTGCTTCCAGACGGAATTTCCGGTGTAACGGTCCAACGCCCATAGCGCACTCTCTTCGTCCGTCAAATAGACATGGTCATCATCCACGCCAATTCCGGCGTGAGAAGAGAGATCCCGAACCCAGCCGATCTTTCCACTGTCCAGTTCGACGACAGCAAGGCGTCCTTGATAGGTAACCACATAGATGACACCATCCATGATGATCGGATCAGCGTCGATATCAACGACACGATCCAATGTCGTACGTCCCGTGGGTAAAGAGATTCGTCTTTCCCAGATCAGGCTTCCATCTGTAATATCAAGTGCACACAAAATACCACCATCGAACCCGATGATCGCAAGTCCCCGGGCCAATTGCGGCGAACTGGTACCACGCAGAGTCAACAAAGGCACAGCACGTTCATAGACCCACAACCGCTGGCCACTGGAGGCGTCTAGCCCATAGACCTTACCGTCCACCGTTCGGGCGACCACGACACCAAGATCGGCCTTGGGTGCGGCGAGGACCTCGCTGGAAATCTCAGCGGTCCAAAGCATTTCGCCATCTTCGTCCGACAGAGCAATCACTTCACCATCACGGCTTCCCACCAGAACCAGTCCTTGACCGTAGCCGGGGCCTCCGGAAAGACGTTTGCCCGTATCAGTTTTCCAATGGCGGCGACCCGTCTCCATCTCAAGGGCCACCACGTCACCGTCCCGATCGGCAGCAAAGATCAGGCCATTGCCTGCGGCTGGCGTCAATTTGAGGTAGTAGCCATCCGCTCCATCCCCGACACTGGCAGACCAAACCTTTTTGATTACCAAAGGATGATCGATCTTCACCAACTTTGCGATGCCGGACTCTTCCTCATCCCCAGCCATGAAATCCGAGACACTTTCCTTGATCGTACTGCAGGCTGTCAGAAAGACGGGCAACAGGGCGATAAACAGGATTCTGATGCTTTTAGTCACTTTGTTTACTCAAGTAAGATATTTGATTTAGCGTCCAAGATCGTCAAGTTTCAGTTTGCGGAACCGATTTCCTTCAGGTCCGGCAGGGTCAAGTACTTCAGCTTGCAGATAGGCATTCTTCGCCTCTGCCTTCTTACCCTGTGCAAGCAAGACATCTCCTTTCAGTTCCTGATAAGACGCAAGGCCCTCCAGCGCATTGAGAGCTTTTATCGCCGCCCACGCTGAATCAGCATTGCCCATGTCGAGGTATACCCGGGCCAGACGCATAGCTGCAAGGTCCTTGATTTCATCAGCTTCTCCATTGTCAATCACCCACTTCAGATAGGCTATAGCAGTGTCTGCTTCATTGCTGTCAACAGCGGTACTGGCCAGTTTCAGGGCTGCGAATGCAGCATAACTAGTCCCTTTATACTCTTCCATCAATCGCTTGCCTAACGCTGTGGCTTCTCTATTGTTCGTGGACAACTGCTGAACCATTTTCTCGTAGGTTACGGAAGCTTGTTCGTTGATTGCAGTCTTCTGTGCCTGCCAGTATCGCCATCCGAAAAGGGCAGCCGTGCCAATGACAATGCCCAGAATGATGGACGTACCATTCTCTTTCCACCACTTTTTAATTGCAGCTATCTGTTCTTCTTCGGATGCATAAACGTCAATCACGTGTTTCTCCTAATATTCCAGTCTTTGCTTTAACCACGCCGCGATCTCATCCTGTGCAACACGCTCTTGTTGCCCATCACGTAGATCCTTAATCGAGACGCTCACCTTTTCCAGTTCTTCTTCACCCAGAATGATAGCGTATCTAGCACCCGATTTGTCAGCGCGTCGAAACTGGGCCTTGTAACTGCCATCACCACAGTTGGTGACAAGACGCAGAAACGGCAATTGATCACGAAGCTGCTCAGCGAGGACCAGTGCCTTTTTGGTGGCCTTATCGCCCATTGCGATCAGATACGCATCGGGAGCGGATAAAACGTCCTTGCCGCTATCTTTCAAAAGTTCGACCAGCCGATCAAGCCCCATGGCAAATCCAATCGCCGGTGTTGGTCTGCCACCAAAATGTTCGATCAGGCCATCAAAGCGGCCACCGCCACACACCGTCCCCTGGGCTCCCAGCTGATCCGTGATCCATTCAAACACGGTCTTGCTGTAGTAGTCGAGGCCCCGCACCAGCCGTGGATTCACTTCATACGCTACACCGGCCTGATCGAGGATTTCACACAATCCCTGGAAGTGACGGGTCGAATCATCATCCAGGTAGGCATCAAATGTAGGTGCTTCCGAGATCAGTGCTGACATGGCCGGGTTCTTGCTGTCGAGGATCCGTAGCGGATTCTTGTGAAGTCGCCGCTTGCTATCTTCGTCAAGCGCATCTTTATGGGCACTGAAATAACGAATCAAATCTTCACGGTAGCGTACCCGGGTTTCAGCTGTACCCAAAGTATTGAGCTGCAGGGTCAATCCTTCAAGGCCCAATGCCTTCCAGAGCCGTCTAGTCATCAAGATCAGTTCGGCGTCGATGTCAGGCCCCGGCATGCCAAAACATTCCACTCCGACCTGAAAAAACTGGCGATAACGGCCCTTCTGCGGCCGTTCGCGACGAAACATGGGTCCCATGTACCACAGTCGCTGGATCTGGTTATGAAACAGTCCGTGCTGCATTCCGGCTCTCACTGTACCGGCCGTCCCTTCCGGTCTGAGGGTCAGACTGTCACCCCCTCGATCCTCAAATGTGTACATCTCCTTCTCTACGATATCTGTAGCCTCACCGATGGATCGTTGGAACAGCGCGGTCTGCTCCAGTACCGGCAGCCTGATTTGTTGATAGCCATACGCTTCAAAAACCCTACGCACCGTATCCTCCAGATAGAGCCACAGTGGCGTATCCTGAGGCAGGATATCATTCATGCCCTTGACTGACTGAATTCCCTTTGCCATCAGCGGTGGGCACCTTCCTCATCGAGGGTAAATCGAGCTACTTCATTCCTGGCCAGTGGTTCAAGATCAATGAAATTGCCCTGATAGCTCATGATTACAGCCGAGGCCTTCCCGACTACGACGTGTAAAGGAGGGGTACCATCAAGATGGACTACTTCATCAGGCTTGCCCAGTCTGGAAAAGATTTTTTTGTTGTTGGCGTCCGTGATCTGTATCCAGGACTCGCCTGTGAACTGCAGGATGATACCTTCATTTTCGATGGGCGTTGCCTCATCATGTTGTGTTGGAACTACCGTACCACTACCGGTTTCCGGGACGGCTGTCACAGCGGGCTGGAAGGGGACGGTTTTCGCAGACGATTCCTGAGGTGGCTCGGGTAATTCTGATAGATACACGATGCCAAACTCATGTTCCAATACCTCAGGTTCCTCTTCGCGCTGCTCCGCTGGTTGTGGCGTTTGTGGCATGTCCGGTTCTTGTACGGCTGTCGAACCAACATCAAGCGTTTGTTGATCTGCGACTTTTTCACTGACAGGTCGATCGACTGGTTCTTCAACGATCTCGCTGGGAACCACTAGAGATGCTTCGGTTGACGGACGATGGCTCTGCCACCAGAGTCCTAGTAACAGCAGTAAGACAGCGATGAGTGAATAAGTCACCACCCGGATATGTCGATCACCACTATGAACCTGTGGTTCTGGCTGACTGGCAAAGGGCTCCAATGTTGGAGTTTGTATCTTATTTTGCTGATCAAACGCAGCAACCAGCCTGGCGCTATCGAGATGGACGAGTCGAGCATAATTCCTGATATGGCCTCGAGCATAGACAGGGACTGGGAATTTTTCATATTCATTTTTTTCCAGCGCTTGGACCAGTTCCACCGGCAGTTTCAACTGCTGGGCTATCATTTCAACCGTTTTTCCCTGTTGTTCTCTGGCTTCCCGTAATTCTTGTCCAGGAGAGATCTGACTCCTTTCAGATTCTGACACCATTTAGTTAGCCTCCGATTTAAGCAAAAGTCTGGTTTCCTGGGCATCCGGGAACTGATTTTTCAGTTGCAGTGCATAGCTTGCTTCTGCATCCTGGTTACCCAGAGCCCTTTCTGTCCTAATCGCCAACCATAGCGTCCTGGGATTGTGCCGTGCAACAGATGCATATCTTTCGAGGTAGGCACGTGCCTGAAGATAGCGTTTTAACTGAAAACTGAGATCTGCCATCTGGAAAAGAGCAGGGGCGAGCTTAGGATTTTTCTTTAGTGCCGCACGAAAATGGATTTCTGCCTGTTCCAGATCACCATTTTCTTTGGCACAAATGCCGGCATTCAAGTGTGCGATTTCCGGAGTCCTGTAGAGCGGATTTTCCAGTGCCCGCTTGAACATGGTCTCAGCCTGCTCTCGCTGGTCATGCGAGCAGAGATACTGACCGTAGTTATTAAGTGCTCCTGGATCATCCGGTGCGAGTTCGACTGCCTTTTTAAAATGCGTACCGGCTTTTTCATCTTCCCCCAAACGTGAATAAAGTATGGCAATGGCATTGTGCGCATCGGCATATCTGGGATCGATCTTGATCGCCTTCTGAAGGCGCTTCATGGCCTTTTCATAATCCTTTTTCTCCATATAGGCCATTCCAAGCTCAAGGTTCAGCCGAGCTGTTTTTTCCTGATCAGTTGTAGTCTTTGTTTGATTGCTGCCCGTTGTAGTGCAACCTCCCAGGAACCCAAACAAGAGAATAAGGACTGAAATAAAATTCTTGTGCATCATGCGGCTTCTCCCTCGGAACCTTTCAATGATTGACGGAAACGTTTGGCTTTGGGCACAACCTTTCCTACCAGTTGCCCACAGGCAGCATCAATATCGTCACCCCGTGTTTTTCGTGTTACGGTCACCAGGCCAGCTCTGATCAGGATCTCTCTGAAACGATTGATTCGTTCGCAAGGCGAACATTGGTACTCGGATCCTGGAAAGGGATTAAAAGGGATCAGATTGATCTTGGCTGGTATACCCTGGAGGCGCTTCGCAAGTTCACGGGCATTTTCGTCGCTGTCATTGATCCCGTCCAGCATTACATATTCAAAGGTGATGTGATTGTGCGATTCATCTCTTTCGGTGAAGCGCCTGCAGGCACCAAGTAGTTCCTCAAGTGGCCAGCTTTTATTGATCGGCATAATCCTGTTCCGAATCTCATCGTTTGGTGCATGCAATGAGATGGCAAGGCTAACCGGGCTTTTTTCTTTCAGTCGATCGATTGCTGGCACTAGTCCGGATGTGCTGAGGGTCACCCTTCGGCGACTCAGGCCATAGGCAAGATCATCCAGCATCAGGTCCATTGCGGCAACCACATTGTCAAAATTGAGCAGTGGCTCTCCCATGCCCATCATCACAACGTTGGTCACTGGTTGACGCTCTTCCTTTTTCCACCCCAGCCTATGGTTGGCGACCCAAAGCTGGCCGATAATCTCCCCAACCGAAAGGTTTTTATTGAACCCCTGTTTTCCAGTTGAACAAAATCTGCAGTCGAGGGGGCAACCTACCTGCGACGAAATGCACAAGGTGCCACGGCCTTCCTCGGGAATGAAAACCATTTCTATACTGTTGCCTCCGTCAATCTCAAGCAGCCATTTTCGTGTACCATCTCTGGAGAGCTGTTCATGCTTGACCTGAGGTGGCCTGATGCAGGCGATCTCCTTGAGCTTTTCACGCAAAGATTTGCTGAGATTGGTCATCTCATCGATCTGATCGACTCCAGATTGATGTAGCCACTTGAGCACCTGATGTGTGCGAAAAGGTTTTTCTCCCAGATCAGCAAAAAACCGTGCCATGGACTGACGGTCCAGATCGAGCAGATTGATTCGATCATCCTTTCTGCAGGCCATCAGTTATGATCGATTGACGATCTCCTCAGGTTTGAAGAAAAAATTAATCTCGACTTCTGCCGTATCGGGCCCATCAGAACCATGTACAGAATTACAACTGGCAGACTCGGCAAACTCGGCACGGAGTGTGCCTGGTGCTGCTTCCAAAGGATCCATTGCCCCCATCAATAACCGGTAACGGCTAATCGCAGATTCACCTTCCAGCACCTGCACCATGACCGGTCCTGAAGCCATAAATTCGACCAAATCATTATAAAATGGCCGATCCTTGTGAACAGCGTAGAACTCGGCGGCCTGCTCTCGTGTAAGATGGAGCATTTTGGCTGCAACAATCTTCAATCTGTTCCGCTCAAGCCGGTGATAGATTTCCCCAATATAGTTATTCCTTACCGCATCAGGTTTTATTATCGAAAGCGTTCGCTCAATGTTCATTGGCTGTTCTGTTCCTCACTTGGATACCAATTAAAAAAGAAAAGCGGGGTATTATACGAAGGTTTCAACAGGTTTGAAACAAAAAGTGGGATCCTGGTGCGTAATATTACCTTTCCATTTTCTTGATCTCTTTTATCTTCCGCTTGAGGCTCCCAGGTAAATGTAGAATTGCGTTTCGAAACTCTTCTAAAAATGCTTTATCATATACACTTCGTGATGGGAGGAGTCATAAACATGTCACTGCAACAATCCACAAAAGCCTGTTCTGGGAATTTCGTTTTATTCATCATTCCAATAATTATTTTCTCGATGTTTTATACCCATGTTTCCATGGCTCTGGATGAAGCGAAGACCGAGCCTGCTTGGAAACGACTCGAACAGGCAGTTGTCTATGGATCAGCATACCAGCTCGATTCAGTAGAAAAAGCCGATCCCTTCCTGGAACATGCGTTTACTGTCCGACTCAAAGATCTCGGCTACCGGAAAGGAATTACTTTTGAAGGTGCCGAAACAACGCATGAGGCCAGAATTGATTTTTCTCTACCTGTAGATACAAAAATAGAAGATGCTCACCTCTTGCTGAAATACCGGGTCTCACCTTTACTGAACAAACTCGCTAATCTTCAGGTTTCCATTGGATCCTACGCGCTAGAACAGGTCAATTTGAATACGAATGGAGTTGATCAGGCTCTTATGGTAGAGATTCCGAAACAGTTCCTGCAGGGAGAAAACCTACAGTTGATTATCCGGGCATCGCTGCCGGTTACAGATGACCGCTGCCTTGATGATCGACTCAATGCCAGTAACTTGCATATCACAGAAAACTCCTCTTTTACATTACATTACTCTGGTGAGATTGGATCGATACGGGATGCCTGGACCCTGCTTCCCTCCGAGGTGATCCTTTCTCTTCCTAACCGGGAATTTTCTCCGGCAGAATTCAATGCCGCTTGGGAATTGCTGGATACACTGCGTCGACAGGGAAAGGCTGTTGAGGTCGTCACCTTTCCCAAAATTGGTCATATCGTCATTTCAAAACGTGAGGAGTTGGAAAAACTCCTTCAACAGGAACTGGATGAGCAGCAACGCAGCACAGGCAGTCAGTTCTCAATCGGCAACATTGAACCCTCGACTCTGGCCCTGATCAAGAGCCCTGTCCGGAGCCTGATTGCTGTACTTGATCCACAGGAGACGGGCGCATTCGGATTGCTCAACAGCCCTTGGAGAAAACTTGGGCTGGCCGATCGCTACCGGACATACCCGGTTGATTATGCCGACAACCTCAGTGGACTTGGAAGTGTGCCTCCCAAAGAGAATGCACTGGAAATAAAGCTTGGGGATTTGAACATCGACACATCTACCCGTTTCGTTCGCAGCAGCATCAAGTGGAATATGATACTCGATCCCTTTCGCCTGCCTCCGGGCACACGCCCGAATCGGATGTTCTTGAATATCATTGCCCCACCTCCACCGGGAAAACCTCCTTTTGAGTTCTATGTTTATCTGAATGATATTATGGTTCACGCAGCCACACTGGAAAATGGTAAGAAACAGGAAATTGCCATCCCGCTGCCCCAGAAATATCAAGAACCTTACAATCGGATTCAGGTTCAGGTTTTGAACATCGATCCAATGGGTGAATGTAAAGAAGATCTGACAGCCTTTCCAGTCCAAATCCTGCCGGACAGCTCGTTAATAGTTGAGCGTGATCTCAAAACACCTAAAAACTTCACTGACCTCCCGGTCTATTTTGCAGACAATTTTGACGTCTACCTGCCAGCCGAGTATCTGCAAACACCGGTGGAATCACTGCCTTATGTTTCCGAGGTGACTGCCAGACTGCCTGTTGCCTTCAAAACACGGGTTGCGGAGATCGTACAGAAAGGGGAAGTAGTTAAACCGACACGTCCTTTTATTGCC
Source organism: Gammaproteobacteria bacterium (assembly GCA_026984775.1). GTDB lineage: Bacteria > Pseudomonadota > Gammaproteobacteria > CAJXQU01 > CAJXQU01 > CAJXQU01. The sequence continues at coordinate 147,083 of JALSRM010000035.1, forward strand.
TTTGGAAATTTAACTTTCGAGAGCCTCGAATCTCCTGTCAAATTCGACAAGGGTGAAATAGAGGTTGTGGATCGCGACAAATCCCCTCTGTTCAAAGTAGACAATCTTCCTGGCATCACCATTGCCCAGATAGTAAAAAGCCAGCAGCAATACGGGCTCTGGCTCAGACCGGCAGAAGAGAATGCATTTCCTGATATCAGCAAACTCTATCTAAACCACGATGACGTCGCCTTTGCAGATCGTACAGGACTGCTTTTCTCTCTCAACAGCAAACAACCGACACTTGCGACGGTTTATTATCCTGAAGCGCGTGACTGGTTTGCCCTGTTAGGCAAATACCGGTTTTGGCTGTTTGCAATAGGATGGATTGCACTGACTTTGATTGTCCTTTATTTGTTTAGACGCGCCAAACAACATAGGGAGAACCTGGGCAATTACTGATGGTGGATAAACCCTCCGGCAGTAATACGACCTCCGATCCAGCCTCAGCGGTACCGGCACCACCGGTACCGTTGGGTGAATTGCTGATCAAAAAAAGGCTGATCAGCCACCAGAGTCTTGAACAGGCGTTGGAATTGCAAAAAAGATGGGGGACACGGTTGGGTGATATCTTGATCTCAAAAGGCTGGATCCAACCCTTTGCCTTTTACCGTGTTCTGGCGGAGCAATTCAAGAAGCCCTTCCTCAACCTGATGGAGATCCCTCCAGATACGTCCCTGTGGCAAGAAGAAGAGCTGGATCACTACGCAGAACACCTCGTACTGCCGTTCAAGTATGCCAACGACCGGCTCATTTTTGCCTGCGCCGATCCTTCACCTGAGGCTATCGCCTATATGCGAAAACAAAGCAAGGACGCGTTCGATTTTGTTATCACTTCCAAGTTTGACATTATCTGGCTTATCCAGCGTGAAAAAAATGACTATTTGGTCGATTATGCGGTCAACGACCTTGCCGTCAAGCAACCTGTTCACTCGGCACGGGAGGTTTTCACAACAGGACAACTCTTTTCGATTTATCTGATCCTTACCTTGCTACTCATCTCCCTGACCCTATGGCCCACCCCAACCTTGATCGGCCTGAACCTGTTCGTTGGCCTCTTTCTGTTCATTAACTTTGGCCTGCGGCTGCTTTTTGCCTGGGTAGGCGGGGACACCCGGATCGATGTGAAGGTAACCGATGAAGAGGTCATGGCACTGACTGACCGAGAATTACCTACCTATACTGTACTCGTTCCCATGTACAAAGAGCCGGAAGTACTACCCATCGTCACCGCGGCCATTCGAGGATTGGATTACCCACTGTCCAAACTGGATATCAAACTGATCCTCGAAGAAGACGATGAAGAAACCATCATGGCGGCGAAGGAACTTGGGCTGGAAGGGATGTTCGAAATCATTCGAGTGCCCGATTCTATCCCGAAAACCAAGCCCAAGGCCTGTAACTATGCACTCCAGTTTGCCCGCGGAGAACTGTTGACCATCTATGATGCAGAGGATCGGCCAGAACCGGATCAGTTGAAAAAAGCCGTCATCGCGTTCCGGAAGGCGCCTGACAATACCGCCGTCATCCAGGCACGGCTCAACTATTTCAATGCCGATGAGAACTGGCTGACACGGATGTTCACTCTGGAATATTCACTCTGGTTCGACTTCTATCTACCTGCACTGGAAGCATTGAATATTCCGATCCCGCTGGGCGGCACATCCAATCATTTCAACCGCTATGTACTCAAACATGTGGACGCCTGGGATCCTTTCAATGTAACGGAAGATGCTGATCTGGGTGTTCGTTACACTCAACTAAACTACCGTGTGGGTGTCGTCAATTCAACGACCTATGAAGAAGCCAACAGTCACTTGGGTAACTGGATCAGGCAACGATCCCGCTGGATCAAGGGTTATATGCAGACCTGGCTGGTGCATATGCGCCATCCCATACGCCTCTACCGATCACTGGGATCAATAGCCTTCTGGGGATTTCAGTTCTTCATTGGTGGAGCCGTTCTCAGTGCACTTATTGCCCCGTTTCTTTATTTCATGTATTTCCTGTGGTTGTTCACACAGACCCATGCACTGGATCCCTTGTTTCCCAATTTTGTCCTCTATATCAGCCTGTTTAATCTCCTGCTGGGAAATGGTCTGCTCATTTATCTGTCCACACTCAGTGTATTCAAACGCCATTTACATCATTTAATCCCTTGGGCACTGACCATTCCCTTCTACTGGATACTGATCTCTATTGCAGCCTATCGTGCTCTATGGCAGCTGATTCATGATCCTTTTTACTGGGAAAAAACCGTCCATGGTCTGACAGAATTCGAACACGAAAAGGATTCAGGACATCCCTTGAATGAACCAAAGGTTGAGGCGAGATAACATTATGCCAGGCCCCAGTTACGTTTTTCAGACCCAACGCAGCTTTCTTACCCTGTTTCTGGTGATCCTGGTACTTTCCGCCTGCTGCATATGGTTGCTGAACAATCACTACGTCAGTGATATTGCTGCCTGGCGTTGGGCCAAGATCCTTGGCGTGACCGGGGCTGATGAATTCCGGCTCGAACATTTTCGTTTCATCTATCCTCATGTTCCTTTTTATGTGCTGATACCTTTTACCCTGATGCCGCAAGGTATGCAAGCAGCAGCACCCTATTTTGTGTCGGCACTTGCTGTCGCCGTCCTGCTCGCCTTGTGGAATTTTCACCTGCGAGATTACGCCCGTCCGATGTGGCAACGAGCTTTGCTAATTCTGTTGATGCTGATTCAGCCAACGGTCCTGTGGGCAGCAACCAGTGGTGGATACACCGCGATCAGTCTGCTGATGTTTTATATGCTTTACCGCGCCTGTCTGCGTATGATTTACCAGGAGGATGTGCGCGCCTTTATTATGCTGGGCTTGATTCTTGCCCTCTATTTTTTTGTTGATCCCATCACGCTGTTCCTCTTTATCGCTTTGGTGCCATTTCTGGCTATTATTGCACCAAGAAAAATATTGCTGGAATCTCCGTTCAGTGTCTACATCATGATCGCCATGCCGCTTTTGATCGCGGTTTTTTCCTGGGCTTATCTGAACTGGATCTTTGAAGGCAGCCTTACCATTTTTACCAGCGATCCAGACTCAGCTTTTCTTGGTGGCTGGCAAGATACACCTGCTTCCGAGTGGCTGCGACATTACGGCGGAAAGTTTTTCCCTCCTTTTGTTGCTGCATTTAAGGAACTCGCCGTTTTTTATCCGATCGTGTTTCTACTTATACCTCTTGCGGCACGCTATACCAATCACATCAAGGCAACGATCGTTCTTCTATTTCATCCTGTTATTGCTGTCGCCTTCGCAAGTCATAAATATTTTCTGTTTCATCCCATTGAAATTCTGTCTCTGGTCAGTGCAGGTATCATGGCTGAGCTGACAGTCATTCCCTTCGTCCGTCGCTGGAAATTTCCGGCGGTCCTGGTTTTGTTTCTGTTTGGTTCCTTACTCGGGTGGCAACGTTTCTCTCATATTAGTGAACCCCAGATAAGTTATTGGTATCAGGCTTTAACACATTCACTCTCGGGTGACTTGTATCACTCCGATGCAAGACTAGGCGAGTGGCTTGCAAAACATAACAAACCCACACTGATCGATGAGCGTAGTGCTTTCCGTGCCATTGTCGCCCGTGGCAATGGAAAGAACTTATATTTACCGATTTCTGATCGATTTAAAATTCAGACACGCTTCAGAACACCACGCATTGACCTGATCGTCGTTCCGGATCCCGACACCTTGCTGGGTGGACGCGATCGGATCAACCTTCGGTATCCCGATCTCTACGAAGAGGGAATGGCAGGATTCAGACGTGTTTATAACTATGGTGGCTGGCGGGTTTATCAAAATGAACGTTAAAATTTTGAGCCAAAATTTACCCGTTCTTTATGTGATGGCGTTTCTGTGCACCGCCTGTACCCCCTCCTCACAACCAGAACTCCGTGGGTTCAACTTTCTGCAGCATTCACATGCAGCCTTTGATTCTGAGGCTGCTTGTCGATCATTGGAACAACTGAAAGATACAGGTGCAAACTCCATCGTTTTGGTACCGTTTCTGGAACAGGATGATCCCCAATCGACACAGGTTCGGTTCAGCCATGCGGTAACAGATGAACAAGTGATCGCCGCTATCAAGATCGCCAGCCGATATAATCTTCACCGTATTCTCAAACCACAGTTACTGATCAAAGACTCATGGGCAGGTGCTGTCAGACAGGAAGACCCTGATCAAGAAGCTGCATGGTTTAAAAGTTATGAAAAGCATCTGTTACATTACGCAAGAATTGCTGAAACCTATGGTGTCGAAGCCTTGGTTATTGGAACAGAGCTGGAAGGACTCCGCGGTAGCACTCACTGGCCGACCCTGATCCGCAAGGTACGTTCGGTTTTTTCCGGAAAGCTGACTTATGCAGCTAATGGTGTCGAAGGGGTTGAATCCTTTCTTTACTGGAACCTTCTCGATCATATCGGAGTAACACTCTACCCTGATCTGTCAAATGATCTCATAGAAAGTGATAACAAGATTACGTATTCGATCGTGGATCAGTTACAACGGCTGGCAGAAAAAAATCATCGATCCGTTTGGATTCTTGAAGTCGGTATTCCTTCTGCAAAAGGCTGGGAGGCACATCCCTGGGACTGGCGCCGCCTAGCTTCCACCTCTCCCTTGCCCGACCAGAAGATCCAAGCAAAAATTATACATCAATGGCTGACCGCTTCAGCCAAACCTGGGATCAATGGGATCTGGATCTGGCAATGGACCAGTTTACCCGAAGCTGGTGGTGAGAATGACATCAGCTACACGGTGCAAAACAAGATCACTCAAAAGATTGTTCAACAACTCTGGCAAACGCCTGTGACGTTGTTGGCAGGGATGTTCCGCGAATGCACGATCTGAAACGGGTTCTAACAGCTCTTTTTCTCTTCCTGCTCACGCCAGCAGTATCCGCTGCCAGTCCTTGGATGTGGTCGGAAGGTGAAATGTATTATTCTGGCAGTCTCAGTTATACCACAGGGGATAAAAACTGGAATGAAAACAGCAATCTTGTTGATTCCAGTTGTCGTTCCAGAAACGTGAACTCCCATCAACTAATAGAATACGGTTACAGTTACTATCATACCTTGATCGCAAACCTGGATATTGTGAGCAAGGATTGTGGCGGGGACAATTACCTTGGTCTTGGAGATCTGCGTCTTGGCATTCGTGGTCGACTCGACCCTTTCCGGAATGGCCGCACATGGGAAGTGACGGCAATCATTCCGACGGGATACTCTGACACCGACCCCGCACGACCGGGTAATGGAAAATTTGGGATCGAAGGCGGCGTTGCCTATCTTTCACGTGGTGAATACAGGGATTCTGCCAAGCGCTGGGATTATCTCACTGGAGCCTCTCTCCGCTTCTGGGTAGATGGGCCGGCAGATCAGTTTATCGGTTATTTTACCCTGCGCAGATACATTGGCAGACACGGCTATATCAGTGCAGGGGTCAATGCAGAAATTTCTTTTCAGAATGAGGCTCGGTTACCTAAAAATCTCTCTGACCAAACCCAGTTAGCCGACTTCGATAAAATTACGGCCAAATTAAACTGGTCTGATCGACTATCTGATGAATGGCGTTACTCTATCGGGGCTTCGCATGTCGTCTGGGGAAGAAACGCAGGGCATGATCTGAAAATCGGTATTACATTCAGCCGTCACTGGAGGCTATAGTGAAGACTATTCTGAGACCCGTATTTCTGACACTCTTTCTGGTTTTTTGTTGTCATTCAACAATCGCTCACGCACAAGTTCAAAACCAGATCGGTGAAATTTCATTGCAAATGGATGAGCTGGATGCAAACGTCATCTTTCGTAAGGAATACAATGATGAATCCTCTTTTCCTGTAAAAGTGCTCACACAAGAGGGCTCTCATCTTGACGGGCGCATTGAGGTTTCCGGCAGTTTTTCCCGCCGTTTTCCCAAAAAAAACCTTGTGATCAAACTCAATGATGGCCAGCAATGGAAGGGGTATTCAAAAATCTCGCTTGATGCCATGGCTACCGATGGATCCCTGATGCGCAAGTGGCTGGTCTGGCAATTGATCGAGGATCTGGGCATGGTCGGCCCAAAGGCCGAATTCATTCGCGTCAATATCAATGGTCAATACCGGGGTATTTTTTTGCTGACTGAATGGGTTGGCCCTGACCTGTTCGAACGTCACGACCTTGGCAGGAATGGTCAGTTTTTTCATCCCGATGATGCGACATTTTGTGGTGATTTCAAAACCTACACGGACAAGCCGATCCACAAATGCTGGAAAAAATTGTCCCCGAAGGATGATAATTTCGATCCCCTAGTTACACTCTATCAAAAGATAAACGATACCCCGAGTGAGGTTTTCGATCAGTTTCTGGACAACACGTTTTATACAGACTCCGTCATCAACTGGATCGTCATCAATGTGCTCACCAGTAATGGTGATACCTATAATAAAAACTATTTCCTCTATCAGCCGGAAACAACCGGTAAATGGTTGGTGGTACCTTGGGATTATGATCTCACCTTTGGCAGAAACTGGGATCCCTATCTTCCTTTCCCGAAAAACATCCTCAATGAGAATTTTCAGTACTTCTACCCGCTTCAGCTAGGAGCCAGCAATCCTCTGAAAGAAAAAGTTTTGGAGAACCCTTTGCTGCAACAAAGAGTGATCGACAAGATTTTGCTTCTGCTGGGCTTGCGGAAGCAGAATGGCGATCCAAATTTCGGCTGGTTCAGTCCCGTTCAGATGAAACAGCGTATCGATCGGATGGCAGCCCTCATCAATGAGGCACAGAGGGAAGATCCCTTTCGCCTCAAACAATCCATAAACTTCGCTGAAGAAACCCAGAGCCTGTGGCACTATGTCCAACGACGTCAGGCCTATCTCAATGAAATTCTGCGTGGAGAGTATCGTTGGAGCATGGATGAGGCCGGCATGACGACTACCGATGCTGAACGTGAGCCTTTGCAGATAACACTCCGTGTCCGCCAATCGATAACCACTCCGGGAAATTATGAATTGATCACCGCCCCAGCCTATGGTTATACGCTGGCAGGCATAAAACTAGTAGACCATCATGGGCCTGCGGAATTCACCACCGAAAGTGAAATCGATCAGACGCCCTCCATCATACCAAAAGGACACCCGCAAGGAGCCTGTGTCCAGCGAGTCTGGTATCTGGGATTGATGACTCCATTCCAGGAACGGCTAATCGACCTGCAGCTAGATTATATCGAGGAAAATTCACACCGCACTGAAGCTGAGGGAGTCAATGAGCAGGTTCTGACACTCTGGGCACTGGATGGTGAGAAATGGACAAAGCTCAATACCCAAGTCAATACCGCTTCCAATGTCCTGACGGTCAGGAATTTGAAAATACAACCGGGTACCCTGATGCGGTTTGCTGCCTGTGAGGACCTCAATCCCAGCGAGGGTCCCTGATCTGGACCATATCGTTTTCTACCCTGACAGGGAAACTGGTAATGTTTTCATAGGCAGGCGGTGCTTTGACTTCACCCGTCTTCAGACAAAAACGTGCCCCGTGGTAGGGGCAAATGATCTCGTCCCCTTCGATTTCACCCTCTTCCAAGGGTACGTGATCATGGGTACATAGATCTTCAATGGCATAAAAATCATTATCGAGTTTGACGATGATCACACGAGTAGCCTCATCAAGATCAAACAGGAATTTCTCTCCCGACACAAACGACTCTGCCGGCGCAACGTTTATCCAGTCTTCCATAATTTCTTCTTATTTCAGAAAAGCCCCATCTGTAATCGTGCCGCTTCCGACATCATGCTCTGATTCCATGGTGGATCAAAGGTCATTTCCACATTGACCTCGGTCACATTGGGTACGGCTTCGATCTTGCGTCGCACGTCATCCACCAGAATGTCCCCCATGCCACAACCCGGTGCCGTGAGTGTCATGGTGACATTGACACGATTTCCTCCTTCTTCCAGAGGTTCGATTTTCACATCATAAATCAATCCAAGCTCAACTATGTTGACAGGAATTTCCGGATCGTAGCAGGTGCTCAGTTGCTGCCAGATCAGTTGTTCATCGACCTTGCCGTCCTCAGCGGATGCGGATTCCAGGTTCTCTTCAATGGGTTCATAACCCAATGCATCCAGGTCTTTGCCTTCGATACGGGCAAGATTTCCGTTCACATTGACGGTGCAACTGGTTCCAAGCGCCTGGGTGACAAAAACTACCGATCCCTTGGGCAGAGTGATGGGCGTACCTTGTGGGATCAGGATAGCGTCACAGTCCCGCTCCAGCGTGATCGCTTCATCCATTTTGATGTCGTTATTCTGTAGATACGGTCGCATGTTCTTTGCCGTCCTGATCATGTAGTGCAGTATTCAGTGTATGCCAGCACAATGTGGCGCATTTGACCCTGGCTGGAAACTCCCGGACACCGGCCAAGGCACCCAGTTTTCCCACCTTGTCCAGTTCAATAGGTGAATCCCGATCGGTGACCAGTTCATGGAAAGTGCCGAAGATCTTCTCTGCCTCTTCAACTGTCTTGCCGATCAGCTCCTCGGTCATCAAGGAGGCAGAGGCAACGGAAATAGCGCAACCTTCCCCTTCAAAACTCACATCAGTGATCACATCACCGTCCAGTTTCAGATAAACCGTCAGCTTATCACCACAAAGCGGGTTGTAGCCTTCCGCCTTGATGTCTGCATCTTCCATTTTGCGGAAATTGCGCGGTGATCGATTGTGATCGACGATGATCTCCTGATACAGGTCTTTCAGATCAAACACCCATCACCTCCATGGTTTTCATCAATCCGGCCTTGAGTGTATCCACTTCCTCGGCGGTGTTATAAAGTGCAAAAGAGGCTCTGGCGGTGGCAGGTACACCAAAACGGTTCATTACTGGCATAGCGCAGTGATGCCCGGTGCGAATCGCAATGCCTTCCGTATCGAGGATGGTACCTAGGTCATGAGGATGGATACCTTCGATCACAAAGGAAAGCACACTGGCTTTCTCTTTTGCAGTGCCGATCACGCGGAAACCGGGAACTGAGCTCAACGTTTCAATCGCATACGCCAGCAGATTGTCTTCATGGGCCTTGATCGCGTCGAATCCAATCCCTTCGATATACTCGATGGCAGAAGTAAGGCCGATAGTATCGGCAATATTGGGCGTGCCTGCTTCGAACTTCCAGGGCAAATCGTTGTATTCGGTTCGATCAAAGGTCACCATCCGAATCATGTCCCCGCCACCTTGCCAGGGTGGCATCTTTTCCAACAGTGCCTCTTTGCCATAGAGCACTCCAATGCCCGTAGGGCCATAGAGCTTATGGCCGGAAAAGGCGTAAAAATCACAGTCCAGATCGCACACATCCACAGGCATGTGTGCCACCGCCTGGGCCCCATCAATCAGCACCAAGGCACCATGAGCATGGGCGATATCGATGATTTCTTTTACCGGATTGACAGTTCCCAGTGCATTGGAAACATGGACTACACCGACCAGACGGGTTTTTTCGTTGATCAGCTTCTTGTATTCATCAATCAACAGATCGCCGTTATCGTCAATGGGAACCACTTTCAGGCTAGCCCCGGTCTTCTCACAGATCATCTGCCAGGGCACAATGTTTGAATGGTGTTCCATTTCCGTGATGAGGATCTCATCTCCGGACTTCAACTCCGAGGCGCCCCAGGCATTGGCAACCAGGTTGATCGCCTCGGTGGTACCACGGACGAAGATGATCTCGCTGGAGTTGCCGGCGTTGATGAACCGCCGCACAGATTCCCGCGTACCTTCATATTCATCCGTGGCCCGCTGGCTCAAAGTGTGGACACCGCGATGAATATTGGCGTTGATTTCGGAATAATAACGACTCAGGGTTTCAATCACGCAAGCCGGTTTCTGGGTGGTTGCGGCATTGTCAAGATAAACCAGATCCTTGCCATCGATGGTTTGATCCAGAATCGGAAAATCTTTGCGCCATTTGGCGGCTGTTTTTGTATCGATAAGTTTGGTCACCGCATTCATACCAGATCCCTGATGTCATCAAATTGTTCTGTGCGAGAAAACTCCCCCGCCAGTTTCTTTTCCAATGTTTGCCTGATCGGATCCAGAGCCATACGACTGATCACGTCATCCGCAAACGCCCAGGTCAGCAAGGCTCGTGCTTTCTCCTCACCAATCCCCCGAGATCGCAGATAAAAGAGCTCGTCCTCGTTCAGTTGTCCGACCGTTGCACCGTGAGCACATTTCACATCATCGGCATAGATTTCCAGCTCAGGTTTGGTGTCGACTTCGGCCTGATCGGAAAGCAGCAGGTTCCGGTTCGATTGTACCGCTTCAATCTTCTGTGCACCTTCATGCACCACCACTTTGCCATTGAACACACCGCGGCTTGCACCATCCATGATGCCCTTGAACCGTTGTTCACTCCGGGTATGTGGGCTCAAGTGTTCGATCAAAATATGATGATCCGTATGTTGCCGATCTTTGCCCATGTACAACCCATTGAGGATATTTTCACCCCCCGCCGCGTCCAGATTGATATGGAAATCCACACGTGCAAGGGCAGCACCGAGGGAGACCGAATGGCCGATCACGCGGCTGTCTTGTTTCTGATCGACGAAAATATTTGCCAGATGCCAAGCCTCCTTACTTTCCTCTTGCAGATGATAATATTCGATGCGGCTGTTTTCACCAGCAACGATATTGGTCAGTGTGTTGGTCAAGGATTGTGCTGCGCCCATTGCGACGAAGTTCTCCACTACCCGAATCTCGCTGTTGGCTCCCGTACGCAAATCGATTCTGGGAACGACCATGAAGGACCCCTCCCTGGCTGTAGTGATAAAGATCAAGTGCAGAGGCTTCTCAACGATCACGTTTTCACGCGTCCGGATCACCGCACCATCCACCATGAATGCGGTATTAAGTGAGGCCAACACGTTTGCTTCATTACGCAACATCAGGGCCTCACGGTTTTCATCCACCAGCCATGATGCAAGATCGTGTACTATCACGCCGTCTGGCAAATCCTCGATCTTACTTAAGCCTGGCATGAACTGGCCATCGACAAAAACCATTTGCCAAGTGTCCAGCTCAGGAAAACGGAATGCCTCCAGATCCGCCGCTTCCAGGGAAGGGGAGACCGCCTCCGATAATTTGAACTCTCTCCGGCCCAAGGGCTGAAGGCTGGTGTATCTCCAGTCTTCGTCACGCAGTGTTGGTAATCCAGCGTCAGCAACCCGCTGTATGCTCTCCTCACGCAGTGCACGGATTTGAGGTTGCTGTGCACCAGGGAGCCGTTCCCTATGCTCAGCAAACTGTTGTAACCAGTTCTCCATTATGCAGCCTCTTCACGCACCCAATCATAGCCCCGTTTTTCCAGCTCCAGAGCCAGATCCTTGCCACCGGACTTGATGATGCGACCGTCTGCGAGGACATGGACAAAATCAGGTTCGATATAATTCAGCAGCCGTTGATAATGGGTAATCATGATCATGCTGCGCTCCGGGCTGCGCAGGGCATTGACACCCTCTGCCACGATCTTCAGTGCATCAATATCGAGACCGGAATCGGTTTCATCCAGAATCGCCAGTTTGGGTTCCAAAACGGCCATCTGGAAGATTTCGTTACGTTTTTTCTCGCCACCGGAAAAACCTTCATTGACAGAACGTTGCAGAAGATCATCCTTCAGCTGTACCAGCTTGACCTTTTCCTTGACCAACGCCATAAACTCCATAGCATCCAGCTCCTCCAGGCCACGGTGTTTACGTTGTGCATTGAGTGCCGCTTTCAGCATATAAGCGTTGTTAACACCGGGGATCTCCACCGGATACTGAAAGGCAAGAAAGATCCCTTCACGGGCCCGCTCCTCAGGTGAGAATTCCAGCAGGTCCTTGCCTTCAAAAAGTAGGTTCCCTGCGGTGACCTCGTAGCCCTCCTTGCCACTGAGCACATAGGCCAGCGTGCTTTTACCGGAACCATTGGGTCCCATGATGGCGTGGATCTCGCCTTTGTTGACGATCAAATCCAGCCCTTTGAGGATCTCCTTGCCGTCGACTGTGACGTGCAGATTGTTTATTTCAAGCATTGGTTGTCTGTTTTCCATTCTGATTTATCCCACCGCACCTTCCAGGCTCACCGCCAGCAGTTTCTGTGCTTCCACCGCAAACTCCATCGGCAACTCTTTGAACACTTCCTTGCAGAAACCATTGACGATCATGTTGACCGCATCTTCTTCATCAATGCCTCGTTGGCGGCAATAGAAAAGCTGATCTTCATCAATTTTCGATGTGGAGGCCTCATGCTCCACCTGCGCCGTTTTGTTCTTCACCTCGATGTACGGAAACGTATGTGCACCGCAATGATCACCGATCAGGAGAGAATCACACTGGGTGTAGTTGCGGGCATTCTCCGCACCTTTCATGATCTTTACCAGACCACGGTAGGCATTTTGTGCACGGCCCGCTGAAATCCCTTTCGAGACGATGGTCGAGCGTGTGTTCTTTCCCAAATGGATCATCTTGGTTCCAGTATCGGCCTGCTGGAAGTTATTGGTCAAGGCGACGGAGTAGAATTCACCGATGGAGTTGTCTCCCCGCAGGATACAGCTTGGATATTTCCAGGTGATGGCGGAACCGGTCTCCACTTGGGTCCAGGAAACCTTTGAGTTCCTGCCCCGACAGTCGGCACGTTTGGTAACAAAATTGTAGATCCCACCGACCCCGTTCTCATCACCCGGATACCAGTTCTGTACCGTGGAGTACTTGATCTCGGCATCATCCAGTGCCACCAGTTCTACCACTGCAGCATGCAATTGATTCTCATCTCGCATCGGGGCAGTACACCCCTCCAGATAACTGACATGACTGCCTTCCTCGGCAATGATCAGGGTACGTTCAAACTGGCCGGTATTGGCGGCGTTGATCCGGAAATACGTGGACAATTCCATGGGGCAACGCACCCCTTTTGGGATGAAGACGAAAGAACCATCGGTGAACACAGCAGAATTGAGTGTCGCATAGAAATTGTCCGTTATCGGAACCACACTTCCAAGGTATTCTTTCACCAGATCGGGATAATCCTTCACTGCTTCCGAAAAGGAGCAAAAGATCACGCCGGCTTCATGGAGCTTTTCCTTGAACGTGGTTGCTACGGAGACGCTATCGAACACAGCATCGACAGCCACGCCGGCGAGCACCTCTTGTTCTCGCAGGGGAATACCCAGTTTTTCATAGGTTTCCAGTAGTTTGGGATCGACTTCATCCAGGCTTTTGGGCGCATCCTCTTTCGACTTTGGCGCAGAGTAATAGGAGATGGCCTGGAAGTCGATTGGTGGATAGTGCACGCTGGCCCACTCAGGCTCTTTCATGGACAGCCAATGATGGTACGCCTTCAGCCGCCACTCCAGCAACCAATCAGGTTCCTTTTTTTTGGTGGAGATCATTCGAATGATGTCTTCATTGAGACCAGGAGGAACTGTATCACTTTCCACATCGGTGACGAAGCCAGCTTCGTATTCCTTGCCGACAAAGGATTCAACTTCCTGTGGTTTCGTACTCATAATCTTTGCTTCCGGATCAGCCAAGCCGATCAGTTGGTTTCGGTTGATGCTTGGTCGATGGTGAAACTCTCACCACAACCACAGGTTTCCGCGACATTTGGATTGTTGAAGCGGAAACCTTCGTTGAGACCTTCCCGGATGTAGTCCACTTCTGCCCCTTGTAGATAGGGCAGACTGGTATCGGCAACGATGATCTTGATACCATGGGATTCGAAGACTGTGTCATTTTCGTTGATCCGATCAGCGGTCTCCACCACATAGGAATAGCCTGAGCAGCCTGTCGGTTTGACACCGACGCGCAAGCCTTCGGCTTCTTCTTGTTTCTGGAGAAATCTCTTGACGTGCTGGGCCGCTCTATCCGTCAGTTTCATATCAGCTTGCCTCTTTCCTCAATTGTGCTGTGTTGATTACCCGATGATCCTGTCTTTCGGAGACTTCCCTGACATTTTTCCTGTTAACAAGATCCGCAAGTGAAATTCCGCTTAGAAAGATATAGATCTGTTCACTCAATTCTTGCCAGAGCTCATGGGTCAGGCAGCGATCATCCCCTTGGCAGTTTTTATCACCACCACACTTCGTGGCATCGACACTTTCATCCACGGCACCGATCACATCTGCGACAGAGATCTTATCTACAGGCTTGCCCAGATGATACCCGCCACCGGGTCCCCGTGTACTGCTGACAAGCTCTTTTTTTCTCAAACGTGAAAACAATTGCTCAAGATAGGAAAGTGAAATACCCTGCCGCGCCGAAATCTCGGCCAGTGCGATTGGGCCTTTGCCTTCGTGCAAGGCAAGATCCAGCATGGCGGTTACTGCATAACGTCCTTTGGTTGTCAGTCTCATCTGATGTTACCTGTAGTGGAACAGGTACACTATGACATACTTGAGTAAAATGCTCAAGTATTTGCTGCGGTGTTTGAATTGTTTCCTTCTCTACAGACCTTCTTTATGCGCTTCTATCCTTCCTTTTTCTTGTCCCTTTTACTCACTTGCCAGGCATCGGCACTGCCTTCATTATAGAGATTGTCACGCATCTCCTCGATTTCCTTCTCAAGGTTGTGGATATGATCAAGCATACTGCCAATGGCATTGGCGATAGGGTCCGGCATATCCTGAGTCGCGCCATAGGCATCAAAACCAATCTTCTGTGCCATTTTCTCCCGTTTTTTCTGCTGCTGATCTTTGGGAACCACAAGTTGTCCGGGTACGCCGACGACTGTCGCACCTTCGGGCACATCACGAACCACCACGGAATTAGAACCGATACGGACATTGTCATGCAGCGTGATCGGCCCTAACACCTTGGCCCCGGCACCGATGACAACATTGTTTTTCAGTGTTGGGTGTCGCTTGCCCTTGTTCCAGGTAGTCCCGCCGAGGGTCACGCCATGGTAGAGCGTACAATCGTCACCAATTTCTGCCGTTTCGCCAATCACTACGCCCATACCATGATCGATAAAGAAACGGCGCCCGATCGTTGCTCCTGGATGGATCTCGATTCCAGTGAGCCATCGAGCAAGGTGTGAGACCATCCGTGCCAGCCAGAAAAACCGTTTTTTCCACAAGGTATGGCTAAGCCTGTGAATGGTGATGGCATGCAGGCCCGGGTAAGCCGTGATGACTTCAAACGTAGTCCGAGCAGCCGGATCACGTTCGAATACGCAGGCGATGTCTTCTTTCAGGTGACTAAACATCAATGTGTCTCAAATTCAGGGGGTCGCAGTGTATAGCAATAATATGTGATCACAAAATTTCCTCATTCGATCACTCTTTCTTCAGCATCCCTTCGATGCGTGCCAATTGCTCCTCCAAGCGGTTCCTCGCAGCCTCTATCTCGTCCAGTCGATCCTGTGCTTTTTGGACCACTTCTGCGGGTGCGCGTTCGATAAAATTCGGATTGGCGAGTTTTTTTTCTGCGATCGCCTTTTCCTTGTCCAGTTTTTCGATCTCCTTCTGCAAGCGTGTCCGCTCAGCTTCCGGATCGATAAGATCCTCTAGCGGGATCAGGAGGGTCATGTTTCCTGCCAATGCAGTTGCGGATTCGGGAGGTGTGCCACTGCGAAGGATGCCAATGGACTCAAGCCGGGCAATGGACACCAGATAGCGGACGTTGCGCCGCAACCACTCTTTTTCCTGATCGTCACCACCCTCGACGACGACCCGAAGCTTTTTCCCGGGCGAGATATCCATTTCGGCACGTATTCGTCGCACACCCAGAACGAAGGCTTTCAACCAGCTGACCTCATCCAAAGCCGTATCATCGATCCGATCCTCCTCCACGTCCGGATAGGCCTGGATCATGATCGACGCCTTACCTTCGCTTTCGATCCTGCCGAGCTTGAACGCCACCCGCTGCCACAACTCTTCGGTGATGAACGGCATGAAGGGATGTGCCAAACGCAGCAGGGCTTCGAGTGTCTCCAACAGGGTCAGGCGAGTGCCTCTTTTTGCTTCTTCAGAAGCCCGTTTGGAGTTGAGAGTGGCCTTGGACAATTCCACATACCAATCACAATACTCATCCCAGCTAAATTCGTAAATGGCCTGGGCCGCCAGATCGAAGCGATAGGTTTCGATGTACTTTCGTACATCCGCGACAGTCTGCTGGAAGCGGGTGATGATCCAGCGTTCTGCTACTCCCAGTTCCACCTCCACATTCTTATCGATGGGGTGGTCTTCCGTGGTCATCATCACATAGCGGGTCGCATTCCAGAGCTTGTTGCAGAAATTACGATAGCCATCAATGCGGCCAAGATCGAACCGGATATCACGACCGAGTGTCGCCAGCGAGGCAAAGGTGAAACGCAGAGCATCAGTGCCATAACTGGGAATCCCGTTGGGAAACTGTTTGCGTGTCGCCTTTTCGATCTTTGGCGCATCCTGGGGTTTCATCAGCCCGGTGGTACGTTTCGCTACCAGCGATTCCAGATCGATACCATCGATGAGATCGATAGGGTCCAGCACATTGCCTTTCGACTTGGACATTTTCTGCCCGTCTGCATCGCGGACCAATCCATGGATATAGACCTCTCGGAAGGGTACTTCACCGGTAAACTTGAGGCCCATCATGATCATGCGGGCAACCCAGAAAAAGATGATGTCGAAACCGGTCACCAAGACACTGGTGGGATAGAAGGTTTTGAACTCTTCGGTCTCCTCTGGCCAGCCGAGGGTTGAAAAGGGCCAGAGAGCCGAGGAGAACCAGGTATCCAGAACATCGGGGTCCTGCCGCAGAATTACGTCGATACCAAGATTGTGTTTCTCCCGGATCGCCTCCTCGGAATAGCCGACGTAGATTTCCCCCGTATTGATGTCATGCCAGGCCGGAATGCGGTGACCCCACCAGAGCTGGCGCGAAATACACCAGTCCTCGATATTCCGCATCCATTCGAAATAGGTCTTAGACCAATTTTCCGGGACGAAGTGGATGTCCCCATTCTCCACTGCTTCGATCGCCGGTTTCGCCAGGGGGGCCACCTTGACGTACCACTGATCCGTGAGGTAGGGCTCGACCACTGCATGGGAACGGTCTCCTCTTGGTACCATGTGACGGTGATCCTCAATCTTCTCTATCAATCCCTGATCCTGCAAATCTTCGACTATCTTCTTGCGTGCGTCATAACGATCCATCCCCCGGTAGGCAAGTGGACACTCCTCGTTGAGTGCTGCATCGGGAGTGAAAATATTGATCAATGGCAGATCATGACGTTTACCCACCTCATAGTCATTGAAATCGTGTGCTGGTGTGATTTTTACGCAACCGGAGCCGAATTCCATGTCGACATATTCGTCGGCTATCACCGGGATCAACCGATTGGTCAGAGGCAGTTTCACCTGTTTGCCGATCAGGTGTTTATAACGCGCGTCTTCCGGATGGACGGCAACAGCCGCATCACCCAGCATGGTCTCAGGTCGGGTGGTGGCCACAACCAGAAACTCATCACTGCCAACGATTGGATACTTGATGTGCCAGAGATGCCCCTGCTCCTCCTCGGAAACCACTTCCAAATCCGAGATCGCAGTGTGCAATACCGGATCCCAGTTGACCAGACGTTTACCGCGGTAAATGAGTCCTTCTTCATAGAGCTCAATGAAGACCTTAGTCACCGCTTTGGATAGTCCTTCATCCAGGGTGAAACGTTCCCGGCTCCAGTCCATGGAGGTCCCCATGCGCCGCAGCTGCCGGGTAATATTACCTCCGGATTCCTCCTTCCAGCGCCAGACTTCCTCAACAAAGGCTTCACGACCCAAATCATGGCGGCTCAAACCCTTTTCCGTTAATTGTCTTTCCACCACCATCTGGGTTGCGATACCGGCATGATCCGTACCACACTGCCAGAGGGTATTATCCCCCTTCATGCGGTGATAGCGGATCAGGATATCCATCAGGGTATCCTGAAAGGCATGGCCCATATGCAGGCTGCCAGTAACATTGGGTGGCGGCAACATGATGCAATAGGGCTCACCTTTACCCCCCGGTTTGAAATAGTTCTTCTCCTCCCATAAATGATACCAGCGCTGCTCGATCGCATGGGGGTCGTAGGTTTTCGCCATCTCGCCCGCATTAACCGAGAACGACTGTTCTGTAGCCTGCCTGTTCTGTTCGGATGGTATCACCATAGCGTTTTCAACGGCTTGAGTGATCTTTGAAACAGCTCCCTCTTTTTCCTGATCGATGATCTTTTCTGTTTCCAAAGCCACTTGTGACTCTTGGTTGTGTTTTTTCAACTTGCTTCCTTCCACCTTATTTAATGTCTTTAATGTCAGTTCCAGTTGTGCATTGACCTCCCTGAGGATTGCATTCTGGACATTCGTCGTTGCTTTGCGGATCTCCGTATAGATGATCTCTTCCAGGTTTGGTGTGATAATCTCCTTCAGGCCTTGCGGCAACGGCACCTCCGGTTCCTGCTGTGTCTTCTCCCTGCTGCTGCCGAAAGTCGGGGGGGTCTTGTCCGGTTTGGGTTCAACCACATCGATCAACGTCGGTGGGTCCTGCTGTACCTGACGTGGGCTTTGCTCACCATGGGTCCTTTCTCTCTCGACCTGATCAGCAGAATCCAGTCGCTGCAGGAGCCCCTTGTTTTGCTCAAGCAACTCTTCCAGTGTCTTTATGGCACTGCTGAGAGAAGAGGAATCCTTGTTGTTCTCGCCAGCCACGTCAGTTATCCAGTTTGTGGGTATTCAGGGGATACCCCCGTTCCTTGTAGAAACGGTATCTCTCTCTCGCCGCAAATTGGCTCTCCTCCGTCGCTGAGGATTTATCGACAATCTCGATTAAACGATCAAAACGACCAAAAAACAGCGGTACCGAATCACTCATATTGATCATAATATCATGGAGATTCTGTGGCGGATCCTCATGACCGATCAAAACCGGTGTCTTGTCCACTTCTACATGTTCAACACGTCCATGGGGAATAAAACTGATGTCAGAAAAACTCCACAAAAGATCATCGATTCGCATCGACTGATCAGGACTTCCAGTGTGGATATAGACCTGCCCCCCTTGCTTCCATGCCTTGTTACTCAGCGAGCAGAGAACTTGTTCTGTTGTTCGTCTACCCTTTTCTGGCAGTATGTAGAAATCGATCCGGGTCATGAATCAATGTGCTCCAACCTGCTCCAAAAGATACTGTACCAGCATGGGCACCGGCCGACCCGTTGCCCCCTTGTTTTTGCCCGATAACCACGCTGTCCCGGCAATATCAAGATGGGCCCAGTCGTATTTTTTTGCAAACCTTGACAAGAAACAGCCCGCTGTAATCATGCCACCGTCACGTCCGCCGATATTGGCCATATCGGCGAAGTTGCTGTCGAGCAAAGGCTGGTACTCTTCCCAAAGCGGCATCTGCCAAGCACGATCATAAGTTGCTTTTCCAGCCTGAAGAAGGTCCTTGGCCAGCTGTTCATTGTTACTCATGAGGCCCGTCGCCACCTTGCCTAGCGCGACAACACAGGCCCCGGTCAGAGTTGCAACATCAATAACGGCTTTTGGCTTGAAACGTTCAGCATAGGTCAAGGCATCACACAGGATGAGGCGACCCTCGGCATCTGTATTGAGTATCTCTATCGTCTGTCCAGACATGCTGGTCACGATGTCGCCAGGTTTGGTCGCTCGACCACCAGGCATGTTCTCCACAGTGGGTACGATGACATTGAGATTGATCGGCAGTTTCATCTCGGCAACAGCGACCATTGTACCCAGTACGCTTGCAGCACCACACATGTCATATTTCATCTCATCCATGCCCGAGCCCGGTTTGAGGGAGATACCACCCGAGTCGAAAGTCACGCCCTTTCCCACCAGAACGATCGGTTTAGTGCTTGCTGATTTTTTCAGTCCTTCGTATTTCAATATCAGCATTCTGGCAGGTTCTTGACTGCCACGGGCCACAGACAACAGTGATCCCATACCAAGTTTCTCCATTGATCTTTCGTTCAGCACGGTCGCCTTGATCGATTTGTATTTTTTTGCCAGCTCCCGGCCTTGTTCTGCCAAGTAAGTGGGCGTGCAGATGTTCCCTGGCAGGTTGGCCAGATCACGTGACAATTGCATACCTTTGACGATAGCCTCTCCTCGTCTGGCACCCTCTGAACCCTTGTCTGCCAGTGCTTTCGTTGCGGCGGCTATCTCCAACCCTGTAAAAACCGGTTTTTTCTTTTTACCGCTCTTCAAACGATCGAACTGGTAGAACACTTCGCCCGCAACGCGGACACTTTGCTGCACCTTCCATTGATAATCATGCTTCTCAACGGTGATCTCCGGTAAGAAACAGACCGCTGTTTTGGCCTTTGTTTTCTTCAAGGCGGAAAAGGCATTTTTCAGAACTTTGAAATAACCAGCGGTGTCCAGCTTGTCTTTTTCTCCACAGCCGACCAGAAGAATACGTTTGGCCCGAACCCCTGGAACTTTTCTTAATAGGAGGGTCTGACCTGTCTTTCCTTCCAGATCACCGGATTTTAAGATGTCGCTTATCAGACCATTACTGGCCTGGTCGATCTTTTCTGCACTGGGTGATAATTCTCCATTTGTATGAACCCCTGCGATAATGCAGTCTGATCGGGAAGTTTTCGGGTTGAGTGTCTTGACGTCGATTTTCATTTGCATTCCTGGTTTCGTTTACACTAACGAGATTTTATTGGTTAAATAGAGCACTGGCCAGAGGCCTGAGCTATTGATCTCGGAAACATTGATTCAATTTTGATTCTTAAACGCTATCTTTACAAAGAAATTCTGCAGAACTTTCTTGCGATCTTTCTCGTACTGCTGCTGATCATTATCAGCCTGCGGTTCGTGCGCTATCTGGGCTATGTAGCCGGTGGCCAGATGACTGTTGAAATTCTCTATCAGATGTTGATCCTGAGAATCATCACCTCTATGTCCCTTGTTATACCTTTGTGTCTTTTCCTTTCCCTTTTCATGGCGCTGGGGCGCCTGCAACGTGACAATGAGTTGATCCCTATCACTTTCGCCGGCTTAGGCAAGTGGTTTTATTTTTCCACGATTCTGAAGCTCGCGGCCGCCTTTGCTGTGTTGCTCGCTTTCCTGACTCTCTTTGTCTATCCCTGGGCGGAAAAGAATATTGCCCTGCTGGAACAAAAAGCCAACCGTGACACAGACATCATGGGAATAACGGCCGGAAACTTCAAGGAGTTCAGCCAGGGAAACAGGGTTCTCTATGTTGAAGGTTTCGACAAGAAAACGAAAATCATGAAAAATGTCTTTCTGCAGGTTACGGAACAGAATTCAACGGGTGTGCTCACTTCTGATACTGCACGAATTCTGACTGACGAAAAAACCGGTGAACGATCCGTCAGTTTCACTGACGGCAGGCGTTATGTTGGTACACCGAATCGGCTGGATTATTCAATAACACAGTTCGCTCGTTATACCGTCCGTCTTGAACAGAAGGGCTATGATACAACTTTCAGACCGGTATCACGGATCTCCACGGAGGAACTCTTCAAAACGGTAAAGTCTGGGAAGCTGGATGACAAGACTCCAATCATCGAATTGCAATGGCGTCTCTCGCCACCGCTATCTATCATTTTGCTTTCCGCTTTTGCCTTGCTGATGATTCTAAAAGCCCGGGATATAAGAGGCTCCTGGTTATTCATCATTGCAATCTTGATCTTTTTTGTCTACAACAACCTGATCAATATTGCACATGATATGGTCTTGCGCGGGAAACTTTCCTCTTTCCCTGGGTTATGGTGGCCTCATCTGCTTGTTGCTGCGATTGTTCTATCGGTTCTTTTCATTCCCGATCTCGTTCGGTCGGTAAAACAGAATTTGTCCAAGGGATCGAGATGATGAAGATCCTCGACCGCTACATTCGTAAAACTATCCTCGTTAACGTTTTCGTCGTTCTTTTCGTCTTGATTGGCCTGTTCACCTTCTTTGAATTCATTGATGAGCTCGATTCAGTCGGACAGGGCAATTATGGACTTTTCGCGGCAATAAAATATATTCTGCTCAGGGTTCCTGGACTCGCTTATGATGTATTTCCACTGGCAGGATTGATCGGGTCACTGGTCGGACTTGGTGCCATGGTGTCCCAGAACGAGATCGTCGTAATGCGAACGGCAGGGATCTCTCTTTATCGGATTGTCTTTTCCGTTCTCAAAGCCGGTCTGGTCGTTATTCTTATTGCGATGCTTCTGGGAGAGTTTGTTGTTCCAGTGACTGAACAATATGCCAACTACTCCCGTTCTGTCGCCATCAACAACCAGATCAGTCTCAAGACCCGAAACGGTCTATGGGTAAGAGAAGGCCAGAACTATCTCAATGTACGTACAATCTTACCAGGAAATATCATAAAGAATATTTATATCTACCGCTTCGATAACGATAACCGGTTAATCACAAGCAGCTATGCGGATACGGCACTTTATGAAACAGGAAAATGGCACCTGAAAAATGTCAGTCAAACTCATATATCGGAAAACCGCATTACGATGGATACCAACGTCGACGCGGTTTGGGATTCCCTGCTGCGTCCCGAGCTGATCAGCTTGGTTTCGATCAAACCTGAAGATCTTTCTATCGTGGATCTGATCAGTTATATCCGCTATCTGGTCAAAAACAACCGTAACAGTCAGGCTTATCAGCAGGCTTTGTGGACCAAAATTATCTATCCTCTATCAACCGGTGTAATGATCTTTCTCGCGATTCCTATTGTCCTCGGTGCAACGCAAACGCTAAATATGGGACAACGCGTTTTTACCGGCATCGTGATCGGCTTGGTTTTTTATATCTTCAATCGAGGCATGGGCAACCTGGGTCTGGTCTATGATCTGCACCCGCTAATCGCCGTGGCAACCCCTGCTTTGGTCACCTTTATTATTGGCTGGTATTTGATGCACCGGCTCATCAAACATTAGGTCTTTTTCTCTTCGACAATCAGCTTCGTCCCCGTCCAGCGATCATGCCATGTCTGTCTTTTTTTATCGAACAAGCTCCAGATAAAACCTAAGCCAAGGGGTAACCAGGAAACCAATGCCAGCAGCACACGCATCCATGCCTGTACCCATGTAACTGGTTTACCACTTTCCTGTACCAGTCTTATTTTCCAGCTTTGCATCCCAAGTGTTTGACCCTTACGCTTCCATGGAATGACAAAGTAAAGTGAGGCAACCAGCCATAACCAAATTTTGTAGACTTGGTTTTCTGGCGCGATGGCTTCTCCATGATTGAGCAGCAGTGCAGGGATAGTGGCAAACAGAAGCACCGAAATGAGCAGCAGGCTGTCATAGAAGACCGCTCCCATCCTGCGCAAAAATGAACACCGTTCCGTCATTTACCGATGCAAAACCCTGAGAAGATCTCATCCAACAGATCTTCTGTTGTAAACTCTCCCGTGATCCGGCTCAAGCTTTCTTGGGCCTGGCGCAGATTCTCTGCGAACAGGTCCATTTGATTTGTGTTGACAGATACTTGTTGCGCTTGATCGAGAAACGCTGCAGTCTGTTGCAAAGCGACAAGATGCCGTTGACGGGCTGTGTATACCCCTTCGCTCCCCATTCCACTTTGTGCGATCCTGAGCAATTCTTGTTTGAACTCTTCCACGCCGGCACCCGTTTTGGCAGAGAGGTAGCAGAGGGTTTGCCTTGCCTTTTCCACTACGCCTGGTCTGAGATCGGGTGCCCGATCGATTTTGTTGATGACATATAGAACCTGATCGGTCTCCAATGTGATCTCTCCTTGGTCCGGGTACTCGGACATGACAATAACCAAGTCAGTTTGTGCAATCGCCTTATGTGTACGGTTGATGCCTTCGAGTTCCACCGGATCCTGTGTCTGACGCAGTCCTGCTGTGTCGGTAACAACGAAGGGGACGCCCTCAATCAAAAACCTTTCTGTCAATGTATCACGAGTGGTACCAGGAATGTCTGTAACGATGGCCCTTTCCTCAAGCAAAAGCCGATTCAAAAGACTGGATTTTCCAACATTGGGCTCCCCCACCAGTGTGATCCGGTACCCTTCATTCAAGATCGCACCCTGATGGGCTTTTCCAAGTATACTGCGGTTAATTTCGATGGCTTTTTTCAGACCATTGGCAAACGCAGACACGGGGATCTCAAGCTCTTCCTCAGTGAAATCAAGATATGCTTCCACGTGTTTCCGGAGATCGACGATTTCTTGTTTCAACCCTTCTATCTGTCGAGAAAATTCACCTCGGAGTGAGCGGATGGCGCTTTTTGCTGCCTGCTCACTGGCACTGTTGATCAGATCGGCAACGGCTTCGGCCTGGAGCAAATCTATTTTTCCGTTGAGGAATGCGCGCTCGGTGAATTCACCAGGTTTTGCTGGTCTTGCTCCCAACTCCAGCACCCTTTTCAAAAGTCGTTGGATGACAATGGCCCCGCCGTGCCCTTGCAACTCCAACACACACTCTCCCGTATAGGATGTGGGCGCTTGGAAAAATAACGCCAGGCCGTGATCTATCTCTATTCCTTCTGCGTCCTTGAACTTGGAAAATATCGCCTTTTGGGGCTCGGGTTTCCTACCCATCATGGCGTGTGCAATAGATTCTGCTTTTGGCCCGGAAACGCGGATCACACCAACTCCACCCGCGCCGGGTGGAGTTGCGATGGCGGCGATGGTGTCAATCTCATCAACCATCACAGCACCCTGATATCCCGTTCTATTTTTCCGCCTCGATCTGTTTTGTGATCATCCACTGCTGCACTATCGAGAGGATATTGTTGGTGACCCAATAAAGCACCAACCCTGCAGGGAAAAAGGCAAAAAAGAATGTGAAGATTACGGGAAGCAGCTGCATCACCCTGGCTTGCACCGGATCAGGTGGGGGAGGGTTGAGCTTCTGTTGTACATACATACTGATCCCCATCAGTAGCGGTAAGACGAAATAGGGATCCTTGATAGAAAGATCCTTGATCCAAAGAATGAACGGTGCTTGTCGCATTTCCACGGATTCCAACAAGACCCAGTAGAGGGCGAGAAACACAGGGATCTGTACCAGAATGGGAAAACAACCACCCAACGGATTGATTTTCTCTTCTTTGTACAACTCCATCATGGCCTGGTTCATACGCGCCTTGTCGTTGGCATACCGTTCCCTGATCGCGGTCATGCGTGGTGTCACTTTGCGCATTTTCGCCATGGACTTGTAACCCATAGCCGAGAGTGGAAATAAAATTGCCTTTATCACGATAGTAACAAGCACAATCGACCAGCCCCAGTTGCCTACCAACGAGTGCAAATGCCTCAATAACCAGAATATTGGTTTGGCAATGAACCAGAGCACACCGTAATCTACGGTCAATTCAAGTCCTGGTGCAATACTTGCCAACACTTTTTGAATTTTCGGGCCTGAATAAACTCTAACGGTTGTTTCCCTGCTTTCCCCTGGCGCGACAGTTTGTTCCGGTCCGTAGAAGCCTATAATATAGCGATCACCCTCCAACACCTTTGTGTAGTAGTGATGGTTTATACCCTGTGGTGGGATCAACGCACTGACAAAATAGTGTTGAATCATGGCAACCCAACCTTCTTTCCCTTCTCGAGAAATCGGCTCTTCTGCCATGTCTTTGAACTTTATCTTTTCATAGCGCTTTTCGGGACTGGATATCGCTGCGCCTGTGAAGGTTGGCAACATACGCCGGGTTTCGTCTGTATGTTTGCGGTGTAGTTGCTGGTAGTACCGGCCATACCAGTTTTCTGAAGAATGGTTGTTTACCCGGTATGTCACATCGATGACATATTGTCCCCGATAAAAGGTGAAAACCTTGTCAATCTCTATGCCATCTTCCGCCCAGGTAAGTATGACCTCAAGTTTGTCCTGTCCTTTTGCAAGCGCATATTCACTGGCTGATACTTTATAGTTACTATGATGATCTGAGGCTGGCTGTTTACTTATGAACCCTCCCTGACTGGCATAGAACTTCCCTTTGGTATCATCGAAAAGTACAAATGGAACATCGGGCTGGTCCAGACTTACTGGATATTTTTTCAGTGCTGTTCTACGTATATCCCCCCCTTGGGTATCGATGATGACTTCGAACACATCAGTTTCAACGTAAACTCGCTGTCCTTTTTGAACCTTTTCCTGGGCTTGTTGCGGCAGTGATGACTGAGCGGTTTCAATGGCATCAGGGATATCTTCTGCAGCTTTTTGCTGTGATAGCGCGTCTTCTGATTTTTCGGATGTAGCGGTTACTGCAGGCCTGCGTCCATAATCCATTTGCCACGCCTGCCAGAGAGATAAAAGGACAAATCCCAGTGCTGCAAACAAGATCAACCGTAGATTATCCATCTATTATTTTTCCTTATCCATTTCGTTTTCTCCAGTGTATAAATGCTCAGTCCCTGGCACAGGATCCAGGCCACCAGGATTAAATGGGTGACATTTGCAAATGCGTCTTATTGCCAGTGCACTCCCTTTTATCGCTCCTTTCTTTTCGATCGCTTCCATTGCGTACTGTGAACAACTTGGAAAAAACCTGCATCGATGTCCTAACATCGGACTGATAAAAAACTGGTAGCCACGAATCAGGATTTTGAGTAGCCTTTTCATCTCATCCAGTGTTTTTACTTTTCGGATTTCCTTCGTTGGTGGCCACTTTTTTCCACATTCGTGTCAATGAAGCAAACAGTTCGGGGTTCTTTGCCTTTTCTACTCCTTGATTCACAAGAACGATCACATCCCGGGCTCCTATAAGCTTCCGATTCTGCCGGAATGATTCACGTATAATTCTTTTTAGACGGTTTCTCTGGACCGCTTTTTTTACCTTTTTCTTAGCAACCGCAATTCCAAGACGAGGGCCGTCCTGATCATTGGGACACCAGAGGATCAACCAATACCGATCCCGCAGACTCTTGTTCTGCTGAAATACTCGTTGGTAATCTGCTGAGTTGCTGAGGGTTTGATCTTTACGCACCCCGTTTTTAAGCGCTTTTTTCAGGCCGATAGTTTGTGTCGGCCTTTTGCTCTCCGTGCTTTCAGGATGGCTCTTCCGGCCTTTGTTTTCATTCTTTTTCTGAAACCGTGGCGGCGTTTTCTTTTCAGGTTGCTCGGTTGAAACGTTCTCTTCATGAAGATTCTCTTTTAGTCACTAGCAAAAAGGGGCGTGATTGTACTTCTTATGCCATTTTACTGTCAATTTATATCTTTTCTTTCCCCTCTTTCAACACCTATTTAATTTTTAAATCTTTTTTTGTTATTTCGCTGTGGATAACTTTTTCAAAGGGGTATATTATTCTCCTCAAAATTTATAAGTTTCTACTATAAAAGGAGTCTTCAAAACCGGTGAGTATATCCCTCTGGAACCGCTGCCTGGAAAAACTTGAAACAGAGATACCTCCACAGCAATTCAATACATGGATACGCCCGTTGCATGCAATCGAAGAGGGAAATACGATCAAACTGCTGGCACCCAACCGTTTTGTCCTCGACTGGGTGGAAGATAAATATATCAATGATATCAGTAAATTGCTGGTAAAACTTTCTGATAAAAAAAACATTTCTCTCAACATTTGTATTGGTTCTTCTAACAAGGCGGCCTCCCCTGAGAAAGTACCTTCAAAAATTGCCAAGACTGAGGCGAGTTCTTCTCTTGTGCCCGCTTTTCAAACCAACAACAGCAAAGAGAATAAAAAAAACAGGTACAGTGTCGCGACCAGACTCAACAAGGACTACACTTTCGATACGCTGGTCGAGGGTAAATCAAATCAGCTCGCAAAAGCAGCGGCTATTCAGGTTGTTGAAAGTCCTGGCACATCTTATAACCCTCTATTTGTCTGTGGAGGCGTTGGTCTTGGAAAAACCCATCTCATGCATGCGATCGGTAATCATATTCTTAAAAAACATCCGGATTCCTGTGTTGTCTATCTTCATTCAGAACGCTTCGTTGCGGATATGGTCAAAGCTCTGCAACATAATACGATCAACGAATTTAAGCGCTTCTACCGATCTGTTGATGTTTTGCTCATCGACGATATCCAGTTTTTTGCAGGAAAAGATCGTTCTCAGGAAGAATTCTTCCATACTTTCAATGCCTTATTGGAAGGTGATCACCAGATCGTTCTTACCTGTGATCGTTATCCTAAAGAGGTTTCTGGTGTTGAAGAGCGGTTGAAGTCCCGTTTTGGCTGGGGTTTGACTGTTGCCATTGATCCTCCCGAACTCGAAACCAGGGTTGCAATACTTAAGTGCAAGGCGGCTCTTGAAAACATCGATCTTCCTGATGATGTGGCTTTCCTTGTTGGCAAACGTTTTCAGTCCAATGTTCGCGAGCTCGAGGGTGCGCTACGTAGAATTATCGCTTATTCCAATTTTACAGGAAGACCTGTGACACTTGAGTTTGCGCGGGAGGCTCTCAAGGACCTTCTTGCCCTGCAAGAAAAGATGGTTACCATCGAAAATATTAAAAAAACAGTGGCGGATTATTTCAAACTCCGTGTGGTTGACCTTAACTCAAAAAGGAGGAATCGTTCACTGGCCCGTCCAAGACAAATCGCAATGGCATTGTCTAAGAACCTGACAAACCATAGTCTTCCTGAAATTGGAGACGCCTTTGGTGGACGCGATCATACGACTGTACTGCATGCTTGCAGAAAGATTGACGAGCTTTGTAAAACGGAACCCAGGATAAAAGAGGACTATACAAATCTGTATAGAATACTCACAACCTGAAATGCCCTTTGAACTGGTATGAATATGTCTGTGGATAACCCTCATGGACAGCTGTTAGCAAAAAATGTGGCTTTTTTATCAAACTTTTATCCACAGGTTAAACAGCACGAAAACTTCTCGGCACATAACAGTTACTCACAGAATAACTATTTGATTTTAATAGATTAAAATCACTTACCAACATAAATATCAAAGGCTTATAATAATAACAATAGATATAAATAAAGAAATGAAAATACTATTAAGCAAAGAAAACCTGCTAAAACCACTCTTGGCAACATGTGGGGTTGTTGAAAGAAGACAGACATTACCAATACTGTCTAATCTTCTCTTCCAAGTAGAGAACGGATCAGTAAGAGTTACTGCAACCGACATGGAAGTAGAATCAAGCTTTGTTATACCGTATGCGACAAATGATTCATGGAAAACAACAATACCGGCACGTAAATTTCTGGATATTGTAAAAGCACTTCCTGATGGTTCAGAAATAGAACTGAGAGCCGATGACGACAAAATAAGGATAAATAGTGGTAAAAGTAAATTTTCTCTTAGCACAATGCCCGCGGAAGATTTTCCTTCCATTGAGAACCTCGAAGAAATCGTCACTCTTGCACTTCCAGAAAGAACACTGAAAAATCTGCTGGAAAATACTCAATTTGCAATGGCACACCAGGATGTAAGGTACTACCTTAATGGACTTCTCCTTGAAATTGATGGAAATTCTATCAAGAGTGTTGCAACGGATGGTCATCGACTCGCACTATCAGAAACTACTTTTAAAACGGGTGTGAATGAACTATTTCAGGTGATTGTGCCAAGGAAAGGGGTTCTCGAAATCAACAGGATACTTTCCGAAGAAGATACTGAAATAGACATCCTGATCAGCAAGAACCATCTCAGACTTGTAACAGAAAACCAGTCGCTCACGACAAAATTGATTGATGGAAAATTCCCTGACTATGAACGAGTAATACCACAAGACAGTAATAAGAAGGTTTATGCATTGCGAGAAAAACTGCGTAGTGGGCTGGCAAGGACATCGATCCTTTCCAATGAGAAATTTCGCGGGATCAGGATGGTCCTGGAGGAAGGGAAGATCACTGTATCAGCAAATAATCCTGAACAGGAAACAGCCGAAGAGGAAATTGAAGTTATGTATTCAGGGGAACCTATGGAGATCGGCTTCAATGTTTCCTACATTCTGGATGTTTTAAATATATTGAAATCAGAACAAGTTCTTATTGAACTGAAAGATTCAGACAGTAGTTGTCTGATCACATCTACAGAGAGTAGTGACAGCAAGTATGTCATAATGCCAATGCGCTTGTGAGCAGTTAGGAGAATGCACTTTCGTTAAAAAAATTTCAGTGAAAGAGAAACTTTATCATCCAGACAAATCTATTCTTCCATTGCAATGAGGTTCCTTAAAATGAGCATAGAAACGCTCAGTATCAGGGATCTAAGAAATATAGAAAGTGCAGTATTATCGCCTGAACAAGGAATCAATATAATCACAGGAAAAAATGCTAGTGGAAAAACAACCCTTTTAGAGGCAATCTACCTTCAATTTCTTGCAAAATCATTCCGAAGTAATCGAACAGAGTCGATCATCAGGTTCGACCAGGAGTGTTTACAGGTCGTATCGAATCTTGATACCAACAAAACCATTGGCATAGAAAAAAGCAGAACCTCTACAAAAATCAGATACAGTGGCACTAAAATAGCCAGTACAGCACAGCTCGCACGAATTCAGCCTGTTGTTTTAATAACACCCGAAAGTCACCAGATAGTACAAGGTGGCCCAAAAGAAAGAAGAAGTCTACTTGACTGGTTGTTGTTTCACGTGGAACATGACTACTTTAAAAGCTGGAAAAATTATAACCGGGTGCTAAAACAAAGAAACACGCTCCTAAAAAAGAAGAGCTCGAAAAAAGAACTCGCTGTCTGGGACGAAAAGCTAGTACAAACAGGAACCCTATTAGACAAAAAACGTAAAAAAACCGTAGAAGAACTGCTAGAACAACTTGAAAAAAAGACAAGACAGTTCAGTGGGATATCTGTGGCCCTTGATTATGAAAATGGTTGGGGAGAAGAAGAGCTTGCAGATGTCATAAAAAAAGAAAAAGAAAAGGATCGGATCACAGGGTATACACGAAAGGGACCACACCGAGCAGAAGTGGTGATCAAGACACAAGGAAGATCAGCATCACAAATTCTCTCCAGAGGGCAGACAAAGATACTGTCGTTAGCTCTTGAAATGGCAAAAATATCCCTGCTAGAAAAAAAAACAGGTAAAAAAACTATAATCCTGTTTGATGATCTACCTGCCGAACTGGATAAAGAAAATAAAGAAAAAATTACCAACATGCTACTTTCTATGAAGACACAACAGTTCATAACAGCAATAAACAACGAGGATTTACCAACAGAACTGAGAGCAGAAGCAGGAATGTTCCACGTGGAACAAGGGAAAGTTATGAGAGTGTTATAATAGCGGTAAATTTAACAGGATAAAGAACATGTCGTACGACTCAAGTAATATAAAAGTCCTCAAGGGACTTGATGCTGTTAGGAAAAGACCTGGTATGTATATCGGTGATACCGATGATGGAACAGGTCTGCACCATATGGTTTTTGAGGTGGTTGATAATAGTGTCGATGAAGCCTTGGCCGGCTTTTGTACAGAGATTCATGTCACTATTCATTCAGACAATTCGGTCTCTGTAGCAGATAATGGCCGTGGAATACCTGTAGATATTCACGAAGAAGAAGGCGTTTCAGCAGCAGAAGTAATTATGACGGTCCTCCATGCCGGAGGTAAGTTTGATGAAAACTCCTACAAGGTATCAGGAGGTTTGCATGGGGTTGGCGTTTCAGTTGTAAATGCATTGTCAGAAAAACTGGAACTGAGAATATTCAGAGACGGAAAAGAGTATCGTCAGGAATACGTAATGGGAATACCGCAGACGCCGTTGCAGGAGGTAGGAAAGGCCAATCATACAGGCACAGAGATAAGATTCAAACCAAGTCAGGAAATCTTCAGCAATACAGAGTTCCACTACGACATCTTGTCAAAGAGATTGAGAGAACTCTCGTTTTTGAACTCAGGGGTCAGGATAGTCCTGTCCGATGACAGGACAGGAAAGCAAGATGTATTTGAGTACAAAGGTGGAATCAAAGCCTTTGTTGAACATTTGAACAAGAAAAAAACACCGCTGCATCCAACAGTAATCAGTATGAATGCTGAAAAGGAAGATGTGGTAGTGGATGTAGCAATGCAATGGAATGACTCATATCAAGAAAATATTTTTTGTTTTACAAACAATATTCCACAAAGGGACGGTGGAACCCACCTTGCAG
This sequence comes from Gammaproteobacteria bacterium, assembly GCA_026984775.1. Taxonomy (GTDB): domain Bacteria; phylum Pseudomonadota; class Gammaproteobacteria; order CAJXQU01; family CAJXQU01; genus CAJXQU01. The sequence continues at coordinate 179,190 of JALSRM010000035.1, forward strand.
GTTTTCGCGGTGCGCTTACACGAACACTCAACCAGTACATGGAGAAGGAGGGTATACTTCAAAAAGCTAAAGTGACAGTATCAGGAGAGGATGTTAGGGAAGGATTAACTGCTGTCTTGTCCGTAAAAGTGCCCGATCCAAAATTTTCATCTCAGACAAAAGACAAACTGGTTTCCAGTGAGGTAAAAGGTATCGTAGAAGCGGTGGTCAACGAGAAATTGCAGGAATTCCTGCTTGAAAATCCCGCAGAGGCTAAAATAGTAACCGAGAAGATTATTGAAGCTGCAAGGGCGCGGGATGCTGCAAGAAAGGCCAGAGAATTGACCCGCCGAAAATCGGCTCTGGATATAGCAGGACTGCCTGGAAAATTGGCTGACTGTCAGGAAAAGGATCCCGCTAAGTCAGAATTGTTTCTGGTGGAAGGAGATTCGGCAGGAGGTTCTGCCAAGCAGGGAAGAGACAGAAAATTTCAGGCAATATTACCGCTCAAAGGAAAGATTCTGAATGTGGAAAAAGCACGATTCGACAAAATGCTCTCTTCGGCAGAGGTGGGTACATTAATCACTGCACTTGGCTGTGGAATAGGTCCCGATGAATATGATCCAGAAAAACTGCGTTATCACCGCATTATTATAATGACGGATGCAGATGTTGACGGTTCTCACATCCGGACACTGCTCCTTACCTTTTTTTACCGACAAATGAAGGAGCTGGTAGAGAATGGTTTTATTTATATCGCACAACCGCCTTTGTACAAAGTAAAAAAAGGGAAACAGGAACGGTATCTCAAAGACGACAACGAGCTAAATCTCTATCTCATGGAGCTCGCACTCTCAGACACAGAACTGATCATGGATGAGAAGGCCGTTATCAAAGGAGAAGAACTCGAAAAACTTGGTAATGATTATTTACTGCTACAGTCTATAAGACAACGCCTGGCCAATCGACTTGATCCTGAGTTGGTAGAAATACTGAGGCAGATGCCACCGATCTCCGTTGAGGAACTAAGCGTACCCGGTGGAGGTTCCGAGTGGTTCGATATGCTTGCACAAAGATTGAAGACGGTAGCACAAGGAGACTATCATGTGGAAGTACTGGAAGATGAAGACGAAAAACACCTATATGCCAAGATAACCTATGAGAAACATGGCCTGATCAAGGAGACGATCTTGGATGTGCGCTTGTTTTCCACCATTGAGTATCAAAAATTGGTCACATTATGTCGGAAGATAGAACTTCAATTAACAGAGGAATCGAAAATCAAGCGAGGCGAGAAAACACAACCGGTAAGAAATATTGATGAGATTTTCGACTGGTTATTCAAGGAAGCCAGACGAGGTTTGCACATACAGCGCTATAAAGGACTGGGTGAGATGAATGCAGAGCAACTCTGGGAAACAACCATGTGCGCCAAAAGCCGGAACCTTCTACAGGTGAGAATAGAGGATGCCATCGCTGCAGATGAGATTTTTACTACACTAATGGGAGATCAGGTCGAACCACGACGAGAGTTTATCGAAAGAAATGCATTGAATGTATCGAATATCGATATTTAGATGATAAAGTGGATCAGACCGTTCTTGCGCAAGCCCAGACTTCAATGGTTTCAACCCCGGCATCGGCAAGCGTACGGGAGAGTTCATTTGTAGTCGCACCCGTGGTAACGACATCATCAACGATGGCGACATGCTTCCATGGGATAGCCCTTGAGACGGAAAACGCCCCTTGTAAATTTTTTCTTCGCTCATTTTTGCTGAAACCGGTCTGATGCCGGGTATTGGTGATTCGTTTGCAGCTATCCGTATCAATCGGAAGATTGACTACTCTACCTAAAGCTTTTGCAATCAACTCAGACTGATTGAAACCGCGTTTCATCAGGCGAAAAGAATGCAAGGGGACGGGAATCAGGGCATCAGGCAAAGGTGAAATTCTCGAGGATAAAGCACCCAGGATTAATTCAGAAAACAAACGGGAATATGCAATATTCCCATTATATTTCAATGACTTAATCATGTTTTTGATTGGAAAGTCATAGGAAAAAGGGATCGTGCTCGAGTGAAAAAAAGGGGTGTTTTGTAAACATTCACCACAAACAGCCGAACGATCAAAAATGCCAACAGGAACAGAACAGATACGACAAGGGTTGGTGATGAGAGGAAGATCTGCCAGGCAAGCATCACACAATAGAGCAGAACCACGGTTCTGATCATTGTACACATCACAAAGCAGGCACTTCTGAGCGGGTAAGAGGGAACAAAAGTACCGTTTAAAATTTAGGTAAATCATCGCTTGCTTGCTAGAATCAGCTTCTATCATAAAATAGCATCCTCAGAAAACACGGTTAACCAATAAAGTACACTATGAAACCCGCTCAAACTGTAAATATTGATAAGGAAGTTTCTCCATCGGTAATGATCAGGAATGATTGGATCCGGGAAGAGGTAGAGGAACTTTTCAATCGGCCACTGGTAGAATTGCTCTACCAGGCACAGGCACTTCACCGTCAGTGTTTCAATCCAGCGGAGGTACAACTCAGCACGTTGCTCAACATAAAAACCGGTGGATGCATAGAAGACTGTGCCTATTGCCCTCAAAGCATAAAATACAAAACCGGAGTGAAGGCAGAAAAGCTACTGGATCTGGAATCCGTGCAAAAGGCTGCACAGGAAGCGAAGGAAAGAGGTGCAAGCCGGTTTTGTATGGGAGCGGCCTGGAGAG
>JALSRM010000036.1 GCA_026984775.1 Gammaproteobacteria bacterium
CATACCCAAACATTTCCTCGAATTTCTTATTGACAGAGATAAACCTTCTGTTCTTTAAATGAACAATCCCAACCAGTGCATTTTCAAGGATGGCACGGGTCCGGCTCTCACTCTCCCTCAACTGGGCTCTGATCATCGAGAGCCTTTCGATCGTCTTCTGATTAGTGTCTGAAAAATGGTTGAAGTCTCGTGCGAGGTCAGCAAATTCATCTTTAGCCATTCCTTTAAGATTAATCCGTGTCCCTAATTCTCCCTGTGAGAGGGATGACATTGCATAGCGCAATTTTTGAAGAGGGTTATCAATGCGTATCAACAATAACAACGCACCGAGAAGAGACAAGACAACCACAAGAAAACTGACGAACAGAATTGAGGCCAATGCCAACATACTGACCTTCCGCGTACTCTGAACACTCTGCCTTGTGATCTGCATGGAAACAGCCTCAAGCTGATCAAGCGTAGCCTGCATTCTGCTGATAGCCTGATGTATTTCCTGTCTGAGACTTTCCCTGACCGCTTCTGATTCCAGTATTTTTATTCGCAAACTATAGACAGATTCATCGCCGTTGATCAAACGGTCAATCATGGTACCCGCAAGCGTTTTCAGCTTTAGAACATTTTCATGAAGTTGAGGATATTGGGAGACATGGGAATCAAGAAGATTCAACGCATTTTTTATCAATGCAGCCTGTTGTACGATGTCATTATTCCTGAGATTGATCAGTTCATCCTTGTTGGAATCCTGGAGGATTTTGTTAAGCAAAAGAATCAGATTATCAACACCCTCACGGATCTGGCTACTGGCTTTATGGATCTTTCTATCCTTGAATAACAGCGCCTGTATGAAAGATTCCCCAAACTTCTTTACTATTTCTTCTCCTATCTGGCTGTTGAACTGGTTAAGAATCGTGCGCAGTTTTTTATTTTCCTGGCTCTTTTTGAGGTGAATAACACCATTAATTGCCTCTGCTGTTATCCTCACTTCCCTGACCAGCTTTTCCAGAAGCTGGATTTTATCTTCCAGCCTCATACGCATGTACAGGATGTTACGTATCGTGCTTGTCAAACGCTGGTCCTGTTCAAGATAATCTTTGAATGCCGATCGGATTGAATCCAGAACATCATCGTCCGAGTGTGAAAGAAGTTGTTCGAGGGCGAGCAATTGAGCATTGAATAAATTAACCAGTTCAGTTCGATCGGTATATTGTTCATATTCTACGAGATTAGCTGCGGTCAAAATGTTCGCTTTCCTAAGGATCAGATTTGCTACCGTTTCATTGAGCTCCTGCCCCACTTTATTGACAGGAAGGGCTCGCTGGATCAGTTCTTCTTGCTTCCGAACGATGGACTCATGGGAAACGATTGCCGTAACCGTGAAAACAGTTGCCACAAAGAAGCTGCTCACGATCCATACTTTTAGAAGGCTACGGATCGTTAAACGATGAAACACCCTCTTTAATGAAAGACGGTTGAATAAACGGTTAATACTCACTACCGTAACCTTTCAGCTCAGTATTTTTGAAAAAATTCACGATCAACCGGTTAACTGCGAGTTCATCCCATTCGACAGGAACAAACTCGCCGGAATGATACGCTGTCAACCAGACATTCCTGGTGCTGGATTTTCCGTGAAAGTTGAAAGACAAAGGTCTTCCAGTACCTACATCAATATGATCAAGTGAAGCGAAGGTCCTCCGAATCTTATTCCTGTTGATATCTCCCTTGACACTAGCAATGGTCTGAACAAATATCTTCGCAGCAATATAGCCCTCAAATGAGACAAAGCCTGGTCTTGTTTCCGGTGAATATTCGCTCAACGCCTTTCGGTATTCGATAGCTACAGGTAACGATGAGCGATAGGGTGGAACAACCTGTGTAACCACCACATCCCTGACATCGCCTCCAAGTGCTTCGACCAGTGCCTCACTCCCTACGAAAGATACATTGAGATAGATCAGCCCTGGGATTTCTTTCCGCATCAAGCGAATGAATTTTGCTGCGGGCTGATAGCTTCCCACCATGATTACCGCCTTTGGTTCGATTTCTGCATCAAGGATGTCCGCCACGGCGTCTTCCACATTCAAACTGTTTCGCCTGTAACGTGCATGAACCAATTGACTGATATCATGAAAGCCTTGTTCTTCCAATGCCCTGACAGCCCCCTTGAAGCCAGCCTCACCATAGCTGTCATTCTGGGTGAAAAAAGCTATTTCCTTTGGACGAATACCCATGGTCAGAAGTCCCCGGATCATTTCTGCCGTTTCATCTTCATAACTTGCACGGGTGTTGAAAACGTAGTCCTGATACTGCGGAAGACGCAGAAAGCGGGCCCCGGTCATGGGTGCAAAAAACAGAATCTGTTTCTCCAGGATAATGGGTAGAGCAACCGTAGCTGTGGGTGTGCCAACATTACCAACAATTGCCACCACCTGATCTTCATCGATCAGTTTGCGCATGTTAATCGCCGTTCTGGCCGGTTCATAACCATCATCCCTGACAATCAGCTTGAACGTATATCCATTGACACCCCCTTCGCGATTAATTCGTTCGAAATACATCTCGTAACCGAGACGCATATTTGAACCAACCTCTTTCAGTGGGCCGGAAAGTGCCGTCGACATACCTATTTTCAGTTCCTCACCTCGACAACTGAGAGAAATGAGAAACAGAACGAGAAAGATTTCAATGAAACGATATCTTGTCTTCACCATTAAAACGGAAATATTTCTGTGTTTCAGTATCTTGATTAGAAAGGGTATCGGCAGGATAAAGTGATTCATTAATCAACACATTTCCCAAAGAATCGGTTATCATTCGCTTTTGCAAGATTACCCAGAACACACCATGATCATTCTTTACGGTTCTTCGGCATTTTCATCCTTCAGACTGGAAAAGTTTCTTCAGGAAATTCAGAAAATCCGATCGGACATTTCCCGTGTAAATGCCCGGTTTGTACATTTCATCGAATCTTCATCTGATCTTGATCAGACAGAAAAACAACAACTTGCGGCACTGTTATCCTATGGGGCAGCACTGGCTCCAATCGAGACGGATACCCAGTTGCTGGTAGTACCAAGGAAAGGGACAATATCGCCCTGGTCGAGCAAAGCCACGGACATCGCACACAACGCCGGACTTAAAAAGATCGAACGCATCGAGCGTGGCATTCAATGGTTCTTCAAAGACGCCGAACGGGATGAGTGTCTGCTCGACATCGCTCCCTTGATCCATGACCAGATGACGGAAACCGTACTCACCACCCTTAAGCAGGTTGAATCGCTGTTTGAACACGGCGAAGCAACTCGGCTCAGAATCATCGACATCCTTGGGCAAGGACGCAAGGCGATCGAAAAAGCCAACCAACTCATGGGGCTGGCACTGTCAGAAGATGAAATCGACTACCTGCTGGAAAGTTTCCGTTATCTGCAACGCAATCCCACCGATGTGGAACTGATGATGTTTGCACAGGCCAATTCCGAGCACTGCCGGCACAAAATCTTCAATGCCGACTGGACAATCGATGGGATCAAGCAAGAGCGGTCGCTCTTTTCCATGATTCGGAATACCTTCGAGCAGAACCCTGGCAAGGTCCTCTCCGCCTATTCTGACAACGCCTCAGTAACCACTGGTTACGACGGTGAGCGTTTTTTCCCGAATCCTCAAACTGGCGAATACGAATATCAGCACGAAGCGATCCATATTCTGAGCAAGGTGGAAACCCACAATCATCCCACGGCGATTTCGCCCTACCCTGGAGCGGCTACCGGATCTGGCGGCGAGATCCGGGATGAGGGCGCCACCGGACGCGGTGCGAAACCAAAAGCCGGTTTGACCGGATTTTCCGTTTCCAACCTGAAGCTGCCCGCATTGCCACAACCCTGGGAAATAAATCACGGCAAGCCCGATCGCATCGCCTCGGCACTGGATATCATGATCGAGGGTCCCATCGGTGCCGCTGCCTTCAACAACGAGTTTGGGCGGCCGGCCTTGTGTGGTTATTTCCGCACCTATGAGCAGGAAGTCGCCGGAGAAGTCCGCGGTTATCACAAGCCGATCATGATCGCCGGCGGCCTTGGCAATATCCGCCCTCAGCACACCCATAAGGATTCGATACCTCCCGGTGCGAAGATCATCGTACTTGGTGGGCCGGCCATGCTCATTGGCCTTGGTGGAGGTGCAGCTTCTTCCGTCGCCTCCGGCGAAGGCGATGCAGAACTCGATTTCGCCTCTGTGCAACGCGATAACCCGGAAATGCAACGCCGCTGCCAGGAAGTGATCGACAGTTGCTGGACCCTTGGAGAGGAAAATCCAATTCGCTCCATCCACGACGTAGGTGCAGGAGGAATCTCCAATGCCCTGCCTGAACTGGTCCATGATGCCGGAAAAGGCGCAATCTTTGAATTACGTGAGGTCCCCTCTTCCGACCCCGGCATGTCTCCTGTGGAGATCTGGTGTAACGAGGCACAGGAGCGGTATGTCCTGGCGGTGACCGCCGATGATCTCCCGCTTTTTGAACGGATCTGTGCCCGTGAACGTTGCCCCTTTGCAGTCCTGGGAGAGGCCACCGAAGAACAGCGAATCATCCTCAATGATCGTCTGTTCGGCAACCGCCCCATTGATCTGCCGATGCAGGTATTGCTTGGCAAGCCACCGAAAATGCACCGTGAGGCACGGCATGCAACGGTTCATCACCCTCGATTTGACGATTCCGCAATCTCCATACAGGAGGCGGCAGAACGGGTCCTACAACTGCCCACGGTGGCTGACAAACGTTTTTTGATCACTATCGGTGATCGCAGTGTGACCGGGCTTGTGGTGCGCGATCAGATGGTCGGGCCCTGGCAGGTGCCGGTGGCGGATTGTGCAGTCACCGCCAATTCTTTCCATGGATGTGCTGGGGAAGCCATGGCCTTGGGTGAACGAACACCGCTGGCGCTCATCGATGCACCGGCATCGGGACGCATGGCCATAGGTGAGGCGATCACGAATATTGCCGCTGCCCGCATCATGAAACTGTCCGACATCATCCTCTCCGCCAACTGGATGGCCGCCTGTGGTCACGGCGATGAGGACGCCCGTCTCTTCGATACCGTGAAGGCCGTGGGCATGGAATTGTGTCCGGTACTCGGGATCTGTATTCCCGTCGGCAAGGATTCGCTTTCGATGAAAACCGTCTGGCAGGAAAACGGTATGACGCGGACCGTCACCTCTCCACTTTCCCTGATCATCACAGCCTTCGCACCGGTTGCGGATGTGCGTATGTCACTAACACCACAACTCAGGACCGATGTGGGTGAAACCGATCTGATTCTGATCGATCTGGGCGCCGGAAAAAACCGCATCGGTGGTTCAGCACTGACCCAGGTGTTCAACCAGCTGGGTGATACCGGCCCCGATGTCGATGATCCGGAGGTTCTAAAAAGCTTTTTCCGCTCCATTCAGCTATTGAATGAAGCAGGTCTTCTGTTGGCCTACCATGATCGCTCCGATGGTGGTCTGTTCGTTACGCTCTGCGAAATGGCTCTCGCTGGCAGAACCGGGATCGATATCGACATTGAAGATGCTTCGCTCCATGCCCTGTTTGCAGAGGAATTGGGGGCGGTGATCCAGATCCGGAGAGAACATCGTGATGAGGTTCTCAAGTGTCTGTCCGCAGATGGCCTGTTGGCTGATCACGTCCGTGTCATAGGCACCCTGCGCCGCGACAAATCTGTGCGTATCCGTGATCGGGCATCGAGGGTCTATTCCGCTGATCTGATGACTATCCAGCGGCTATGGTCAGCCACCAGCTTTCAGATCCAGTCATTACGGGACAATCCACGCTGTGCCGGACAGGAGTATGAATCCCTGCAGGATCCGGCGGATCCGGGGCTTTCGCTCGCGCTGACATTTGAGCCTACTCCAGCACCCTTCATCCATACAGGTGCACGTCCTGCCGTCGCCATTCTCCGCGAACAAGGGGTAAACGGCCATGTGGAGATGGCCGCGGCTTTCGATCGCGCCGGGTTTGCTGCGGTGGACGTACACATGAGCGATCTGATCGCAGGCCGCACCCGCCTGGAGGACTTCCAGGGGCTTGTCGCCTGTGGCGGATTTTCCTATGGAGATGTCCTCGGTGCCGGTGGCGGTTGGGCCAAGACCATTCTCTTCCACCAAGCGTTGAAAGACCAGTTCAGTGACTTTTTTGCCCGTGAAGATCGGTTCGCCCTGGGTGTCTGCAATGGCTGTCAAATGCTGGCACAATTGAAAGACCTCATCCCGGGTGCGGATCACTGGCCTGTCTTTCTGCGTAATACGTCGGAACAGTTTGAGTCCAGGCTGGTGATGGTGGAGGTCCGGGATTCGCCTTCCGTGCTCCTGCGAGGCATGGCGGGATCACGGCTGCCGATCATTGTCGCCCATGGTGAAGGCCGAGCCAGCTATACAAAAGAAGAGGCACAAAATGCCATTGATCGGGGTATCGTCAGTCTCAATTACATTTCCAACAACGGTGAAACGGCGAGGACTTATCCAGCCAACCCCAATGGATCGGAACTGGGCATCACCGGATTGACCACCACCGATGGCCGTGTCACCATCATGATGCCCCATCCTGAGCGGGTTTTTCTGAGAAAACAGTTTTCATGGTTGCCCCCTGACTGGAAAGACGAGAACGGCCCGTGGATGCAGATGTTTATCAATGCCAGAAAATGGGTTGACCAGGATTTGTCAACATGATCCATACCCATGATCATGGGCTTTTCTCCTATTTCAGAGCCTCCACTATCGTGACAATTTCGTTGACTCTGTTATGAACTACCTCGCCCATCTCTTTTTTGCCGAAAACTCTCAATATTCGATTCTGGGTAATCTGATGGGTGATTTTGTCAAGGGAAGAAACCTCCCGTTTCCCGAAAAAGAAATCTGTGACGGCATCACACTGCACCGCGCAATCGATAAGTTTACCGACGCTCACCCTGTCGTCCAACGAAGCAAGCACCGTATTTCTGGCAAACGAAGACGTTTTTCCGGCATCATGATCGATATCTTCTACGATCACTTTCTTGCGACTTGCTGGGAAAACTATTCTTCAATCGATTTTTATGATCAGATCACTTGCTGGTATAAAAATCTCAATGCTGAGACGAGGATTTCTCTGCCAGAACAGTTGACAAGAACCATTCATGCGATGAGCCGTGACGATTGGCTTAGCCACTATAAAACCATTGAGGGAATTGCCTCTGCGATCAACGGAATTTCAAGACGTATCCGTTTCCGAAACCAACTGGCTGGTGGAGCTGAAGAACTCGTGACACACTACGATGAACTCCAGGAAGACTTTCATTATTTCTTCCCTGAGTTAATTGCACATGTTCATTCTTTAAAGGATACACTGAACTATTCACAGGAATCCTTGCCTATGTAAGCAAGGTACAGTAACTTAAAAATAGCGAAACCTCTGGTCATTCTGTAAGTCCTGTTTTGCAGGCATTGACTGCTATTTACCAGTCAGCTTATTGATTAAGTCAGGAAAAACAAATTGAATTTCTGTCATTATTCGGGCTATCGCAACTCTGCTCTTGTATTCCAATGTAATCCTTTCCCAAGACTTGTTTGCAGTACTACACTGCCTAACACAGGGAGAAGGTTACTTTGAACGATTTTCAACAACAACCCTACATGGATTTCCTCACGGCCTGCCATTCAGAGAGGAATCAGTCAACACTTCCAAAAAGCTATAAATGAGGTGAGAAATGTCCCTAATCTTCCACAAGACACCTGTGATCAACCAAGGAAATACCGATCAGAAACGCAAAGAGATCAGGCAATATTTTCACGATACTTTTACGCTCTATGAAACACTTTTCGAAACTTTGAGAGATGACTCTGTTTTTTATCAACGCCCAGAACCTTTACGACACCCTTTGATCTTTTATTTCGGACATACAGCCACCTTTTTTATCAACAAACTCAATGTTGCCAGGATTATCGAGCAACGCATTGATCCGCATATGGAGTCGATCATGGCTATCGGTGTCGATGAAATGTCCTGGGATGATCTCGATGAGAGAAACTATGACTGGCCTGCGGCTAAGGACGTACGAGCATATCGCAACAAAGTCAGAGATGTGGTGGATAAAACTATCGATCAACTTCCGCTCGAAATGCCTATCACCTGGGAAGATCCTTTTTGGATTATCCTGATGGGGATTGAGCATGAACGTATTCACCTGGAGACGTCTTCTGTTCTGATCAGGCAGTTACCAATCGAATATGTGGTCACACATCCTGCCTGGCCAATGTGCAAGCACACCGGTGAAGCACCGCAGAATGAACTGATTCCGATAGAAGGCGGGCAGATCAAACTTGGGCGTGATAAACCTTCCCCTACCTATGGCTGGGACAATGAATACGGTTCCTTCAGTGCCGATGTGGTGGGTTTTAATGCCAGCAAGTATTTGGTAAGCAATCGCGAATTTCTAGCATTTGTGGATGATGGAGGCTATGAAAGTGAGAGCTGGTGGACCGAGGAGGGCTGGCGTTGGAATCGCTACAAAAACGTCAAACATCCGATTTTCTGGGTAAAAGATGGCGACAACTGGCGTTATCGCTCAATGTTGGAAGAGATTGATATGCCATGGGACTGGCCTGTGGATGTCAATTATCTTGAAGCCAAGGCCTTTTGTAACTGGATGTCGGCAAAAACCGGCAAGCCGATCCGGCTGCCAACCGAAGCTGAATGGTACCGCTTGCATGACTTGAATGTCGACGTGGATCATACCGACTGGATCAAGGCTCCCGGCAACATTAACCTCGAGTACTGGGCCTCTTCCTGTCCAGTCAACCACTTCGTGAATGGAGAGTTTGGCGATATCATCGGTAACGTATGGCAATGGACAGAAACTGCCATTGACGGATTTGAAGGTTTCGAGGTTCATCCCGCATATGATGATTTTTCTGTTCCAACCTTTGACGGACAACACAACCTGATCAAAGGCGGCAGCTGGATCTCTACAGGTAACGAGGCTATCCGCGACAGCCGCTATGCTTTTCGACGCCACTTCTACCAACACGCTGGTTTCCGTTATGTGGAATCATCCGAGAAAGTGACCCAAAACTTCAACAATTACGAAACGGATGAATTTATCTCACAATACCTCGAATTCCACTATGGCGATGAGTACTTTTCAGTACCCAATTTTCCCAAAGCGTGTATTGACATGATCTTCGAACTGACAGGTCATCGGCAATTCGAACGAGCCTTCGATGTGGGTTGTGCGGTAGGACGCAGCAGTTTCGAGTTAGCGAAGAGAGTTCTCCATGTCGATGCACTGGATTTTTCCACCCGATTTATCCGAAACGCCATTAGTCTGCGCGAACATGGTAGCCTGCGCTATATGATCACAGATGAGGGAGAACTGACAACTCTCAAACAGGTTAATCTGTCAGAGATGGGTCTGGCCGAGACTGCCGATCGGGTTGAATTCAGTCAGGGTGATGCCTCAAATCTCAAACCAAAATATACAGATTACGATCTGGTATTTGCCGGCAATCTAATTGATCGTCTCTCCCGACCAGGGAGATTTCTGCAGACAATGGCAGACAGGATTCGCCCTGATGGTCTGCTGGTTCTAACATCACCCTATACCTGGCTCGAAGAATATACAGAAAAGGAGAACTGGGTTGGCGGCTACAAGGTCAACGGCGAAAACAAGACAACCCTGGACGGTTTGCATGACGTCCTTGGTGAACATTTCGTGCCGTTCTGTGATCCTGTCGATATTCCATTCGTAATCAGAGAAACTGCAAGAAAACATCAGCATACCATCGCACAGATGACCCTATGGAAAAGGAAGCATTGAGGTTTTCTCACTCTGCCATAGCGTCTTATTGTGAGCAATGGACGTCTTGTTCTCCGACAGTACTTCACCAGTCGAATCCACAACCTTTCACTCTTGGTGAACTTGAACAACTTATTGGTCCAATCATGGATACCATAGAACCTGGAGTAGCACTAACCTATACCAGGAATTCAGGTGGTCACAAACTCAGATCATCCATCGCCAAGCTCTATGAGCACAATGAAGCGGATTACATTGCCACTTTTGCCGGCGCACAGGAAGCCATTTTCTGCATCAGCCATGCACTGTTACAGCCTGGAGATACCGTAGTTGCCATCACACCGATCTTTGAGCCTCTGATCAAAACAGCGGCTGAAATTGGTTGCACTATCGAACTCGTTCCATTGCTTGCAAAAAATCGATGGTTATTGGATCTGAGAACGATTGAACAAAAGATACGATCAGGCTGCCGATTGCTGATTCTCAACTTTCCCCATAACCCAACCGGGGCCATGATCACACAAGATGAACTTGACTCGTTGATCACCCTCTGCAGGGAAAACAATTGCTGGCTTCTCTCTGACGAGGTGTTCAGAGGGCTTGAATATGATCCTGAAAATCGCCTGCCCGCGGCCACTGATCGTTACCCCAGGGCGATCAGCGTGAGTGTCTTTTCAAAGGCCTTTGCCCTGCCGGGACTCCGAATTGGTTGGATCAGCTGCCAAAACAAAGCCCTGATCAATCGTGTCATGGAAATAAAATCCTGCCTCTCGATCTGTAACAGCTTTTTAGACGAGTCACTTGCGATAAGAATTCTTCCTCATTATGAATTGATCTGGGAACGTAACAGAGAGCTGCTTCACCATAACCTACAGAAAATCAATGCATTCATGGCACAGAATTCAGCAGACTTCAGGTTTATTCCGCCTGATGCTGGATGTACTGTATTTCCTCTGCTGAGGAATCAAACTTCCGTAGAATCCTATGCACAAAAGCTGGTTGAAGAACATAACCTCCTTGTTCTCCCTGCCCGTTTATTTTTAAGTGATCTGAACGCCTTCCGCCTTGGATTTGGTTATCGGGAAAATCCCGATCATCTGGTAGCAATCGCCTTTTCCTGAGACAGATCCACTCCTACCTGCTCTGTAATATATTTCCCATAGACATACCCTTTCTTTCCATCGACTGTTTTAACGATGACCCAAGGGCTGTTTGCCTTTTTATCAAGCACAATCAGTTTATCATTCTTGTGCAGAAGACTGTTTGCCCGGTAGGATTTCCCGGGACCATTTCGCAACACAAGCTGCTTGGATCTGACAGTAAAAAAACCCCTTTCAGGTTCAGGTTCTTGCTTCTTCACTTGTTTGACAATTGCCTGTGATGGCATCATCTGACGTTCATCCCCCCAAGTGGTCAACAAGTTTCGGAAAAGATCATCCGTTACACGTATAAGTTGTTCGTCCTCGATATTAGTGGATGCATGAAAGACACTCACGACGACATCGACAGGAGTGATGGGCAGTCCTCCGGCATGACTGGTTGCGACATGGCGACCTTTCCACAGAACCTTATTATCTTCAGCACGAATAAGCCTCAGGTCCGCTCCAACCGAGGTCTTGGAATAGAATCCTATAAACTCGGTATCATATTTTGTGATTGTCCCTGTCAGAAGTGCATCACAATCAAGTGCAGTGGCAATCTCGCCATATTCCTCTTCAGTTACAGACCTGTTCTTGACGACCTTATCGATTTCGGATAATTCAACATCTCTGAATGGTAGAGGTGCCACATGTGAATACAGAATTCGTCTAATTCCGGTGAGTTGTTCTGGGGTGAGTTCGGGATTTTTTTGAGATTTTGCTTGCCCTTTATTTTTCGAGTTATATTTCAATGGTAAAACTGCAATACACTGAGGTGGTTGATTTTCGAATTCATTGCTTCTCAGGTAATTGACCGGACTGGTATTGATGCCCTGCAGTGAGGCTTCGGGGTTCTCCTCATTGATATAGGCTGGTTTTGTCATACAGCCCGTCAGAAACGATATCAACGAACCAAGCACCATGCCCACAAAAAAATGATTTTTCATTTACTGCCCGTTCCTTTTTTAATTGCTCCCATGGACAATTATAGGAACTCTCTATATATAGATCACACTGGAACTCGTGGTTTTGTGATAGGCTTCATACATTTGCTTCTGTTGATGTTCGGAAATATGTTCTTTTCAGGAAAACGACCAAAAAATCTGGGATTGAAACAGGGAAAACTGGCTCCTTGTCCCAATAGCCCTAACTGTGTAGCCAGTCAGACTAAGTCTGAAAAGCAATTTATAGAGCCATTTGATCCAAAGGGTAATCCAGAGCAGGAAATGTCCCGCCTCAAAAATATACTATGCAACATGAAGGGTGTGACCGTCATCACGTCCCGCAAGGATTACATCCATGCAGAATGCAGAACACTATTGATGGGATTTGTGGATGACCTGGAGTTTTTTCTTGACCGTGGAGAAGGACTTATTCATGTCCGATCAGTATCACGGCTTGGTTATAGCGATCTTGGGAAGAATAGGAAACGAGTAGAGATGATCAGGAGGTTATTTGAGATCCGTCAATGATCGGCTTGGAAAGAATGCCTTTCACTGACTACCATTCCAGGTTCTCCAGAAAATGCCTGAGGTGATTTTTTAGATCGGATTGGAGTAAAATTGGGCCAACCAGTGGAGGTATCCAGAAATCTGGTTCGAATTCCGAATCCAGGCTGACCTTGACACTACCATCCACTTCTTCAAAGTGCCAACGAGATTTTCCCGAACGCATATCGCTCCAGCCTGGCAGTATTCTTGCAGTTATATCCCCATCATCATCGACAGAAATATCTTCTGCAATCAAGATATTCTGACAAAACAATAAAATACAATTTTCAAGGATGATTTGAATCCTGGTCGTTTGCTTATCAGGAGGTTCCAAGATATTAACCGCCTTGATCGCGCTTTCATATTCGGGCAGTCGAACAAAATCCATAAGAGTCCCTCGAACTTCTTCAAGCGGTGCATCTGCCATAAACACCGTTCTGACCCGATAAACTCCCTTTTCATTCTCAACTGTCAACTCATTGATTTGTCTTGCACTAGCTGAGAACAAGGTGAAAATCACTAGCAAGAGCAGTATGATTCTGGCAGCAGGGAGTAAATCATTGTGGTAGACGGTATGGCGCATATTCTGATCACAGGTGGAACCGGCTTCATTGGCAGAGCCTTATGCAAAGATCTACTCGATAAAAAGCACGATATAACGGTCTTGAGCCGAACCCCCGATAAAGTTTCTTCAGTTTGTGGACAACAGGCCAAGGCGATAGGTTCCCTGGACGATATTCCTAAAGGTACACCAGTCGATGCCATCATCAATCTTGCAGGTGCGCCGATTGCGGATGCAAGGTGGACGCTAAAGAGAAAAATACGGCTTCTGAGTAGTCGCATCACTACTACCCGACAGATTCTCGATCTCATTGACAGACTCGAGATGAAACCAGAGGTTCTTGTGAGTGCCTCCGCAGTGGGTTATTACGGTGATCAGGGGGATACGATGCTGGATGAAGAATCAGGCTATAAAGACGATTTCGCTCATCAACTCTGTGCTGAATGGGAACGTACTGCCAGACAAGCGGAAGCGTACAGTGTCAGAGTCTGTCTGTTACGTATTGGGCTCGTGATTGGCCCAGATGGTGGCTT
>JALSRM010000037.1 GCA_026984775.1 Gammaproteobacteria bacterium
GAGGGAGAGTGAGAGCCGGACCCGTGCCATCCTTGAAAATGCACTGGTTGGGATTGTTCATTTAAAGAACAGAAGGTTTATCTCTGTCAATAAGAAATTCGAGGAAATGTTTGGGTATGGGCGTGATGAAATTATCGGCGTCAGTACTGCCATGCTTTTCACATCCCATGAAGATTTTCAGTCTGTAGGTGAAGAGGCCTATGCCAGGCTTGATCGGGGGGAGGAGTATCACAGTGAGTGGCTGGTCAAAAGAAAGGATGGTCAGGATTTTTGGTGTGCCATCTCTGCTCGAGTAATTGATCGTAAAAATCCGGGGAATGGTTCTATCTGGTTATATGAGGATATCACCGAGCGTAAAAGGAATGAAGAAACGCTCAAGTTCCTGGCAAATTACGACGCCCTTACCCAACTACCGAATCGTTCCTGTTTTCAGACTTGCTTGCAGGAAAATATAGAGGCAGCCCGTAAAATGGATGCACAGCTTGCGGTGATGTTCATCGATCTCGATAGATTCAAACAGATCAATGATTCTCTTGGACATGAGGCAGGTGATCAGTTATTGCAGGAGGTTGCTAATCGTCTAAGGTTCTGTGTGCGTGGGTCGGATACCGTTGCCAGGCTTGGGGGAGACGAATTTACAATCTTGTTAACGGAAGTTACCGATTATGCAGGCATTGAATTTGTTGCACGCAAGATTCTGGCGCAATTGAACAAACCGATCACGCTCGGAGATTATGAGGTAACAGTCAGTCCAAGCATTGGTATCAGTATTTATCCTGAACATGGTTCGGATGTTGCGACGCTGGTTAAAAATGCGGATGCAGCCATGTATTTTGCGAAATCCGAAGGACGCAATAATTTCCAGTATTACGAAGAAGACATGAATGCAGCATCACATGAACGCTTAGCCATGGAAAACAGGTTGCGAACTGCAA
This sequence comes from Gammaproteobacteria bacterium, assembly GCA_026984775.1. Taxonomy (GTDB): domain Bacteria; phylum Pseudomonadota; class Gammaproteobacteria; order CAJXQU01; family CAJXQU01; genus CAJXQU01. The sequence continues at coordinate 936 of JALSRM010000037.1, forward strand.
TCGACATGAATGAGTTCATTCTTTACTACCAACCACAGGTGAATTCAGAAACACGGGAAGTGATCGGTTATGAAGCGCTGATACGCTGGGAGAACAGTGAACTCGGATTGGTCTCACCGGCAGATTTCATTCCTCTGCTTGAAGAATCAGGGCTGATCATTCCTGTCGGAGAATGGGTAGTCCGGACGGCCTGTCATCAACTCAAACGTTGGCAGGTAAATGGCCGACCGAATCTCAAGGTTTCGGTCAATATTTCTGCTCGGCAGTTCCAGCAAAAAAACCTCGTTGAAGTGATCGCCGGGATTCTCGCGGAAACGGATCTGCAACCGCAATATCTCGATATCGAGATCACTGAATCCATCCTGATGGAAGGATCGGATCAGAGTCGGCGAATGCTCTATGATCTCCATGACCTGGGAGTGAAGATTTCGCTTGACGACTTCGGCACGGGTTATTCCTCTCTGGCTTACCTGAAAAGACTTCCTATTGATGTGATCAAGATTGATCGTTCATTTGTCAAAGACGTTCTTGAAGATCCAAGTGATGCAGCTATCTGTAAGGCGGTGATTGATATCGCGCAACGGCTTGAGCTGGAAGTGGTTGCTGAAGGCGTGGAGACCATGGAACAGTTCGAGTATCTGAGATCCAGCCGGTGTCATATCATCCAGGGTTTCCTGTTTGGAAAACCGATGACTGTGAGGGAGATCAATGCCTTGGAGCATCGGATCAATGAAGCAATTCCAGCCTGATCTGGTCAGGTGAACAACCTGTTCATTCAGGATTAGCTTTGGATACCCTCATACAAAAGGAATAATCTACCCTTGAGAGAGGATTCCGTGTTAACCTTGCCTGATCATTCAAATCGAACCCCGCCATGCAGAAAGTACATGATCTATTTTCCTGGAAAAAATACTGGGCTCACCGGTTAGGTCCTGCGCCGGTCTTGCCCATGTCCAGAGCTGAGATGGACGAACTGGGATGGGACAGTTGTGATGTCATCTTGGTGACAGGCGATGCCTATGTAGATCATGCCAGTTTTGGTATGGCCCTGATCGGCAGGGTTCTAGAAGCGCAAGGCTTTCGTGTCGGTATCATCGCACAGCCAGACTGGCGCAATACCCGTGATTTCATGAAGCTTGGACGACCGAATCTCTATTTCGGGGTGACCGGTGGAAATATGGACTCCATGGTCAACCGTTATACCTCGGAGCGGCGTGTGCGTACCAACGATGCATACACTCCAGGAGGCGAAGGAGGTAAACGGCCAGATCGCTGCGTAATTGTCTATACCCAGCGTTGTCGCCAAGCCTATAAGGGCGTACCTGTCATCATAGGTGGAATTGAGGCAAGCCTGCGTCGAATCGCCCACTACGATTACTGGTCTGAGAAGGTACGTCGTTCCGTTCTGCTCGACTCAAAGGCCGATATGCTGATCTACGGTAATGCTGAACGCCAGATCGTGGAAATTACTCATCGCATGGCTCGTGGTGAAAAACTTGATCAGATCATCGATGTCCGTGGTTCGGCCTTTATTCGCAGAAAAGTACCGGATGATTGGTGGGAGATGGATTCAACCGAGCTGGATCAGCCCGGACGGATCGATCCTCCCGTTGACCCCTATCTTGAGCCTGGAATCGATGGAAAGGAGTGCAAAACTGCGCTGGCTGACGATGGGGAAAAGGTCATCAAACTCATAAAAAAAGGAAAGGCACCACGTGAACGGACGGTCATCCGTCTGCCGTCTTATGAGCAAGTCAAATTGGATCCGGTTCTCTACGCCCATGCCTCACGTCTTCTGCACATGGAAACCAACCCTGGTAATGCCCGGGCACTGGTACAGCGTCATGGCAATCAGGAGTTATGGCTGAATCCACCACCTGTTCCACTGACGACCAGAGAAATGGATGCGATCTACGATCTGCCCTATACCAGACAGCCTCATCCTTCCTATGGAGATGAACGAATTCCAGCGTATGAAATGATCAGGTTTTCGGTTCCGATCATGCGGGGGTGTTTTGGAGGGTGTACCTTCTGTTCCATCACAGAGCATGAAGGGCGAATCATTCAGAACCGATCGGAAGATTCAGTCATCCGGGAAATTGAGGCCATTCGCGATACAGTTCCCGGATTTACAGGAGTGATCTCTGATCTGGGGGGGCCGACAGCAAATATGTACCGGCTGGCCTGCAAAGACCCGAAGATCGAGGCCGCTTGCCGAAAGCCCTCCTGTGTCTACCCCAATGTATGCCAGAATCTGAAGACGGATCACAAACCCTTAATCAACCTTTACCAAAGGGCCCGAAAATTATCGGGTATCAAGAAAATTCTGATCGCTTCCGGTCTGCGCTACGACCTGGCCGTGCGTTCACCGGAATATGTCCGCGAGCTGGTAACCCATCATGTAGGCGGTTATCTCAAAATCGCACCGGAACATACAGAAAGTGGTCCGTTGTCGAAGATGATGAAACCGGGCATTGGTACTTATGATCGTTTCAAAAAAATGTTCGATAAATTTTCCAGAGAGGCTGGAAAGGAACAATATCTGATCCCGTATTTCATCGCCGCCCATCCCGGAACCACAGATGAGGATATGATGAATTTGGCACTTTGGTTGAAGCAGAACGGATTCCGTGCCGATCAGGTGCAGGCCTTTCTCCCGTCGCCGATGGCGACCGCTTCAGCGATGTATTATTCAGGAAAAAATCCCCTGAGAAAAATCACGCGGAGGAGTGAGTCCGTCTATATACCGCAAGGCAAGCGGCAACGCCAGCTCCACAAGGCCTTTTTGCGCTACCATGATGCCAACAACTGGCCTCTGTTGAGAGAGGCTTTGAGAAAAATGGGGCGGGCTGATCTCATCGGTAATGGAAAGAAACATCTCGTTCCGGCTTGGCAACCGAAGGGTACGGGTGAAAAAGTCGAAGGACGACGGATCGCACCCAAAGCGAAAAAGAAGATCACAGCCAAACGTTTTCTAACCCAGCACACAGGCTTGCCCAGGGTGCCTAAGTTGAGGAAAAAGAAACCCTCCTCATCGAGGCGTTACCGTCAGGCCTGAACCAGCCCATGTCGTATGGCCAAACGGGCGAGTTCCGCTGTTGTATTGACCTCAAGCTTGTTCTTGATCTGGGTGCTGTAGTTAGCAACTGTTTTGTAACTGAGTGACAGCCGCTCGGCAATGGTTGCTACATTAGCACCCTCAGCCAGCAGGCAGAAGATCTCAAATTCCCGGGTAGACAGATTTTCAAATGGCATGTCACTACCGCGTGTTTTCTGAACAGCAAGACGCTGTGCAATTTCCGGTGATAGATGAACTTCGCCCTTGGCTACCTTCTGAACGGCCTCCACCATATCCTCGGCAGCCGTGCTCTTCGGTATATAACCCTTGGCCCCAGCTTGCAAAGCCTGTTCCACAAAAACCGGATCTTCATGCATACTAAAAACCAGAATTTTTGCTTCAGGATCGCGCCCCCTGATCCGCCGAATAGCTTCCAGCCCACCGATTCCTGGCAGCGATAAATCCATGATCACGACATCGGGTTGCTGTTCAAGATAAGATTTACAGGCAGTTTCACCACTCGGAGCTTCGCCAACAATCTGGATATTGGACTGATCTTCGAGCAGGTTTTTATACCCGGTTCGTACGACGGCATGATCATCCACAAGTAACACCCTGATTATATTGGATCTGTTATTCACTGCGGCTATCCTTCTGTGTATTTAGTGGTAATAGTACCTCAATCCTGGTTCCCTTTCCCGGTCCACCGGACTGGTGATAACGGCCTTTCAGTGCTTCCACTCGTTCTCGCATACCGGGTAAGCCCAGGCCTGTAGTGGAGCGTCCTGGATCGAAACCGCATCCATCGTCTTCTATGGTCAGTTGCAGGTTATCCGCTTTTTTGGAGAGTGTGATCCATACATTCTCGGCATTTGCGTGTTTGGCTACATTGGTGAGGCATTCCTGAACGACACGGTAAGCCGTAATAGCGAGTTCCTGCGAAAGTTCCCTAAACCCATCATCCACCTTGAAATGACAGAAGGTTTCTTCATGATATGTGTTCCAATTATCGATGAGGTCATTCAGCGCAGGGATCAGCCCCAGCTCATCCAGGATGACCGGATGAAGGCGTTGCATCATGCCACGGACAACGCCATAAATATGAGACGAAATATCGGCAATTGTACTGGCACAGTTGATAGTCTTTTCATCCTTGCTGGATTGACGGATAGAAACAGCAACTGCCTTGATGGCACTGATTGATTGTCCCATCTCATCGTGAAGTTCTCGGGCGAGATGACGGCGTTCTTCTTCCTGAATAGCCTGGGTTTTTTGTTTCAAATAGCGGTTTTGCTCATGACTCTCTTCAAGAACAGACGCCATATGATTGAATTTCTGGGAAATCTTATTCAACTCGGGAAGTTTTAAATGAGGCAGACGGGTCATATAATTTCCCTGTTCGATGGCATCCAACCCTTCAATAATCGTATTGACCGGTTTCAAAAGCCGACCAATGATCAGATAGACAAGGACATTCGCAATGATAAAGAATGCCAATAACAAACCAAGGAATGATCGGGCTTCCTCCCAGGCTTCGGTGATTTCAGAGGATGGATCCGGACGGATGATCAGTTCACTGGAAGGGAGTCCCGGGATCAGGATCGATCGGCGCAATACCATACTGGTGGGTTCCACCAACTTCACAAACCATTCAGGAGCGTCGGGTTTGTATATGTCAAGCTGGGCTTGATCAAAAGGTTCTACATCCTTGCCATGAATGATTTCAATATGCAGGTGGCGGGCTTTACCGAATTGTTTTATCTGCCTCATCAGCATAGATGAACGGATAAATTTACTTTCTGGATTCACCTGAAGGAAGGCCAGCTCAAGAAGTTGCAGGGTGAGTTTCGCTGTGGATTCTGTTTCCTCCGCCAACGCCTTGCGCGCATTGTGTATGGTCAGTGCCGCCCCGGCCAGTAGCGTAAAAAGGAAAACCAGGGTGATCAGCAGATTGAGACGAAAACGAAGACTCATGATACCGCGATTGTTACCTGATTTGCCCTTGACTGCAAATATAAAAAATTGATGTACTTTATAGAAATATCTGCTAAGTTAATGATATGATAAAAATAAATAAAAGAAAGAGTCTTTTCATGGTTTTCTTGATGAGCTGTGAGATGCTGACAGGCTGCTCATCATTCCAGATTGTTTCACTGACCACCATTGCTTTGACCGGAAAAGGTATCGGTGATCATGCACTATCCATGGTCTCCGGCCAGGATTGTACTTTTTTCAATCTCGTTCAGGGTGAGCAGATTTGTTATTCAGATAATTCGTCAGAGATAGTTTTGTTGACCAACGCCCAGGGAATTGATGATGAAATAAAGATCACGGGAGACGTTTCAGCAGTCAGAAATCAGTGGCTGGTGATCGGGAGTTTCGCTGATCGAGGGAGAGCGGAAGCCCAACTTCGCACCGTTGATCATTACCATGCCCAGGTGATTGCTGCAGAAACAGACTCAATGAGGCATTATCGGGTAATTGTCGGGCCGGTATCCGAAAGTGATGTGAGCCAAATAACGTCCCAACTTATCAAGGCAGGGATTTCAAATCCTTGGTTGATCACGCTTTAAAGGATTCGTAATTCAGCGAGGTTGTGTAAAATAGGATCATGATAACTTCCAGACAGATTTTTCTGCTCATTTTTCTGGTTTGTGCTGTACTGCTTGGTTTCGGTTTTTATCTTCAGTATGTGGAAGGACTGGACCCCTGTATCCTGTGCATGATCCAGCGTGTGTTTTTCATTCTTGTTGGTGTGACAGCACTGATGGGTTTTCTGCATAACCCTGCCGCAGCCGGTATTCGTATCTATGCCTCCTTTACAGCCTTGTTTGCCGCCTGTGGTGCCGGTATTGCTGGCCGTCAAATCTGGCTACAGCATCTGCCTCCTGAGAAAGTGCCCGAATGTGGTGGTGATCTCTTTTTTCTGCTGGAAGTTTATCCGCTGGGGGAAGCCATTCTGAATGCGCTCAAGGGTACGGGTGACTGTGCCGAGGTGGTTTGGACCTTCCTTGGTTTTTCTATTCCTGAATGGGCGTTTGTCTTATTCCTCGGAATTTTTCTGATCAGCCTTTACATACTGTTCAGGCCCCGTAAGGCAGAGTAAGTGAGAGCATTGCAGTTTCAGGAGGCAGACATGATTCCGTGTTACAAGCCTGGATCTGAACAGATACCTCTACAGGAAATGCAATGGCATCCTTCTTGTGCTGGCTTGTTGGTTCCAGTTTTGATCTAATCTGAATTTTTCCCTCGTAAAGAGCGAGAGGCCTTTCTTCAAAGTCGACTTTTTTCTGCACTGGCTTTGGATATTCGAAAGAAGTGAGTTTCCATTGTTCGTCTGGAGCAAGGCTGATCTGTGTCGCCACAAGGTCTTTCTGAAGAGGGGTGTGCGCGTTGATATGCCAGCCATCCGTAATATCCAGTTCGACCAGGAGCTGGTAATTCTCTTTTTCCTGAAGAATTTTTCCAGTAATCTTAATGGCGCCCCGACCGGCATATTGTCGGTGCCCTGTTTCTCCTTTTAGCAGTTCATGGAGTTGCGCCATCATGTAGGCATAGGATGCGGGATATTCGGCGATCGAAGAGGAAAGTGCTTGCAGAACCTGACGGGCTTTCTCTTCATAGGCGGGTTTCCCGGTACGACGCGCCAGCCTTGAGAGCACCCTGACTGCAACTGAATTCCCTGATGGTGTCGCACCATCGTGGATGCTCCTGGGTTTGGCAAACAACAGTTTGTCATCACCCATCAGAAAAGCCCCGGAAGATGTATCCAGAAATTTGTCGAGCATTTCATTGGTCAGCTCCTGCGCCTGTTGCAACCATTTTATGTCACCGGTGACATCGTAGAGGGCAATCAGGGCTTCAGCAAAATGTGCGTAGTCTTCCTGCTTCGCATCGATTGATGGTGTCCCTTCAAGGTTGACTCGCAGTAGTTGACCTTTACCGGGTCGTTGAGACTTCCAGAGAAACTCGGCTGCGTGTTTGGCTGCCTCCAGATACCGATACTGATTCAGTTTCTCACCAACCTCTGCCAGTGCCGTGATCATCATGCCATTCCAGGCTACGATGATTTTGTTGTCCGTAAGCGGGGGAATGCGTTTTTTACGATGCTGAAGCAGGTTTTTATTGATCTGATCGATCCGCTTGATCAGTTGGCTTAGGTCTTGATCTTCCTGTCGTGCAATCTCATGCAGGGAGTGAGGAAGATGCAGAATATTCTTTCCTTCAAAATTCCCTTTGTCAGTCACAGCATAGAGGCGGATAGCAAAATTCCCCTCGTCCTCGTCCAAAACAGATCGGATTTCATCTTCGGTCCAAAGATAGAAAGTACCTTCTTCGCCTTCGCTGTCTGCATCGATTGCCGAGTAGAACCCACCTTCTTTGCTCGTCATCTCGCGTAGAACATAATCAAGGATCTGTTGCGAAGTTCTGGCATATAGTGGATCCCCGTATTGCCGCCATGCCTCTGCATAGATACGGGACAAATAGGCCTGGTTATAGAGCATCTTTTCAAAATGCGGAACAAGCCATTGTGCGTCGGTCGAGTAGCGGTGAAAACCGCCTCCAATCTGATCATGGATCCCGCCCTGCATCATCGCATCCAGAGTATGTTTGAGTGCGGAGTCCTTTTGCTGATTTGGAGGAGTTTCAAGCAGGAGTGACAAGGAAGGTTCATTGGGAAATTTTGGGGCCTGGCTGAAACCACCCCAGATTTTCTCATAACGCTCCAGGATATCATTTGTTGCTTGATCGATTGCGTTTTGTCCAAGCAATTGCACACGCTTGCGAGTTTCCATCGTCTGCTCAATTGCAGTCGAGAGCTGCTCTGCCTGAGCGACGATATCATCCTGTTTTTTTAGCCATAGTTGTGCGATCCGTTGAAGGAGTTCGATAAATCTGTCTGGAGGGAAATAGGTCCCTCCGAAGAAAGGTCTGCCATCGGGCAACAGGAATGTGGACATGGGCCAGCCGCCACTGCCAGTCATTAACATGACCGCGGTCATATAGGTTTCATCAACGTCAGGGTATTGTTCACGATCGACCTTGATGGCAATAAAGTGTTCGTTCAGAAACTTCGCGATTTCCTCGTTTTCGAAGGATTCTTCCTCCATCACATGACACCAGTGGCAGGTAGCGTAACCAATGGAAAGAAAGACAGGTTTGTTTTCATTCCTGGCATGTTCGAAGGCTTCTTCTCCCCAGGGATACCAATCCACAGGATTATGGGCGTGTTGTAACAGGTAGGGAGAATCTTCGAGGATCAGCCGATTGGTATAGAGTGGCCTGCCGCTTTCAAAATGGCGGGTTCTTGGAATATATGATGGACCTTTGTCTTTCAAGGCGTTGTCAATTTTTTTCTGCAGTGATTCAGGGTGGTTCATGGTCTTGGTCTGCGTCTCCGCGAAAGCAGAGGTAACGAGGAAGGTGAAAAAAATGATCAGCAGGTTTCTGATCGGGCTCGGTAGAACAATTTTGTCCATATCACGTATTCTAGCCTGTTCAAACAGAAATTACTGGATTGATTCGTATCGGGAAGCGAGGTGTTTACCGTCAAATAATTGACTTTACGGTTGGTTTCAAGAAGAATTCATACAGGAGAAACAAGGGAAAGGAGGCAATCAACAAGCTATTAATGGACTAAAGTCATGGATAAAATTTCGCTGGACCAGACAACGATCTTCCGTCCGGCCTCTCCCTATCAAATCAGGCTGTTGTTTCGACAGCTTGTTCACACTTCGGTTGCCAGCCTGATCGCGGCAGTTTTCATCACGGTTGTTCTCTGGCCAGTCACCAGTCACGTATGGCTTTTGAGCTGGCTGTCACTATTGGTGATTATCAGCCTTGGCCGAATTTATCTGGTGCATCATGTCTGGATGGGAAAGGAAAAATATCATCTTGACTGGTGGCGTTCCATCGCATTTTTACTGATCTTTATGGCTGCATTGCTCTGGGGAGCACTGGCTTTTGTCTATGATTATTCGTGGCCGGTGTTTTATCAATATGCTGTCCTTTCAGTTTTATTCATCATAGCGTTGGGTTGTATCCCTGCCTATGCGACCAGTCTTCCCATTTATTTTGTCTCATTAATATCAATATTATTGCCAATTACGCTTAAATTTGTTTTTTCAGGTCAGAGTGATTATCTGCTCTACGGTGCAGGTTTGGTTACTCTTGTGGTCCTTCTCTTCGCGTTTGCCTGGCGTTACCACGAAGCTGTCATCCATGAAGTGGGGGAGCATCACGGCTATCGTGATGACTACACAGAACTCAAAACCCGACATGATGATCTTTCGTTGAAGCTGGATCAGAAAGAAGCAGATGAGAAAACAGCCAGAGCAATCTATACACGGATCGCAGGTTTAAAGCCCATTGATCATGATGGTATCAAGGGGATTGTCATGCCACAGGGGGAGTTTAGTGGTGATTTTATCTATACTGCAAAGACACCTGAAGGTATCGATCACATTCTTTTTGCTGATTTCTCGGGGCATGGCCTGCAAGCAGCTCTGGGTGCGATCCCGGTGTCTTCGATCTTTTACAGTATGACGGCCAAAGGCTTGTCGCCTGAAAAGATCATTCAGGAACTGGATGAGTCACTTTTCGAGCGTCTTGCAACAGATCAGTTCTGTTGTGCCTGTTTTATCGCTGTGGATTCTGACCGTAAAACACTCAGGATCTGGAACGGTGGGATCCCTGATGTACTTATTGCCAATGATAGGCGGCTTGTTTTGGAACGACTCTCTTCCGAGCATATTCCATTGGGGATCGAACCAGGGAAGAACAGTAACTATAAGCTTGATGAAATCGGGCTGATCTCTTGTGATACTGTGCTGGTTTACAGTGATGGTCTAATTGAAGCAACAAATGCCCGGAAAGAATCTTTTGGACAGCGTAGAGTAGAGGATCTGCTGCTCACGCATCACGGGAAACCGAGTCTCATTGACATACTGAAAAGGGAACTTGCAAGTCACATGGATGGCGTATTGCCGGCGGATGATATCTCCATGCTGATGATCAGGTGTTAGTTTTTAGGCATTCTCTGATGAACTTATCCATGAAGATTCAGAGCACAAAAAAGCAAAATGCAATGAGGCTTTGATAATTTTCATGACTTGTCCGTATTGAATATGGTGAACTCCTTGTGCCACAGAAACTCTGAATCAACCAGGGTCCCTTAGTTTTTTTAGAATAATTCCTGGCACCGGACAGGGGCGAACAGTTTTCGTATCGACACAGACAACAACGATCGTTGCCTGGTTCAACAGCTCGCCTTCCGCATCTTCCCTGTATACTTTTTGATCAAAGTGAAAACTCGATTGCCGGAATGAGGAAACATCAGCGGTAACCCACAGGCGATCGTTGTAGCGGGCTGGTAGAAAGTAATTCATTTCGACTTTTTTTACCACAAACATGATATTGAGATCGTGCATCAGATCATCTTGTTCGAAGCCCAAAGAGCGCAAAAACTCGGTTCTCGCGCGCTCGTAAAACTTGAGGTAATTTCCATAGTAGACAATTCCCATGGTATCCACATCTTCATGATAAACACGAACCTGCCAACCAAATTTGTTCATAAGATTTCCTTAAGAAATTGTAATTTTTGAACCTGCACCGGGCTTTTCCTGTACCAGTTTTGGCACCAGATAGCCTGGCAGCCGATTACGGATTTGCTCCATCAGGGCTAAGGCGTGATCACATTCTACATTGAAGTGTGCCGCACCCTGAACGGGATCCAGCAGGTGAAGGTAATAGGGCATCACATGGGCTTCAAATAATCTTTCACTGAGTGCAATCAAGGCATCGAAAGAATCATTGACCCCAGCGAGAAGAACCGACTGGTTTAGCAATGTCACTCCTGTTTTTGCCAATTCGTTCATTGAATGGGCAACCGTCCTATCGATCTCATTTGCATGATTGGCATGAATCACCATGATAGTCTGCAAATGTGTTGTGCCGATCCAGTCGAGCAGATGCCGATCGATGCGTTCAGGCAGGATTACGGGCATACGGCTGTGGATTCGCAACCGTTTCACATGAGGGATCTGTTCGATTCTGCAGACCAGTCGGGCAAGTTTCTGATCAGAGAGTGAGAGAGGATCACCGCCGCTGAGAATGACTTCAGTGACCGACGGTGTTTTGCGAATATAATCCAGAGCTTGTTGCCATTGATCTCTGGCAGGGTTCGACTGTGCATAAGGGAAGTGCCGACGAAAACAGTATCGGCAATGGATTCCGCAGGCACCAGTGGTGATCAGTAATGCCCGTCCCTGGTACTTGTGCAGGACTCCATCAACCGCTTCTGCGGCCAGGTCACCCACTGGATCAGTTTGATAGCCGGGTTGAGTGAGGTTTTCCTCAGTCAGTGGCAGAACCTGTTTCAGCAAGGGATCCTCCGGATCCCCTTTTTTCATCTTGCCAATAAATCCACGTGGAACTCTGAGACGAAAGGATGGACTCGCATCCAGTGATTGAGCGAGAGTGGAATTTTCCAGCTCCAGCATGTGCAGCAATTCCATGGGACTGGAGACTGCATTGGCAAGTAATTTCTTCCATTGAGGCTGAAAATCAGCTTCGCTTCGGGGTATCATAGCATCCTTCATTTTTTAGAGATTAACAAAAAACATGGCTAAATACGCAACCAATCAATTCAAAAACGGGCTAAAACTCATCATTGATGGTGATCCTTATACCATAGTAGAAAATGAAGTCGTCAAACCGGGCAAAGGACAAGCTTTCAATCGCATCAAAGTCAAAAATTTGAAAACCGGACGTGTGATCGAGCGCACATACAAGTCGGGTGAAACGGTAGAGGGTGCCGATGTCATGGATGTGGAACTCGAATTTCTCTATTCCGATGGAGAATACTGGCACTTCATGGATCCAAAGAACTACGAGCAGATCCAGGCGACTGCAACCGCCGTCGAGGAAGCCGCAAAATGGCTCAAGGGCCAAGAGTTGTGTGAGGTGACACTTTGGAATGGAGAGCCATTGCTGGTCACGGCACCCAATTTTGTTGAGTTGCAGATCACTGAAACCGATCCCGGAGTGCGAGGTGATACCGCATCGGGAGGTAGCAAGCCCGCTACTCTTGAGACCGGTGCGGTTGTTAAAGTACCGCTGTTCGTTGATCAGGGTGAAGTGATCAAGGTTGACACACGAACCGGCGAATACGTATCACGAGTCAAGGATTAGTGCGGAAACTGTTGCAGGAGAGGGCGAGGCTGCTCGCCACCATCCGCACATTCTTTCGGTCAAAAAACATCCTCGAAGTCGAAACGCCGATTTTGAGCCGGGCAGGAGTGTGCGATCCCCATCTACAGAACCTGAATACTTATGTGAACAGCCGCCGGTTTTTTCTGCAGACTTCACCAGAATTCGCCATGAAGCGGTTATTGAGTGCGGGATCCGGTGACATCTACCAGATTGGTAAAGCGTTTCGAAATGACGAAGCGGGACGGTTGCACAATCCGGAATTCACGATGATCGAATGGTATCGGACAGGGTTTGATTACAGGCAGCTTATGGACGAGGTCGAGGAACTTGTTTCGATACTGTTACCTGTCAAGGATTTTGAACGTGTAACTTGGCGCGAGGTATATCTCCGGGCAACCGGCATCGATCCCATGCAGGTGTCTACTGAAGAACTCAAAACGATGGTGGGAGAAGTGGCGGGGCAAACATCACGGCAGGATTTGCTAGACCTGATCATGGCTGTGAAGGTTCTCCCGGCACTCCCCGGTGCCGTTTTCATCCACGACTATCCGGTTGATCAAGCCTCAATGGCAAAAATTCGTGATGGCATTGCCGAGCGGTTCGAGTTGGTGATTGACGGAGTGGAATTAGCCAATGGTTATACAGAGCTGACAGACCCTTTCGAGCAGGAACAGCGGTTTCGTTATGAGAATCAACAGAGAAGGATAATGGGAAAGGAAGAGATGCCATTAGATCAGCATTTATTGGAGGCAATGCAAAAAGGCCTGCCCGAATGTGCCGGAGTCGCAATGGGTTTTGATCGGTTGGTTATGCTTGCTTTGGGCAAACAATCATTGGCAGAGGTCATGCCATTCACTGCGGAGTTCGCTTGAGTGATCAAGCCATCAGAGATATTGAGTGCATCGGGGCCTGTTGCAGCAACGGTCGAAGGCTTTTCTCCCCGTTCCCAGCAGCAGGAGATGGGCGATTACATCGCAGAGGTGCTGGATGAAAAGGGTATTTTGATCTGTGAAGCCGGCACCGGTACCGGGAAAACTTTCGCGTATTTGGTTCCGGCCTTGCTTGCGGGTAAGCGAATTATCATCTCTACAGGCACACGGCATCTGCAGGATCAGCTGTATCATCGTGATTTGCCTGTGATCAGAAGAGCCCTGAATGTCCCTGTTTCTATCGCACTTCTCAAAGGTCGAGCGAACTATCTCTGCTTGCAACGCATGGCTGAAGCAGACACCCGTTGGGCACAACTTTCACCCTACCTTGGTGATCAACTCCATGAGATCAGGATATGGGCAGAAAAGACGACTGCCGGTGACATCTCCGAACTGAGTTCCGTGCCAGAGGATTCAGCCATCTGGCCCCTGGTGACCTCAACAACCGAGAATTGCCTCGGTCAGGAATGCCCATTATTTGCAGAATGTTATGTTTACAAAGCGAGAAAGGCTGCGATCGAAGCTGACGTACTCGTGGTCAATCATCATCTTTTCATGGCCGACATGTCTTTGAAAGAAGGAGGTTTTGGAGAGATTCTGCCTGGTGCTGAAGCCGTAATCTTTGATGAGGCACATCAACTGCATGATATCGCCTCGCAGTTTTTCGGTTCTACCGTAACTACTCGCCAATTACTGGATTTGTCACGGGATGTAGTGGCCGCTTACCTGCAAAGTGCAGGTGATATGCCTGACATCGAGGATGCGGCCAACGATCTCGAAAAGGCAACGAAGGATTTTCGGCTTGCACTCGGCAAAGCGGGGCAGCGGGCACCCTGGCGTGAGGTTAAAAACCGACCTGCTGTTAAAACTGCATTGGATGAGTTGATTCTGAAGTTGAATCTTCTCAAGACCTGTCTTCAGCCTGCTACCGAGAGAAGCCGTTCTCTGGAGAATTGCCTCAATCGTACGCTTTCTCTCATTGGGCGGTTGGAAACGTTTGTCGATCAGGCAAAGTCAGACATGGAAAGTTCAGAATCTTTGCAATGGTTTGAAACGTGGCAACGTACGTTTGTTCTCAATGACACGCCACTGACGATCGCAGACATTTTCCAGTCCCGAAGACAGCATTACCAGTGCAGCTGGATCTTTACCTCGGCAACGCTTGCGGTTGGTACTCGGTTCGATTATTTTTCTCGGAGACTCGGTCTTGAAGAAGCGAAAACATGTTTACTAGACAGTCCATTTGACTACCCGAACCAGGCTCTTCTCTACCTCCCTGAACTGACAGTCGAACCCAATCATGAACAATATACTCAGGCTGTTGTTGAAGCGGCCATACCGGTTCTTGAAGCCAGTCAGGGTCGGGCCTTTGTACTCTTTACCAGTCACCGAGCTTTGCAGCAGGCTGCCAGGCTTTTCAGTGAAAGAACAGGTTTTTCTTTTTTTGTTCAGGGCGAAGCACCCAAAGCCGATCTGTTGAAACGGTTCACACAGACCAAATCGTCGGTCTTGCTGGGAACTAGCAGTTTTTGGGAAGGTGTGGATGTGCGTGGTGAGGCCCTCTCTTGTGTCATTATCGACAAACTACCCTTCGCTTCTATGGGAGATCCGTTGATGCAGGCAAGGCTCGCTGCCTTGCGCAGACACGGGCAGAATCCGTTCATGGAATACCAGCTGCCAGAGGCTGTAATCACCCTCAAACAGGGTGTTGGGCGTCTGATCAGGGATATCCATGATACCGGTGTCATGATGATCTGTGACCCACGACTAAAGACCAAATCCTACGGCCGGATCTTTCTTTCCTCGCTTCCACCTATGCGCCAAGTAAACAAGATTGAAGAGATCGAGCGTTTCTTCGGGAAAAAAGGCGAAGTGTAAACAAGTTCCGGTTCCTAAATTCCAACTTATTCAAAACCTAGTCGATACATTCTGCAAGAGAGCATAAAGGGCCCTACAGAGAACTCATGGATATTTTGTGAATAAAGAGACCCATGGTTTACTGCTCATCATTTTCTATCTGAAACATGTTCCTTTTATAAATCCTGACCCTATTGATTCTGATGCAGATAAAAAACTGACGATATGGAGACAGCAAAAAAAAGAGGCCGATGGAAGAAACATTGGATTATTTTGGCATGATTAAGTTACTGATCAATCATTTCGGTGATGGTCTGGTTTATTTGCCGGAGGGTGCGAACCTCGAACTTCTGGAGCATGCCCGTGACTTCGGTCATATCAGCGATGAGGGTTATTTGCCCCATATTGGACGGCAACGGGTAGCTGAGCATGAGTAGAAATAGCTTCCAGGCATTGGCAGTGTCAATCAAGACCACCGAAGATGACAAAAATGGATAAATGCCGGAAAATTCCGATATGGCCACCGGAGTTTTCTACGATCCCGTTTTTTTGACCCATGACACGGGTCCAGGGCACCCTGAGTGTCCCGCACGATTGTCTAAATCCTTTCAATATCTCCAGAAACAAGACTGGTTTTCCGAACTCAAACTTATAACTGATCCACGTCCAGTCGAAGACACCATCCTGAAAATGAACCACGAGGCTGAATACATTCGGCGGGTACAAGCGGCGAGTCTTCAGGGAAAGACAATTCTCGATTCCCCGGATGTCAGTATCAGTCAGGAATCATTCAACGTAGCGATCAGGGCTGCAGGCGCTGCATTGGAGCTGGCTGATCGGTTGTTGTCTGGCGAGATCAACAATGGTTTTGGGCTTATCAGACCTCCAGGGCATCATGCTGAAAGAAATATGGCGTTGGGATTTTGCCTGTTTAACAATATCGCCATATTGGCACGATATCTTCAGCAGTATCATGATCTGGAAAAGGTCCTGATCCTCGACTGGGATGTACATCATGGCAACGGCACACAACACAGCTTTCAAGCCGATCCAAGCGTCATGTATATCAGTCTGCATCAATATCCTTTTTATCCTGGTACTGGAGCCCGCTCAGAAACCGGTGTAGGTAAGGGTAAGGGAACGGTTGTAAATTGTCCTATGTCAGCGGGCTCGACGGACGCCGACTACCGTATGGCCTTCAAGGATGATGTGCTGCCTGCCGCGCGTCGGTTTAAACCGGATGCGGTTTTGATTTCAGCAGGTTTTGATGCACACCGCTCCGATCCTCTCGGCGGGATCTGTCTGGAAACGGAAAGTTACCGATGGATGTCAGAGGAGATGGTCACAATCGCTGATCAATATGCAAAAGGGCGATTACTTTCTCTGCTGGAAGGCGGTTACAACTTACAGTATTTGCCACTTTGTATCGCAGAACACCTGTCAGTCCTGAAAGAAGCTTGAAAACGGCTGTACATCAACCAGGGCTCCTTCATCAATTCCTGCTGAGTCCTTGTCAAGAAGGATGAAACAATTGGCCTCTGACATGGACCGCAAGATGCCGGATCCCTGGTTCCCGGTCTTGCGTACGACCAATTCTCCATTCTTTGCCGTCTCCAGGATACCGCGCTGATATTCAGTCCTGCCCGGACGTTTGCGTAGTTTTGAAAGACAACGGGCCTTGACTGTCAGAGGAGAGGGGCATTTCTCACCCATCATTTTTCGCAAGGCAGGCAGTACGAACTGGTAAAATGTCACCATTACGGAAACCGGGTTGCCGGGCAGACCAAAAAAAACCGCCTCGCCCAACCGACCAAAGGTGAGAGGTCGGCCAGGTTTCATTGCAACTTTCCAGAAGTTAACCTCACCCAGTTCATTGAGGGTTTCCTTAACGTAATCTGCCTCGCCAACAGAAACCCCACCGGAGGAGATCACGACATCGGTGCTGCTCGAGGCTGTCTGGAAAGCATTTCTTAGTGCATCGGGGGCGTCTCTGATCACACCCATGTCGAGGAGTTCTACGTCCAGTTTTTTCAGCATGCCATAGAGTGTGTATCGATTACTGTCATAGATTTCCCCGGTTTTCAGCGGTTCACCCATAGATCGCAATTCGTCACCAGTGGAGAAAAAGGCGACACGTAATCGCCTATAAACGGTGACCTCTGCCAGGCCGAGAGAGGCGATTAGCCCTAAATCGGCCGGTGTTAACCTGCGACCAGAAGGAAGAACCAACTGCCCAACGCTCAGATCTTCTCCGGCCTTACGCACGTTTTGCCCAGGTTTCTGATAAGGCCCAATGAGAACCTTGTCTCCTTCACGTTTGACATGTTCCTGCATGACAACTGTGTCAGCACCCTTGGGCATGACGGCTCCGGTCATGATTCTCACACATTGTCCTGATTTAACTTTCCCAGGCCAGGGTTTCCCAGCAAGGCTTGTGCCTACCAGTTTGAATTCGTGAAAATCACTTTCGAGTAGATCGTCTCCTTTGACGGCATATCCATCCATGGCAGAGTTGGTGTGTGAAGGTACATCAATGGGTGAACTGATGTCTTCAGTAAGTACATGTCCCAAGGCTGAGCGAAGGGCAAGCCGCTCGAACCCCCTGACTGGTGAGACTGAATCAAGGATGCGCCGACGTGCAGAATCACAGTCCAGAGATTCTGGATCAAAGTCATCTTTGCAACTGGGTGATGGATCGATTCTTTTATCGTTCATGGGTTTTGTTTATATAGTCGAGAATAAAGTCGGCGATTTGTTCGATATCATTTAGATCAATGATTGGTAAAGCAACATCGTCGGACAGTTTATCATCCGTTGCTATGGCGATATAGCCAGTCTGTTCTGCTGAAAGACGCTGTTTACCAAGGCGAGGTCGAAAGACCTCGATTTTTGGAATGTTTTCTAGTTTGAAGCCTTCGATCAATATCAGATCAAGGTTTTCATGATCGAAATGATCAATCAGGCTCTGCAGCGTTGGCTTCTCCTGCTTATCAGGTGTTTCAACGATATGTGCCCAACGTTGTTGTGAGCCAACGATGACTTGAGAGGCGCCTGCTTTCCGCAACTCATAGCTATCCTTACCGGGGATATCGATCTCAAAGCCATGGTGGGCATGTTTGACCAGACCAATACGCTGGCCATATTGTTTTTTCAGGACCGGGATCAGCTTTTTCAAGAGGGTTGTCTTCCCTGTGCCACTGTGTGCGGCAAAACCGATCACCGGAACGTTATGCTGTCTTTCTTTCATTCGTTGTTCTGCCTGTTCTAAATCTTGCGGCGTGTTGATGTTGATAAAGGTGTCTGGAATATCCGAGCAGTCCACAAGGGACATGGATTGTTGTTTATACCAGGTATCGATCTTGTTATGTCCATTATCAAGGTATTTTTCAAGAGACGCCAATGTTCGGGTATGGATCAGGCCAAATACTGGCTGAAGACGATTTCCATCGTGCGCAACACAGATATCCGCCTTTGTTTGTCTACAAATATCAACAAATCGTTCAACCAACGTCGAGGGAATAAAAGGCGAATCGCAGGGAACAATAAAAATGTGGGATGTTTCACAGTACTTCATGGCGGTTGCTATACCTGCCAAGGGGCCAGCAAAACCATCTCTTGAATCACTGATCACAGGAAATCCCATAGACTGATAGATCTCCAGATTGCGGTTGGCATTGATGATAATGGTATCTATCTGGGTTTTAAGTTTCCTTAAGCAGTATTCGATGAGATAATGTCCAGAGAGAGGGAGAAGGGCCTTGTCACGACCCCCCATTCGGCGTGCCATTCCACCTGCCAGGATGACTCCGGTAATACTTAAAGATTGTTTACACGCATCATTTCTGGCCATGTGGTTAAATTCTACCGTCTGTTAATCATTAAATCTATTCCATAAAAGCTAAATATTGATTATAATTTATACAGTTATATTAATATCTTGCTGCGGGATATTAACTTGAGGAGTGAACCATGATAAAAAGCAAGCTGACTTCCATCCAGTTTTTCCTGATCTTTGTGCTGACATTGACCGTTTTTGGCAATGTTCAGGCCGCAGGCAAGTCCCAATCAAAAAACTATCTCATTCAGCCCGGTGATATTTTGCATGTATCCGTCTGGAAAGAAGAGGACCTAAATCTTGATGTACTGGTCAGACCGGATGGCCATTTCACATTTCCTTTGGCCGGTGATATCGATACCAGTGGAAAGAACGCACAACAAATTACAAGGGAGCTGGAAAAGAGAATTGCCAAGTACATCCCGGATCCTGTGATCACAGTATCGGTGGTCCAGATTCTGGGCAATAAAATCTACGTCATTGGTAAGGTAAACAATCCTGGAGAGTTCATCATGAGCCACGATCTGGATGTTGTGCAAGCCATGAGTATGGCGGGAGGTGCATCAACCTTCGCAGGACTGAACAAAATAAAAATTCTGCGTCGTGACAAAAATGGCAAGCAAATTGCTATTCCATTCAAATATGCAGATATCGAAGCTGGCCGAAACCTTGAGCAGAATATCATTCTTCAGCCAGGAGATGTTGTCGTTGTTCCATAAGGCGTATAATGCCGGGGACTTTTTCCAGGGGAGAGACAGATGAAAATAAAAACAGGCGTCCGATTACTTCTAGTTGCAGCTTTGCCCGTTGCAACTCAGGCAGCTGAGTATTCCGTCACTCCGTTTGCCTCTGCCAGGGTGGAGGCGGATACAAATAAGAGATTGACGGTACTGGATTCAAAGACAACCTTTGGCACAATTCTGGAAGCCGGTGCGCTGTTGAATTATGCGACTGAAGAAACCAACATTTCTGCGACCCCTAGACTTGCAATCTCCAAATATTCTGATGATGGAACCGGGTTTGATCAGGACTCGGAAGATTATTATTTCGATTTGAGCGGTAATCATCGTTTCAATGAGCGTTGGTCTGGTGGTGCCTTTTTCAACTATTCGAATGTGGGTGTGGTAAGTAGCGAACTGGAAGATCTTGGAGTCGTCCTCGGCAATAGCAATATCTTTTCTTCTGGTGAGATCTTTGCTCCAGAGAATTTCTCCCGACAGACTATCAGTATTGGCCCGAGCCTGACCTATATCTTTTCAGAGAAAGACACTTTCAGTTTGGGTGCCTCTTACACGGATGCTGCATACGACAGGCAGGATACAGCTTTATCTGACTATAACTCGACTTCAGTCAACTTCTCATGGACACATCAACTGAATATAACGGACCAGTTGATTGCTACAGTTTTCATGCTGAATCAGGACTCGGATCTTAACTTTCTGGTTAGAAACAGTGTGGGGCCAAACCCGGAATCCCTGATTGATGAGTACGATCAAATTGGCTTTACCTTGGGTTATGTCAAAAACTTCAGCGAAACGCTGCTTGGGCGTGTAAATGTCGGAATGCGGCAGACAGATGGGAAGTTTCCGGATCTGATCGATTTTGACTTGAATCTATCTGCAGAGTCAGCAGCACTCATCAATCCAAATACGGGCTTGCCGGTAGGGGCTGTTATCAACAGATCGGATCCTTTACTTTCCGATCAGAATTTCCTGCGGTCAAATCCAGATTTTTTGAAGAACAGCAGAACTGTCAATAGGGTATATCAACAAGGTACAGTTAATAAGTCCGGCTTGATTATTGATGCAAGTGTTGAAAAACAATTTGAAACAACAACCATTGTGGCTGGACTCAGTCGCAGTTCACTTCCTTCCGGAAGAGGGCTGACAGAACGTGACGAATTCTATATCAACGGGACACATCTTTTTTCTGATCGATTGACAGGTCGTGGCAGTTTTCGTTATTTCTCGACTCAATCTGAATCAGAGGAAACGCTTTTCACATTTGGGGGGCGTCCTACTGATCAGATACGACTCGAAGCCGGTTTCGACTGGCTCTGGACAGAATTCTGGACTGTTTCAGGTGGTTATACTTACTCGCGTAGGAGTGCTGAAGGGTCTGATACCGCAGACGGTCATACCATTTTTCTCATGATTGGGTATAACGGAAACAAATACGCTATATCCCGATAACCGTTTTGCCATGGTAGGGGAGGGCTCATGGTGTCAAGGCAACATATATTATTCATTGATTGGTAACAATTATTGTCATTGACGTAACAGATACTGACACAATGAATGGTTTTGATATCGTAAACTGGCATTGATTTACTCTCTTGTATGCTGACTGTAAAGGTGAGAATCAGTGAACTGTTTCACGGATTGGAGCCTTAACTGTGTTGAAATACAAGTCTGTATGCTAGAAACGATAAAATTTATTCACGTTTATTGAAAAACAATTGCGTCCATAACCGCAGCATATCTAACAAAATGGAAGAAGTTTACGAAAAAAGCCTGGTAGATTATCTTAAAATTCTGCAGCGCAGGAAAGGCCTGTTTTTGGCTGTCATGGCAATCATCTTAGGAGCGAGTATTATACTGGCTTTGACCTTACCCGCAGTTTATCGATCCACAGCGACGATTCTTATCGAACAGCAGGAGGTACCTCAGGATTTTGTTCGAAGTCTGGTGACCAGTTTTGCAGAACAGCGTATCCAGGTGATCAAACAGAAAATTCTTTCAACCAAGAATCTGGTCAAGCTCATTGATAAATATGACCTGTACAGAAAGGATCGAAAAATCAGTTCAATGGACAAGATTGTTGACAAAATGCGTGAAAATATTGGCGTGGAAATGCTCAGTGCCGATGTGATCGATCCACGCAGTGGCAGCGCACGCCGTGCAACGATTGCATTTCAGGTTTCCTTTTCCGATGAATCACCCAAGATTTCCCAGAGTATTACCAATGAATTGGTAACTCTCTTTTTGAACGAAAATCTAAAAAATCGCTCTGAAACTGCAGTAGCGGTTTCAGCATTCCTTTCCGAAGAAGCCAAAAAACTGGAAAAAACCATCTCCGATCTGGAAAGTAAACTTGCCAAATTCAAAGAAAAGAATGCCAAGAATTTGCCTGAACTGGCAACCCTAAACCTGCAGATGATGAATCGTATCGACAGTGAAATCATCGAAACCAAAAGAGCGATTGCCGATCTGGAAGAAAGAAAAGTCTATCTTGCAGCAGAACTTTCTCAACAACCTGAAGTAATTGAAGAACAATTTGCCAACCCGAATTACCGGGCGCCCGTCTATTCACAAGCATCTGAATTTGATCCGGATTCACGTTTGGAAGCGCTTCAGGCTGAATATACTGCTGCCATTGCAAAATATTCACCGAGTCATCCAGATGTTCAGCGTTTGAAAAGAGAGATTGAATCATTGCAGGCTCAAACAGGAGGGGCTGGATCAACCGTACTGATTGATACCAAAATTGCTGAACTTCAAGCACAACTGGCAAGTGCTCGCGAAAGATATTCCGCAAATCACCCGGATATAAAACGGCTTGAGCGGGAACTCTCTGTTCTCAAGCGCCAGAAATCTTCAAAATCGCCCCCCCGTGCAACGAGAAAACAACTGCCTTTTTACATCAAGACGCGTAAAAATCCTGCTTATGTTCAGCTAAAAGCACAGTATGAGGCAGCGGAAACAGAGATAGGTACATTACGCGAAAAGTTAAAAATACTAGAAAAGAAATATACGGATTATTCAGCTCGACTGGCCCAGACCCCACAAGTGGAGCGAGAATATAAAAATCTCGTCAGAGATTATGAAGCAGCACGTAAAAAATATCAGGATATCACAGAGAAAGAGCTTGAAGCACAGCTTTCTCAATCACTTGAGTCCGATCGAAAAGGAGAGCGTTTTTCTCTGATTGAACCGCCGATCTTGCCGGAAGAGCCATACAAACCCAATCGTATTGGAATATTCTTTCTGGGGTTGGTCTTGTCAATTGCAGGGGGGCTCGGTGCTGTCGGTATCGCTGAAGTCATGAATGACTCAATACGGGGTAGGTATGATGTGCTGGAGGCTGTCGGAGACGTACCCCTTGCAGTCATACCCTATATCGTTACAGCTGCTGATAGAAGGAAGAAAATTTTACATCGGAGCTTAATGTCATTTGGGGTTTTGATGGCAATTGCTATCGGGGCCGTAGTGATACATTTCTATTTGATGCCACTCGATGTGTTGTGGTTTAAGGCTCTGAGAAGACTCGGCTTATAGTATCCAGAGATAGTATTTCAGGAATTATTTTATGGAAAGAATTAAACAGGCACTCGCACGAGCAAGGCAGGAACAGCAGCAAGGAAAGAAGATACTTCTTGCGGAAGTAAAGAAACATCCTGCCTTACAGAAACCTGATCTGAATTTTAAGTACACTCAGACAAAAATAATAGAAACCGATCCAAAAATCCTAGAGAAAAACAGGATACTCTTTGACAGGTCAAATGACAGAGCACTGGCCGCCTATAAATTGCTCAGGACACAGATCGAGCAAAGAATGTTAGCAAGAAACTGGAGTACTCTGGCAATTACCAGTCCGGGTCCCGATCATGGTAAGTCACTGACCAGTATCAATCTCGCTATCAGTCTCGCAAGAACACATCATCATACAGTTCTACTGGTTGACCTCGATCTGAGAAAACCGACCATACACAGATACTTCGGATTTACGCCAAAAAAAGGTATTCATGAAGTATTGATGGAGAAGGTACCTTTGTCAGAAATTTTGTTTAATCCAGGAATTGAAAGACTGGTTGTTGCACCAGGGCATGATACTGTCTTTAACTCATCGGAAATACTTGCATCACCAGATATGAGAGATTTCGTTCATGAAGTCAAGCATCGGTATCCTGCACGATATGTGATTTTTGATCTGCCACCGGTACTGGCAACAGATGATGCAATGGCATTTTCACCCTATGTAGATACCACTCTCCTTGTTCTGGAAGACGGTGTGACGACAAAGGACCAGTTGAAACAGACAATGGAAATGCTCAAGGGCGTGAATATTATTGGCACGGTTCTGAATAAATCTGAAAATATGAAAGGAAGTTACTATTATTACTATTATTAGACTCAATGATGCCGAGGTCGTGCCAACAATGACGAACAATACGAATACTGCAACAATCCTATGCCACTGGTGAGTCTGGTGGCACCCGATGTTTGTGGAATGGAGAAATGGGATTGATACAAGATAGATCAATTCCTGAGATTAACGAAAACTGTTAAAAGGCAGGATCTATTTATGTACGAACAATTTTTTGGGTTCAGAGAAAAACCGTTCTCACTACTCCCTGATCCCGATTTTCTCTATTTAGGCAACAAACACAGTATGGCTTTGGCCTTATTGCAATATGCCATTCTCAATCAAATTATGGTGACCGTACTGAGTGGTGAGATCGGTTCGGGAAAAACTACACTTATTAGACACATCCTCAATCAATTGGGAGATGATGTAAATATAGGTCTAATCTCCAATACACATAGAAATTTCGGCGAGCTGATTCAGTGGGTATGCCTTGCGTTCGGACTTCCTGTTGAAGGAAAAGACAAGATCACATTGTATCAGGATTTTTATGAACATCTGATCGAAGAGTATTCCATGGGAAGACGTTCTATTCTTATTATTGACGAGGCCCAGAATTTGGATATTGAGGCTCTTGAGGAACTTAGGCTTCTTACCAATATTAATGCTGACAAGGACAATGTTCTTCAGCTGGTTTTGATTGGTCAACCTGAACTTCGACAAAAACTGAAACTTCCAGGTCTCGAGCAATTCATGCAACGAGTAGGTGTCGCCTATCATTTAAAACCCTTGGGCAGAGAAGAGACAGATCACTATATCCGTCATCGGCTCAAGAGTGTTGGTGGTGATCCTGATTTGTTTGAACCGGTGGCTCTCCGTTTCATTCATCATCAGAGTGGTGGTATCCCACGACTTATCAATGTTCTCTGTGACTCCGCTTTGGTCTACGCTTATGGTGAAAGAAGAAAGCGTATTGATGTAGGTCTGGTACACCAGGTTGTTCAGGACAAGATAAAGACCGGATTACTTGCAACCAGGAAACATTACACAACGACAACAGAGCCACCAAAAGAAGCGGTAAAGTCCAGGAAGTCGGAATCAGAGCAATCTAAGAAAGAAAAAGTCATTCCTGGTTCATTCTCTCTCAATAAGAGATAAGGCCTGCTCTATTAAGGTATTACATTGTGTAACCTGAAGGTTAATTCCTTTTGGGATACTGTCATAATGCACGCCTGATCGTTACAATAACGAGATGATCCGTCTTGTTATCCTAAGAGTTAACCCTTTATGAAACACTTCTTTGTATTGGGTTCGATGACATTGCTTTTTTCCAGTGAGTTTATTTTCCGACGAGGCAAATGTACTCAAGGGAGAAGCAAGTCACTCGTTTGATGATGTCTATGACTTTAGTAGTTACCGTAGAGCATAATGACGGAGGATGGGATCATTGCGTGAATGGCATGGAGGTTCTCGCTACTGATGGCGAATTGGTTGCAAGACGAATCCTCAGGCATCCTCGCACGGGCCAAAATTTATACACTCACTTGTTGACGGTGAAGGTACCTGCATATACTGATAAAGTCGTTATTAGACCAGATGACAGCATCTACAGATATCGTGACCTCGAAAAGGCTGTAATTATTCCTAACCCTGACGCCTCTAACCCATAAGCTGTGAAGAACTCGACCGAATATCGCCCTTTAGCAGACCGAATGCGTCCCCAAACGATTGAAGAAATTATCGGTCAGGAACATCTGCTGGGTGATAAAAAGCCATTGAGGCTTGCGGTCGAAGCCGGGCGTTTACATTCCATGGTCTTTTGGGGGCCACCTGGAACTGGAAAGACTACCCTCGCAAGAGTGGTGGCAGAAAGTACCGACGCAGAGTTTCTGACATTGTCTGCTGTATTGGGTGGAGTAAAAGAGATCAGAGCTGCAATTGATCAAGCAAAACAGATCCGGCAAAACTTCGATAAAAGTACGATATTGTTTGTCGATGAGGTACATCGTTTCAACAAGGCGCAACAGGATGCATTTCTTCCTCATATTGAAGACGGGACAATCACTTTTATAGGTGCAACGACAGAAAACCCGTCCTTTGAGCTGAACAATGCATTATTGTCACGCGTCCGTGTCTATATTCTCAAAACTCTGAAGCCCGAACATATTCGGCAGATCGTCGATATTACATTGGAAAAACTCGGAATGGGGATGCCAGGTAACCTGCGCAATATGCTTGTTCATGCGGCAGATGGTGATGCAAGAAGAGTTCTGAACCTGCTCGAAATTGCATCCGATCTAATCGAAGATGACCAGATTGGTGAAGAGCATCTTGAACAAATTCTTGGGGCTGGAAGGGTACGACGTTTCGACAAAGGGGGAGACGTCTTTTACGATCAGATCTCGGCTCTGCACAAATCAGTCCGGGGATCATGTCCAGATGCCGCCTTGTACTGGTTCGCTCGAATGATCGACGGTGGTTGCGACCCGCTCTATATCGCCAGGCGAGTGGTAAGGATTGCTTCAGAAGATGTAGGCAATGCTGACCCTAGGGCATTAAGAATTGCGCTGGACGCCTGGGAGACACAGGAAAGACTGGGAAGTCCTGAAGGTGAACTTGCTATTGCCCAGGCAATTTCCTATCTGGCTGTGGCGCCAAAAAGTAATGCCGTCTACAAGGCCTGGAAACTAGCCCTGGCAGATGCTTCTCAAGAGGGATCGCTGGATGTTCCTTTGCACCTCAGGAATGCACCGACAAAACTGATGGAATCCATGGATTATGGTAAGGGTTATCGCTATGCACACGATGAGCCTGACGCCTATGCAGCAGGAGAGAACTACTTTCCTGAAGCATTAAAGGCCAGACAATATTATAATCCTGTACTCAGAGGGCTTGAGATTAAAATCTCGGAAAAACTTGCCCGCCTGAGAGATTTGGACAGGAAAAAGAATAATCAATGATGCAACTGATCACGATCGCTATCGGCGGGGCCATCGGTGCTGTCATGCGCTTTTCTGTCTCTAATGGTGTTTATACCTTGATGGGCCGGGGCTTCCCTTGGGGTACACTGACTGTTAATGTTATTGGCTCACTTGCTATGGGTTTCCTTTATGTAATGTTTGTAGAACGTATGGCTGTAAGTGGTGAGATGCGCTCATTGATACTAATTGGTTTGCTCGGTGCATTTACGACTTTTTCAACCTTTTCAATCGAAACACTGAATCTGATCGAGGCAGGTGATTTGTTTCAGGCCGTGCTCAATATTTTCCTGAGTGTTATTTGTTGTATTGCAGCCTGCTGGGCTGGCCTGGTAATAGGACGTCAGTTATGAAAGAACCAGAAAATTCTAACGAGATGTTTTTTGTCCGTATTTATTTGACAGAGGGAGAGAAACGGCTGAAAAGGGTACTGGCTCTGCTGCATGATGAACATCGGGTTCAGGGTGTTACGGTTTTCCGAGGGATAACCGGTTTTGGCCGTTCAGGAGCCTTTCACTCGTCCAGCCTGATCGATATTTCCATGGACTTACCACTTGCAGTTGAATTTTTCGACGACAAGGAAAAAGTAATGGAGATCATCTCCCTTCTCAAGGAAATGATAGAACCCGAACATATCGTTTACTGGCCGGCATTTTTGCCTGTCTAATTTTTCATAAGAGGAAGAAATCAATGCTGGATCCGCATTATTTGCGCAACCATCTCAATGAAGTAGCAAAGGCTCTGAAGTCAAGAGGTTTTGAACTGGATACTGATGCTTTTGCCCAACTCGAAGAAGAAAGGAAAAAACTGCAAATCGAAACACAGGCGCTGCAACAGGAAAGAAATGAAAAGTCCAGATCAATAGGGCAGGCAAAGGCACGAGGTGAGAACATTGACGAGATTTTGACCGAAGTTGCCACGCTTGGCGATCGTCTGAAAGAGTCTGAACAGAAGCTGGCCAAAATCCAGGCTAAATTGAATGACATTATGCTCAGGATCCCCAATATCCCCCATGAATCCGTTCCTTTTGGTGAGTCTGAGGAAGATAATGTGGAAATACGTCGCTGGGGTGAAAAACCACCGATGGATTTTGAGCCGCAGGATCATGTCGATATCGGTACTGCTCTCAAGATGCTTGATTTTGAGACAGCCGTAAAGATCACCAGCTCACGATTTGTCATAATGAAGGATCAGATTGCAAAACTGCATCGAGCCTTGATTCAGTTTATGTTGAACACCCATACGAGCGAGCATGGATATACAGAAGTAAATGTGCCATATCTCGTGAATGCGGAAAGTATGCAGGGGACTGGACAACTGCCCAAGTTTGAAGAAGATCTTTTTGCTGTCCGTGAACATGGTTTTTATTTGATTCCAACAGCAGAAGTTCCAGTCACCAATATCGTTAGAAATGAAATACTCGAAGTAGGGGATTTGCCTCGAAAATATGTCTGTCATACACCTTGTTTTCGAAGTGAAGCGGGATCCTATGGCAAGGATACACGAGGAATGATCCGGCAGCATCAGTTTGAAAAAGTTGAACTGGTTCAGATGGTAAGGCCAGATGAGTCCTGGCAAGCACTTGAAGAATTGACCGCCCACGCTGAAACCATATTACAGAAACTCGGGCTGCATTATCGTGTGATCACACTTTGTACCGGTGATCTGGGATTTTCTGCGGCCAAAACCTATGATCTCGAGGTTTGGTTACCATCCCAAAAAACATTTCGGGAAATATCCTCATGCAGTAACTTTCTAGACTTTCAAGCACGTCGTATGAAAGCACGTTGGCGTAACCCCGAAACGGGCAAACCCGAACTGTTGCACACACTGAATGGTTCAGGCTTGGCCGTTGGAAGAACGTTACTGGCTGTTATGGAGAATTATCAGGATGAGAAAGGGCGGATCCATATCCCTAAGGTTCTTCAGCCGTATATGGAAGGTACTGACGTTATTGATTAACATACTGAAGTAAATAAGGAGAGGAGTTGTTATCACTCTTATACTACAGGTTCGAAATAATCCATTTCGCTGTATTCGATTTCATCAAATTCATCCAACAAAATCATATCGACGAGATCCTGTACACGACTGTCCGGAGTTATTTCGACAGTGAGTTCATCAAACATCTCTTTGATGGATTGTTTGAGTGCCTCCTGCTTTTGCAGATCCATACCAAGATCATTAACCAAGTGGCTTTCCGGCTCTATGCTCTCCAGGCTGACACCAAGAGTATCGGAAATTATAGAATAGACAGTCATGGTCATCAGACCTCTAACTGTTTCGAATTCATTATCGCCAATTTTAAAACACATAGGTCCCTCTATTCATGAGTTGTGGAAAACTTGTTGTTGATTAGGTTTTCAGTGAAATCATCCATGATTTCTTCCGGGAATGAATGGGATATCCATCCCCATACATATGCGGTGTTTCATTGTCTCACATCATAGTTAACGTTAAACGAGTAAAAAACTTGAATAGTAAAATCAGTAACAGTACTCAAAATGGTAATCTCTTTGCTGCAATTGAACGCTGTCTTCTTATTTGTGAAGTATCAGGCAAACTGGCACAGGTCGAAAACTTATATAGAGAGTATCAGAAAGGTTGTTTTGAACGTTCGGCATATGGTTCGTTTCTGCTAGCTTCTCGGGTGGGTTTTCCTGAACTACCAGAACTTGTAAGACCTAAAGACCTGCCAAAACGTACTTTTCATGATATGAAGGGACGGGTTGCTTTGTTACATTCGATTGCGCATATTGAGTTCAACGCAATCAATTTGGCACTCGATGCTGCCTATCGTTTTCGGGAAATGCCGGAAGAATATTATGCTGACTGGCTTCTTGTTGCCGTAGAGGAGGTCAAGCATTTCAGATTATTGCAAGAGCGATTGAAAGAGCTTGGTTCTGACTACGGTTATTTACCGGCACATCGTGGTCTATGGGACATGGCAGTGCAAACAGCAGGAGACGTTTTGATTCGGATGGCACTGATTCCACGATATCTGGAGGCACGAGGATTGGATGTTACACCTCAGATGATCGGTAAATTTGAAAGTGTCGGTGATCAAAAAAGTAGTCGTATACTCAAAATCATTCTTAATGATGAAGTTGGTCATGTTAGAACCGGTAATCGGTGGTTTAACTTTATCTGCCTGGAGCGCAGGATAGATCCGGTTTCCACATGGTTTCGATTGATCAGAGAAAATTTGAAAGGCCCGGTTCGAGGACCTTTCAATCTCGAGTTGCGCAGACAGGCCGACTTTAGTGATGAAGAATTGAAGCAATTGTTGGAATATTGATCATTTTCTTCGACCAAAGATTCCCAGTCCAGTTAAGGCTGTCAGAAGGAACCAGACTGAAGATGGCAAGGGCACTGCGGAGGTCTGCCATGCAAGCGCATAATCATGGTTGAAAGCAGCTTCTCCTGGAGCACGCGATACTTCCAGTCGATAATCCCCTGCAGTGAGGTCCAGCCACAGGTTTTCTGTATTGTCGATTCGGCTCATGGAGCTTGCGATCAGTACGTTGGCTGAGTTATATAGCATGAGATCGAGATCGTAGAGGACCGGGGAATAATCTGAAAAGTTATCAGACTCATTTCCGCTACTGGTTTCAAAAGCAAGGTTCCAAACTAGCGAGGCAATGAATTTAGCATCAGAGGCCAGATGAAACAGGTAAGAGGCAGTGTCGTTGGAGCCGCCAGCACCGCCAAATGCACTATCGTAATCAAAACCTGTCGTATTGACATTACCTGCTTCCTGCTCACCCGCCGCTAAGATCTGGTAACTGTTGAAGATATTCAGCTGCCCGGCACCGAACCTGTCATCAAGGCCATTATCAGCAGCATGGGAGCCGTTGCGGTAATCGGTAATATCCGGTCGACCGTCTGTGTTCTGTGTTTCACGTCTGGCTCCCGCCATGATCACTGCCTTGATGACTTCTGATCGTTCAGCGTTATAGATGGTTTTCCCATTGATTGACTCACCTGCTCCTGTGGCCTGATCATGTGCATAATTGATCAACAGTGCTGCGGCCGATGCGACACGTGGCGTTGCTGCGCTATGTGAAGATTCTGGAACCACCACATCTGGCCGAATTCGCTGATTGGAATCGTAAGGTGACGAGGAGAGGTTGACCGCGTTACCGGAGGAACCACCATCAGTTCTCCCGACGGCAATGATATTGAAAGCGGTTCCATCCAGGGGAGCTCCTGTGCTTGCAGTAGCAACGATCTGTTCATCCTTATCCACAATCCAGTCGATACGACTCAGTATCTCTCTGGCTTGGGCTTTTTGATTCGCATCATTTAGATTGATGGCGCCTTGGTAACTGTGATTGGAGACACGTATGGAGGAGGTCAGGGGTGTAGACCCCGGCCCTGTGCTCCTAGTATTAAGATAGCCACCAGTCAGCCAATGATCGGCAGCGAAGACATGGACCTCTGAAATGCCGGGCGAGGTGGAATGGTCATTCCCATAAAACAGACGTGCTGTTCCGGTTGCATGTGCTGAATAATTCGTTGAAAAGCCATAACTGGGAGTGTGATCTGAAGTATGGTCGTAACCCGCCGGTGGTGTTGGATCAGATGCACTGTCCCGGTAGTTTTTGATTGCTTTATCCGGTCTGTATAAACAGTTTCCAGGTGCTGTGTTTACCTCACAGCCTGTTCCGGTAAAGGCTTCTGCGATTGCTACAGGGACACCTGAACCATCAGGGGTAGTCGAACCTTGTTGAGTCTGCAGATCAGAAAACCCAATATCATCGAACAAAGTTGCTGAAGCTGGCGCCCCGAGACAAAGAAAAGTTGTATAAAGAACAGCTTTAATCAGCCCAGTCAGACCGAGGATGTTTGAATTCATACCACCAGATTACTTTAGCAAACAAAAGAATCTGACCAGCAAGATTTATGCCTTTGACACATTGGAGAAATTCAATTACTTACAGGCTGACTGGTCTGAAGCTGGCGTTTAATCATGTGGTTATGTCGTTTATTAGTGACACCCCAAGGCTTGAGAAAAAATGGCTTATGATCACTGATTTTTCCATGAACCAGCTTGGTCCTATCCAGACAGCCCCTTATAAACCTCTTCCATTGTCTCTCTTGCGTCACCAAACAGCATACGGGTGTTTTCCATGTAAAAAAGCGGATTATCGACACCTGCATAGCCGGAGGCCATGCTGCGCTTGGAAACGATAGTGGTTTTACTCTTCCAGACTTCAAGAACTGGCATGCCAGCAATCGGGCTGTTCGGATCAGTCTTGGCGGAAGGATTAACGATGTCATTGGCTCCGATTACGATAGTGACATCAACTTCAGGAAATTCGTCATTAATCTCATCCATCTCATAAACAATATCGTAGGGGACATGGGCTTCCGCCAGCAAAACATTCATATGTCCCGGCATACGTCCGGCCACAGGGTGAATGGCAAACTTGACATCAATACCTTTTTCTCGAAGAAAACGGGTGACTTCATAAACGGCGTGCTGTGCTTGAGCAACAGCCATACCATAGCCCGGGACTATGATGACTTTTTTCGCATCAAGAAGCAGGCTAGCTGTCTCTTCTGGCGAGATTGGATTGACTTCTCCGGCTTCTTCATCTGAAGCTGGCCCTCCTGTTGTGGTTCCAAAGCCTCCAGCAATCACGCTGATAAAGTTACGATTCATCGCACGACACATGATATAACTCAGGATCGCACCGCTGCTGCCGACCAGTGCACCAACGACAATCAGAAGGTCATTGTTGAGCATAAAGCCAGTTGCTGATGCGGCCCATCCAGAATAGCTGTTGAGCATGGAGATAACAACGGGCATGTCGGCGCCACCGATAGCCATTACCATGTGTATGCCAAAGGCCAGAGCGATCACGGTCATCAACAAAAGTGGAACCATTCCGCCACCGGTTTCGGCACCATCCAGGAAAGCACGTCCCAGGATGAAAACGAGTATCAGCGCCGCCAGGTTCAGCCAATGCCGTGCTGGAAGCAGCAGCGGCTTGCCATCAATTTTACCACTGAGTTTTCCGTAGGCGATCACTGAACCTGAAAAGGTCAGGGCACCAATGAAGATACCTACATAGGTCTCAATCTCGTGGATGGTCTTCTCTGCTCCAGTCAGGGTGACTGTACTATCCATAAAGTTGGCATAACCTACGAGGACGGCCGCCATACCCACGAGGCTGTGAAGAATAGCGACCAGTTCAGGCATCTCGGTCATCTGAACACGTTGGGCCATGGCAAGACCTATGGTTCCGCCAATGAGCATGGAAAAGATAATCCCCCAATAGCTGTCGACAGAATTACTCAAAATGGTGGCCAGAACGGCAATGGCCATCCCGATCATGCCGTAGAGGTTTCCTCTCCGTGCTGTTTCCTGATGACTCAATCCACCCAATGCCAGGATAAAAAGGATGGTTGCACCTATATAGCTTACCGTTACGATTCCCTGCGTCATGGTTTAACCCTCCTGTTTCCTAAACATCTCAAGCATGCGACGGGTTACTGCGAAGCCGCCGACAATGTTGATGCTGGTGATAAATACTGCAAGAATCGCAAGGAGTGATGCGATCCCACTGGGTGCCGAAACCTGGATCAGTGCGCCTATGATAATGATACTGCTGATGGCATTGGTGACACTCATCAGTGGCGTGTGCAGCGAGGGTGTAACATTCCAGATCACCATATAGCCGACGAAGCAGGCGAGGACAAAAACAGTGAAATGAGACATGAACGTTGCAGGGGCCACCGAGCCTACCCATAGCAGGGCAATAGCTGCAGCGGTAACCGGAAGTACCTGCTTCCATAGGGGTTTGGGTTGTTCAACTTCCTCGGTAACAGTAACTTCTTCTACCGGTTTTTTCTCTTTCGGTGGCGTAGCGGTAATTTTGGGTGGGGGAGGAGGCCATGTAATCTCCCCTTCTTTGATTACGGTAGCACCACGGATGACCTCATCTTCCATATTGACGTTGATACTTCCATCCTTTTCTGGAGTTAGGTCACTGAGTAGATGAAAGAGGTTGGTCGCATAGAGCTGACTGGACTGGGTAGGTAGTCGACTGGGAAGATCCGTATAGCCGATAATTGTAACTCCGTGCTTGACAACGACCTTATCCTTTTCGGTCAGTTCGCAGTTGCCTCCCTGTTCAGCAGCAAGATCCACGATGACACTTCCGGGCTTCATGGACTTGACCATTTTTTCGGTGATCAGGCGGGGAGCTGGTTTCCCAGGGATCAGGGCCGTCGTTATGATGATGTCCACTTCTTCAGCCTGTTCAGCAAAGAGGTTCATTTCAGCCTCAATGAACTCTTTGCTCATTACCTTGGCATAGCCGCCTTCTCCACTGGCATCCTCTTCAAAGTCCAATTCAAGGAACTCGGCATCCATGCTTTCAATCTGCTCCTTCACTTCTGGGCGAGTATCAAATGCCCGTACAATGGCTCCCAATCCCTTTGCTGTTCCGATGGCAGAAAGTCCTGCCACACCTGCACCAATGACCATGACTTTTGCAGGTGGAATTCTGCCCGCGGCAGTAATCTGGCCAGTAAAGAATCGTCCGAAATGCTCTGCCGCTTCAATAACTGCGCGATATCCAGCAATATTAGCCATCGAACTTAGGGCATCCATTTTTTGGGCACGGGATATGCGGGGAATGGAATCCATGGCAAGGACGGTCATTTTTTTAGCCGCAAGCTTTTTCATCAATGCGTCATTTTGTGCTGGCCAGATGAAACTGATCAGCGTTGAACCTTCTTTGAACAGGTCAACTTCGTCTGGTTCGGGTGCACGAACTTTTAGAATGATGTCGGCTTTTTCATAAAGGCTCTTTGCATCACGACGTATCGTGACCCCCACTTCTCGAAAGGCGGCGTCTGAGAAATTCGCCTTCTCACCTGCACCAGACTGAATTGAAACATGAAAACCAAGTTTAATAAGTTTTTCTGCCACCTCCGGTGTTGTGGCAACACGGTTTTCACCCGGATAGATTTCTTTGGGTATACCGATCTTCATTTGATTTCCCCTGAGTGTGTGGGTTTATTGTTCTGTAGTGTTAATTCTAACGGGCAAAGCAAAGATGTCCATAGGTAATCAGGTTCTGATCATGCTGATCAACAATAAGATGAAGAAGATAATACCAGACATCAACCCGACATAGATCATCCAGTCCTTGCCACTTCCCTTCGGGCTATCCTGCCACATCCTTTTGGCGCTGGGCCAGATGAACAGGATCATCATGATCAGGAAAAGTGCTTGTGCCAGTTTGAACCAGTCGAATGAACCGTCCATATGGAAATCCTCACGAAATAAAAAACCCCGATTGGTCGGGGTTTTTTAGATGAAATTAGTAAAGCTCAATCGTCACCGAAAATTCCAAGGATATGCAAAAGGCTGGTGAAAATATTGTACAGGCTGAGATAGATACTAACAGTGGCATGGATATAGTTAGTTTCTCCACCGCGAACGATTCGGCTAGTATCATACAAAATAAATCCAGACATGATCATGATAACAGCAGCACTAAGCGCCAGACTCAATGCCGGTATATTCAAGAATAGATTAAGCAGCATGGCTCCGAGGATAACTAAAAGACCTGTTACCAGGAAACCTCCCAAGAAGCTAAAATCTTTTTTGGTCGTCAGTACATAGCCTGATAAGGCAAGAAATATCACACCTGTACCACCCAATGCGGTCATAACGATTTGTGTGCCCTGTGCTGTGTGCATGTAATAGGAAAGTATTGGACCAAGGCTGTAGCCAAGAAGACCGGTTATGGCGAAGACAACACCTAGACCTACTGCAGAATGGGCCGTTCTTGGCAGAACAAACCAGATCAGGGCCATTGCAATGAAACTTGCGCCCAGTGCAAGGCCTCTGGATGGAACCATATACATGGAAATCCAGGCAGTGATTGCGCTGAATAGCAGGGTCAGTGCAAGCAACATATAGGTGTTTTTAAGTACCTTGTTTGTTACAAGAACTGATTCTTGGGAACGGGTAACAACAGATTGTGGTGAATTCATTCGATAAACTCCTTGGATTATTATGGTTAACTCACTGTTTTTACGACAACGAGAAATATACATGGTTCGGATGCAGATCCAAAATTCGAACTAAAAAATGCAATTCAGCTGTTTGAGCTTGAGCAACTATCGGGTATTATACGCCACCGTAAGGAGAGATGGCAGAGCGGTTGAATGCACTGGTCTTGAAAACCAGCAAGGGTTAATAGCCCTTCCAGGGTTCGAATCCCTGTCTCTCCGCCAAAACGATAAGCCCCGTTAAGGGGCTTTTTGTTATATGCAGTATACTTTAATATCATCTGCCCAGATTCCTGACATACAATAGGGTTTGTTTGAATGAGTCGACATAAAATTCTGGTTTTGCCCGGTGATGGCATAGGCCCAGAGATTGTAGCTGAAGCCGAAAAGGTACTGGATGTACTTGCTTCCTATCACGGACTTGATATCACTGTGGAGCATGGCCTCATTGGTGGCGCAGCAATCGACAAGACAGGTACTCCGTTACCAGATGTTTCACTGGAAAAAGCCAGGAAGGCCGATGCTATCCTTTTAGGCGCCGTTGGAGGGCCCAAATGGGAACCTCTTGATATTTCGATTCGGCCCGAAAAGGGGTTGCTCAAAATCAGGGCCGAACTCGAGTTGTTTGCCAATTTGCGCCCCGCCTTGACCGCACCGCAACTGGTTAGTGCTTCCACCTTGCGTTCCGAAGTGGTTTCGGGGCTTGATCTTATGATTGTGAGAGAGTTGACCGGAGGTATTTATTTTGGACAGCCGCGTGGGATTCGCGAATTGGATAACGGGGAAAAACAAGGCTTTAATACACTTGTCTATAGTGAGTCCGAGATCCGTAGGATAGGACGGGTGGCATTTGAATCCGCATTGAAACGTAATAGACGAGTCTGCTCTGTTGACAAGGCCAATGTGCTGGAAGTAACACAATTGTGGCGCGATGTCATGACAGAAATGTCGCAAGAATATCCAGAGGTCGAACTCACACACATGTATGTCGATAATGCCGCCATGCAATTGGTTCGTGCACCGAAACAGTTCGATGTCATGGTTACCACCAATATGTTTGGCGATATACTGTCCGACCTGGCTTCAATGTTGACAGGTTCAATCGGTATGCTGCCCTCTGCATCGCTGGATGAAGAAGGCAAGGGTATGTATGAACCGATTCATGGTTCGGCACCTGATATTGCAGGTCAGAATATGGCCAATCCACTGGCAACGATCCTTTCTGTAGCCATGCTGCTTCGCTATTCACTGGGTGAGACGGAGCAGGCTGATCGGGTTGAAAAGGCTGTCGACAGGGTACTTGAAGGAGGGTATAGAACAGCAGACATCTATTCAGAAGGCACAAAGAAAGTTTCCACCAGTGAAATGGGCGATGCCGTTGCCACTGCCCTGAAGGGATTTAAGTAAATGAGTGATCACAAATTCAATGTCGCAATCGTGGGTGCCACAGGTGCTGTAGGGGAAGTAATGCTCGAAATTCTCGAGGAGCGTAATTTCCCAGTAGACAATCTTTACCTGCTCGCCAGTAGCCGATCTGCGGGTACCAGGATGAAATTTCATGATCAGGCTATAACTGTCCTGGATCTGGAAACTTTTGATTTTAAAGGTGTCGATGTCGGGTTGTTTTCACCCGGTGCCTCTGTTTCCGCTATTTATGCACCGAAGGCTGTCGAGGCGGGCTGTGTCGTTATCGATAATACCTCGCAGTTCCGATATGATGATGAAATCCCCTTGGTTGTACCTGAAGTGAACCCTGAGGCAATCGCTGACTACAAAAACAGGGGAATCATAGCCAACCCAAACTGTTCCACCATCCAGATGCTGGTGGCGTTGAAGCCGATCTATGATGCAGTTGGTATCGAACGAATCAATGTTTGTACATACCAGGCTGTTTCAGGAACAGGCAAAGACGCGATCGAGGAGTTGGCAACGCAAACTGTGAATCTTCTTAATGGCAAAGAGATCGAAACAAATGTTTACCCTAAGCAGATTGCTTTCAATGCCTTGCCCCATATCGACATTTTCTATGATAACGGATACACAAAAGAAGAAATGAAAATGGTTTGGGAGACACGCAAGATCATGGGAGACGATACAATCCAGGTCAATCCTACGGCGGTCAGAATCCCTGTCTTTTATGGTCATTCCGAAGCAGTACATATTGAGACCCGCGACAAGATAACTGCTGATCAGGCAAGAAAACTGCTCAGCAGTGCACCGGGTATCAAGGTATTGGATGAACACAAGGATGGAGGTTATCCAACTGCGGTGACGGAAGGGGCAGGCACGGATTTTGTATATGTAGGGAGGATACGTGAAGATATTTCCTATGAAAGGGGCCTAAACCTCTGGGTTGTATCGGATAATGTTCGCAAAGGTGCTGCATTGAACAGTATTCAAATTGCCGAATACTTTGTTAAAAATCATCTCTAAATGATACTTATGCTATTATTTTAAGGTATATTCGGAAGTGTTTTTAGGGAGTTATGGTCATTCACGGCCATAATCTGGGAGGTAATATGGTTAGAAAGGTATTTCTGGGACATTCCATAGACAGGAATCACAAAGAGATTAACGCTACTGAGGGGAGAAGAGGTTGGGGCCAGGTTGGTTCGATGAAAATCCTTCTGACCATTCTTATGTTCTCTCCGGTTTTGGCTTATGCACTTGGACTAGGATCACTGACAACCTATTCATCGCTTAACCAGCCATTCGATGCCCGAATCGAACTCCTGAATGTCACTCCAGAAGAACTCGAAACCCTGAAAGTTCAGCTGGCGAGTCCTCAACAGTTCAAGAATGCCGGTATCGAAAGACCATTCGTGTTATCTTCGCTAAAGTTCAATGTGGTTGAGGATCCCAAAGGCAGTTATATCCATGTCACCAGCAATAAATCCATCAAGGAACCCTTTCTTAACTTCCTTCTGGAGATCAACTGGTCTAAAGGACGGCTCATTCGGGAATATACAGCACTCCTCGATCCTCCCATTTTCGATAATGAACAGCGGGTTGTTGATACGACTCAGCCTGCAAAAACGGTCACTTCAAAACCAATCTCAGTAAAACCTGCCGAGAAGATCAAAGCTGAACAACTGCCTGATGCAACTCTGGTCAGAGAAGTGGAGACAAAAGTCATTGCCGAAGAAGTTCAGCCTCTCAGAAAAACGCCTCCACAGGAGGCGCCTGTTATCAATCATCGAGAAAGCGCTGAACAACCGGCCATATCTCCCCTAGAAAACTCTGTCGGTTCAAGTTACAAAACAAAACGTGGAGATACCTTGTGGTCTATCGCGAGGCAGGCGCGGACCGATCGCTCTGTCAGTATTCAGCAGATGATGCTTGCATTGCTGAATAAAAATCCTGATGCTTTTTTCAAGCCTAATATCAATTCACTAAAGGCCGGTGAGATCCTGCGGCTTCCAGACAGAGGTGAAGTAACCCAGATCAGTAAGGCCGAAGCGATCGCACTGGTCAGAGAACATAACGCATTATGGGATGATTATCGTCAGGGACTTGCTGTATCGGTGAGTAAACGGCCAATAGGTGCCGTATCGTCAACAGGAACAATTGCAGAACCAGCTCAGGAAGAGGTGATTGCAGAACCTGAAGTCAGATTGTTAACTCCTTCCGATGCCGAATCTGTGCCATCTGAGGAAGTTGTAACAGGTGCGGGCGATAAAAGTGATCGTGACAATGAACGCATTAAGACTCTTGAAAATCAACTTGCTCTTATGAGTGAACAGCTTGAAAGCGGCAAGGGTGAGAATGCTGAGCTTAAGGATCGCCTTAAGGAAACAGAGGAGATCATTGCACTACTGAAGCAGCAGGTTGAGTTAAAAAATCAAGAACTGGCTGCATTACAGAAAAAGCTGCGGGAAGCAAGTCAGGCCAGGGCTGAAGAGCAGGCTAAATCTGAAGAGCAGGCTAAATCTGAAGAGCAGGCTAAATCTGAAGAGCAGGCTAAATCTGAAGAAGAAACCATTGATGATATCCTTTCGCAACTGGAATCTGAAGACCAGTCTGAAACTGTATATCTCGAACAGGATCAGGAGATTGAAAAACCTCCGGTCAATTACAGTGAATATACTGAACCCGCAGAATACCTTGCAGGCAAGACAACGCAAACCCGGTATTTCAGCCAGGACGGTGTTACCTATTTGGAAACCAAGTCTGTTCCACCGCGCCCTCAACAAAAAGAACCCGCTCTTAACAAAGAGCCTGAAAGCGTAAACAAAGAAACTCCAGAACCTCAGGGAGCTGCGACAACTTCGAAGCAGGAAGAAATTCTTGATGAAGTTGAAGAGCCACAACCTGAGCAAGGCATTCTTGACAAAATCAAGGGAATGTTGCCAGCAACCTTAGTCGACTCAGTTCCCGGAGGAATCAAAACCGTATTGGGAGTTGTTGCTGCACTTTTGTTATTGCTTCTGGCAGCTTTTTTCAAGTTGATCAACAGGGGAAACAAAGATGAGGCTGAAGAGATCGATCTGCTTGGCCCTGAAGAGCTTGAAGGCGTTGAAGATGGGCACTTTGAATCATCTATAGCCAAGGAGTTGGACCAAGAAGAAGTGCAGACTCAGGAGGCAACCGAAGAATTTGATCTTTCGTTTGATGAGGAAGAGGATGAGCCAGTTGAAACAGCTGCAAACGATCCGACAGATGTAAGCCAGGATTTCCAAGAGGAGATTACAGATGAAGATCTGGTCGATCTTGAAAGTACACTCGATCAAATTACCGAGGAGCAAAATATTGAAGAGGGTGAAGA
Source organism: Gammaproteobacteria bacterium (assembly GCA_026984775.1). GTDB lineage: Bacteria > Pseudomonadota > Gammaproteobacteria > CAJXQU01 > CAJXQU01 > CAJXQU01. Next base: position 41,692 of record JALSRM010000037.1, read on the forward strand.
ACTTACCGACCTCGAAAATACGCTTGACCAGATAAAACCCCTCCTTGATCAGACTGAGGAGGAAGTTGAAGAAGACCCTCTCGAAGAGGTTAACCTTGCACTTGCTTACGAGCAGTTTGAAAAAGCAGAGGCTATCGTCAAAAAGGCAATTGAAGATCATCCAGATGAGGATGGTTATAAACTTCGTTTGCTGGAGGTTCATTATGCCGCCAATGACAAGGAAGCGTATGAAGAGGCTGCTCGGTCACTCTACGAGGCAACCGGTGGTGAAGGTCATCTCTGGGAGAGTGCCGTTGCAATGTGGGCAGAAATGGCCCCTGATCGGGAGCTTTTCGAAAACGTCGATGCAACTACCGAGACAACAATACCAGATCTCCCGGAAAAGAATGAGCAGGAATCTAATTTCGACACGGATTCAGCATCAGATGCAATGATTGCAGGTATGTCTGCAGCAGGCTCAGGCGCTTCGTTATTGGGGGTAGAGGATGAAGATTCCGAATTCATCAATATCGCAGATGAAACAGGAGAAGAACTACAAGATACAGGTGTGATTGATTTTTCCGTTGACGAAGGTGAAGCGTCACTTGAAGATACGGATTTCATCAATATTGCCGAGACTCAAGATGAACCAACAGCAGAAGAAGCGTCTGATCCAGAATCGACGCCAGATATGGATACCGGGTTCTCACTCGATCATGATCAGGATCTGGAGTTTGAAGCGGCTAACAAAGAAGATGCAGCAGATATCGATATGCTCGACATTACAGCCATGGGAGCTTCTGCTGAAGACGAGGTGGAAAACTCAGAATCTGACGCTGAGGAGTTGTTCGAGCTAACCAATGAATTCAAATCAGCCGATGAGAGTCTACTTTCGTCAGTAGATGAGAATGAAGACAGTGCTGAGATTCTGGAATTTTCCACTGAAGAGGCATCTGCTTCCCTTCCTGGAGAGACAACCTTTGGTCTGGATGAAACAGAGGAGGGGCTGTCAGAAGATAACGAAGATGATCTCGAGCTCGAATCACTTGCCAAATCACTTGAAGATACTATTTCAGGGCTAGATTCAGGTGGCCTTGAAGATCTGACCTTTGAATTCGATCCAGATGGAACGCTAGAGAGCACGCTAACAAGTACGCTTGGTGTTTCAACTGATCTCGAAGATGATGTCGAGGCAGATGAGATTGATACGAAACTAAATCTCGCAAAGGCTTATATAGAACTGGGTGATGCAGAGGGTGCCAAAGATATCCTTCATGAGGTTACTGTCGATGGTAATGAAGAACAGAAAAGGGATGCGGAAGAGCTTCTTCAGAAGATCACAACATAGGTCGTATAGACAGGATAGACAAGGATGTTAATTTTTGTCTTACAGTGACTCACGCAGCAACGAGAATCCTCAGTTTCCTTATTATCGCCTTTTTTCTTTCACTGGGCGATAAACCTATATTGATCTTCAGCATCATTTTCACAATGGTGATCTATCTATTCGAACCTCCCGACAATTTATCAAAAGTACTGCAGTCTCTTATACGAATGAAATGGTTTTTTATTTCCATTCTATTGGTTTATCTGATGCTTGATAAGAGCTCGGCTGATATAGTTTCACGGATTACAGAAGGGGTCGGACGGATCATGGTTCTGGTCATCATGATGTTGCTTGTCAGCTGGTTGATGGACCGAACACCTCGTGATCAGATACTGGCGGGTTTAATCTATCTTCTAAAGCCTGTACAAATGATAGGTTTTCCAATTCATAAATTCGCTATAAGAGTCGAGTTAATCTTTCAGGAAATCGACTTTGCACAGCATTTGGTGAATCAGAAGAAAGCTGCTTTATTGGATAAAAAACTGAACTACAGCGAGATCGCAAACGTTCTCTCGGGGCTTTATCATGAAATTGTTGCATGTGCAGATCACTCTCGTTCCGAACCTGTGGCCATTGACTTGATAGAGAGGGTCTCTCCAATACAGTGGATGTTCCCATTTTTCCTTTTCGCCATTCTTTTAATTATCCATAACCTTTCGTGAAAATCGCATTTGGAATAGAGTATGATGGCAGCCATTATCATGGCTGGCAGTGTCAGAAAGGAGTACCTACTGTCCAAGAATATGTGGAGACTGCCATATCTACAGTCGCTGACCAAAATGTTGAGGTGTACTGTGCAGGGAGAACAGATACAGGGGTACATGCACTTGGTCAGGTAATCCATATCGAAACGAACGCCGTTAGGAAAGAAGCCTCATGGTTGTTTGGAACCAACAGCAACCTTCCTCCGGATATATGCGTGCAATGGGTAAAGCAGGTCGATAATGATTTTCATGCCCGTTTTTCTGCAACCAGCCGTGTTTATCGTTACTTTATTCTTAATCGGAATGCACGATCAGCGATACTGAATAGCCGGACCGTTTGGGAGAGAAGGCCACTTGTACTAGCGTCGATGCAGGAAGCGGCCCAATATTTGATCGGTACCTACGATTTTTCTGCTTATCGATCCCTGGAATGTCAGGCAAAAAATCCGGTAAGAACAGTTTCCAGGCTGGAGATTACCCAGAGAGGTTCGATCATCATGATCGAAATTGAGGCCAATGCATTTTTACACCATATGGTCAGGAATATCGCAGGTGTATTAATGGAAATCGGGATGGGTCGGGCCAAACCCGCATGGGCTAATGAAGTTTTGCAAGGGAAGGATAGACGACTTGGTGGGGTGACTGCACCACCCGAAGGTTTATATTTGATCAGAGTGTCATATCCAGAAAAATTCAACCTGCCGCAACCAGAACTACCTATAACAGTATTCAGCTGACAGTCTGGCCAATTTCTTTTTTGAGCGCAGCACAGGTCGCTTCATATTGTTCGGAAAGCCGTTTGAACTCCTCCTTAATATTCTGGAGTTGGTCTTGCCTTCCAAGAGATTCCATTTCCTTACATGTTTCCGCAAGAAGGTCGGCACCAAGATTTGCGCTGCTTGATTTTAGACTATGTGCAGTACTGCGAATTTTTTTTGCGTCTTCCTTTTCTACTGCTTGTCGTAATTCGTCTATGATTTTGCTTGAATTTTCGAGGTAGAGTCCAACAATTTTTTGCAGAATATCAGGTGCACCTTCTCGCTGTAGGGAACGAATATTGTTCAAGGTAGTTTGATTGAGGATTATTGTATCTGCTTTCCCGGCAAGTTTTGGTTCTTCGTCCAGATTAGTCTCTTCAGCAGATAATTCAGGCTCACCCAGCAGCTCCTCCTCAAGTTCAAAAATATCATTTTCTATTGTATAAATCGTAAAATCATCATCAAAAATTTCGTCTCCCTGTTCCTGGTCGTTCGGTTTCTCAGGCAGCCACTTTTTCAGGGTTTCACTCAGCTGACGCTTACTAAAAGGTTTTGACAGATAATCGTTCATGCCGGCATCAAGACAACGTTGACGGTCGCCCTCCATGGCATTTGCTGTCAATGCGATGACAGGTAGCTGATTATATTTATCCGACCTTTCCCGGATCTTCCGAGTTGCTTCGTAGCCATCCAGGACTGGCATTTGACAGTCCATAAGGACAAGATCAAATGGGATGGCTTTCTCCTCGAGAAGATTCAGTGCTTCCTGGCCGTTTGAAACACAATGTACGGAGCAACCCAGTTCCTTTAAAACCATGTGAGCAAGTTCCTGATTTACTGGATTATCTTCCACGACAAGAATATTTGCTTGGAACTGTACATTTTTTGCATGCTTGGTTTCATTCCCGTTTTCCGAAGATCGTTTGTTACCTGAAATACTCAGCGTAGTCAGTAATGCGTGGTACAGATCATCATGTTTGATTGGCTTAGTCAGGTAGGACTTGATTCCTGCTGTTGTCCATACTGTGGTTTCTTCGAGATTGTGAATGGAGTTCATGAGGATCAAGGGCAATTTGCCAAGTGTTCTGTTCTGTTTAACCAGGCGTGCCAGGTTCAGGCCGCTGATGTCTGGCATGTCGTGATCGAGCATGGCCAGAGAGAACGGCTTTCCTTCTTCCTGTGCCCGTTCAAGTGTACGCAGTGCATCTTGAGCTGTTTCAACAATGACTGTTTCTATATGCCACTGTTTTAGCTGGCTCGCCAGGTTTTGACTGTTTGACTGATTGTCATCAATTATCAGTACCTTGATGCCTCCAAGTAACCTTTTCTCTGATTCGAAAAGCTCAATGTCCTTTCCTTTATCCTTTTCCAGTCTGACCGTGAACCAAAAACATGAACCCTCTCCCAGCTTGCTGGTAACACCCATCTCGCCACCCATTAATTTTGTCAGGTGTTTACAGATAGTCAGACCGAGTCCTGTTCCTTTTGACGCCTGTTCCAACGTCTGTTGTGACTGGGAAAAGGACTCAAAGATAAGATCAAGATCCTGTTTAGGGATACCTATTCCAGTATCACGAACCTCAAAACGGATGGGTGCATTGTCGTCGTCTTCATTGATAAGGACTTCTAACGTCACCTCGCCTTCGTCCGTGAACTTGATGGCGTTACTCACGAGGTTAGTCAAAATCTGGGTCAGCCGTTGCTTATCACAAATGAAAAATGAATGGTTATTTGAAGGATAAATACAGATCAGCTCGAGCCCTTTGCTGCTTGCACGCTCGGCAAAGGTGTCAGCGATCTCTTCAATGATTGAGCGTAGATCACATGACTCATTCTTGAGCTCAAGTTTTCCGGCTTCGATTTTCGATAGATCAAGTATATCGTTGATCAGACAGAGCAGGCTCTCGCCAGATTGGCGTATGATATTTATCAAATGGGTCTGTTTTTTGGTCAGTTGTGTATTTCCTAGTAATTCAGCCATACCCAGTACTCCGTTCAGCGGTGTACGGATCTCGTGACTCATATTTGCAAGGAAAGTGGATCGTGTGGCAGCTTCTTTCAGTGCCTTCTGATGCTCATGTTTCATTTCTTCGAGCATCCGTTCCTGTTTTATGGCAAGAGCCAGCACCTTGCTGAGTTCGTCCTTTGCCTGTAATTCACGTTTTACTTCCTGATCGATGACCCGCTGGATGCCCACAAACCCCGAAATTTCCTCAGGGATTTCAGTGATTGGATCGATGGTCGTTCTTACCCAAACGAGTTCTGCTTTGCCATCCTCTGAAAACAGTGGGGTTTCAATTTGATGACGCATATTCCACGATTGGCCTTCCTTGAGGCTTTGCAGTAATTTAAGTGCAATCTTTTTAGAATAAGGAATTTCACTGATAGAACGACCGGAGGCTTGTTCCTCTGTCCATTGATTCAATTCAAGAAACTTCTGGTTGGCGTATTCGATACGTCCCTTCGGATCAGTAACGAATACAGCTTCACTGCTTGATTCTACGGCGGTATAGACCTTGATGACTTGGGTCGCAAGGGAATGGGAAGTGGAGTGATCGGCTTTGTTATCCATAATTTCCGTAGGGTCGATTGAAAACAGAGTTCGTTACCTGCTAACAGATATCGGAAATACAGGGAGGAACTTTAACGCTTCCTATGGAATAGGCGCCGTTTTTTCCACCGTCTGACAAGATGCAGGCGCCAGAATAGCCTGATCAGCAGCTTACCCATAGCAGCACTGAAAACTCCGAGAATAAAACAGCCGGTGAGGAGGGGTTTCCAGATATGGAACAATGTATCAGAAAACCATTGGTAGCTGAATTCAAAATGTGCATTACTAACATTCATGCCCATGACAACAGCCCCAATCTTGTAGGCAAGGAGGAAAAGCGGGCCCATGGTAATGGGGTTGGTGAGAAAAACCGAGGTTACAGTCAGAGGTAAGTTAAAACGTGCCAAAATCGCAACCAGAGCAGCAATAATGGTCTGTCCGGGAACGGGAATAAAAGCAATGAAAAGGCCTGCTGCTACTGCATTTGCAGCTGAACGCCGGTTCAGATGCCATAGGTTAGGATCATGCAACAAATTTCCGAAATGCCTGAAATAGTGGTGATCATGGAAATGCTGTTGTTCAGGGATATAACGTTTATAGAGTTTCTTGGGATCCATTCAATGAGAAACGCTAACAATTGATGCAAGTAAGCCAATTATACCCCAGTTGTTAAAGAAACATTGTTAACATTCCGTTATGAAAACAGGGATCGTTGCTTTTCTTGTCGGTATTCTGAGCCTCTATCAGTTTAGTACTCTACCTGACACACCCTTCGTATATTTCCTTTCGGCAACAGGTGTACTGTTGATTCTTTATCCACGACTCAGACTTATTGGCTGTTTCGCAACTGGTTTTCTGTGGGCCCTATGGCGTGCGGATATCATTTTAGAAAATCAATTGCCGGTGTCTCTGGAAGGCAAAGATATTCTGCTTGAAGCGACTGTTGCTACTCTCCCGCATTATTCATTAAACCGCGTGCATTTCTCCGCAGATGTTGAAACTTTGTTTCTCGATAACCGGCAGGTTCCTGCCAGCTATCGATTAAACCTAAACTGGTATAAGGATATACCACAAGTACTCGAACCGGGTCAGAGATGGCGTTTTCTGGTCCGTCTCAAGCGTCCGAACGGTTTTATGAACCCCGGTGGTCAGGATTATGAGGCGATACTTTTTGAAAACGGGATCAGTGCAACGGGTTATGTACGATCAGGCGCCAAACTGATGGGATATTCGAACGCTATCTTCTATCGAATTCATCGATGGCGTACAGCGCTCCATCACGAATTGAAGACAATCATGCCCGGTCTGAACGGGATCATCCCTGCTCTGGCGCTTGGGATCCGGGATGATCTCACTCAAGCGCAATGGAAGGTATTGATCGATACGGGCACGATTCACCTTGTTGCCATATCTGGCCTGCATATCAGCCTGATCGCTGGACTGGCATTTTTTATCGGCCGCTGGCTTTGGAGTCTTCCGATTAGAAGTCTGCACTGGATTCCCGCACAAAAGGCTGGAGCGATGATTTCGATCATCGCGGCGCTTGGCTATGCTGCTTTGGCAGGATTTTCGATTCCGACTCAACGGGCAGTGATCATGATCACAAGCATCATGCTTTGTTTACTTGCGAACAGACACTTGTCGCGTTCTGATATCTTTTTTATTGCACTGTTTATCGTCCTTTTGTTCTCTCCTGATTCAGTCATTGTTCCCGGTTTCTGGTTGTCTTTTGCAGCCGTGGCGATCATCTTTTATTCGCTTGATGGCAGGACGGGAACCCGAAATATCTGGTCTTCATCGCTGAAGGTCCATTTTGCCCTGGCAATCGGTCTTGCGCCTGTTCTGGCCCTGTTTTTTGGAAAAAACCCCGTGTATGGACCTCTTACAAATCTTTTTGCTGTACCGATTTTCGGCCTGATCATTACACCTCTGGCGCTCTTGGGCACCTTGTTCCTACCGGTGACAAAGTCCTTGAGTCAACCCTTCATCGAAGCTGGAAATACCCTTATTAATGGATTCTGGCCTTTTCTTCAATGGTTTTCAGAATTACAGTTTGCCACTATTCACACACCACCCCTAACATTTGGTATTTTCCTGATCGCCTTATTGGGTGTACTCCTCTTTCTTATGCCAAAAGGTTTGCCGGGTAGATGGCTTGGTGGTGTTTTTGTTCTTCCTGCTCTACTTTTACAACCTGAACATCCTGCAACAGGAGAATTTGAATTTACCTTACTGGATGTGGGGCAGGGTCTGGCAGCAGTCATACGAACAGCGGAACATACGCTCGTGTATGACACTGGGGCGCGTTATAGCGCTGATTTCGATACCGGAAGGACCGTTGTTGTGCCATTTCTTCGCTCACTTGGGATAGAAAGCGTTGATAGGGTGATCATCAGCCATGGTGACAATGACCACCGCGGTGGTTACAGGAGCCTGGTTGAGGCTATGCAGATTGGAGAAACCTTGACTAGTGTTCCCGAGAAGCTCAAAGGTGATCAGGTTATTTCGTGTCAAGAAGGCCAGGAATGGGAGTGGGACGTGGTACATTTCGAGATACTGCATCCGTATCCGCAGTATCATGGGAAAGAGAATAACCGTTCGTGTGTACTTCTTGTCAGAAATCACTCTCATTCACTGCTTCTGCCGGGTGATATAGAAAAAACCGCAGAGGAGGATCTTGTCAGAAAGATGGGTAAGCGAGTGGATGTGGATGTGCTTGTTGCTCCTCATCATGGCAGTAAAACGTCCTCTTCGGATCAATTCATCGAAAGCGTCTCACCGGGATATGTTCTTTTCCCGGTAGGTTACCGTAATCGATACAACCATCCAGCGATCACGGTTATTAAAAAATACCGTAAGCGGGATATCAAATCGTTCGATACTGCCAGAGATGGTGCGATACAACTTTATTTTGGGGAGGATATTTCAATCCCTGTTCTTTACCGTGTGGATCATGGTCATTTCTGGAATCGGGATCATGTAGAATAAAACTTTTACTCAATTGCGGACTCTGATATGGTCTGCAGCCGCAATAACAGAAAGAGGGGAAGTTTAGGTGTTTGATTTCGTGAAAGCGGGTGGCATTCTGATGGCACCCATCCTGGTTTGTTCAGTGATCGCCCTTGCGATCATCATCGAACGTTCATTGGCATTAAGAACAAAAAAGATAATTCCGGAAAATCTCGTTGCACAAGTCTGGCAATGGGCCAAGGCCGGGCAGATCGACCCTAGGCGTATTCACAGCCTGCGCACCGGATCTCCGCTAGGGAGAATTCTTGCCGCTGGACTGGTTAACATGCGGCATGATCGAGAGATCATGAAAGAAAGTATTGAAGAAACCGGTCGACATGTGATTCATGATCTTGAACGTTACCTCAATACCCTCGGAACCATCGCTGCCATAACGCCTTTGCTCGGGTTGCTGGGTACGGTCTTTGGCATGATCGAAGTCTTTTCTGCCATTACCAGTAAGGGTGTTGGTGATCCGACCGTGCTGGCAGGAGGCATCTCGAAAGCACTGATCACAACGGCTGCCGGTTTGTCCATTGCAATCCCATCTTTGATCTTCTACCGTTATTTCAAGGGTAAGATTGACGCACTGGTTGTCGCAATGGAGGAAGAAGCCCTGAAGCTTGTTGAGGTGATCCATGGTGAGAGAGAAGAAGAAGACAAAACTGCCGAAGGTCAGAGCCTGAAAGAAGATGAGCCGACTCAGGAACTTGAAAAACCAAAAATTGTGAGAAAGAAAAAAGCATCTAGCCGTAGAACTGCAAATACCAAAAGCAGAAAGAGCAGGGAGACTGGATGATGAATTTTCGACCTAAAAATGACAATGATGATGTCGATCTGAACCTGACTCCCCTGATCGATGTGGTGTTTCTTCTGTTGATCTTTTTTATGGTTTCGACGACTTTCATCAAGGAATCCGAGCTAAAGATCGATCTGCCAGAAGCCAGTGCCACGGCAACTCCGGAAGAGAAAAAAGCCATCAAAATCTCTATCGATGCCAAAGGTCGCTATTTCGTTAACGAAATACCTTTGGTGAATACACAAATAGAAACACTGGAAAAAGCTATCAAGAAGGCAGCAGGGGATAATCCGGATCCTACGATCATCATCAATGCAGATGCGGAGACGACTCACCAGTCCGTGATCAATGTACTCGATACTGCACGCCGTCTGAATTATCTACGTATTACCTTTGCAACGGAGCGAAAAAAAGACGATTCATAACAAATTCCGATCATGAACAGGCTGGAACAGATCTGGTATCAGGCAAAGTCTCATCCGTTGAGTCTGTTGTTGGCACCTTTTGGCTGGATCTATTGTCTTACTTCTGTCTTGCGTCGAAAATTTTATCAAAGTGGCCTCTTGCATTCAGAAAAACTGCCAGTGCCGGTTTTCATTGTTGGAAACATTACCGCAGGTGGGACTGGTAAGACGCCCCTGGTCATCTGGTTGATCCAATTCCTGGAGAAACAGGGGCTTAATCCGGGCATCATCAGCCGAGGTTATGGAGGAAAAGCAAAAGACTGGCCTCAGGAGGTCAGTGAAGAGAGCGATCCTGTTCTGGTTGGCGATGAGCCAGTGGTCATCGCCAGGAACACTCAAAGCCCCCTCTACGTGGCACCCGACAGAGTGGAAGCCGGTAAAAGGCTGCTCCAACAACATAACTGCGATATCATTGTGTGTGACGATGGTCTGCAACATTATTCACTGCATAGGGATTTTGAAATCTGTGTGATCGACGGGACACGACGCCATGGGAACCAGCGCTGTTTGCCTGCCGGCCCTCTCAGAGAGCCTGTTTCCAGGCTTCATACCGTGGATGCAATTGTGTGTAATGGTAGCGGGTTTACCGGGGAATATCGTATGAGGCTTGAGCTACTAGGCATTCGTCAGATTCGGGGAACCGGGACAAAAACATTCGAAGATTTCCGGGAGCAGAAAGTCCATGTTGTTGCAGGGATCGGCAATCCTAAACGTTTTTTCGATTCTTTGCGTGGAAAAGGGCTTGATATCATTGAACATCCGTTTCCCGATCATGCCGCTTACCGTGCAGAAGATTTTAATTTCAGCGATCATTACCCCATCATCATGACAGAAAAAGATGCGGTAAAATGTGTTCAATTCGCTGAGGATCATTTTTGGTATGTCGCCGTCGAAGCGGTCTTGCCTGAAACATTTGAATTCCGACTTTCCAAGAAATTAAAAGAACTTAAAGCGCATGGATAAAAAATTACTGGAAATCCTCGTTTGCCCTGTGACCAAGGGACCGTTGATCTACGACAAAAAGAAACAGGAGCTGATATCGCTCTCGGCCAGACTCGCCTATCCAATAAGAGATGATATCCCTGTCATGTTAGAGGATGAAGCCCGTATTCTCAGCAATGAAGAGGTTGAGGCCTGGCGTCGTAAAAAATAGCCGTGTCTTATCGAATCATCATCCCCGCACGTTATCAGTCCAGTCGATTGCCTGGAAAGCCTTTGCTCGATATTCATGGCAAGCCATTGATTCAGCATGTCTATGAATGTGCATGCAAAAGTACCGCCAAGGATGTGATCATTGCTACCGATGATCAAAGAATCGAAGAAGCAGTAAAGCGATTCGATGCTAAGTGTTGCATGACGGGACGTGAACATCCTTCAGGCACCGATCGGCTTGCGGAAGTTGTAGAGTTGTTTGGAATAGCTGACACTGAGATCATTGTCAACCTACAGGGAGACGAACCAATGATGCCTGCAGGGTTACTTGATCAAGTGGCGATGTCACTGGAAAACACTCCTGATGCTGCAATGTCAACACTCTGCGAGGTTATTCAGACGCCGGACGAAGTCTTTGATCCGGATATTGTAAAGGTGATTTTTGATCAATCCGGTTCTGCACTCTATTTCAGTCGAGCTCCAATTCCTTGGGCAAGGGGAGCCTACGACGAGCAAAATCGGAGCCGGATATCTGTAAACAATAGCTTTCGTCACATCGGTCTCTATGCCTATCGTGCCGGGTTTTTAAGGAGGTACCCACAATTGCCCGCCTGCCAGCTCGAACAGCAAGAAGCACTTGAACAATTACGGGCGCTCTACCATGGTTTTAGGATTCAGGTCGAAATTGCAGCTGAACCAGCAGGGGTTGGCGTGGATACACCAGCAGATTTGGACAAGGTACGAGAAATGTTGAAAGCATGAAAACCTTTCAGAGGTTTTTCCGTCTCTTGATAACACTCTGAAGGACCAGAGGCTCATGAAGCAATTCTGTTAACTACTGCAAATACAGAACTGTTGAACACCAGTTTCCTGTCCGAACAGCGCTATAATGCACTTTATCAGACTAGACAAGGATATTGTTAACGGGAGGTAATAAAAAATATGCTTATCAATCCGGTGGATCAGAATGACCTGACGATGCGGTTTCACCGTGCACCACAAGGAAAAATCGCCATAGCCTTTGATTGGTTAGGTGTAATCTCACTGGCTATTTCCGTGTTGGCGTTGATTGGCTATTGGCTTGTCTATTCGCTCGAGCTCGAAGGCCTCACTCTGAAAATTTGTCTCACAGCATTAAATATTTCTATTATCTCCTTTGTTTCAGCACGACTGGTCGAACTGGCAGACAGGGTGCTCAGAATATCCAACCGGGATCACCAGTAAACGATCAGGATATTCAGAGTGGTACAATTGGTTCGGAAGTCAAATTGCAACGACTAGCGGAAAAAAGGCGAAGGAAACAACGAATCCTGACCGTTTGTACTGGGAACATATGTCGATCACCGACAGCACAGGTTGTTCTGCAGAAGAAGTTTGAAGAGGCAGGTCTTGGGGACATGTTTGAGTTTGATTCTGCGGGAACCCAGGCCATTACAAGAGCAGGAGATCCACCTGATGCAGATGCTATTGCAGCCGCCGCCAGGCGTAACTACCGTCTTGTCGGATTAAAAGCCAGACAGTTTGAACTGAGTGATTTCCACGATTTTGACTATATCCTGGCAATGGATAAGGAGAACTACCGGCATCTACTCTATATTCGCCCGCAAAATGCGAGGGCACAGTTACGTCTGTATCTGAGCTTTATTCCCTCACTGGCGAGTTCAGATGTTCCTGATCCCTATCGTCGCCGAAAAGCTGCGTTTGAAAAGTCGCTCGATTTGATCGAACTGGGGGCGGGTGCAATTGTTGAGGCGTTACGTGCCAGAGAAGGCCTTGCCGGACGGAGGTAGGACAGGCAAACAGAGCCATATTGGCTAAAACGGCAGCAGAGGTTAACGGGCACGATAAGTGATTCTACCCTTGGTCAGATCATAGGGTGTAAGTTCTACAGTGACTTTGTCACCGGTAAGAATACGAATGTAATGCTTGCGCATTTTCCCTGAAATATGTGCGGTCACAACATGTCCGTTTTCGAGCTCAACCTTGAATGTAGTGTTCGGGAGTGTCTCGATTACAGTCCCTTCCATCTGAATATTTTCTTCTTTGGCCATAGATAATTCCTCATTGGTTAAACGGGTAATTTTGCACTAAAAAATAAATTTGAGCAAAATTTGTCGTCATTTATCCCAATGTCCACAAGTAAAACGCTGTTGTGGTTTGAATTCACGTTTGTAGCTCATTTTTTTACATTCCTCGATCCAGTAGCCGAGATAAAGCCAGTTTAGTCCCAAGTGTTTTGCATGTTCGATTTCATAGAGAATTGTATATCGGCCCAGACTGCGATGGGCGAGATCTGGATCGTAGAAGGTATAAACTGCAGAGAGACCATCATCCAGCACATCTATGACCGCAACAGCTGCAAGTTGTTCCTCCAATCGGAATTCCAGGAAGTGTGTCTCCGACCAGTCACCGATCAGGAATCGTTGATAATTCTCCTTGTTTGGGTTATCCATGCCACCTTTTGCATGGCGGGCTGAAATGTACTTTCGGTAGAGTTCGAAATGTTCCTGACGAAATTCAGCTGGCAAAACGATCGTTTCTAGGTCCCTGTTTTTCCTCCAGGTTCTACGCTGATTACGGTTAGGTTGGAACAACCTTACCGGTACTCGAACGGAAACACAGGCATTGCACTGGGCGCATTCGGGTCGATAGATAAATTCGCCGCTACGACGGAAACCATGTCTCGACAGAATACTGTACAGGTGCTTGTTTTTAGGCATATCAGGATCGACAAAGACCGTTGTCGCTATCCGATCTGGAAGATAACCGCAAGCATGAGATGGAGTTGCAAAAAAATTAATATTGACTGCGTTCTCTATCGAAGTCATTCTGTAATTTTCCAAGCCTGGTCTGAAGGATCTTGTGTACAGGCGCGTTCGAGTATGGATTTGAACAAAGCTCTTGGTATCAATTCAGCTCCCATCCTTCTAAGGTGATCGCTGTCAACCTGACAGTCAATCAATTCATAATCCCATTGTTGAAGCAAACTACACAGCTTGACCAGACAGACTTTTGATGCATCAGTGATTCTGCTAAACATGGATTCACCAAAAAATACCCTGCCGATTGCAAGACCGTACAGACCACCAACAAGTTCACTGTCAAACCAGCACTCGATGGAATGTGCATAACCCATCAAATGCAAATTTGTGTATGCTTCTATCATCTCACCGGTTAGCCAGGTTCCCCGCTGATCCCGCCTCGGACTCGAGCATTCAGTGATGACCTCATTGAATGCACTGTCCCATGTGATTTTGAAGGTGTTTTTCTTCAAGGTACGTTTCAGGCTGCGGGAAATATGGATCCGATCAGGATATAAAATTGCCCGGGGGTTTGGGGACCACCAGAGAATCGGTTGCTGATCGTCATACCAAGGGAAGATCCCATGTTGGTAGGCTTCCAGAAGCCTTTCCGGGCTGAGATCACCACCTGCTGCCAGTAATCCATTGGGTTCTTCGAGAGCATCGCTGATGTCAGGAAATCCCCTTTTATAGCGATCAGCAACAAACCAGTAGAGCGTGGTTTCTTCCATACCGAATTGATCGTAGCATAGTGTCAATGAAACGCAGACACTTTCTCGATTTGTCAATGAAAAGTGCAGTATTGGCCGGTTTTGCTGCAAAGCCGTTCAGGCTGCTCGCTGAATCAGAAAAATCTTCAACCGGTCTGGTCTTGGACGATGGTTTCATACATCACCATATATCGCCAGGTCATCCTGAATCACCCCAACGATATCAAGCGATTAAACAAGAATTTGTGGAACAAGACCTGATTGCCAGAACCTCTGCCATATCCCCAAGAGATGATGTGGATCAGTGGCTTAGGTTGGTTCATACCAGAAATCATATCGCTTCGATTAAAAAACTGGATAACCACACCCATCATGATGCTTCTCTGGCCACTGCCGGAATTCTGGCAGCGGTGGATCAAGTCTGCTCAGGTAGAATCAGGAACGCCTTCTGTGCAACACGGCCTCCTGGTCATCATGCCAGGAATACCGGCCAGGAAGAAGGGTTCTGTTATTATAACCATGTTGCGATCGCCGCCCGATATGCCCAGAAAAACTATCCTCTGAAAAAAATTCTCATTGTCGATTGGGACTATCATCATGGAAACGGGACGGAAGAGACATTCTATGCGGACCCCAGTGTGCTCTTTTTTTCCACACATGATTATAACGCTTATCCTGGTACTGGTAATCCAGCAAAAAGAGGTGTCGGTAAAGGGGAAGGCTACAATATCAATGTGCATATGGATTGTGGCGCTGGTGACGAAGACTTTATTAAGGTCTTCAATAGGATCCTGCTTCCTGCAGCAGAGGTTTTTGCACCGGACCTTATTCTGATCTCTGCTGGTTTTGACAGCCGTAAAGAAGATCTTCTTGGTTGTCATGAGGTCACCGATCAGGGGTTTTCGCATCTTACGCAAATCGTCATGCAGATTGCCGAAAGGCACTGTGATGGGCGTATAGTTTCACTTCTTGAAGGTGGGTACAACATCAGGGGAAATGCCAAGGCGGCCGCTGCCCATCTAAATACACTGATGCTGTGATTGGTTGCTATTTTTGTCGTGTCGGTGACATTTCGTGAATGATCCGTGCGGCGATTTCTTCTATCGATTGTTTGGTTGTATCAAGATATGGGATCCGTTCTATTTGGTACATCTCTTCCGCACTTTTGACTTCCTTCCTGCACTGGTTAATGGATGCATACTTGCTTCCTGGACGTCTTTGCTCTCTGATACGTTGAAGTCGTTCCGGTTTGATCGTCAGACCAATGATATTGTGACGGAAAGGGCGTAATAGGTCCGGAAGGCGAGATGTTTCAAGATCTTCTTCTGTCAGTGGATAGTTGGCTGCCTTGATTGAATATTGCATCGCTAGATAGATACAGGTTGGTGTTTTACCGCTACGCGAAACACCAATAATGATGATATCTGCCAGCTGCAGGTTATTTATATGGGTTCCGTCGTCATGATGGAGTGTAAAATTGATCGCATCAATCCGTTTTTCATAAGCTGAATGGTTGGTCAATCCGTGTGATTTTCCCGTGAGATAGGAAGACTGTATACCAAGTTCCGCCTCCAATGGTTTGATATAAGTAGAAAATAGATCAAATACCCTGGCTTTGGCATTTTCTATCAGTTGTTGGGCAAATTCCGGATTTGACATGGTGGCAAAGACGATTGGACGGCTGCCAGTGTCATCATGGATCTGGTTGATTTTGTCAATTACTTTTGCCAGCCTATCGGATGTATTTGCAAAAGGTATGGAGATTCGTTCGAATTCGAAAGACTCGAACTGTGTTAGGAGTGCATGGCCGACAGTTTCTGCGGTGATTCCAGTACCGTCTGACACGAAGAAAACAGTTCGTTTCATCTGCCACCTGCCATAAAGGATTCCTGAAAAGGAGCATTATATATGAACAAATACGTGATCGAATTAGAAAAACTTTCCATGAAGGACATAGGCCAAGTTGGCGGTAAGAATGCCTCTCTCGGGGAAATGATTTCAACCTTATCAAACGCAGGCGTCCTTGTCCCGGGTGGGTTTGCAACAACTGCAGATGCATACTGGGAATTTCTGCAATATGAAGGCCTTGAAGAACGTATAAACAATGTCCTTTCAGAACTTGATGTAGACGATGTTAAACGGCTTGCGGAAACTGGAGAGATGATCCGGCAGTGGGTGCTTGAGGCCCCATTTCCTGACGGGCTTGAACAATCATTACGCGCAGCCTATGCCGAACTTGAGAACAGAGCCGGGGAAAACGTTGCAGTCGCTGTACGCTCATCCGCCACGGCGGAAGATCTGCCTGATGCCTCCTTTGCCGGTCAGCAAGAGACCTTCCTGAATATTCGAGGAATTGAGAATGTACTGGAGCGCGTCAAGAAAGTTTTTGCCTCACTCTACAATGATCGCGCCATTGCCTACAGAGTACATAAAGGTTTTGAACATGCTGATGTTGCCCTGTCTGCTGGAATCCAGCGTATGGTACGCAGTGATCTCGCCGCAAGCGGTGTCATGTTCACCCTGGATACGGAGTCTGGTTTCGAAGAGGCGGTTTTTATTACATCGTCGTACGGGCTGGGAGAAATGATCGTCCAGGGGACTGTCAACCCGGATGAATTTTATACCTACAAACCTAACCTCTGTTCGGAAAGGCCGGCCATCCTGCGCCGCCACAAGGGCGAAAAAGCAATTAAAATGGTCTTGAATGATGATCAGAGACAGCCAACACAGGTTGTGGATGTACCAGAAGAGGAACGTATTCGCTTTTCACTGACTGATGAAGAGGTGGAATCATTGGGCCGTATTGGGATCACGATCGAGAAACACTACGGAAGGCCAATGGATATCGAATGGGGCAAGGATGGCGTGGATGGCCAACTTTATATACTCCAGGCCCGGCCAGAAACAGTAAAGAGCAATCGTAAAAAGCATGTGATTGAACGTTATATGCTGAAAGAGCATTCAGAGGTGCTCGTGACCGGACGGAGCATTGGTCAGAAGATCGGCAGTGGCAAGGTTCGCATCATCAAACAGATTGCCGATATGGATGAGTTGATTGAAGGTGAGATCTTGGTAACAGATATGACCGATCCTGACTGGGAACCAGTAATGAAGCGGGCTTCGGCTATCGTCACTAACCGCGGCGGTCGTACCTGCCATGCTGCGATCATTGCCAGAGAGTTGGGGATCCCAGCGGTGGTAGGAACCAATGATGCCACAGAGAAGCTCACAACGGGGCAAGAGGTGACAGTTTCTTGTGCTGAAGGTGACACGGGTTATGTTTATGACGGACTGTTGGATTATGAGATCAAGGAGATTTCACTCGGTAACATGCCTGAGATTCCGGTCAGGATTATGCTCAATGTCGGAAATCCAGAACGGGCATTTGACTTTTCATCGTATCCGAATCATGGGATTGGACTTGCACGCCTGGAGTTCATTATCAGCCAGATGATCGGTATCCATCCGCGTGCACTGATCGAATACGCAACAATGCCACCTGAGTTACAAAAAACCATCGAAAAACGTATCACAGGTTATGCGGATCCGGTGACTTTCTATGAAGAAAAACTGGTTGAGGGAATTTCGACACTGGCCGCTGCATTTGCACCAAAACCGGTCATCGTCAGACTTTCTGATTTCAAATCCAATGAGTATTCCAACTTGCTCGGAGGCAAGCATTTCGAACCCCGTGAGGAGAATCCAATGTTGGGGTTCAGGGGAGCAGCACGATATATCTCGGAGCAGTTTAAGGAATGTTTCAAACTCGAGTGCAGGGCATTACATAGAGTTAGGCAAGAAATGGGCTTCACCCATGTCAAGATTATGGTGCCCTTCGTCAGGACTGTAGAGCAGGCTTCGGCTGTGGTAGATTTGCTTGCCGAAAATGGCCTGAAGCGAGGTGACGAAGGGCTCGAGATCATGATGATGTGTGAAATCCCGTCTAATGTATTGCTGGCGGAAGAGTTTCTGCAACTGTTTGATGGATTTTCAGTTGGTTCGAACGATCTGACGCAACTGACACTGGGTATCGATCGGGATTCCAGCTTGGTGGCGGATAGTTTTGATGAACGCAATCCTGCGGTCAAAAAACTTCTGGGTATGGCAATTGAGAAATGTAATCTGCTAAACAAATATATTGGGATTTGCGGTCAAGGGCCTTCGGATCATCCCGATTTGGCGGAATGGTTACTGGAGCAAAACATCACCAGTATTTCACTGAATCCGGATTCGGTACTCGAAACCTGGTTTCGGCTGGCAGGTGAGAAGTTTTGATGGTTGAATCAGGTTCAATAGAACTCCTGAACCCATTGCGCCAGCTGCTCAAGAATCCTTTGATCACGTTGACTGAGTGCTTGTAGTGCGAGATCTTCCATACGTGACTCGAATTCAAACTTTGTCAGGGTACAGCCATATTTTCCTTCGACAATCCGTTCTTGGCAGAAGGCTGCCCAGTCCTGCTGTTCTCCTTCGGAGAGCGTTTCCGGCCAGTTACGCGCACGATAACGAAAGTAGAGTGTTTTCAGGCGTGGATCATTAAAAGGTGGCTGCCAGTTGGCAAGATCTTCTGGCTTAGATCGGAGCACCTGTTCACAGATCAGCCGATCATCGTTGCTGATGAAGCCATCATAGAGTGCTGCATCGGCATCTACTTGTTCGCGTTTTTGTCTGTTGAGGTGCATCTGCTGCAAACGTTGTTTCAGTGTGCCATCCGAAAGCAGTTTTTCACGGTTTTTTTTCACCTGATCCCAGTGGATGTTCCAGCGCTCGGCCAGTTCAGGCGACAGGGTATTAACCGGCGCTAGAGCAGGGCATTTGTTGAGGTGAACACTCTTCAGAGCAACTCGCTGTTCATCCTTTGGGCGCTCGTCATTAGGTGTGAACAGGTTGATCGCGATTTCATCCGGAGTCAGTGTGAGAAGATGCTCAGGATCATGCCGACAATCATAGACGATGATCTCATTTTTGTTGACTGGATGTTGGAGGATGGGGATCACTGGAGCTATACAGCCTTCTTCGACCTTGTACATACCTGAAACATGCAGTACGATCTCCTGTGTCTGGAGGTTAAGCATTCTGGCGGCATTCCCCTTTTGGCGCAGATCATAATAGAAATCGAACAGGCGTGGTTTCAGTTTTTTGATCAGGCGGGCGATGGCTAGAGTTGCCATGACATCTACAAGCGCATCGTGGGCACCTTCCTGCTCGATACCATTCGCATCTGTCAATAACTCTAGGCGAAAGCTGACTTTTCCCTCATCGTTTACAGGCCAAGAGAAATCTTCGGGCCGGAGTGCATAAGTCATGCGAACAAGGTCTAGAATATCCCAGCGACTGTTACCTTCCTTCCATTCTCGTGCATAGGGGTCATAAAAGTTTCGGTATAGCCCGAACCGGGTCACTTCGTCATCAAAGCGGATACTGTTGTACCCAACACCGCAAGTGTGAGGTCTGGAAAGTTCTTTGTGGATGATCTCGAAAAAGGAGGCTTCATTCATGCCTTTGTCATAGGCTAGTTGAGGTGTGATACCCGTTATCAGTGCAGCATCTGGAGACGGCAGAAAATCGGGGGCTGGGCGACAATAGATCATTATAGGCTCATCGATCAGTTCCAGTTCGAGAGTTGTTCTAACACCGGCAAACTGTACCGGTCGATCTCTCCGGGGATCGATACCCCAGGTTTCATAGTCATGCCAGAAAAATGTGGGTTCAGACAAAATTTATACCTTGATATAGGAAAAAACAAAGCATATATGATGCTTTGAGATTGTGGTAGATGAAAAATTCAAATGCGAACTTTTGTAAGTTATCTTTTCATTTTATACCCGTTAAATTTCATATCAGGTACCCTGCAGTCATATGGCAAGTAAGATTGAGACAGGGATGGTCGTGAGACAATGAGATTTAACATACTCGATTTGATACGGTTTAGCGCCGCTCTCGGTGTCGTTTTTTATCACTATACTTCAGGTGAATCTGGAGCTCCTTTTGGTGTTCTTGCTGAGTTTACAAAATTTGGTTATCTGGGAGTTCCTTTGTTCTTCATGATCAGCGGGTTTGTGATCAGCGCATCTGCACTCAATCGTACCCCATCCGAGTTTGTTATTTCACGTTTAACCCGTTTGTATCCAACCATCTTCGTTTGTCTCACGCTAACTACACTGGTCATTCTGACTCTTGGAAAGGACAATATCTCTCTGTTCCAGTATTTGACCAACCTGACGGTGCTCAATCTCTATGCTGGGCAACCTTTTATTGATGGTGTGTACTGGACACTGCTCGCTGAATTGAAGTTCTATTTTTGTGTGTTCTTGCTGTTGACAGCGGGATGGTTCCATAAATTCAAAATCTGGTTATCCATTTGGATGGTGATGACAATCACCTTCCTTTTGTTCAAACAGCCTTTTTTCATGGGGTGGTTCATTAGCCCTGAGTATTCTGCATTTTTTATCGCAGGTGTTGCTTTTTTCATGGTTACAAGGCAGGGCTACGACAAATATTATTCCGGCTTGCTGCTGCTTGCCTTGATCGTTGGTCTTGTTAGGGCATATGAACAAGCAGGCAGTTTTTTACACGACACGACCGAAGCCGATCGTATGATCGCTGTTATACTCACCGGGGGATTCTTCTTGCTGTTCTATCTTATCTCGATAGAGCGTGTCAAAATTAGGGGCAACTCAATGATTCTGCTGCTGGGAGGGATGACCTATCCTCTCTATTTGCTCCATAGCAAAGTGGGGAGTATCCTCGAAGCGCAACTCAGGGAATACCTGAATCCTCATATAACGGTGGTTTTCTTGGTGATCCTGATGTTATTTTTATCTGCCATGATTCATATTTATGTGGAAAGGCGCTATGCAAATCCGATCAAGATCTGGCTCATCGATCGTGCCAATAGCCTCAAAGGAGAGCACATAAAGGTTTCTTCTTGAGTAGATGAGGAAGTATGAATTGTAGCCATATTCTGAATGAATATGACTACAATTCATGATCAGGTCTTACAGGGCATCAACGCCAGCCTGGGCGATTTGTCCATCCTGGAAAGATTGGACACCACTGACACCGATGGCACCCACAATTTCATCATTGTGGACCAGCGGCAAACCTCCTTCGATCGGTAACATACCTTTCAGAGCCAGATAGCCCTGCCGTCCGTCTGCGACCGTCTGTTCCCAGAACTTGGTCGGACGACGGAACATCAGAGCGGTTTTTGCCTTGGTAATGGCAACGTCGATACTTCCCAGCTGTACCTTTTCACGTTGGAGGTACATTAGGTGCCCTCCATCATCAACGATAGCGATCACGACATTCCAGTTATTACGTTTTGCCTCCGCTTCCGCAGCAGCGGCAACTCGTTTGACGTCATCTAGACTCAAGATTTCTTTACTGTACAAGATACTCTCCTTTCTTACTGGTTTAACAATTTCTTTATCTGTCGCCGGTGGGCATGCAGTACAGGCTCAGTATACCCATTTGGTTGGTCACATCCAGTGAAGACCAGATCAAGCGCTGCCTGGAATGCGATATTGTTGTCATAATCTGGAGCCATGTTATGGTAGTTTGGGTCGTTTTCATTCTGAATATCAACAATTACAGCCATTTTCTTAAACACTTCTATCACTTGATCGCGTGTTACCAGGCCGTGATGCAACCAGTTACTGATATGTTGGCTCGAAATGCGCAGTGTCGCACGATCTTCCATCAGAGCAATATTATGAATATCAGGGACCTTGGAGCAACCGATACCCTGATCGATCCATCGCACGACGTAGCCGAGGATCCCTTGGGCATTGTTTTCAAGTTCGGAACGGATCTCTGCATCGGTGAGTTCGCGTCTCATGAGTGGAATCGTGAGAATATCATTGAGACTGGCACGGGGTACGCTGGCGAGTTCCTGCTGACGGGTATGTACATTGACCCGGTGATAATGCATGACATGAAGAGTTGCCGCGGTGGGAGAGGGCACCCAGGCCGTATTTGCACCAGCACGAGGATGGTTGATCTTGGTTTCCATCATGGCTGCCATGTTGTCTGGTTCTGCCCACATACCCTTTCCGATCTGGGCGTGGCCAGGGAGGCCAGTTTCGAGACCAATATCCACATTCCAGTCTTCATAAGCCAGTAGCCAGGTCGCTTTTTTGAGATCATGCTTGGGCAGAACCGGACCTGCCTTCATACTGGTGTGGATTTCATCACCTGTACGATCGAGGAAGCCAGTGTTGATAAAGATGACACGATCTTTTGCCACCCTGATACATTCCTTGAGGTTGACAGTCGTACGGCGTTCCTCATCCATAATACCAATTTTGACTGTATTCCTTTCCAGGCAAAGAGCATCTTCAACCCGTTCAAACAGTTGGATCGTGGCTGCAACTTCTTCAGGACCATGCTGTTTGGGTTTGACGATATAGATACTGCCGGTCCTGCTGTTACGAAACTGCCCGTTCCCTAATAGATCATGTTTGGCGATAAGGATCGTCATCATGGCATCAAGGAAACCTTCTGGAATCTCTTTTCCATCGGTGGTGAGTACGGCATCGGTATACATGTGGATACCCACATTACGACACAGCATCAGACTGCGGCCCTGCAAAGAGAACTTCGATCCGTCGGGAGCAGTGAATTCCTGGTCTTCAATGAGTGTTCTTTCAATGGATTCATTATCTTTGACAACAGTCCGTTTGAGGTCACCTTTCATCAGCCCTAGCCAGTTCCGATAGACGCGCGTCTTGTCTTCTGCGTCAACGGCAGAAACAGAATCTTCACAGTCCATGATGGTACTTATGGCTGATTCAAGTCTGATGTCATAGACACTTGCCAAATCGCCACGGCCGATGTAGTAGCCTTCACCGATACAAATTTCGATATGAAGATGATTCTGCTTGAGCAGAATACTGTCGGGAGATTCTGGATCGCCGGTATAGCCGGCAAAACGTTCACGTTTACCGAGTCCAGTTTCAGTACCGTCGCCCATAACACCAATGAGTTTGCCACTTTTGACCATATATTTGACCACATAGTGGTGACTACCAATTGCCATGGGTACGGTATTGTCGAGAAAGTCCCGAGCGTACTTGATTACCTGGGCACCACGAACAGGGTTATACTTTTTCGTTCGTTTGCACCCTTGGGTTTCAGGGATAACATCAGTTCCATAGAGTGCGTCATAGAGGCTGCCCCAGCGTGCATTGGCGGCATTCAAAGCGTAACGTGAATTATCGACGGGTACGACTAACTGTGGCCCGGCAATTGTTGTGATCTCTTCATCCACATTGGTTGTCGTGACTTTGAAATCGCCTCCTTCCGGGAGCAAGTAACCAATCTGCTGCAGGAAGTCACGATATTCATCGATATTAATAGGCTGACCTTTGTGTACAAGATGCCAGTTATCGATCTGGTTCTGAAGATGGTCTCTTTTTTCCAGTAGCTTCTGGTTCACTGGCCCCAGATCATCGAAAATACGTGCGAGTTCAGACCAGAAATGATCCGGACCGATGCCTGTTCCAGGTGCGATTTCATTTTTCAGCAACCTGTAAAGGGGTTCGGCAATTCTGAGACCCTGTGATTCAATATACGGTGTCATGATAATGTCTTTTGTTCCTTCAACAATATAATTTTACCAGTTCCGAACAGTTTACAGGCAAAAAAAAGCCCCGATCAAAGTGTCGGGGCTTGTAAACTCGAAATGCTTGAATCAAGCAGCTTTTTTAGAAGTCTTTTTGGGTGTTGAGCTTACAGCTTCAATGCTTTCAGCGATGATTTTCTGAACTTCTTCGTTGTAAGCTTTGGCTTCTTCGAGAGCGGCTTTGCTTTCTTCGACAGTTTTCTTGACAGTTTCTTGTGCGATTTCATTCTGTCGTTTAAGGAAAGCAGTGAAACTTTCGATGTCTTTGACCTCAGCCAATGCTTTTGAACGCTGTTCAGTCAGGCTGATCAGTTCTTTGGCAGCTTCGGTCTGCTTTTCTATAGCTGCTTCGAACTTGGCAATATTCAGTTCTGTCAGTTTTTCAATCGGTTTTGTAAATGCGGTAAAGTCGAAGGGAAACTCTTTCATCATGGTAATTCTCCTGTTAAATACTATCTAAACGTTAATACACTGGTAATTATAGATCATAAATTGCTGCAATGCAACATTTCTGAGGCGTATATGGTGACTCATGGCAAGATTTCAAGGGCCGGCGCAATTCTAGGAAGAATCAACTGTCGGCTTCATCATATCCAAGATTTGGTGCGAGCCAACGTTCGATAGTGGAAATATCCATGCCCTTGCGTCTGGCGTAATCCTGGATTTGATCACGATTGAGCTTGCCCACACCGAAGTAACGTGATTCAGGGTGTGAAAAATACCAGCCACTGACAGCCGCTGTTGGTACCATGGCATAGTGCTCGGTCAGGGTAATCCCTGTATTTTTCTCAACATCCAGCAATTCCCAGAGCAGGGGTTTTTCGGTGTGATCAGGACAGGCCGGATAACCAGGCGCTGGTCTTATGCCCTGGTATTGTTCGGCTATCAAAGCGTTATTGTCGAGGTGCTCATCCGGAGCGTAGCCCCAGAATTCTGTACGCACTCGCTGATGCATCCTTTCGGCAAAGGCTTCGGCCAGCCGATCAGCCAGTGCTTTGAGCATGATAGCACTATAATCATCGTGATCCGTTTCGAATTCAGCGAGTTTGTTTTCCATCCCAAAACCGGTGGCAACGGCAAAGGCACCAATATAGTCCTCTACGTGCTTTTCCTGAGGGCCAATGAAATCGGCCAGTGCATAGTTGGGCTGACCCGGCGGCTTGCGTGTCTGCTGACGTAGAGAATGGATGACCATGAGTTCACCATCACGATTCTCACTGCTATAGATCTCGATATCGTCATCACCTATGGTGTTTGCGGGGAAGAGGCCTATCACTCCTCTTGCAGTGAACCATTTTTCTTCAATGATCCGATCGAGCATGTGCTGGGCATCCTGATAGAGTTTGGTTGCTTCTTCTCCCACCGATTTATCTTGCAGAATACGCGGAAATTTCCCGGCCAGTTCCCATGCTATGAAGAAGGGTGTCCAGTCGATATATTCTCGTAACTCGGCAAGGGAGTAATCTTCGAATACATGGATACCCGGTTGTTTCGGAACAGGAGGTGTATAACTGGACCAGTCGATGGGTGTTTTGTTTTCGCGTGCCTGATCCAGTGTCAGCCATTCGGTTTTTGACTGTCTGCCCTTATGACGTTCACGCACCATGTCATATTCCTTTTTAAGTTCCTGGACTAACTCTTCCTTCATCTCCACATTCAGAAGCCGGGTAGAGATACCTACAGCGCGTGAAGCATCCTTTACATGAACAACCGGATGGTCGTAGTTCGGGTCGATCTTAACGGCCGTATGAGCTCTTGAGGTCGTAGCACCGCCTATCATCAGTGGCAAAGTGAATTCCTGCCGTTGCATTTCCTTGGCAACATGAACCATCTCATCAAGGGAAGGGGTGATAAGCCCACTGAGGCCAATCAGATCGGCATTCAATTCCCGGGCCTTGTCGAGGATGGTTTGTGCAGGCACCATGACTCCAAGATCAATGACTTCAAAATTGTTGCACTGAAGAACGACACCGACGATATTTTTTCCAATATCGTGCACATCCCCCTTGACGGTTGCCATGATAATCTTACCGTTTGTCTGGGTCTCGCCTGCTACCTTTTCCGCTTCGATATAGGGCAACAGATAGGCAACTGCCTTCTTCATGACCCTTGCACTCTTGACGACCTGGGGCAGAAACATCTTCCCTGCACCAAACAGATCACCCACGACATTCATTCCCTCCATCAGAGGGCCCTCAATGACATCCAAAGGCTTTTCTGCCTTTTGACGGGCTTCTTCAGTATCTTCCTCGATAAATTCCGCGATACCTTTGACCAGAGCATGTGTGATCCGCTCCTGAACAGTACCTTTTCGCCACTCCAGATCTGCTTTTCTTTCTTTTGTTCCACCACTTTCAGCCTTGAATCTTTCGGCGAACTCGACCAATCGATCGGTGGCATCAGGTCGACGATTCAGAAGCACATCTTCAATCCGTTCCAACAGATCATCCGGGATTTCATCGTAGATGCCGAGCTGACCAGCATTGACAATAGCCATATCCAGTCCTGCCTGGATGGCGTGGTAAAGGAAAACCGCATGCATAGCCTCTCGCACAGGAGTGTTACCACGAAATGAAAAGGAGACGTTACTTAACCCCCCGCTTACCAGTGCGTAGGGTAAATGCTCCTTGATGAGTCGTGTGGCCTCAAAGAAGGAAACCGCATAGTTGTTGTGCTCTTCCATACCCGTTGCCACGGTGAGCACATTGGGATCAAAGATAATATCCTCAGGTGGGAACCCGACCTGGTTAACCAGCAGGTTGTAGGATCGCTTGCAAACCTCGAAGCGGCGTTCAGTGGTGTCAGCTTGTCCTTTTTCATCGAAAGCCATTACCACCACGGCAGCGCCGTAACGTCGAACCAGTTTGGCTCGTTCCAGAAACTTTTCCTCACCTTCCTTTAGGCTGATCGAGTTGACAATTGGCTTTCCTTGTACACAACGCAGGCCTGCTTCAATGACAGACCATTTTGAGGAATCAATCATGACCGGAACACGACTGATATCCGGTTCTGAGGCAATGAGGTTGAGAAAATCCTGCATCAGTTGCGCGGAATCGAGCATGCCCTCATCCATACAAATATCAATGATTTGAGCACCATTTTCCACTTGTTGACGGGCAACTTCCAAAGCAGCATCTAAATCCTGTTCTTCCTTGATTAAGCGCAGAAATTTGGGGGAGCCGGCAACATTGGTCCGCTCTCCTACATTTACAAAATTGACATCAGGTGTGATATTGAAAGGTTCGAGACCGGAGAGGCGCTGTACAATCGGCAGATCCGGTATTTTCCTGGGGGATATGCCCTCAATGGCTTCTGCCATAGCGCGGATATGATCCGGTGTTGTGCCACAACAGCCACCAACGATATTGAGCAGACCGGCTTCAGCCCATTCGTGGATATGCTTGGACATTTCCGGCGCTTCCAGATCATACTCACCGAATTCGTTGGGAAGTCCGGCATTAGGATGGGCACTAACAAAGGTTTCCGAGAACGAAGCCAGTTCTTCAACATACTGGCGCAAATCTGCCGGGCCTAGGGCGCAGTTTAAGCCAATGGATAAGGGTTTCGCATGACGCAGTGAGTTATAAAAGGCCTCGACGGTTTGACCGGTCAATGTCCGGCCGGATGCATCTGTGATAGTGCCAGAGATCATAATGGGTAAGCATATGTTCTGCTTTTCGAAATACTGATCAATAGCAAAAAGGGCGGCTTTGGCATTCAAGGTATCGAAAATGGTTTCGACCATCAGGATATCGACACCTCCTTCAACCAGGCCCCTGACTGCATCTGTATAGGCCTCGACCAGTTCCATGAAAGTGATGTTCCGGTAGCCCGGGTTATTGACATCAGGAGAAATGGAACAAGTTCTGTTGGTTGGTCCGAGTACACCGGCGACATACCGGGGTTTAGATGGATCAGAAAACGTGAACTCATCCGCGACCTCTCGGGCCAGCATGGCTCCTGCCAGATTCAGTTCATAGGCCAGTTTTTCCTGTTGATAATCAGCCAGGGCGATGGAAGTGGAGTTGAAACTATTTGTCTCAACGATATCCGCACCAGCCTCAAAATAGGCACGATGGATCGATTTGATAATCTCTGGTTGAGTCAATGACAGCAGATCATTGTTGCCTTTTACATCACAGGGATGGTCAGCGAAACGCTCCCCACGGTAATCGGCTTCTTCCAGGTTATAAGACTGGATCATCGTCCCCATTGCGCCATCCAGCAGCAGGATTCGTTCCCTCAGGGAGCAGTGAAGATGAGCCAGTCTTTTTTCGCGATTCATAGAGTTTTTGGATCGGTGATTGTTTATCAAAACGCTCAATTTTACATTGATTTGATGTATATGACTAAAATTAACTGTAATTTCACACTTGATAGACAGAATCTTATCCAATAATTAGCCATTACTAATATTACTAATTTATAATATATGTTGCATAAAAAATTAGTGAATGCTAATATTAGAGAAGACGAATATGAACGTTAATGAAATGGAAAAAAATGCAAAGGAGGCCTCAAATCTGCTGAAGTCTCTGGCCAACCCTAACCGGTTAATGGTGCTCTGTCACCTCAGCAAAAACGAATGCACAGTTGGAGAGCTGGAAAAACTTGTTGGATTAAGCCAGTCGGCATTATCCCAGCATCTGGCCAGACTGAGAGAAGAAGAGATTGTCGAATGCAGAAGGGAAGCCCAAAGCATGCATTATTCCGTCAGGGATGAAAAGACAAAGAAATTACTAGAATCGTTGTATGAACTGTATTGTAACACCTGAAAACTTATACAAAAGCAGTTACAGAACCCATTAACAAGGAGTAAAGAGATGAACATCGATCGCATGGTTTTTGCAATTGCTGGTACTTTTATACTAGTCAGTTTAGCCCTTTCACAGCTTCATTCGATCTATTGGTTGTGGTTTACAGCCTTCGTCGGGGCAAACATGTTGCAGGCAGCTTTTACAGGTTTCTGCCCGCTCGCAAAGATACTGGCTAAGTTGGGTATAAAGTCAGGCTGTGCCTTCCAAGAGTAAACGAACATAGATGAAACAAGCAGGACTTGTCTTTACCTTTCTACTTTCACTGGCTGTTCAGGCGGAACCTGTGGTGAACTATGAGAAGGAAGCCGAAGCAGTGGCTGGCCAATTGCTCAAAGAATTGGGTTCTGCCTTAAAAAAACAGATTCAGGAAGGCGGGCCTGAACAGGCAGTAAAGGTATGTTCGGAACTGGCGCCCGAGATTGTAAACCGCCTTTCAATAGAGAAGGGTTGGAGAATCACACGAGTAGGGACGCGTGTAAGAAACCCGCTACTTGGAACCCCCGACCGCTGGGAACAAGAAGCTCTTGCCTATTTTGAGCGACGCGCAGCCGGCGGAAACGATCTGAAAGATATGAGTTACTCAGAGATTGTCGAAGAGCCTGCTGGTCGCTATTTTCGGTACATGAAGCCTTTGGTGATCAAACCCTTGTGCATGATTTGTCATGGTGAGGCTTCCCAGATTCCTGACACCATAAAGAAGACCTATCCTCATGACAGAGCAACTGGTTATCATGTCGGAGATTTGAGAGGTGGAATTGTTATTAAACGACCATTGTCTGAATGACCTCCTTATGGATTTCATGTTGTCAGACACGTGGCCCCATATGGGGCCTTTTTTATGTAATGTTGGATGTTATGATTTAGCCTGTATAGGAGTATGCGCTCGAAATTTAGTCTCTTTAAGAGGATTCTATAGATCACATTTTTTCTATAGAATAATACTCTGAATAACAAGTAGATAAATTTATTAGTTGTAGTAAACTCTCATACGATTAAACAACGATAGCAAGGAAATCCTGAACGCATGACCAATCCTGACGGGAAAAGGACGGTTCTTGTAAACCTGATCGGAATCGATCAACGCAACCGGAATGTTATCGAAATGGTCTTCGAACGGGAATTCGACAACTCTTTTTCCCTTGGGAATACAGGTTCAGCAGATCTGAGTATCGTCGATCTGGACAAATATGGTGCTGAAGAGGAATGGTCAGCACTGCAACAGGCAAAGTCTGATCAGCTTGCGGTTCTCATGTCGATAGATGAAAAACACAGGTCGCCAAATCATCTTTTTATCAAAAAACCTGTAACGATTGCTGATCTGGTTACTGCACTCAACAAGGCAAGGAATAAACTCGTTACAGGGACTTTTACACCGGAAAAAAAACAATACTCTTGGCGAAATATTTTTACTCCTCGTCTCTCAATAAAGAAAAAGAGAAGTACAGGTTCTGAACACAAGAAAGAATCAACGAAATCTGATGCCATCAGATACCTTAGTGAGAAAGGTTATCTGATTGATGAAGTCAAAAAAGCCGTATTACTAGCAAATACGGAAGGCCATGGTATCAAGCTGCAAATTAACAATCAGGGAAGTATTTTTATTGATCCGACTGAACATTGGATCAATACCGATTTAACCCCTGAAGGTTTGAAGGACCTGTGCGAGAGACCGATCGAACGCTCAGATTTTATGAAGCGTGTTTTCAGTGATCGGGAGTTTTCGAAGTATCTCGAGGAGTGGCGAGATACTCGTCTGAAACCAATAGATATAGATGCCTTTCTCTGGGATCTGGCATTGTGGACATATGATGGTGCATTACCTGCGGGTACTGACCTGAAAAAGAAAATCGTTCTCAGCTACTGGCCTGATCTGCCCCGGTTTACGCCTGTTCCGAATGCCATGCGGATTGCTGCACTTTGGGTTTCATGCCCCATGACCTTGCTTGAGACCAGCGAGGTACTCAAGATTTCTATGGAAGATGTCATCCGTTTTTACACGGCTGTGTCAAGTCTGGGATTGATCAAGGACGGAAGTCAGAACGAGAATCCCGGTAATCAGCCTGAACTGAGTAGAACAACCGTTAGATCAGAGAAAAACAAAAGAGAACTCTATCTCCGTATAATCAAATATCTCAAAGGGCAAAATTCCTGATAATGGAAATAACAAAACAAAAATCGTTGCCCACTGATTCTCATCTCGATGATTACAGAATCCAGAAATGCATTTCAGTTTCAGACGAATTTGTTACCTATCTGGCCATTGATCAACAGCTGGAATTGCAACTAATTATTACGGAGTACTTTCCTAGTGAAATCGTCTATAGAATGGATAACGGTACTGTTCATGTGAAAGAGCCGAGGCGAATTGCTGAATTTTTGGATAAGCTCAATGAGCTTCATAAACGAGTTAAAGCGAGGGTGTCTCGAAATGACAAGGGAGTCGACAATGTTATTCGTTTTCTTTTTTTCAATGGAACTGCTTATGTTGTCTCAAAATACAGTACCCGAACGGATTTGGATCGTTATCTCTCGGAAATGAACCTGACGATCCAAGGTAGTGAGTTATCGGGGTGTACAGGTAAAGACTCATTATGTCAGAAGGTAACGATCGAAAACAGTATCGTCTTTACTGGTTTTGCACGAGCAGGCAAGTCAACAGCGATCAGGTTACTGAGTGACGGTGACATGATCGATAAAGAATCAGGTCTGGCTTATGGGAAACTGGGGACCGGTAGTCTTGAGATCTATTTGTTGGAACTGTCCGCTGATCATTTTGAAAACTGTTTGAAAGCTGAACCAATGGGTTACGTCTTGCTGATCGATAACAGCAGAAAGGATCCTTTTAATCACCTTGATTATTTTCTTGACAAAATGGACGAACATCGACTGGAAAATGTCGTGATCGGCATCACACATACTGATCAATCCAGGATTCCATCGATCCCTGATTATCATCTTCATCTTGAAAACAGATCTATCAATTCACGCAGAATATGCCCTATCTTCTCTGTTGATCCACGGAACAGGTCCGATGTGACCATGCTCATCAAGGCACTTATTTACTCTCATGATCCACTTCTGTCAGACATTTTTTTTGAAGACACGATCCTTTGAAAAATATTTTTCTTCAAAGAGTTAATTCCCGCTGATTGAAGTAATTTGTTTACCGGCCGATACAGGTTGCGATATGGATTGATTCCGGGGTTTTATTTCCATGCGTGAAGACATGCTTGTTTCGATATTGAATGAATTGAATGGATCGACTGTCGACATCCAGGGATCGGCCGTTATTTCTATTGACGGATTATTGATCGCCAGTGCATTACCGACGAGTTTTGACGAAGAAATGGTAAGCGCAATGACAGCGGCAATGTTGATGCTTGGGGAGAGGACCGCCAGAGAACTACAGCGTGGTGAACTTGAGCAGGTGATTGTCAAGGGCCGTCTGGGTTATGTGATCATGGTCCGATCTGGTCCGGAATCTGTTCTTTGTGTACTTGCCCGTCCTGATGCCAAATTGGGGCTCGTACTGCTGGATGCAGCACGAGCCGCCGAAGATATTCCAAAGGTATTATGATCCGTCAGATGGAGGACTAACCACAGTCCAGTTTTGTTATCCCCAACAATTTCAGGAACTGCCGCTCATAGTAGGGATCTGTCTTCCCGGTTTTTACCTTCCGCAGATGATATTTCTCAAACATCACTTTTGCTGCATGAACCCATTTTCCCTGTTTTGCCCAGGTTACGTTTCGTGGAGGGATCTGTGGCATGGCGACAAAGGCAATACCTGAATCCCCCATATCTGCAAGGCAGATGGCGTTCCATGTTGCTGTGTGTGAAGGTTGTTTGCCATTTAGAAGTTCTGCAATATTTCCAACGGTTGCACACACCATGGATTCGATCATATACCCGGTTTTGGGCACACCCGTAGGCACAGGTGTTGTCTCGGGCGGGGCAATAGCAATGCAGACACCTGCAGCAAAAATATTGTCATACGTTGGATTCCGCTGGTATTCATCGACGATAATAAAACCTCTAGGATTGACCAGGCCTTCGATACCCATGACTGCATCAATTCCGGTAAAGGCGGGCAGAATCATGGAATAGTTGAAAGGGAGTTCATGTTTTTTCTTTGTTTCACCATTGTCATCGACTTCGGTGATAAACATGGTATTTTCTTCAATTTTGTCGATTTTTGCGTTGGTAATCCAGTTGATATGTCGATCCCGGAGAACGCCTTCCAGTAAATCCTTTGAATTGCCGACACCACCCAGTCCCAGATGGCCGATATAAGGCTCCGAGGTGACGAATGTCATCGGTACCTTGTGTCGTATTTTTTTCTTTCGTAATTCAGTATCGGCAATGAAGGCATACTCATAAGCGGGGCCAAAGCAGGATGCAAGTTGGGCTGCTCCAACAATCATCGGCCCGGGGTTCTCAACAAATTTATCCCACTCTTTGGCTGCTTCTACTGCATGATCAACGTGGCAGATTGATTTCGTAAATCCGTCAGGCCCTAATCCTGGAATTTCATCGAAGGCCAGGCGTGGACCTGTTGTGATCGCGAGGTAGTCATAGGTGACCTCGGTGCCATCTTCCAGTTCTATACGGTTTTCATCTGGATGCAGGCGTTTCGCAGCTTTGGGGATGAAGTCAATATTTTTCCTTTCGAGGTAGGGCTTTAATTCAACCTTGATGTTATCAGGTGTTCTCCAGTTAACGGCAACCCAAGGATTGGAAGGTACGAAGTGGAACGTAGGACTGTCTGAAATCAATGTCACCTGATCATTCGGTCCTGCCTTTTCACGCATTTCATAAGCGAGTGTTGTACCAGCGATTCCGCCCCCGAGAACGATTATTTTTGCCATCTTCTGACCTCCAGGATTCCCATTTTTTAATGTAGTATTGTAGTGTAAATAAATTTGTTTGCATTCAATATAAGATAGTGCTAATATAAGAAAGATCTTATATTAGGAAAGGGTAACAGAATGTCATCTAAAAAATCAAGCTGGTTAATCGATTGGGCTGTAGCGAGACCAAGATTTTTTACCTGGTTGATGGTGTTTTCCACATTTTTACTGATTATACTCGCAGCAGTGCCCAGTATCTGGCCGGAAAAGGTGCCTGCCTTACATAGCATCGAGGTTGATACCGACCCGGAAAACATGCTCCCTGCAGATGAACCGGTCCGTCTCTTTCACAATGCTGCAAAGAAAGAATTTTCGCTCAATGACATTGTTGTGGTGGGAATTGTCAACGATAAGCATCCAGAAGGTGTTTTCAATCCAGAATCATTACAACGGGTTTATGACCTGACTGAATTCGCAAAAACACTCCAGTGGTCTGATAAAGAAGGTAAACATGGTGTAGTCGAGATCGATATTATTGCGCCTTCCACGGTGGACAACATTGAGCAGGGAGGCATGGGTGTGGTCAATTTCAGTTGGTTGATGCCTCGACCACCCAAGACTCAGGAGGAAGCGCTTTCTATCCGTGAAAGAGCCATGAATATTCCTTTTCTGAAGGGAACCATGGTAAGCGAGGATGGCAAGGCATTGGCTATCTATTTGCCCTTGGTAAGCAAGCATGATTCCTATGAAGTCCGCAAGGCATTACTGGGTTTTATAAAGGAGTGGGACGGTGATGAGCAGGTACATATTACAGGACTACCTGTGGCTGAAGACACCTTCGGTGTCGAAATGTTTACCCAGATGGCAATCTCCGCCCCCCTTGCCATGCTTGTGATTTTTGTACTTCTGTGGTGGTTCTTCAGAAATTTGACACTGATTGTATCTCCCATGATCGTTGCCATGGTCAGCGCCCTTTCTACCATGGCCTTGCTGGTTATCACGGGTAATACGATCCATATCATGAGTTCCATGATACCCATCTTTATCATGCCGATTGCCGTCCTTGACTCAATTCATATTCTCTCGGAGTTTTTTGATCGCTACCCTCAAATCAGGGATCGCAAGAAGACCATCATTGAGGTCATGAAGCATCTTTTTACACCGATGCTGTTTACCTCCGTGACAACAATGGCGGGTTTTGCGTCACTGGCTTTAACTCCGATACCTCCTGTCCAAGTGTTTGGAATATTTGTTGCAATCGGAGTGTTCCTGGCCTGGTTCTGGACCATTGTCTTCATTCCTGCTTATGTGATGCTGATGCCGGAGGCAAAGCTTGAAGGGTTTGGTCAATCTGTATCGGATAGTGGAGATACTACAGGCATGGCCAAATTTCTCCATGGACTTGGAAAATGGACACATGACCATCCTAAAACTGTTCTTGCAGTTACCTTTTTGTGTGTGCTTATTTCTGTCTATGGCATTAGCAGGATCCAGATTAATGATAATCCAATCAAGTGGTTTGAGCCGGATCATCCTATCAGAGTCGCAGACAAGATCCTGAACGAACACTTTGGTGGAACCTATATTGCCTATTTGCAATACGAGGCAGACGATAAAGGACTTTCCGTGGACAGTTACATTACTGAATTGGAGCAACGCCTCGAGCAATGGAAAGCACAGGTATTGGCTGATGAATATGCTCAGGTGGAGGCTGTCTATACAAAAGCTGTTCAGCTTATGAAAGAAACCCAGGCCGAGTCCATCGAAGATTATCTGTCAAAGCTTCAAGGCAGGGTCAATGATCTCATGGATCATGCTTCTGATGAAGAGTACGATACTTGGTCCGAGCTGGCATTATTCTTTGACCGAGAGGATCAAAGAAACGAGGTTTTCAAACAACCCGAGGTACTTCGATATCTCTCCAGGTTGCAGGACTTTCTTTTGCAGACTGGTGTCGTAGGCAAGGTCAATGCTTTACCCGATATCATCAAAACCGTACATCGTGAACTGTTCCTTGGCGATGCTGATCATTTCCGTATTCCGGATAGTGTAAATGGTGTCGCGCAAACTCTGATTACTTATCAAAACAGTCATCGACCTCAGGATTTGTGGCATTTCGTCACTCCAGATTACAAGAAAAGTAATCTGATGTTGCAACTCACCAGTGGTGACAACAAGGACATGGAAAAAGTTATTGCGGCAGTAGCAGATTTCGAAGAACAGAATCCGCCCCCAATGGCCTTGAAATCAAACTGGTTCGGACTTACTTATATCAATGTGATTTGGCAGGATCATATGGTACAAGGTATGCTGAAATCATTTATGGGCAGTTTCGTCATCGTTCTGTTAATGATGGTGTTCCTGTTCCGTTCAGCCTTGTTTGGTATTCTGTCCATGATCCCTCTGACGGTAACGGTTGGCCTTATCTATGGTGTGATTGGCCTGATTGGAAAAGATTACGATATGCCTGTTGCCGTACTCAGCGCATTGAGTCTTGGGCTTGCGATCGACTATGCGATTCATTTCCTTGCACGTTCACGGGAGGCTGTACGCGAAACCGGAAATTGGCACAATGCGGTAGATGTTGTCTTTGGTGAACCCGCTCGTGCGATCACAAGGAATGTGATCATACTTGGAGCTGGTTTTCTGCCATTGCTCGCCGCCCCGCTTGTGCCATATCAGACGGTAGGCTTTTTTATCGCTTCCATACTGGTTTGTGCAGGTATTGCAACATTATTGATTTTACCTTCTGCCATGACATTACTTGAGAAGTATCTCTTTAGAGGAGAATTATCATGAAACGATTAACAGTACTTTTGATATCACTGTTTTTGGCTGCCTCTGCCATTGCTGCAGATCCCACGATCGAAGAGATCGTGAACAGGGCAAATCTTGCAACTTACTATCAAGGAAAGGATGGACGTGCGCATGTGAAAATGACTATTACGGATAGCCAGGGACGAAAACGTATGCGCAAGCTCACCATTCTGCGTTGGGATCAGCCCGATACGGATGAGCTTGAAAATGGCGCTTATCGTGGAAAGCAGAAATTCTATGTCTACTTCTCGCGTCCTGCAGATGTCAACAAAATGGTATTCCTCGTTTGGAAGAATCTAGACAAGGATGACGATCGCTGGTTATATCTCCCAGCGCTTGATCTTGTTAAGCGAATAGCCGCTTCTGACAAACGAACGAGTTTTGTAGGGTCTGACTTCTTCTATGAAGATGTTTCCGGCCGTGATATTGATGAAGATGAGCATGAGCTGTTGAAGACAACGGATAAATATTTCGTTATCAAGAATACGCCAAAAGATCCATCTTCCGTTGAGTTTGCCTATTACATGATGTATATCCACAAAAAAACGTTCCTCCCGATCCAGGTGGAATACTACGATGCGCAGGATAAGAAATATCGTGTCGCTAAGGCATTGAAGGTGGAAAATATCCAAGGTCATCCAACCGTAACCAAGGCAAGTATGGAAAGCCTCAATCAAGGTAGCAAGACTGTAATGGAATACTCCTCAGTAAAATATGATACAGGGATTCCTGAAGATATTTTTACTGAAAGGTATTTACGAAAACCGCCTAGAAAATATCTTAAATAACCATGCGTTTGTTACTTCCTGTTTTACTGATATCTTCTTTTAGCGTTCTGGCCCAGGCCGGAGAGCCAGCCCTCCCTGAAGGTCTTGAAGAGTTTGAGAGTCCATCTTTGGATGAACCTGCTCTGCCTGAAGGTTTGGCTGACGACTCAGCAGCTTCTGATGAAGCGGAACTGCCAGGAGGTATTGAAAGGGGTAACAAAATACCCACTTCAGCTCAAGAACCGGAATTGCCGGAAGGACTTGGCGAAGAGACATTAGTAGAAGAGGGTTTTGAGGCTGGTTCAGATAAGGAGGGTTTTGCCGATCTCTCCGGATTTTGGGAAGTTCGCCTTGGCACAAGAACTCAGGATGATCGTTTTGAAGACGATCGTTCGATCACAGAAACACGTTTGCAGTTTGATCTGGAGCACACTCTGGGCTTATTCAACCTTCACCTGGTGAGTGATCTTGTCTATGATGATCTGGCAGACACTCATGAAATCAAACTGGAAACCGGCCAAGGCTGGATTGATTTACGTGAGGCTAATCTCTCTTTCACACCAACGAGCTTCATGGATGTGAAGATTGGTCGTCAGATCTTGACCTGGGGCACAGGTGATCTGCTATTCATCAACGATCTTTTCCCGAAAGACTGGCAGGCTTTTTTCATAGGTCGAGACGTAGAATATCTGAAAGCCCCATCGGATGCCTTTAAACTGGCCTTTTTCAGTGGTGTGATGAACCTCGACCTTGTCTATACCCCTCGCTTTGATACAGATCGTTTTATCAACGGGAGCAGGATTTCCTATTTCAGTCCACTGGCAGGTGGTATTGCAGGACAGAATTCGGTGATCGATGCTGTCAATCCTGATAATACATTTACCGATGATGAACTGGCAATTCGTCTGTACAGAAACTTTGGTGCCATTGAAACAGCTTTTTATGCATACAATGGTTTCTGGAAGAGTCCGGGGGGATTTGATCCACTGACAGGCAAGGCTGTTTTCCCTGATCTGCGTGTCTATGGTGCGAGTCTGCGGAGTCCTGTAGGGAAGGGTATTGCAAACCTCGAGATAGGATACTATGACTCTAGGATGGACAGGAACGGTACTAATCCATTTATAAATAACAGTGAATTTCGACTGTTGATCGGATACGAAAGGGAAATCGCCAAAGAGTTGACCATGGGTCTCCAATATTATCTGGAACGTATCTCCGATTACAGTGCCTATGAGGCCAGTCTGCCGTCCGGTTTTCCGACCAGGGATCACAACCGGCACTTGTTTACTTTGCGTCTGACCAAACTGACACATAATCAGAATGTGATCTGGTCTGTTTTTGCGTATGCATCTCCATCGGACAAAGATTTCTATCTGCGTCCACACGTGACCTATAAGATCGATGATCATTGGACGATGGAAGCAGGAGGAAATATTTTTGGTGGTGAACGAGAATATACCTTTTTCGGTCAGTTTCAGGAGAATACCAACCTCTACGCTGCAATACGCTATAGTTTCTGAATAACTGTAATCGATCTGTTTTACTGCTAAGCTCTTTCCCAGTTGAATGAGTACACGTGGTTATGAAAATCCAGTGGTACCCCGGCCATATGCACAAGGCCAGAAGGGAGATAAGCAAATCTCTGTCCAAGATTGATCTTGTCATCGAGATCATTGACGCCCGCATACCATACAGCAGTGAGAACCCGGTACTTGCCGATCTAAGGAGAGAGAAACCTTGTATCATGGTGATGAACAAGGTGGATCTGGCCGATCCCGAATTGACTGAAAGGTGGCAGGCTTACTTTACACACCATTCAGAAAGTGTTTCAACATTGACTGTTTCGACTAAAGAACCAGCGAGTGTTAAAAGTTTACCATCGCTGATCAGAAAAAGTTTATCTGCACATCGAGAAACGATTAATGCCATGATTGTTGGCATACCCAATGTCGGAAAATCGACCCTGATCAACACACTGGCAGGCCGTAGTATTGCCAAGACGGGTAATGAACCTGCAATTACCAAGGCACAACAACGGATCAAACTGGGTGGTGGGATCACTCTTTCCGATACACCAGGTGTGCTCTGGCCCAATGTAGAAAACCGGAATAGCGGTTTTCGTCTCGCAGCAACCGGTGCGATCAGGGATACCGCCATGGAGTACCCAGAGACAGCTTTGTTTCTTGCGGAATACCTAATGCAGAACTACCCACTTGATCTTAAATCCCGGTATGGTCTGGATGAGATCCCGGATTCTCAAATGGAGCTTATGGAATTGATCGGGGCCAAGAGAGGTTGTCTGAGATCAGGAGGAATGGTTGATTTGGAAAAAGTCTCGCGGTTGTTCTTGATCGATTTTCGATCTGGAGCAATTGGTCAAATCACACTTGAAAGCCCTGAAGATATGATCAGGGAAAAAGCAGAGCTTGATCGGGAAAGGGAAATGAAAAGAGCTGATAAGCTTGCCCGGAAGGGAAGACGTAAACAGAGGAAATGACAGCCCGATTAGGACTGATCTTCTTTCAGTAATTCATTTACACCACGGTAATCAATCTTGCCAGTTCCCAGTACAGGAATGGAATCCACTTTAATTACTTTTCGTGGAACAGCCAGTTCCGCCACGCCATCTTTTTTTGCTTGCTCGACAAGATCCTTTCTATCCGCGTCATTATATTCGGTCAGCAGAACGATCTGCTCACCCTTTTTCTTGTCAGGAATGGCAACTGCTGCATGTAGCATATCTGGCCAAACGGTATTGGCAAGACTCTCAACACTCGTCAAGGAAACCATTTCTCCACCTACTTTAGCAAAACGTTTTGCGCGTCCCAGTATAGTGATATATTGCAGATCATCAATGGAGACGATATCTCCGGTATCATACCAGCCTGCACCCCGTTCAGTTAGGGGAGGGATAATCTCGCCATCACTGCCATGGAAGAGGTAACCCAACATGATATTCGGGCCTGAAATAAAAAAACGTCCACCTTCATTCAGCCCTTCGATAGGTTCAAGATAATAGTCCATACCAGGCAATAATCGGCCGACAGTTCCCGTTTTGTAATAATAGGGTGTATTGACGGACACTACCGGGCTGGCCTCCGTTGTGCCATACCCCTCCATGATACGAATACCAAATTTTTCAAACCAGATCCTGCGCGTGTCTGCCTGAAGCTTTTCAGCACCGGCAACCACGAAACGAAGTGTATGAAAGTCCGCCGGATGTGCATATTTTGCATAACCCGCAAGGAAGGTGTTCGTACCAAACATGACGGTGGCACCCATTTGATAGCACAACTCAGGAATAATGCGGTAATGCAAAGGCGTTGGATAGAAAAAAATCCTTGCACCTTCCATCAATGGCAGGATGGTTCCTGCTGTGAAACCAAATGAATGGAACATAGGGAGAAAGTTGAAAACCAAATCTTTCCTGTTCAGACCGATCAAAGGCCTGACTTGAGCATAGTTTGAAAGGATATTTTTGTGCGAGAGGACCACACCCTTTGGAATTCCTTCAGAACCAGAAGTAAAGAGAACTACAGCCCGATCATTCGGCTTGATACGATTAGAACGGACGCTGTACGCGATTCGTGGAAATCTGGCTTTGAAGAGGCCGGCAAGCTTCCTGAAAATGGAAATTTTATCTCTGAAATCTTCTAAAAAGATGACCTTGACAACCTTTTCCAGCGACTCAATTGTGCACTCCAGTTCTCCTTTTTCGATGAATGCTCTGGACGTATAGACCACTTTGATGAGCGCAGTTTCACAAGCAGTAACCAACCCCTGTGCACCCGCAGTAAAATTGAGCATGGCCGGAATACGTCCATAGCAATGGAGCCCCATTAACGTTACCAGATTGGCATTGGCATTGGGCAAAAGTATCCCGACACACTCACCGGGAGAGGTTTCACTCGCAATTGCCTTGCCAAGGATAAAGGCGCGGGAAACGAGTTGACGGTAGCTCATGGGCTCACGATTGATATCCTCGGCGATTATTCGTTTACCCCCATGAATTCGCATCGCATCAAGTAATGCGGTAAACAGTGTGCGTTCGGAGTCGGTGTTCATAAAGGCGACTTCACGCATGATATCTGCCATTTGCTGTGCAGCATTCACTCTGTGCGAGGAGTGCGTGTCATCTTCAGGAGAAATAATCCGTACCGGTTGGTGAATTGTCAGGCATATTTTTGGAAACCAGGATTGTTTGAGAATCTCTCTGGTATATGCAAACTTCGAAAACTGAGCACCTTCTATACCTATGGGCAGAACCATTGCTCCTGATTTTGCAGCGACCATCCCTGCGCCATCATAGATTTTCATTAATGTACCCGTTGTGGTGATTCTGCCTTCGGGGAAAATAACCGCCTTGTTGTCTTCTTTTAGAAACTTAATTAATGATTTCAGTGAATGGGGGTTCAGCGGATCAAGCACAAAAAGATCGACAAACTTCAGGAAAGGTTTGAAATACCACTTTTCATGAATCTGGGTGTTGATGGCAAAGGTAGGGCGGTGGGGTAGAAAGAGGTAGAGCAGTACACCATCCAGCAGGGAGACATGATTGACTGCGATCAGTACCCGTTCACCTGCAGCATGATAATTTTCCAAACCAACAATTTTAACCCTGAACAGAAGTTTGAAAAGCAGGCGCAAAGGAAGCTTGATGAGTTTTATCATTGAGTTATTACATCACAGTGCCGCAGCCTCCAGTATCGGCCTGTTGAGGAGAATTTTCAACTTCAGTCCAGGCTTGAGAGGAGTGTCTCTGCTGATATTGTTCCACTCGATGATCTGGCGAACATGTATATCAAAGCGCCTGGCAATCAGCCACAGTGAATCGCCATTTTGAACTCGATAGACACCATTTTCTATATCTCGGATTTCCTTTTTCTCGCCCCGTGAGGCAATACTCGGTCCGCCTGGGATGAGTAGGCTTTTACCGGAACGCAGTTTGTCAGAGCTGAGCTTGTTCGCGCGCTTAAGGAGATCGATGCTGATCCCGTACTTTCGTGCTATTGTCCAGAGTGACTCACCTGGTCTTATCTTATGGTGCTGCCAGGTAACGCGTTCAGTTTCAGGTAAATGGGCGATGGCAACCTCTAGTCTGTCTGCAGATTCAATGGGTATGAGTAATTGATGCGGGCCATCGG
The DNA here is from genome assembly GCA_026984775.1 of Gammaproteobacteria bacterium. Lineage (GTDB taxonomy): Bacteria > Pseudomonadota > Gammaproteobacteria > CAJXQU01 > CAJXQU01 > CAJXQU01. The sequence goes on from JALSRM010000037.1 coordinate 84,026, forward strand.
GATCGGTCGCCCATCGCTTGAACCCGGGATTCAGCCGTTTTAATTCACCAAGGCTGATATTCGCCAAGTCGGCAACTTTCTGTAACTGGATTTGTCCTCCTGTATTAACCTGTTTGACGACTGGTTTGGTTGGAATGTGTGGTAATTTGATTGAGAATTGGTCAGGTGATCTGACAACTCTCTGCAATGCAACGAGTTTCGGCACGTACAAGCGTGTTTCGGCTGGTAATTCCAATGACCAGTAGTCTTGAGGTCGGCCTTCGCGGATATTTTTCTTGATCGCCCTGTGAACGGTGGCACTGCCGCTGTTATAGGCAGCCAAGGCGAGCTTCCAGTCTCCAAACTCTTCATACAGTTGTTGCAGGTAGTCCAGTGCTGCTGCCGTTGATGCAAGAATATCAAGGCGACCGTCATACCACCAGTTCTGTTTAAGCCCAAAGTGTTCGGCCGTGCTTGGTGTAAACTGCCATAAGCCGGCTGCGCTGGATGAGGAGATCACGTCAGTTTTATAGCCGCTTTCTATCACAGGAAGCAGGGCGAGGAAGAGAGGCATTTTCCGTTTCTCGATTTCAGAAGCGATCTGATAGATGAAGGTTTTTGCCCTTTTACTGATGAGGTCGAAATAGAACTGATTACCTTTCAGTTTTTCGAGCTGGGTCGTGATGGCTTGATTTTCACCCTTTTCGAGAGGTTCTGATGTACGAACAAATTCCCAGATATCTTCTACCGATGATTTTTGCAGAATTGCTGGGCTATCCTGATCAACTGTGCTGACCGGTTCTTTTTCCTCATCATGATGGGCAATATAGCGGGTTCGTTTGATCGATGGCGCTTCAGCTTCTTTCTTTGTAAAAGACTCATGAACAGGAAAAGTCTGCATGCAGCCACATAATGACAACAGGAACATGAGGACCATGATCCCGAGGATTCTTCTTTTTATTTTCCAGAATAAGGAACCGGTTCCCAAAAACATGGCGCGATCCTAAGGATAAGTCGTGATGGCGTCAAGCATTAACCAAATTTAACTGTACTGCCAGGATTCCCTGTCTTGATTCATTTTAAGGTAAGATTTCACTATGAACACGAGTCAGCCGGAGTTACAACACCAGGAGAAAAAACCACCCGTTAGGTGTCGTTTGAAGCAATGGTTCAATGGTGTTTCGGGGAGCACCCTGTACAGTCTTGAAAGAAACCTCATTGAAGAAGAGCTTCCTGATCTTTTTGGCTATCATATTTTGCAACTGGGTCTGATTGAATCTCATGGTCTCCTCGGTTCAAGCCGGATTTCCCATCAAATCCTTGTTGAAATTGCACCCCAGGATACACAACATCCAGAGCACTTGTTGTGCCGATCGTCACAATTACCCATTGCTGCAAACAGTGTGGATGTTGTTCTTATTCAGCATGTATTGGAATTTGAAAACGATCCCCATGAGGTATTGAGAGAAGTAGAACGAATTTTGATTGGTGAAGGCCATCTTCTGATCATCGGATTCAATCCTTGGAGTCTGATGGGTATTTGGCGTGCCTTGCTGGCATGGCGAGATGAACCTCCTTGGTGTGGCCATTTCTACCGTGCAGGTCGTATCAGAGATTGGCTGGCTTTGCTGGGGTTTGATGTGATCAAGACACGATATATGTTCTTCAGTCCCCCTATAGGGTCTCGGTGGTTAATGAAACGATTCACATTTTTTGAAAAATTGGGAAATTATCTTTGTCCATGGTTGGGTGGCGGATATTTGGTTATTGGAAAAAAACGCCTGATCCCATTGACCCCGACACGAACAGAATGGAGGATTCGCCGCAGCCTGATCGCTGCAGGAGTGGCTGAACCATCTGCACGGATAAAAGCCGAATTGTTGCAGGATGCACTGGAAGTTAGCAAGAGTAAGGAGTTTGGTGATCATGGTTGATATGGTGGAACTTTTCACAGATGGTGCCTGTCGGGGCAATCCCGGACCAGGGGGTTGGGGAGTCCTCATGCGATACGGCAAGCATGAAAAGCGACTCCACGGCGCAGAACCATATACAACCAATAACCGTATGGAACTGATGGCCGCAATAATGGGGCTCGAAAACCTGAAACGTCAGTGCAAGGTCAGAATAACAACGGATTCGGAATATGTGAAAAACGGGATCACAAAGTGGCTGGAAGGGTGGAAGCAGCGTGGTTGGAAAACTGCTAAAAAGAAACCTGTGAAAAACCAGGATCTGTGGCAGCGGTTGGATGAAGCTGTGGCAAGACATGATGTCGAGTGGCACTGGGTGAAGGGACATTCCGGCCATATGGAAAACGAGATTGCCGATGAACTTGCCAATCTTGGGATAGATGAAATGTTACAGCAACAGGCCATAAAATGAGACAAATCGTACTGGATACAGAAACAACAGGGCTTTCCACTGCGGAAGGTCATCGAATCATTGAAATTGGTTGTGTCGAAATGATCAACCGCAAAATGACAGGGAAGTATTATCACCAATATATCTGCCCTGATCGGGAGGTGGACGAAGGTGCACTTGAAGTCCACGGGATAACCAATGAATTTCTCAGTAATAAGCCACGATTCGGTGAGATCGTCGAGGATTTCATTGAGTTTGTTCAAGGTGCCGAGTTGATTATCCATAATGCACCATTTGATATTGGCTTCCTTGATTATGAGCTTTCTCTACTGAGTCTTGACAGGAAAATAGAGGATCTTTGTAGCATTCTAGATACTTTGGCTCTCGCACGAGAACTCCATCCGGGACAAAAAAATAGTCTTGACGCGCTGTGTAAACGCTACGATGTCAATAATGCTCAAAGGGAATTGCATGGTGCCTTGCTCGATGCAGAGATATTGGCCGATGTCTATTTGAGAATGACAGGGGGCCAGGCCGATCTGCTATTTGTTAGTCATGAGCCTACGGAGTCCATAAACCAGAAAAAAGCAACGCACGAAACGAAGCAACGACCTCCACTCAAAGTGGTCAAACCCCATGATCATGAACTCGCCTTACATCAGAAACAGCTTGAACTTCTGGACAAAGTTTCTGGGAGTGAGTGTCTCTGGAAGAAACTGGAGAGTGAAATCAGGGAATGATTTCTTGATATTTTGATTCGTCAAAACCAACCAGAAGCTGGCCTTCACCCACCAGTACCGGTCGTTTGATCAATGCCGGGTAAGTGAGCATCAGGATTCTGGCTTTGGCTTCATCGAGATCGGCGCGTTCAGTTTTAGGTAATTTCCGCCAGGTTGTTCCCCGCCTATTTAATAACAGTGTCCAACCCACTTTGGCGATCCATGATTCTAGCGTTTTTTCGTCCAATCCTTGTTTGTGAAAATCATGGAAGGTGTAGTCGATAGAATGTCCGGAAAGCCATTTTCGGGCTTTCCGGACAGTATCGCAATTACTTATCCCGTAAAGCTTCAGATCAGACATCCCGCAACAACTCATTGATCCCGACCTTACCTAAGGTTTTCTCATCAACCTGCTTAACGATAACTGCGCAGTAAAGACTGTATGCACCGTCGTTTGAGGGAAGGTTGCCTGAAACGACGACGGAACCAGGTGGAATATATCCATACGTAATTTCACCGGTTTCACGGTTATATATACGTGTACTCTGGCCAATATAGACCCCCATGGATATGACAGAGCCACGTCCTACGATGACACCCTCGACCACCTCGGATCGGGCGCCGATGAAACAGTTGTCTTCAATAATGGTGGGCCCGGCCTGAATCGGTTCCAGCACTCCTCCAATTCCAACACCACCCGACAAGTGGACGTTTTTACCAATCTGTGCGCAGGAACCAACGGTTACCCACGTATCTACCATGGTTCCACTGTCCACGTAAGCACCGATATTAACGTAGCTGGGCATCAGTACAGTGTTTGGTGCGATATAACTCCCTCGGCGGGCGGTGGCAGCAGGAACAACACGAACGCCACTGGCCTTGAAGTCTTCCTCGCTATAGTCCGAAAATTTTGACGGCACTTTGTCATAGAACTTTGTATAGCCACCTTCAATGACTTCGTTTTCCCGAACACGGAAAGAAAGCAGAACCGCTTTTTTCAGCCATTGATTTGTGTACCATTCATCACCTTTTTTTTCTGCAACCCGGTAAGTACCTGCATCGAGTCCAGCGATGCATTCTTCAATTGCGTCTTTTAGTTCTTGAGTGGCTGATGCCGGTGTGATTTCGGAGATGTGTTCGAAATTTTCTTCAATTATTTTTTCTAGTTGTTCCATTTTTTCGTCTCTTAGATAGTTTCAATAAATTCTTTGATCCGGTGTGCCGATTCTACAGCCTCATCCAACGTCGAGACCAGTGCAATTCTGACTCTATTTTGTCCTGGATTATCCCCATCATTAAGTCCTTCTCGACTTCTGGCAAGAAAACTGCCTGGCAGTACGGTAACATTTTGCGTCTTCAATAGATCGGTTGCAAACTTTACGTCATCTATGGGGACTTCCGGCCAGAGATAGAAGCCGGCCGCAGGTTTATCCACGTGCAATACTGGTTGAAGGATCTCTAGCACTGACTCAAATTTTTCGTGGTATTGCCGGCGGTTTGAAACAACGTGCAGTTCATCTTTCCATGCTGCAACACTGGCAGATTGCGTTGGCAATGGCATGGCGCAGCCATGGTAGGTCCGGTAGAGCAGGAACTGACGGATCACCTCTTTGTCGCCAGCAACGAATCCAGAACGCAGACCAGGGACATTAGAGCGTTTAGACAGGCTATGAAAGACCAGACAGTTGCGATAATCAACTCTGCCTGAACTTGCAGCTGCCTGTAAAAGGCTAGGCGGAGGATTTCCTTCATCCAAGTAGATCTCTGAATAGCATTCGTCTGAGGCGATGACAAAATCATACTTATCAGATAGCTTCAGCAGTTTGACAAGCTCCTTTTGACCAAGAACGGCACCAGTAGGATTACCTGGAGAACAGATATAGATCAGTTGACATCTTTCCCAGATTTCTGCAGGAACTTCATCAAAATCAGGAAGATAACCGTTTTTTTTCGTGCAGTTCAGATAAAAAGGCTTTGCACCGGCAAGCAGTGCGGCACCTTCATAGATCTGGTAGAAGGGGTTTGGTGAAATGACCACAGGATCAGGTTTACTCTGATCAACCACGCATTGTGCGATCGCAAAAAGTGCTTCGCGCGTACCGTTAACCGGTAAGACGTTGTCTTCAGCAGTGATCGTATCATCTGGCAATCCAAAACGTTGGCATAACCATCCACGTATAGCTGTTCTCAATCCATCGGTTCCTCGGGTTGAGGGATAGGCTGCAATACTATCGAGCTGATCGACCAGTTTATTTTTTATGAAGGAGGGCGTTGGATGCCGTGGTTCGCCTATGGAGAGATCGATAGCCTTCTTGTTTTTGGCTGGCGTTACCGATTGTCTGATGGCAGCCAGTCGTTCAAAGGGATAGGGTTGTAAACGTGAGAGGTAAGGGGTCATTCAACATCCTGATCTAAAAAACGCGCATTATAGGCGATCAGGATGTTCTAACCAATCAGAATCCATCGCTGTTGGAAGCGAACATGTTCATTTTTGCTCGATTAGCTTGAAATAGGCGGGTTCATCATCACTGATCATCCGGATTGTGCCGGTAAAGGAGTGGCTTTCACCGGGTTCTAGCGAGATGAGTTCTATATTGTTTCCAGAATAGTCCTGGCTGATGGCAATATAACTTCTACCTACTTCGACGCCAAATTTATTGAACAGGATTAGCAGGCTCGAGGGTTTGATGACTTCGTTTGTATTATTATGGACAACCGCCAGATATTCATAAAGGTTTTTATTATTATAAGATGTTCGTGTGAAAATGATGCTTTTTAGCACCTGATTTTCCATTTTGTAGGGCTCATCGTATTTCAGTGGTGTGAGGCCAGGAATACGCCCCTGAACCAGACTGTCATTGTCTGCTTTGACTTTTTGTAAATCACTATGCAATTTCCCAATTTGAAAATTTGCCAGTTCCAGATCATGGGTCAGCATCTTGTTCTCAGTAGAGACACGTTTCAATGAGGCAATGGAAAGTCCTGCACCTGTGAGAAGCAGAAGGAGCATTAGGCCGGCAATAGTTCTCGTACGCCTATACTTTTTCTCAAGTTTACGGTACGCGCGTGTCCTTTTTGCACGGTTTTTGTTAAAAGGAGTGATATTCCCTAAATCCTGTTTTTCGCCCTCAATTTCCAGGCGCCCATTCTCTATGGCGGCTAAGTTTTTGCTCTCATCGGTCATGTTATTGGGAATAGATTTTGATTTGGATAGTTTTATATTACCCTATTATCAAGGCCACATCGAAGCTAAATAACCTTGATTTATCCAAGTTTACATTTGGTTATGAATGGATCGTGTGAGATCGGTCAATAAGACCTGTTGATAATCGTTACGAATTTTCAAAGGGTTCGAAAGATCGAGTCGGTCTGGTTGTATGGATTTGTTTGACCAAAATCAACAGTCATTGCTTGAGCTCTTCCTGCAATAATGAATGCGCTTAAAATTAGAATTCCTCCAATCCATTTTGAAATTGCCATTCTTTCCTCCTTAAAATTGACTAGATAGTGTTTGCAACACTACATCTTATATCGCCAGATGTGGCTGTTCCTTTAAGACTTTCTTTTTTTTCAGTAATTCCGTGACGTCCTTGGCCGGAAGTGGTTGACTGATTAGGAACCCTTGGATCAGACCACATCCTCTATCTTTGAGGAAATCGATCTGAGCCTGAAGTTCCACACCTTCTGCTGTTACAGGCAATTCCAGGCTCGTTGCCATGGCAAGAATGGCAGAGATAATGGGTGCACTCGTGGTTTCAGGTGTAATATCCTGGACAAAACTTCGATCGACCTTGATTTTGTCGATGGGCAGTTTGCTGAGATAACTGAGGGAAGAGTAGCCAGTTCCAAAATCATCCATGGCAATCCGTACACCAAGCTCTTTGATTGCCGTCAAGGTTTCAGTTACAAGCTCTTCCGAACTACTGATTGCGGTTTCGGTCAACTCTATTTCGAGCGCATGCGCAGGTAGAACATTTGATAAGAGGGCGTCCTGGATCACTTCTTTCAGATCATGCCGATGCAATTGTGCGGCCGATGCATTGACCGAAACACAGAGTTCGGTGAAGCCTTCATCGTGCCATGCCTTAATTTGCCGGCAGGCTTCCATCAGTACCCATTCGCCAATGGAGACGATCAGTTCAGACTGTTCTGCAATGGGTATGAAACGGTCAGGACTGATTAGGCCTTTTTCGGGATGGTTCCAACGGATTAGGGCCTCCACGCTGACGATCTTTCCACTTTTGAGATCAAGCTGCGGTTGGTAGTGAAGCACGAACTCATTTCGGATCAGTGCCTGGCGCATCTCATTTTGCAGATTTAACCGTTCGAAAGCTGCAATGTTCATGGATTCTTGATAATAGCTGTAGGCATTTTTCCCCTTTTCTTTGGCATGGTACATGGCCATATCTGCATTTCTGATCAGAGTTTCTGCATCGAGACCATCCTTTGGGTAGGTCGTGATACCGATACTGGCGCTGACATGTAAGTCATGGTTATCCACATGGAAAGGGATTGATAATGCCTCAAGTACTCTGTTTGCCACTGTCGCTGCTTCGTAGGGACTATTGATATTCGGCAGGAAAATGATGAATTCGTCACCGCCAAGCCTGGCCACCGTTTCCGTTTCTGAACGTGACGTAGAAGGACGGCTAAGATAATCATCAGCCCGTAGACACTGTGCAAGTCTTTCCGATAACTCTCTCAGAACTGTGTCGCCTGCATGGTGGCCGAGTGTGTCATTGATCACCTTAAAATCATCCAAGTCCAGGTACATCAGTGCCAGTGACTGTTTGTGCCGTCTTGCATGAGCCAGTGCATGATTGAGATATTCGCCGAACATAAGCCGGTTGGGTAGTTTTGTCAGACTGTCATGATATGCAAAATACCGGATTTGCTCATTTGACTGGCGGAGGTTTCGGCTCATTTCCTTGAGTGAGGCTGCGAGTTCACCAAGTTCGTCACGTTTGTTGATATCGATATTGAAACCCAGATTACCCTTGCCAATTTCCTGGGCTGCGTTTCCAAGTTGCTGCAATGGCTTGACCAAGACATATTTAATGATTAGAAATCCCAATGCGGCAAACAGAAATATAGTGATGCCAACCACGCCACTCATGCGATAAAAATAGTCACGGCTACTCTCCATGATCAGCTTCGACGGGAGCATGCTGAACATGTAAAGGTTGTCAGAGATTTTTTGCTTGTGGAGTGTGGCCTTGGTGCCATGATACTGAATTTCTTTAGGTGATTTTTTGATATTGTCCTTGATCATTTCTTCTACTTTAGGGAGATCGAGTTCTTCTCCCAGCCCAAGATCACTCGCATCTCTCAGCACATTACCAAGTTTGTCGGTAAAAAAGATAATCCCAAACTTTTCAGTCAATGCCTTTTCAATGGCTGTATCAATCACATCAATTGAAGAGATAATATCAAGATAGCCAAAAAGTGATTTATTGATTCCAGAGGAGAGGTCACCGTAGTAAATTTTTCTGGTATGAATAAAAAGTGGGTGCTTGTCATCAGGATAGAAAAAAGAAGTCGTATCTCTATGCAAGGAGGTCGTGTCAATTTTGATCTGTTTTGACGCAGACTCATTTTCAGTGGGTATGATCATGATATCGGATCCTGAAGTGTTCCGTATCCTGATCAAGATGATTTCGGGATAGACCTGTCGGTAATGCTCAAAAATTTCGGCCAGGTTGGGCATCAGGACATTATATTTTTCATAGATATTGTTGCTCTCGGTAAACTTGCGTAATATTTTCGAGTTGACCAGCATTTGGGCAACATTTTCGGTTTCTTCAATCCGTAATTTGAGATTTTTGGCTTCTTCACTCGAGAGTACATCCAGTGCCTGTAGGGCGTATTCACGTGTCTTTGACGCAATCTCGGAATAAGTGACCCAGCCCATTAGCAGTATCGGGATCACTGCAATTGGTGCGAGAATCAGTAGAATCTTTGCCTGTAATTTCAATGGCTTGCCTTTGGGTAGTTTTAATTTCTCACTCTGCACCATGGGATGATGCATTTTCAAGTCATTTTGAGTGTTAAATAATGCAATATTCAGGCCATTACTTTATGGAAAAACAGGTTGTATGGACATGATCCGTGGAAGGTTTGATGCTGATCTTCCCGGCGACTGGTATCTCTAACTCTAGAAAATCGAGTGTTTGATCACAAGCAGATAAGTAGGAAAAATGAGCGCTTTGACGATTGTTTTCAGCAATGACAAGTTGAAAATCACAAGGTTACGGATCCACCTAGGAGTTACTGTGCAAGGCATTTCTTATCCGCCAGTCGTCACCCGGTGAAGGCTTCAAAAGCAGTCTGGTTTTATTACCCTCTCTAAAGGCAACAGGTAACCCGTCTCTGAAGACAATCCGGTTCGTTTTAAGGGAAGGGCAGCGTGGCCCGGGTAACAGGATCCCCGTGAGATTCAATGGATCAGCGGCACAGATGGAATAAAGTTGGCCATTGAGTCTTGTTTTTCTTGTCACACGCAGCATTTCCAGTGCATCTGGTAGTGCAAACTGTTCGCCACTGACAAGGCTGACAAACCTTCCACCACGGATCCTACCCTGAGCTTCCATGCGGCGGTAGCAGCTCAGGAGTTCTCGCCAGGGAGGCAGATTGTGTTCGCGTTCGAGTAATCTTCGAAAAACAACTCCATAACGTTTAAGCAGTATCATGCAACAAGTTTCTACCCAATTATCCGTTTCAGTTGCGTGCCTTATCCGTGACCACCGGCCTGCATTGCTTTGACCTAATACAGTTTGCGAAACATGTCTTCTTACCCTCAGAAGGTGTCGGGATTGTCGACGGCTTTGTTTGAGATACTTTCTGATGCCAGCAAAACTGTCTGCGGTGATTAGGCCATTTGCGATCAGTTCGGCAAGTGCAGACTCAAATTGGCTGGCCAGTCCTCCAATGGCACTGAATATTTCATCTTGGAAACAAGCACCGTGTTGAGTGAAATAGTCAAGAATCTGTCGGGCGGTACCGGACAAGGCTGTTTCTTCCTGTTCATGATGTGTGGATGACGTTGAAAACCGGGTTCGATCAAGAAAAGTTAATGGGAGTGTTTTCAGGCTCGGATTTTTCTGGACACGTTGCTTGTTCTCCCGATCCTTGCCTCGAAGCCAGATGAAGCGTCCAGAAAGGCAGCACTGATCCAGCCATTCAGGTTGATAATCACGAATACGATCAGGAAGAATCGAGCTTTCCCATGACTGTGCAGGTGCAACAAAGCCTTCCAGTTGTTCGAGTATGGCGTATACAGAAGCGCTGCCTTCAAGTTTAGATTCTGGTAAAAGGTGCTGCCATTTAAAGAGGAATTGCATGAACTCTGTTATAGAAACAGGTTTAATTTCATTTCGTAACCTTTTGACTGTATAGTGGTGGATTCTGGCAAGAAGACGGCGTTCGCACCATTCTGTCTGTTGACTACCAGGAGTGAAACTTCCTTGTAATACAAACCCTTCATTTTCCAGAGCCAGCAGAGCACCCGTGATCAGCTGCTTCGGAATTTTAAGAGATCTTGCCAGTTCTGATTCAGTTACCGGCCCCAGTCCCTGCAATCGGCAGCGAATGATCTCCAACAAAGCTTTTTCTTTACCTCCCTGATTTCCGTAAAGATCTGCAAACCACCTCGAGCGTTCTTTGGCAATCCATATTTGCTGATTCTTCAGATAACAGACCCTGCCTTCGGCATGTAATTGGTACAGGAGACCTCGCCAGTTTCCTGCACCAGATAATTGAGCTTGCTCTTTGACTGAAGAGTATTTTGGCCCCTTGTGTATCTCGTCATCAGTCAGAAAACCCAGGATCAACAAGGAATCATGGAGTTCATCAGGGGTTTGCGCATCGGGCCAGGATTCTGTTCGGACCCTCTCAATGGCATCCAGATCGAGTTTGCCGATTTCGGAGGCCTCTCGTGGGTCGATCCAGCGACGACTGATGACTGCCTGTGTACGACGTTCCTCAGCAGGGGCCGGATCCAGAAAGGCATAGGGATTGGCTGAAAGGATAGCCTGTGCCATCGGTGAAGGTTCGGTAAGATCGCTTGCGATCAGCCTTTTCTGGCCAGCTTCGATCGCTTTGAGAATGCTGATCAGGGTGTCGATATCCATCGCCTCGGTAAGGCAGTCTTCGATGGTCTGTTTGACCAGTGGATGATCAGGGATCTCCCGATCACCAGCAATGTTTTCTAGGCAGGCGAGCTGCTCAGGAAAGATCACTGAAACCAGGTCTTCAGCATTCATGCGCAGGAGCCTCGCTGGCACTTTCTTCCCGTTTCTGAAACGCGGAATGGCAAAGGCGCACGTGGCCACCCAGCGCCAACGCGTGGTGAACATGGGTGCATCCAACAGGGCTTGAATAAGGATCTGACGGACGGTTGCACTGTTCAGGAACTTCCAGACATCATCGAGAGGGAAACTATGGGTTTCGCCGAGGGAAAGGACAATGGCATCCTCTGTAGCCGCTGCTTGCAGTTCAAAATTGAAGGAACGGCAGAAACGCTTTCTGAGTGCCAGTCCCCACGCACGATTGACACGACTCCCGAAGGGAGAATGCAACACCAGTTGCATACCGCCTGACTCGTCAAAGAAACGCTCCACGATCAGGGTATCCATGGTAGGCATGGCACCAAGCGCATTCCGGCTGGCATGCAGGTAGTCCACTAGCTGATCCACAATCTCAGGTTTTAACTGTAGCTCATTGATCAGCCAGTTTTTTGGATCTCCTTTTTCAAGTTGTTCCTCTATTTCTGATCGCAGTCGAGATACCGCATGAGAAAATTCATGACTGCGGGCAGGAGCTTCACCGAACCAGAACGGGATCGTCGGCGGCTGGCCTTTGGCATCCTGTACCCGTACCACACCCGAATCTACGCGCAGGATCCGCCACGAGGTATTGCCTAACTGGAAGATATCACCTGCCAGGCTTTCAATTGCAAAGTCCTCATCGAGTGTACCAACGAAGGTATTATCCGGTTCCAGCCGAACCTCGTAATCGGCAGTATCAGGAATTGTCCCACCATTGGTTATCGCTACCAGCTTCGCACCGCGGCGGGCTCTCAGACGTCTGTTGAGACGGTCATGATAGATCCATGCTCCATGGCGGCCACGTCGAGTGGTGAAGCCTTCTGCGAGCATTCCGATGACATCGTTGAATGTCTCACGGGAGAGGTTTCTGTATGGCCATGCGCGGATGACACAGGCGTAGAGTTCATCTTCGTACCATTCTTCACAGGCGACCATCGCGACGATTTGTTGCGCGAGAACGTCAAGAGGCTGATTTGGAATGGTGATTCTGTCGAGTTCACCTCGCCGTATAGCATCCATCAATGCAACTGCTTCGACCAGTTCATCTCTGTTTAATGGGAAAAGCCTTGCTTTGGGCAGGCCGCCAACGGCATGGTTAGCACGTCCTGCTCTCTGCAGAAATGTCGCTATGGAACGAGTGGACCCGAGCTGACAGACCAAATCGACATTGCCGATGTCGATACCCAGCTCCATGGAAGCCGTAGCGACCAATGCCTTGAGTTCACCGGATTTCAGGCGCTGTTCTGCATTCAGCCGTTGTTTGCGTGAAAGGCTGCCATGATGAGAAGTTATGTTGTCCTCACCCAGATGTTCAGTCAGGTGCCGTGCAACGCGTTCAGCCATCCGGCGTGTGTTGACAAAAACCAGGGTTGTCCTGTGTTGTTCGATTAGGTGGATGACCTTTTGATAAACCTCAGTCCAGACCTCACCGGACATTATGGTCTCAAGTGGCGAGTCGGGAACCTCGATTGCCAGATCGCGATCCTGTTGGTACCCGGTATCGATGATCTGGCATTGATCGGCTTTGCCTGAAGTGAGGTAGTTAGCGACCTCTCTGATAGGGTTCTGGGTGGCTGAAAGTCCGATACGGACCGGTGAGTTACCGGTGAGAGTGGACAACCGCTCCAGACTCAGTGCCAGATGTGAACCTCGTTTACTGTTGACGATGGCATGAACCTCATCCACGATGACCGTCTTTACCGTACGGAGCATCTCACGACCACTGTCACTCGTGAGCAGGATATAAAGCGATTCAGGTGTTGTTACCAGGATATGTGGTGGCAGGCGGCGCATACTGGAACGAACGGACTGTGGAGTATCGCCGGTGCGCACCATGGAACGAATCCCGAGCTTATGGCCACCCAGTTGATTTTCGATTCCCTCCAGAGGTACTCGCAGGTTCTTTTGAATATCGTTGCTCAGTGCCTTGAGCGGTGAGACATAGAGCACACGGGTTTCATCGGGTAGCCCGCTGGCAAGGTCGTCGCGAACAAGATCATCGATCGCAGTCAGAAAAGCAGCCAATGTTTTGCCAGAACCTGTCGGCGCAGCGATTAACGTGTCAGAATGTGACTTGATCGCGGGCCATGCCTGTAACTGACAGGTGGTTGGCTCGTCAAAAGCATATTTGAACCAGTCACTGACTGCTGGATGGAAGAGTTCTAATGACACAGTACAATGATAACATTTTCACTCGTGAAATAACGATGCGTCCCATTGGCTATGTGAAAACCGAGATACCGGATAAAGATGTTTCTAAAAGGCGGGCTGAGATGGTCTCAGAAATCGTCATCGCTGATCAATGGCAGGACGCGCTTACCGATATTGAGGCGTATTCACACCTTTTTGTTCTTTTCTGGATGCATAAGAAATCGGATAATGTCATCGAACAGCGTGTCCATCCAAGAGGCGATAAAAATCTGCCATTAACGGGGGTGTTTGCGACACGTTCAGGCAATCGCCCGAATCCGATCGGTCTAGCCGTTGTGGAATTGCTGCAACGGAAGGGTACTCATATCACTGTCCGGCGGCTGGATGCATATGACGGGACACCCATTCTGGATCTAAAACCCTATGATGATTATGATGTTTTTCAATCGATTCGTGTTCCTGAGTGGTGGGCCATGCGATGCAGAAAAAAATAACCATTACTGCTGTACTCTTGGTTTCGTCAGCACTGGTACTTGCAAAGCCAGTTGATGGAAAGTCTTTTGATGACTGGACCGTACGCTGTGAGAAACATCATGGGCAAAAAAGCTGTTTCATCTATCAGAATCTCGTCCTGCAGGGTGCCGGTAGCCGACTTCTGCATATAGCCGTGGGGTATCTTCCCGGGGAAAAGCAGGTGCCTGTAATCCTGGTTTCTATGCCGCTGGGAATATCCCTACCCCCCGGTGCCAGCATTCGTATTGATGATAATGAACCCATACGTTTTCAGATCGAACGCTGTGAACCTCAAGGTTGTCGTGGTGGTTTTAAGCTCAGTAAGGAGATGCTTAAGATGTTTAACCAGGGCAAAACGGCCACGGTAATCTTTCATGACGGTAGACGGAAAGCGATTGAAGTGCCACTCTCTCTGAAAGGTTTTTCCGAAGGGTTGAAATCCCTGCGAAACCAGACTTAGAGGTAGACGTTCGCTGTTTACAAGATAATGAAAAACAATTCAGTCCCGCCTATATCACTTGCCTTATTGAAAGATCCGTTTCATTGCCTTGCCTTTGGATTTGGCACAGGTTTTGCACAAATAGCACCAGGTACGTTCGGTACGCTTGTCGGACTCCCTTTGTATCTGGCCATGCAACCATTGCCGCTTTTACCGTACTGTGTGATGACGGCCATATTATTTATTGTCGGCATTTGGATCTGTGACCGCGCAGCCAGGGAATTGAGGGTCCATGATCATCCTGGTATCGTCTGGGATGAGGTGGTCGGATATCTTGTAACAATGACTCTGAGCCCCCCTGAGTGGGGCTGGATGGTATTGGGTTTTATCCTGTTTCGTATATTTGATATTTTCAAACCTTGGCCGATAAAGAAGATTGATCAGAGGATCTCAGGTGGCTTTGGCATCATGCTGGATGATCTGATCGCTGGTGGCTTTGCATTGGCATGTATGCAGTTACTCATTCATGTCGGCAGCATGAACATTTTTTGAAAATAGCAAGGAAAGAGGATTCGGAAACATGGAAAATGAACAGAGCAGATACTGGGACAGGTTCTCGGTCCGTCTAATGGCTTTTTCCATCTTTTTATTAATGATGTCAACCTCGGTATTCGCCGATGTATATAAATACGTTGACAAGAACGGTCATGTTTATCTTACAGATCGGCCCGATCATAAAGGCTATAAACTTTTGGTAAGGACCTGGAAGGGCTGGCAGGAGAAGAAAACGAATTATGTTGATTTAAAAAAACGGCGAAAGAAATACGAGAAGATCATCAAGACTGCTGCAAGAAAAAATAAACTTCCAGATGCCCTTGTTCACGCTGTGATTACGGCTGAGTCAGCCTATAACCCCAAGGCCAAATCACGTGCTGGGGCCGTCGGCATGATGCAGCTGATGCCTGCAACAGCTGAGCGTTATGGAGTGAATAATCGCAAGGATCCTGAACAAAATATTGCAGCTGGAACACGGTATCTACGTGATTTGCTGGAGATGTTCGATAATGATTTGAAACTGGCGTTGGCGGCTTATAATGCTGGAGAAGGTGCGGTCATGAAATATGGCAATAAAATCCCACCCTACAAGGAAACACAACATTATGTAAAAAAAGTTCTGAAATATTACAAGAAATACAGTTCAACACTATAAAAGCAAGGCAATGGTTCTTTAAGTTTGTCGGCCCTGGTTCAGGTTTTGCGGCCCCGATAGATGAGGTTGGAACGTTTCTTTCTTCCGCTCTTTTTATTCAAGGTGGATGCAGTGGATACTTTTTGTCCCCGATAGGTCAGATCGGGCGATGCAGGCGCTTGGTATTCGTCTGTTGGTTTGTCCTCTAGTTTCAGCATTTTCATCGCCAGATTGGTGACCAACTTTAGAGAGACGAAGTTGACCCCCGCATCGCCCAGTACAGCGAGAATGAAATCCATATCTTCCTTGCGGTGACTTTTTCTGAAATAGAGGTTTTTTTTGTCAAATTTGAGAATGAAGTCCGAACAATTTTGAAAGTTGTCTGCGATGACATCGTACATCATCAGAATACGCTGAGGGAGTTTCTGTAGCATGGCTTGATCCGTGTATTGTGGCATCTGTTCAAAATAGACCTCGCCTTCGAGATCAAAGACCAATAGGCCTTCTACTTTGGGCGTATCAAGGATGGCATCAATGGTTTTTTGAAAGCTCATGATTTCGCCGTTTTATACTTGGCCAGGAATTCGTTAGGGTTAGTGTCTTTATCGAAAAGGATGCCTACGGTTTCCTTTCTCCCGGGCATACAGACTGCGGTCAGCTCGTCACAGACGATGTGGATCTCATCCAGTTTCTCCAGGCCAAAAGTCTCTCCGATCAGTTCGGTGATTTGGTTGAAGTAGATGAGGACTTCACCAAACCGTTCAGCAATTTCGTCCGAGGCGACGTTTTGCGTGCCGTCATTACGGATTGCGACCCAGCCCTGAATCGCAGGGTGGGAAAGTAACTGACTTTTGGTCTCATTTTTATTGATATTTTGAACTTTACTCATGCTGTCAGCATAAACCTTATTCGTCTGTGACACAGCCCTCAGAGGCGGTTTTTACGGTTTTTATAAATTTATACAGAGTGCCACGGGTAACCTTGTAGGGTGGTTGGACCCACGCTTTTCTTCTTTTATCCATTTCCTCATCGGAAATTTCAAGATCAATGCGGTTTGTTTCTGCATTTATGGTAATCAAATCGCCATTTTCAACCAGTGCAATGGGCCCACCTTCCTGCGCTTCAGGGACGATATGGCCAACGATGAAACCGTGTGACCCTCCCGAAAAGCGGCCGTCAGTCAGTAACGCAACATCGGCACCGAGTCCTGCGCCCATAATGGCCGACGTGGGGGTCAGCATTTCAGGCATTCCAGGTCCACCTTTTGGTCCTTCATAGCGAATGATGACGACATCACCTTTTTCGATGGCCTTGTTTTCCAGAGCAGCCAACATCTCTTCCTCTGAGTCATAAACCTTCGCTGGGCCACGAAACATCAGTCCTTCCTTGCCAGTGATCTTGGCCACAGAGCCGCCGGGAGCCAAGGAGCCCTTCAAGATACGAAGATGTCCGGTTGGTTTAATCGGGTTATCCAAGGGTCTGATGATTTCCTGGTTTTCCTTCAGCCCCGGAAGTTCCGCCAGATTCTCGGCTATGGTTTTACCGGTAACGGTCAAGCAGTCTCCGTTGATCATGCCTTCTTCAAGCAGGAATTTCATCACCGCGGGTGTTCCGCCAATCCGATGTACATCTTCCATCACGTATTTGCCACTTGGCTTGAGATCCGCAAGAAAGGGTGTGCGATCACTGACCGCCTGAAAGTCATCGATGGTGAGCTCAACATCAACGGAGCGGGCCATGGCGATCAGGTGCAGCACTGCATTGGTGGAGCCTCCCAGGACAGTCAACAAGACCATCGCATTTTCAAAGGCTTCCCGGGTCATGATGTCACGTGGCCGGATATCTTTCTCCAGCAACAGGCTGATGGCTTCACCTGCGAGGCGGCATTCATCCAGCTTTGCCGGGTCTTCGGCTGGGGTTGAAGAGCTGTAGGGCAGGGCCATCCCCATGGCTTCGATGGCTGAGGCCATGGTATTTGCAGTGTACATGCCTCCGCATGCACCCGCACCTGGACAGGCATTTCTGACGATTTTCTGTCGGGTCTCCTCGTCGATGTGCCCGCTGATGTATTCGCCGTAGCTTTGGAATGCAGAAACGATATCTAATGTTTTGCTGTTGCAGTGTCCAGGTTTGATTGTGCCACCATAGACCATCAAGGAGGGGCGGTTCAGGCGACCCATGGCGATCATCACGCCGGGCATGTTTTTATCGCAGCCAGGGATCGAAATATTGGCATCGTACCACTGAGCAGACATGACGGTCTCGATGGAGTCTGCGATGAGATCACGGGACTGCAGCGAATAGCTCATACCTTCGGTACCCATGGAGATTCCGTCACTGACACCGATTGTATTGAAACGCATACCCACCAGCCCAGCAGCGACGACACCCTCCTTGACCTTTGCCGAGAGATCGAGCAGATGCATATTGCAGGGGTTGCCTTCGTACCAGACACTTGCTATACCCACCTCGGGTTTGTTCATATCTTCTTCGGAAAGGCCGGTTGCGTAGAGCATGGCCTGGGAGGCACCTTGTGATTTGGGTTGGGTAATTCGTGAACTGAATTTGTTCTTCTGAGTCATAGTTTCAACTTGTCAAGTTTCATTATTGTGAAAACCGGCAGGATACTATAAGCCTGTTGAAATTTCAGTTTTTCGAATACACTGTGCAACCATGCATGATACTCTGCCTTTTTTGAAAACTACCGACTTCCCTACCATCCGCCGCGGGATGCTCGAGTCCTTGCAGGTCAATCTGGGCTATCGCTGTAACCAGACTTGCCTACACTGTCACGTCAACGCAGGCCCAAGAAGGACGGAAATGATGTCCCGCAAAACGGTCGATGCGATCATCGATTTTTTGCGACGTGGAAGGATCCAAACCCTGGACCTGACAGGGGGGGCTCCTGAAATGAACCGGTATTTCCGTGATCTTGTAACTGCAGCAAGGGAAATGGACATCACCATTATCGACCGCTGCAATCTGACCATCCTCCTGGAACCGGGGTATGAGTCCCTCGCCGTGTTTCTGGCGGAAAATGGTGTTGAGATCAATGCCTCCTTGCCCTGTTACCTGGAAGAAAATGTGGATCGGCAAAGGGGAGATGGTGTTTTTACCACAAGTATTCGGGCGATCAGAAGGCTCAACGAACTGGGGTATGGCCATCCTGGAACGGATCTCAGGTTGAATCTTGTCTACAACCCCCAAGGCCCGACCTTGCCGCCATCCCAGAACTCACTCGAGACAGCTTATCGACAACACCTGCTTGATAACTACGGTATTCATTTCAATCAATTACTCGTTATCACCAATATGCCCATCCAGCGCTTCGGTAGTACCCTGATCAGCAAAGGTCAGTTCGAATCCTACATGCAACTGTTGCGAGAAAACCACAAAGAGGAAAATTTACAGTCTGTGATGTGTCGCAGCCTGTTGAGTGTGGACTGGCAGGGCTACGTCTATGATTGTGACTTCAACCAAATGCTGAAGATCCCGATGCCGCACGGGAAACGTCATATCAGTGAAATCAAGGTCGAAGAGACAGAAGGTATGCCAATCACAGTCCTTGATCACTGCTATGCCTGCACGGCCGGACAGGGCAGCAGCTGTGGAGGTGCCCTGGATTAGAAAAAGGAAAAAGTGATAAATATGAATAAAGAAGCAAGTGTACTTGAGCGTTATTCCGAGGGTGCGCAGGAACAGCAACCGGAACTTTGTTGCCCGGTGGATTATGACCGATCGTTGTTAGCTCTCCTGCCGCAAGAGATCATTGAAAAGGATTATGGCTGCGGAGATCCCTCCCGCTATGTGAAAGAAGGGGACGTGGTGCTCGATCTAGGCTCAGGATCGGGCAAGATCTGCTATATGGCGGCTCAACTCACCGGTGAGGCCGGACGAGTCATCGGCGTCGATATGAATGATGACATGCTTGACCTGGCACGCAAGTACAAACCGGAAATGGCAAAGAAGCTGGGATCTGATCGGGTTGAGTTCCTCAAAGGACAGATCCAGGATCTGGCACTGGACTTGACCGCGACAGAGGCGTACCTGGCTAATCATCCGGTGACCGATTTCCGCAGTCTTAGCGAGTTTAAAGCCTGGCAGGAGAAACAGAGAAGAGAAAAACCATTGATCCCATCGGATTCTATCGATCTTGTGGTTTCCAACTGTGTGCTCAACTTGGTGGATGATCAAGAGAAACAGCAGATGATCGAGGAAATTTTCAGGGTGACAAAACCAGGTGGCCGAATCGCCATCTCAGACATCGTCAGCGACGAACCCAGCCCGGAGAGCATGAAAACTGATCCCGAACTTTGGAGTGGCTGTATTTCCGGAGCCATGACCGAGCAGGCGTTTTTGCAGGCCTTTATCGATGCCGGTTTCGCTGCCGTCAAACTGGATAAGTGGGGTAATGAACCTTGGCGGACGGTTGAGGGCATCGAATTCCGTGCGGTAACGGTGACGGCTTGCAAGCCAGAAAACAGCAAATGCCTGGACTATGGCCATGCCGTGGTCTACCGTGGACCCTTCCGTGAGGTGCATGATGACGAAGGGCATGTCTTCCCTCGTGGTGAACGCATTGCCGTCTGTGAACGAAGTTACCGGCTGTTGATGGGTGGTTTCTATGCGGATCAGTTCATTGGTATCGCCCCTAGAAAGCAATCTTCACCACGCGCCTGGTGTCATCCTTCAGGCACACGTCGATCACCTGCAGAAACAAAGGGTGGTCGTCATGAAGGTAGTACCAGTGATGCATCATGTTGTTGAGCCTGGTCTGAAACATGCTAATCGAGGGTCCTGAACTTTCCATCATTCTCCCGGTATGGAATGAAGAACCGTTGATCGGAGCGTGCCTGTTCAGACTGCAATCGCTCCGCAAACGGGGCGTGGAGATCGTTGTTGCCGACGGGGGCAGCAGCGACAGAACGGTCTCTCTCGCCGAGCCGCTCTGTGATCATCTGGTTTGCTCGACGAAGGGACGCGCCACACAGATGAATACCGGGGCAAGGGTGGCAACCGGCCGTATTCTGCTTTTTCTGCATGTGGATACGGAACTCCCTGCCAATGCCTATGAGGAGATCCTTTCTGCCATGGAGTTACCGCATCTTTGGGGGCGGTTTGATGTGAAGCTCACCGGTTCGCATTTCATGTTCCGGTTCATTGAACACATGATGAATCTGCGATCCGGTCTGACTGGGATCGCGACGGGTGATCAGGCCATTTTTGTCACCAGGGCCGCCTTTGAGCAGGTGGGTGGATTCCCTGATCAGCCATTGATGGAAGATATTGAGATAAGCCGAAGGTTGAAAAAATTGGCGTTCCCGGTCAGTCTCAAATCGCGAGTGATCACCTCCAGTCGCCGTTGGGAAGAGAATGGCATCTATACAACTGTTCTGTTGATGTGGTGGTTGCGTTTTCTCTATTTCATAGGGGCACACCCGCGGGTGCTGCATAAGATGTACGAAAAAAAGGCTCAGGCTTGAGAGAGGATTCCCTATGGATATGAGCTATCGCCTAGGTGCTTTTCTCGGCATGTTTTTCATTATCGCCCTATGGGAATTCCTCAGCCCACGGCGAGATGAAGATCAGCAACGTAGCCGGCGCTGGCCGGTGAATCTTGGATTGGTGACCTTGAATTCGATTCTAGTCAGGTTTACGGTCGGCGGGTTGATCTATCAAAGTGCCCTGTTAGCCCAACAAAATCATATCGGCCTATTGAACTGGGCTGGAAGCGGCAGTGGCTGGAATTTGGTCATGACTTTGATCATGCTCGATCTCACCATCTATGGCCAGCATGTTGCTTCTCACAAAATCCCCTTGCTGTGGAAATTGCATCAGGTACACCACACGGATCCTGTTTACGACACGACCACTGGTGTTCGTTTTCACCCACTGGAGATCTTTTTCTCCTTGGGAGTGAAGGTGGTGGCTGTGTTTTTGATTGGAGCGGATCCATTCGCAGTGATCCTGTTTGAAGTGATTTTGAACACCAGCGCTGTCTTCAATCATGGCAATATCGCGCTTCCTCTTCATGTGGATCGTTATCTGAGAAAAATCGTCGTGACGCCTGACATGCACCGTGTGCATCACTCGGTCTATCGAGAGGAGACCGACAGCAATTACGGGTTCGCGCTTTCCGTTTGGGATCGGCTGTTTGGAACATATCGCGATCAGCCCCGTGACGGGCATGAGAAAATGCGTATTGGTTTACCTTATGCCAGAGGGAAAGAGGCTATCACCCTGTCAGGTGTCATCACCATGCCCCTGCACTATCCACCCAAATGAGGTATCCAGACTCACGGATACTGATCTTTTGCAAGGCACCGGTTCCCGGCAAGGTCAAAACCCGGCTTTTGGAAACACTCCGCCCGGAACAGGCCACTCGACTGCATGAACACCTTGCCATAAAAACTATCGAAACCGCCATTGGCAGTGAACTCTGTCCTGTGGAGATCTGGTGTCACCCCAACCCTGATCATCCTTTTTTCCAGAACCTCTCCGGGGTTTCAGCGTTCTACGCACAAGAAGGGGAAAATCTGGGTGAACGTATGTATGGCGCCTTGGTTTCCGTACTGGAGCGAGCTGATGCGGCAGTTCTCATCGGTACCGATTCACCTTCATTGACACAAGGGCTTTTGATGCAGGCATTGGCAGCACTCCATGCCGATCATGATCTCGTCATCGCTCCGGCAGAAGATGGTGGTTATACTCTCATTGGTATGAAGCAACCTGTTCAGTCATTATTTGAAGATCTCCAGTGGGGTACAGCTAAAGTCATGGAACAGACTCGGGAGAGAATCATGAAGGCTGGTCTCTCATACCTTGTACTCCCATTGCAGTGGGACGTAGATGATCCACATGACCTTCGACGTCTGATTGACCTTGGCGAGTTTTCGATTTAACTTTTTTCGTTATGATAAAACACTGTATGAGATAAATAATTTATCAAGCCTGTGAGCTGTGGCTCAGCCACTATTTGCCATGATCCGTTATTCTAGTCAGAAATCTGAATCCAGTCAGGGATAACAAGGTGGCCATTCTACAATTACTCTTCTAGGGTATCCCATAACAACATATGGAAGGCAATGGGTTTTTAGAAATTGATAACCGGTAAAAGATGAGTTCGATTGTGCCTGGGTCGGAAAACGGTTTGGATAAAGACCATTTGTGGTCATCATAATCATGGAGAATACTAATTTCTGGTAGTAGTTATCGTGTAGGAAGAGAGCAAGGCATGACAATGCCGGAGCGTGGTATGTGAATTGATCAGCATCAAAACTGGCCCATTGAGCTATGTCCATGGAAAATTAACAATAAGATGTCAGGATATCAAAGATATTGAATCATCATGGCGATTGCTGGAGGACCAGGAGGGTATCTCTGTCTATCAGTTTTGGGACTGGTATCTTGCTTGGTATCAGGACCTTGCTGTTCCAAGGATAGCGCAAGGAATTTTTCACCGGTTTTAATAACAGTCTTTGATGCAGAACAAACGGTTGCTGTTTTCCCTTTCTGCCTTCGGATTTGTAAAGGAATACGTATGCTTTCTTGGATGGCAGATAATCATTTAATTATATAGAACCTTTACTTGAATCGAGAAAGATTTCTCTTACTTTGGAATAAAATCGAACAATTGATACCCGAGTATCATGTACTCTGGTTACAGAATCAGCGGACAGAGATCTTTGGACTGACCACACCATTTCAATGAATTGGGAATCTACCATCAGCTAACTCAAGTCACTTACTTGTATTTGAGGAACATAACTGGGATGAGTTGCTAAAGTCTTTGCGCAGAAAATCGACACGAAAAAGGATGCGAAATGAAGAAAATCGTCTCAAAAGGCAAGGGAATTTGATGTGGAGATTTATTGATCAACCAGACGAGCTTACCCATAATCTCAATATACTTTTCACTCAAAGAGAGGAACGATTCAAGGGTCTCGGGATAAATGTTGAAAAAGAGATCAGGCAATACAGAAGATTTTACGAAGGCTTGCTTAGAAAATCGATTGATGAAAAAAAACAATACTTTATCCCTCATGGTGATTGAACTGGATAACGTGGTATTGGCGACATTGTTGATTGGAGAAAAGAATGGTGTTATTTATCCGTTGATCAATTCCATGATGAGTTCTGTGACCATCGTTGGTCAGCTGGCGATTATCTTCTGCGTTTATTGATCCAGGAGGCGTGCCGACGGAAAATAAAGCATATCGACTTTGTTCTGAGTGAAGACCATAATTACAAGACTGCGTGGTGTAACAGTCGGATCGATATTTTTGAAACAATTCACGCCAATGGCTTGATTGGGAAGTTGGCGGTCTTTCTGATCAAAAATAAAATCAGACTAAAAAGAAAAATCAAACAGTCACCTAAGATGTGGAAAGCCTACGCTATACTCAGAGCCAGATTATCAAGCTGGAATAACATGAATGCAAAAAGATAGAGTGTTCAAAAACTGGACGTATAAATATACATCAGACTTTCTCCATGGACTTATGGTAGCCGGGCATAATCTCTGTTCACTCGATATCTTTTCCGATCAAAAACTTGAGAAACTTATTGAATTACATCCAGATTCCTTGTCCATGGTTTATGCCATGCCTGACAAAGTGAGTACTTAGGATAGTTTCCGTGAGGGTGACTTAAGGAGGACACAAGGCAAGGATTTAATTACAGCCGTTGGGGAAGGGCGGTTGTGGGTACAACTACTGAAACTCAATTCGATTCATCCCGAGTTCAAAGAGCTCAAAAAACAGATCGTCTCTGAACTCAAGACAAATATCCCTGGGCTGAAAATTTTCGGTTGCCGTCTTTCATTATTAATTTCATCGCCACAGATCCATGTTGGATATCATGCTGATATTCCTCGTAATGCACTGTGGCAGATCAGGGGGTGATAAGAGAGTTTATGTCTAGCCTGTTGAAGAGAAGTATATCTCGACAATAGATCTCGGAGGTGTCTATCTAGGAGAAACCCAGGATGTTATCCAATACAGTCCCGAACTTGATCAAGATGCAACCGAGATCCATCTCAGGACAGGAATGATGGTGACGTGGCCAATCAATGCACCCCACCGTGTTGAGAATACAAGTGAGATCAGTATTTCATTGGTGATGGAATATTTTGAACCTGTCGCCTGGTATCGCTATGCTGTTTATTACACCAACGGAATCATGCGACGCCGATTTAGTTTGGCACTTAAATCGATAAGGACATCAGGTCCTGTGTTGTGGATGAAAGCGATCTCAAGTGTGAGCTTTAAATTATCCAAAATACAGAAAAAACATCAACACAGACGATATCTAACTTTCCGAATCGATCCTCAATCCGAATTTGGCTATTCGGATATCCCAAAGACTGTCAAGGATTACTGATTAGTCAAAAATTTTTGAACAGGGACCAACTTTTGTTCATTTTCATTACAGACAAGAATATTTTCATTCTGGTACCAGTCTCCAAGAACGATCCGAGTGGTAGGTTGTCCATCCAGTTCGAAGTGGTGTATGGCTGGCCTGTGGGTGTGACCATGAATCAGGCGATGGACGTGATGTGTACGCATGAATTGCTCGACTGTTTCCTGTTCCACATCCATGATGACAGGTATTTTATCTTTCATCGCTTCCTTACTCGCAGCACGTAGCTGCTTTGCCATGGCAATTCGTTCTTGGAGTGGTTTCTCCAGGAATAGTTTCTGCCATTCAGGATCGCGAACGATATAGCGAAATTTCATGTATTCCGTATCATTGGTACAGAGTAGATCGCCGTGCATGAGAAGCGTCTTTTCACCATAAAGCAAGACGACACTTGGATCTGGCAACAGGGTTGCACCGGTTGCCTCCTCGAATTTATCGCCCATCAGAAAATCCCGATTGCCATGCATGACGAACACCCGAGCTCCTGCTTCGGAAAGTGATCTCAGAAGTGAAAGTATTTCAGGGTTGGGTGGAGTACTGTCATCATCACCGACCCAATATTCGAAAAGATCGCCAAGGATATAAAGTTTGTCTGCATCTTTGGCTGGGCCCGAGATAAACTGTCTGAACAGTTCCAGTTTCTCGGGCCTGTCAGTGCTCAGATGCAGATCAGAGATAAATAGCGTTGTCATGTTATTTACGTCTCTGAAAAGATTATTCCTCGACCACTTCTGCTTTTGTGATCACGATGTCTTCTTCTGGGACGTCCTGCATACCGTGCTTGACTGTGGTTTTGACACCTTTCATTTCGTTTACCACATCCATACCCTCGATCACTTCCCCGAAAACACAATACCCCCAGCCATTGGGCGTCTCACTGGTAAAGTTGAGAAAATCGTTATCAGCGACGTTGATAAAAAATTGGGCGGAGGCCGAGTGTGGATCCATGGTTCTGGCCATGGCTATGGTTCCAGTTTTGTTGGGCAACCCGTTATTGGCTTCATTTTTGACAGTGTTCGGTGCCGGTTTTTGCGTCATATCGGGAAGATGACCACCTCCCTGGACCATGAAGTTATCGATGATTCTGTGAAAAATGGTGCCATCATAATGGCCAGATTTCACATAAGAAACAAAATTCTTCACTGTCTCCGGTGCTTTTTCTTCATCCAGTTCGAGCAAAATATCACCCAGGGTGGTTTCCAGTTTAACTTTCATTGCTTCTTTCCTTTGTTTTTTCAATGAGATAGGCTTTTTCTATGAGGCCGCTGGTTTGAGGTACATCGGTACCGAATGGACCTTTGACTCCTGTGGGTACCGAACTGATCTTGTCAGCCACATCCATGCCTTCGACGACCCGACCGAAAACGGTGTGCCCCCAGGCACGCGGGCTGGGTTCTGAATGGTCCAGAAAAGGGTTGTCCACGGTATTGATAAAGAACTGGACCGTCGCAGAATGAGAGTCACTTGTCCGTGCCATGGCAAGGGTCCCGCGGAGATTGGAAAGACCATTGTCAGCTTCGTTCTTGATGGGCGGATGGGTTCTTTTCTGCTTGAGTATTTTATTAAACCCATCGCCCTGGATCATGAAACCTTCTTCAACATAACGAAGAAAGTTTTTCATCGTAACCGGGGGTTTTTCGGCATTGACCTCCAGTTCGATAGTGCCAAGCGTGATCTGGCATGCGACACTGGGACTCTCCTCCGCTTGTGCAGTTAAACACAGACAGGTGAAAAGACCGAAGATCCAGCTGAGAAAAATATTTTTTATCAAGGTTCCTGCTCCAATATGGTTTATGGAATAGGCGGAATAATGTAACATGCGCTGCCTGTGTGACGCTATGAGAACGAGCAAGAAGTGCTACAAATCTACAATACTCTGACCAGAAAAAAAGAGCCGCTTAGAACCATAGAACCAGGCAAGGTAAAGATCTATGTCTGTGGTATGACGGTGTACGATTTTTGTCATATCGGTCACGCTCGGGTGATGGTGGTGTTCGACGTGGTCGTCCGCTATCTACGCTACCGTGGATACGAAGTCACTTACGTGCGTAACATTACCGATATTGATGACAAAATCATCACCCGAGCCAATGAAAACGGTGAGAGCATTACAGAACTAACCCGCCGTTTTATTCATTTCATGAATGAAGATACCGAGGCACTAGGTGTCCTTCGGCCCGATCACGAACCCAGGGCAACAGAACACATTGGTGAAATCATCGCCATGATCCAAAAGCTGATCGAGAAAGAGAAAGCGTACCGAGCAGAGAATGGCGATGTCTATTATGATGTCAGTTCCTTTGAGGGCTATGGCAAACTCTCCGGTAAGAATATTGAGGATCTGCGTGCGGGAGAACGGGTAGCAGTAGATGAGGCAAAAGACGATCCGTTGGATTTTGTGCTCTGGAAAGCGGCCAAGCCGGGAGAACCGAGCTGGGACTCACCATGGGGACCCGGGCGCCCAGGCTGGCATATTGAATGTTCCGCCATGTCCACCAGCCACCTTGGGGCTAACTTCGATATCCATGGCGGAGGACAAGATCTGCAATTTCCGCATCATGAAAATGAAATTGCCCAGTCAGAGGCTGCCACCGGCTGCCATTTTGCCAACATCTGGATGCATAATGGATTCGTTCGTGTCGATGATGAAAAGATGTCCAAATCTCTGGGTAATTTCTTCACCATCCGTGACGTTCTGGCGCGCTATCCTGCCGAAGTCGTGCGTTATTTCATCCTTACCAGTCATTATCGGAGTCCGCTCAATTATTCTGACGAGCACCTAGATCAGGCAAAGGGAGCGCTCACTCGGCTTTATACCGCTTTGCGCGGGATCACACCAAAAGAGGTTGCAGATGGAGGCGTATATGAAAAGCGTTTTCAGGAAGCAATGGATGACGATTTCAATACACCGGCGGCACTCTCTATCCTGTTTGATTTGGCAAGGGATATCAATTCCAACAGAGATACTCCTGAAAAGGCCGCTGAGCTGGCAGGAATCTTGAAAAGACTGAGTGGTGTATTGGGCCTTCTGCAGAATGACCCTGAGCATTTCCTGCGTGGTGGTTTCAGCGCGAAAGCATCCCTGGATGAAATGGAGATTGAGGAATTAATCGAACAGCGCCTAAAGGCCAGAGAGCGAAAAGACTGGAACGAGTCCGATCGGATCCGTGATCTGCTTGCTGAAAAGGGGATCCTCCTTGAGGATACGCCCCAAGGAACAACTTGGCGCAGAAAGTGATTTTTGTATTGACGGGCGCAACGTCCGTGCGTATCATTCCCAACCTTCGTCAGGCGGGGCATAGCGCAGTCTGGTAGCGCATCTGCTTTGGGAGCAGAGGGTCGGGGGTTCGAATCCCTCTGCCCCGACCAATACGAAAATTCCTGACTGGAAATACAGTGCGCCTGTAGCTCAACCGGATAGAGCACCGGCCTTCTAAGCCGGGGGTTGCAGGTTCGAGTCCTGCCGGGCGCGCCAGCCGTCCAGGCCGAGTGACTTGTCCCGGTTTTGGAGTCATACTAAAATTGCTACTACAATGGTGAACGTAGCTCAGTTGGTAGAGCCCTGGGTTGTGATCCCGGTGGTCGTGGGTTCGAGTCCCATCGTTCACCCCATTTTCCTTTGACTAGAATCGATGGGTCATTAGCTCAACTGGTAGAGCACCGGACTCTTAATCCGTTGGTTCGGGGTTCGAGTCCCCGATGACCCACCATTTCTGTTTTTGCCGTATTTCATGCCGTCCCAAGGAATTCACATGGCGGTATTTCCCTGATTGCAATCACGCTTGTGTAACCAGGGGAGAAAATTCAACGGCCTTACCCGTAAGGAATTCTGCTTCTATTGGGACTCTGATCACAGTAGGTACAGAGGAATGACCTCAATGGACGCTGGGCAAAGACAGATCGGCGGTGGCCTATCGATGACGCCATCCAGAATAGGAGATGCATAGTTAGGAATTTCTTCTGACTAGAGAAGGAGTTACGAGAGGTTATCTTTTATCCAATCTGCAACGCTTGCCAAAGCCGTTTCAAGCCCGGCTGGATTATCCCCCCCAGCCTGGGCCATGTCAGGCCGGCCGCCACCTTTGCCACCTACTTGCTGAGCGACGAAATTGACCAGCTTCCCGGCGTGGATCCGGTCGGTGGTATCTTTGGTTACACCTGAGACCAGTCTGACCTTTCCACCATGGACACTGGCCAGTACGATTGCGGCCGTTTTGAGTTTATTCTTCAATTGATCCATTGTCTCACGCAGCGTATCAACGTCGGCACCTTCAAGTCGGGCAGCAACAACTTTTATCCCATCAACGTCAATTGCATTCTCGATCAGATCAGAACCGGAAAGACTGGCCAATTTACCTTTGAGCGATTGCAGTTCTTTGTCGAGTTGACGACTCTTCTGCATCAGCTGTTCGATCCTGGATTTCAGTTTGTCAGGGGATGTTTTCAACAGCGAAGCCAAGTTCAGCAGGGTTTGCTCTGTTTTCTCGACATGATCCAGGGCAGCTTCTCCTGTCAGGGCCTCTATCCTGCGTACACCTGAGGCGATTCCGGTTTCTGAAACGATCTTGAAAAGGCCGATATCACCGGTTCGATGAACATGGGTGCCACCGCATAGCTCGATCGAAAATTCCCCCATGCTGAGAACGCGTACTTCATCGTCATATTTTTCGCCAAACAGTGCCATTGCACCGGATTCAAGCGCCTGCTTTATTGACATGATACGGGTTTCTACAGGGAGATTGCTGCGGATCTGTGTATTCACAAGGCGCTCGATTTCCCTGAGTTGATCTTCGGTCACAGGTTCTGGATGGGAGAAATCAAAGCGCAGGCGATCGGCGGCGACCAGTGAACCCTTTTGCAGAACGTGTTCACCCAGTACCTTGCGTAGAGCGGCATGTAGTAAATGTGTGGCGGAATGATTGCGTGCGATAGCTTGTCGAGAGACTTTATTCACAGAGGCCTTCACACTGTCTCCCGTTTTCAAAATACCGATCTTGGCCGTACCGTAATGCAGATGCACATCATTTTGTTTACGAGTATCCGCTACGGAAAAAATACCATTACTACCCTGGATGGTTCCCTTATCACCAATCTGGCCACCGGATTCGGCATAAAAAGGTGTATGATTGAGTAAGATGATAGCAGTCTCACCTGCGCTAATCTGATCGACCTGCCGACCATCCTGATAGATTGCGATGACAGTGGCATCCTCTTCCAGAGTCTGATAGCCAGAGAAATTGAACTCAGTATCAATGGGGGAGAGATCAATCTCCCCGGCATGAGCCTCCTGCGTTGAGGCAAACTGACTCGCAGCACGGGCACGTTCTTTTTGTGCCTCCATGGCCTTGTCGAACCCATCATGATCCAATGCCAGACCACGTTCTCGGGCAATATCTGCCGTCAAATCCACCGGAAAGCCGTAGGTGTCATAAAGCTGGAAAACAACTTCACCGGGGATGGTTTTGTCATTCAGTTTGGAAATCGTCTGTTCGAGGATTTTCAAACCCTGTTGCAGGGTTTCGTCGAAGCGTTCTTCTTCCTGTTTCAGTACTTTCTCCACATTGGTCTGTGCTTTTGCAAGCTCAGGATAGGCATCACCCATCTCTTTTACGAGGGGAGTGACCAATTTATGGAAGAAGGGCTCTGTCAGTCCCAGTTTGCTTCCATGACGGATCGCCCGGCGAATGATCCGACGCAGAACGTATCCACGACCCTCATTGGAGGGGACGACACCGTCGGTGATAATAAACGCACAGGAGCGGATATGGTCGGCAATGACCCGTTGCGACATCAATCGGTCTCGATCGTACTTTTCTCGATCAGGGAGCAGATTTCGAATCGCCTTGATCAGATTCTGAAACAGGTCGACCTCGTAATTGTTGTGTACCCCCTGCATGACGGCTGCGATCCGTTCGAGTCCCATACCGGTATCGACAGAAGGCCTGGGTAGAGGATGTAATGTACCGGATTCATCCCGATCAAATTGTGTAAAGACCAGATTCCAGATCTCGATAAAGCGATCACCATCCTCATCCGGACTGCCGGGCGGTCCGCCAGGGATTTCCGGACCGTGATCATAGAAAATTTCAGTGGAGGGGCCACAAGGGCCAGTAGGGCCCATACTCCAGAAGTTATCCTTTTCATCACAGCGTGAGAAACGATCAGGTGATACCCCGATTTCGTCGAGCCAGATTTTTGCTGCCTCCTCATCATCGGTATAAACCGTTACCCAGAGTTTCTCTTCGGGAAGATGAAGGACGCGAGTGAGAAATTCCCAGGCATAGTTAATTGCTTCGCGTTTGAAATAATCACCAAAGCTGAAATTGCCCAGCATTTCGAAAAAGGTGTGGTGGCGGGCCGTATAGCCAACGTTTTCGAGGTCATTGTGCTTACCTCCGGCACGTACACAACGCTGTACAGTAGCTGCACGTGTATAGGGGCGCTTGTCCCTGCCGGTGAACACATCCTTGAACTGCACCATACCTGCATTGGTAAACAGCAGGGTAGGGTCGTTGTGTGGTACTAAGGGGCTGCTTGGGACAATTTCATGATCCCGTTGTTTGAAATATTCCAGAAATGCCTGACGGATTTCTGCTGCGGTTCTGGGCGTATTTTTGCTCATTAAAACTCTTTCAGTTCCTGTCGTATCTGGTCAACGGTAAAACCACGATATTGCAAGAAGCGAGCCTGCTTCGCACGTTCCTGATAGTTCCGTGGGACTTTGCTACCGAATTTTTTTACCCTCACTTGGGTGATCAGTTTTTGCCATACTTTATCACGCGGATCTAGATACTCTTCCTGGAGTTCTGTGCTGACGCCTCTTTCTTGCATTTCTTTCAAAATGCGGAGCGGGCCCTGGCCTTTTTTTTGACGCAAATGGACAAAGGCTTCAGCAAATCGGGCATCACTCTGCAGTTTTTCTTCTGTCAGGCGATCAATGACGGACTCAATCACATCTTCGGGGAATCCTCGGCTGGCAAGCTTGGCAGCCAGTTCTTTACGAGTGTGTTCTCGTCTGGCCAGCAAATCCATGGCTTTGTGGCGTGCCTCAACGATAATATCAGCCAACGAGTTCCTCAGTGTCCGTACCGTTATTGTCGTCAGCTGCCGGGGTATTTTTTGGCAGCAACTTTTCGCGAATGGCTGTTTCAATCTGTTGCGCGATCTCGGGGTTTTCTTTGAGAAACACCCGTACATTATCCTTGCCTTGGCCGATGCGTTCGCCGTTGTAGCTGTACCATGCTCCGGCCTTGTCAATGAGACCACATTTGACACCGAGATCGATGATTTCGCTTTCTCGTGAGACTCCCTCGCCATAGAGGATATCGAAATAGGCTTCCTTAAAGGGTGGCGCAACCTTGTTTTTCACTACCTTGACCCGTGTCTCGTTGCCAATAACCTCATCCTGTTTCTTAATAGCACCGATACGTCGGATGTCGAGCCGGACAGATGAGTAGAATTTGAGTGCGTTACCACCAGTGGTTGTTTCAGGGTTGCCGAACATGACACCAATCTTCATTCGGATCTGGTTGATGAAAATCACCAATGTATTCGAACGTTTGATATTGGCAGTAAGCTTCCGCAGTGCCTGGGACATCAGACGTGCTTGCAACCCTACATGATGATCGCCCATGTCGCCTTCGATTTCGGCCTTTGGAGTAAGGGCAGCGACGGAGTCAACAACCACGATCTCGACGGCACCGGATCGCACCAGCATATCGGTGATCTCCAAGGCTTGTTCACCGGTGTCCGGCTGAGAGACCAGAAGGTCATCAATATTGACGCCGATCTTCTCAGCATAGACCGGATCCATCGCGTGTTCGGCATCGACGAAAGCTGCAGTGCCACCTCTTTTCTGGATCTCTGCCACGGCATGCAGGGCGAGTGTGGTTTTACCGGAAGATTCAGGGCCATAAATTTCGATCACACGGCCACGCGGCAGACCCCCGACACCCAGTGCGATATCCAGTGCCAGTGATCCACTCGGAATGGTCTCGACGTTGATGGATTGACCGTCACCCAACCGCATGACCGATCCCTTGCCGAATTGTTTCTCTATCTGGCTCAGAGCTGCACTCAGGGCCTTTTCTTTTTGTTCATCCATCAAATTCCACACTCCATCAGTATTCTTCAAATTCAAACATACATTATCCCATAAAATCCCATGACTGAATAACCCTGTATTTGACGCCTTCTGGGTGGGTATGAGATTCGATCAGATTGAAATTTCTGACCAACCAGGGGATGGGGTCAAAATGAAACGGGTTGACAGGATGTTTCATCTTGCGCATCAGGGTGACGTGGAATCTGAACGGACGATCATTCGGGGTGTAACCACAGTGTTCGATCGCCTTGTTTAGATCGTTCACCAGTTTGACCAGTTGTGTTGGCGTTTCACTGATTCCAAGCGAGGTCACCTGTGAACGCCGCCACCACTCCCTTGTGTCCAGTAGGAGGTTGAAAGGGTGTACTTTGAGCTGGCTGGCAGCCTCAATATAGCATTCCACTCTGTCTTCAGGGATGCTACCAAGAAATGCCAAAGTGGCATGCAGGTTTTGGGGTGAAACCTTTTTGCCCGTGTCCGGGAGTTTGGCCATAACGTTGACGATTTGCCTTCTTACCAGATCGTCGGGGCAAAGAGCAAAAAACAGGCGCGGCATTATTGATTGATCTCAATCAGTCCGGCAAGTGCGGCGATGACGGCTTGTTCACGAATCGATTGGCGATCGCCTGAAAAAAGCTGTTTCATTGCTCGGGTGCCTTGTTTGTTCGACCATCCCAGCCACACAGTGCCCACGGGTTTGGCCGGGCTTCCTCCGGTTGGTCCGGCGATTCCGGTAATGGCAATACTGACATCGCCATGGCTGTTCAGTAATGCGCCCTTGGCCATTTCCTTGACGGTTTCTTCACTTACTGCACCATGCCGTTCCAGAGTTGAGGCCTTGACACCCAGCATTTCCTCTTTTGCCTGGTTAGAATAGGTGACAAATCCACGGTCGAACCAAGTGGAACTCCCGGGTATGGAGGTGATGGCCTGAGCAACCCAGCCACCGGTGCAAGACTCTGCCGTAACCAGCACCCACCCTTTTTGTGCAAGGAATTCACCGGTTTTTTGCGCCAGATCATGTATTTTTGCAGTCATTTTCGCTTTCATAGGTTATGCTTTCCTTCGATCATACCAATGAAACGATCAACAATGACAGACGAATTAGAAGAAAAGGTCTGCATCAGCAAGACCCGGGTCAAAAAGGAGATGCAGGCACTGCGCGATCTGGGCAAGGCGCTGGTGCCTCTGACACCAGCACAATTGGATAAGATCCCAATTTCTGCGCCACTACTAGATGCCATACTCGACGCCAAACGATTCAAAAATAAGGCGCTGAAGCGCCAGATCCAGTATATCGGTGTGTTGTTACGAGAGGAAGATGCCGATGCTATACGTGACGCACTTACGCAGCTGCATAAGCCACACAAACACGATGTCAAGGCATTCCATGAGATTGAAAAATGGCGTGATGGGTTGATTACCGGAGAAGAAGGTATGCTGGACAAATTGTTTGCAAGATTTCCTCATCTCGATCGTCAACACATTAATCAACTCATTCGTAATACGAGAAAAGAGCGGGAACTGAATAAACCACCCAAAGCTGCGCGAGCACTTTTTCGTTATCTGCGGGAATTGGCTCAGGAAGAATAACGATGGGACAGGAAATCGAATCTGCAATCTTTCAGGAAAGTGATTTCGAAACTTTTTACCGCCGGCTCGAGGAAGAGACCCGTCTTCTCCAGGAAATGATGCACTCAGGTACATTCTCCAACGATGAGTTGACCACCGGTTTTGAAGTAGAGGCATGGTTGATCGATCATGACATGCGGGCTTCGCCCTCCAATGAATCTTTTCTCAAGGAATTCAATGAACCCCTTGCGTTTCCCGAACTGGCGCGGTTCAACATCGAACTAAATACTGTGCCTGTAGAGATAGGATCAGAAGTTCTGACTGGACTTTCCAAAAATCTCAAGGAAATATGGCAGAGGACGGCTCTGGAGGCAGATAAGTCCCAACTGGAACTACTTATGATCGGAATCCTGCCCACCATCGAAAAGGCGCTGCTCAATATCGATAACATGACTCGTCTCAATCGTTACCGCGCTCTCAATGAGCAGATCCTGCGTACGCGTGGCGAACCCATTCACCTCGATATCGTAGGCAAGGAGCATTTGAAATATGATCACAACGATGTGATGCTGGAGTCAGCCGCAACCTCTTTCCAACTTCATCTCAAAGTACCCGTGAGTGAGGCTGTGCGTTACTATAACGCGGCTATCATGACCTCGTTTGCTACGGTGGCTGTCTCTGCAAACTCCCCATTCCTGTTTGGGAAAAACCTATGGGAGGAGACCCGGATACCGCTGTTTGAACAGGCCGTGGAGACAGGTGGCTATCGGGATGCGGCACATGGCCCACTGCATCGTGTCAGTTTCGGTACGGGGTATGCACGGGAGACCCTGTTTGAATGTTTTCAGGAGAATCTCGAACACTATCCGGTGCTGCTTCCCCGCCTGTTTGATTCACCCCTAGACAGGTTTGATCACCTGCGCCTTCATAATGGTACCATTTGGCGTTGGAACCGGCCGTTGGTTGGTTTTGATGAGAACGGTTCACCTCACATCCGGATCGAACACCGTGTCATACCCTCTGGGCCGTCCATTGTCGATATGATTACCAATGCCGCATTCAGTTATGGCCTGATCGAGGGATTCCGCCAGGCATACAAGACGCCTGTGCTCGCCTTTGCCGAAGCCAAGGATAACTTTTATCAGGCAGCAAGGCATGGCCTGGATGCCAGCATGATCTGGAAAGGGGGATCCAAGGTCAGCCTGGCCAAGTTACTCCTCGATGAATTGATCCCTCTTGCACGTGAAGGGTTACTGAACCTCGGCGTTACGAGGACAGATATCGATTTTTATCTTGAACTCCTTCATGAACGTGTCTGCTCCGGCCAAACCGGCGCAAAGTGGCAACGAGGTTTCATTGAGCAAAACCCCGGGGCGTTTGCAAACATGACGGCAGTTTATCTGGCGCATCAAAAAACGGGAGAGCCTGTACATACCTGGAATTTGAAATGAGTGATGACACGCTGATACAAACGGACAGGTTGCCAGAGGGATTTGTCGATTGTCCCGCACATGAGTTATACCGTATCATGCCAGTACCTACCCTGATCCATCTTGAGGGGAGGGTAGAGCAACCGTTGTTCGTCTCCATTCTTTTGCACGGAAATGAGACGACTGGTCTGAAAACCATCCAGGCCTTGTTGAAAAAATATCAGAACAAAAAACTGCCACGTTCCCTTTCGATCTTTGTTGGCAATGTCACAGCAGCACACAAAGGCATGCGTCGTCTTGATAATCAGCCCGATTTCAACCGTATCTGGCCTGGTACTGTTCAACCAGAGAGTAAAGAGACCCGGATGGTAAGGCAGGTCGTGGAGGAAATGGCTCGTCGCAAAGTGTTTGCCAGTATCGATATTCACAATAATACGGGACTGAATCCCCACTATGCCTGTGTGAACAAGCTTGATCATCGGTTCTTGAATCTCGCCAACTTGTTCAGTCGACTCGTGGTTTTCTTCATTCGTCCCCTTGGGGTGCAATCTGCCGCCTTTGCCCGGCTTTGTCCTGCCGTGACGCTGGAGTGCGGAAAACCCGGACAGGCCCACGGTACCAAACATGCGCTGGAGTTTTTGGATGCCTGCTTACATCTGCAAAAACTGCGTGATCATCCGGTGACTCCCAGCGATATCGATCTATTTCACACTGTTGCCCAAGTGAATATTCGTGACCATGTCGATTTTAGCTTCAATGGTGACGCAGCAGTTCTGAAACTGGATGCGGCGCTCGATCACATGAATTTTACCGAGGTCCCTGCAAATACTGTCTGGGGCGAAGTAGAAGATGATCGGTGTATGCCATTGATTATCCGGAATGAGTTCGGTGATGAGGTTACTAATGAGTTTTTCAGAGTGGAGAATCATCTTTTAATATCGACCAGACCGGTTATGCCGTCCATGCTGACACTGGATGAAAAAATCGTTCGTCAGGACTGTCTGTGTTATCTGATGGAGAGAATGGACGTCAGGGAAATCTAATCTTCTGTTACAGCAAACCATTCGAACACTTGATCCCAGAGAACATTCTGCATGTGATCGCGAAAAAAACCAAAGTGGCCGACTGATTTCATCCTTAGATCAGAAGGTTGCAGGATCCGATGTTCAATTTTGGCCGCAGGATACTGGGAGAGCAGTGCATCGACTGCTGAAGGTGGTGCAAAACTGTCATCGGTAAAGGTGTAGGCACAGATTGGAATGGAAAGTGAAGAATAACGGCTCAGCTCAAGACCGTGTTCTTCAGCGAAAAGATAATCCTTGCTCCTGCACCATTCCGCCCATTGCCGAATAACACCAGAGGGAACATCACCTGATCCCAGTCCTATTTTGTGGGCAGGGAAATAGCTTTTCCCCCGGTTCAATGCCGGCAGCATAATATGCCAGAAAAAGGCAAGAAAATATCTGAAAGGGCTCTTGTAATATCGCCAATATCCACTGGGCGATGTGACCAGGATGATTCCATCAATCGCACTAGAATGTTCTGCCAGTCCAATCAGTTGCCCTCCTGCACTGTGACCGATGACATAGATCTGTTTCGGATCAAGCTCGGTCAGGGATTTCTGCAGAATGGCATTAAAATCGAAACGCCCCCAGTGTTCCAATAGGATACTGGAACCATCGATCTCTGCATCATATGATTCACCGATACCCCGGTAGTCATAGGTAATGATGGCATAACCGTGATTTGCTGCATAGGTGGCAAAGCGGGCATAGTATGATTGTGGTACAGCCAGGGCAGGATTGATAATGATAATGTTTTGCCCCTCTGGGTGGTTTACATAAAACAGTCGGCCTTTCAGTACATAACCGTCTCCACAAACAACATCGATTTCCTCTATCTGCATATACTGAGAACCGAATGATATGAGTAAAACCAGTATAACCCACAGTATCCGGTAATTTCATTCAGGCTGTATTAAAATAGGTCCCTATGACACAGTTGAATGTATTTGATGAACCTCTTGAGGAATGTTCCACAAGTCCTTTGACCGGGTTCACCCGCACTGGTTGTTGTGAAACCGGGCCCGAGGATTTGGGTTCCCATACCGTCTGCATTCAGGCGACGAAGGAGTTTCTCGAATTCAGCCGGTTTCGTGGAAACGATCTGAGCACACCTCTACCCGAATTTGGGTTTCCAGGTCTTCGACCCGGTGATCGCTGGTGCTTGTGTGCGGCACGCTGGCTCGAGGCATTGGAGTTTGATATGGCTCCAAGAGTCTATTTGCGTGCGACGAACAAGGAAGCACTTGAGATTATTCCATTCAATGAACTGAAAAAATACGCACTGGATTTGGAATAGCTCGTCCTCTCATGGCCCAAATATTACTGACGACTCTCAATGCACGCTACATGCACACCGCATTCGGTTTGCGCTATCTCTATGCCAATCTTGGAGATCTTAAATCCAAAACCAGAATTATCGAATTTACTATTCATGAAAGGCCGATCGATATTGCGGAAAAACTACTTCAGAATCAGCCTCAGATCATAGGTTTCAGTATTTATATCTGGAATGTGAAAGAAACGACACAAACAATTGCCTTGATCAGGGAGATTGCACCCGATGTCACTGTCATCGTGGGTGGTCCTGAAGTCAGTCACCCACCTGATCTACCTTCGGTATGTGATCTGGTGAATTATGTCGTCACTGGCCCTGGTGAGATCACACTGCCTCATCTTTGTGCGCAAATACTGCGTGGCAAAAAAACCACGGGAAAGGTCCTCCACGGTGAGATAGTCTCTCTTGACCAGCTTGAGATGCCCTATCAATTCTATACGGATGAAGATATCCGTAACCGCCTTATCTATGTTGAGGCATCGCGTGGATGCCCATTCAAGTGCGAGTTCTGTCTTTCGTCACTGGATAAAACTGCCAAACCCTTTGAACTCGAGAAGTTTCTGAAGGAGATGGACAAGCTGTATCAGCGTGGTGCCCGGAACTTCAAATTTATTGATCGCACCTTTAATCTAAAAATCGATAACAGCATTCGGATTTTGGAGTTTTTCCTCGACCGTATGAGTGATGATCTCTATCTTCATTTTGAAGTAGTGCCGGATAACCTCCCAGATCGACTTAAAGAGACGATCCGTAAATTTCCACCCAATTCGCTTCAATTCGAAATCGGCATCCAAACCTTTGATCAGCAAATCCAATCTCGTATCAGTCGCAGACAAAATAATGAAAAAACCTGCGAGAATCTGAAGTGGTTAAAGGAAAATACCAGTGTTCACATTCATGCCGATCTGATCTTTGGTCTGCCGGGCGACTCACTTGAAAACTTCGCCAGCAGTTTTGATCAACTGATCACTTTACACCCTCAGGAGATTCAGGTTGGGATATTGAAGCGGCTTCGGGGTGCTCCGATCAATCGTCACATCAAGGATTATCAACTGCGTTTCAATCCGGAAGCGCCATACAATCTCCTCAGTAGCCATGAAATTGATTTCATGACCATGCAGCGCATGAACCGTTTCGCCAGGTTTTGGGATATGATCGCGAACTCCGGACGATTTTTGAATACGGTCCCTGTGATTCTCGGCGATGACCCTTTTTTTCGTTTTCTGCGGCTCAGTGATATTTTATACGAAAAGGCTGGCAGTACCTGGAAAATTGCATTGAAACGACTGTTCGGAATGTTGTTTGAGATCATGACGGAAAACCTTTGCATTCCTGTTACCGACGCCAGGCGGGTCCTCGATAAGGATTATCGGCGTTCAGGACAAAAGGGTCAGCCAATGTTCATCAAACCTCTTCTAAAATCTGTTCCTGGAAAAGGGGCTGCCAACAAACGGCAACAAAAGCATTACCAGTGAATTCTTTAAAAATGGAACCATCATGAATAATCTGAATCCACAACCAACGAGACAACCCGGAGAAAAAAGATTTGGCTGTTTGCAGGTCACTATTCTATTGCTGATCGGGATGGCCCTTGCGGCCGCGATGACGTTTTTCGTTCTCAAACGGTATATCTTTCCTTCCGAATTCGCCCCGACGACCCTAAACGATCAGGAAGAGAGGATTCTCGAGAAGAAACTTGACTGGCTCGATAAACTTGGATTTAAAGATGTCCAGGTGACAGACAAGGAGATCGAAATCAGAGAAGGGCAAGAGGTTCTGGAGCCTGAGCCTTACAGTGAAGAGAGTGCCCGCCGTGAAATCGATTTTACCGAGAAAGAGCTCAATGCTATGCTGGCGAAAAACACTGATCTGGCCAGAAAAGTCGCCATTGATCTTTCCGATGATCTGGTCAGTGCCAAAATTCTCGTTCCTGTCGATCCTGACTTTCCCATCCTTGGTGGCAAGACCTTAAGGGTCAGGGCCGGTCTCAACCTGGCTTACAGGATGGGTAGACCAATAGTGATGCTCAAGGGGATCAGTATCATGGGGGTACCTATTCCCAATGCTTGGCTTGGAGGCCTCAAAAACGTGGATCTGGTTGAAGAGTTTGGTACTGATGCAGGTTTCTGGAAAAGTTTTGCTGCGGGCGTCGAATACCTGGAAGTCCGTGACGGGAGACTCCATCTCAAACTCAAGGAATAAATCTCCATGGACATAAGGCTCTTCCTGACGATTTTCACCACTGTTTTTATTGCTGAACTGGGTGACAAGACCCAGCTCGCGACCATGTTGTTTGCGGCCGACAGGGAAGTTAGCAAGTCGATGGTATTCGTGGCGGCTTCTGCAGCACTTGTCGTTGCATCGGCTATCGGTGTCATTGCCGGCAGCCTGCTTTCGGAGTTTATCAATGAGGAGTTCCTGCATTACCTCGCCGGTATCGGATTTGTTCTTATTGGGATCTACACGCTCTACAGAGCGTGACCCGGTCTGTAGGAAAAGACACTAAAGCGAGGTTTTGTTCGCGCGGTTTATGTTAGGAAGCCTAGAGATCCTGCCCATCTGTTTACGAACAGTATTCCCCACTTCATCGTGATGCTTCATTGAACCGATCGAGTTCAAGTTATCGTGGTTTCTGACGCTCCATAGATATATGAAGGTTTCCATTGAACAAAAGTGGAATAAAAAATGCTTGTCAAACCACACAGAACGAATTGTCTGTTTGTTTTACACACAATAACGATGACAGAGGAAAGATATGTCCAATTTAATGCAGTCTATCGATGATCGTACCAAGCTTGCAGGTACCAACAGACTCGAGGTTCTTCTTTTCAGCCTCGGCGTTGACAGGGAAACCGGACGTAATGAGGTCTTTGGGATCAATGTATTCAAGGTTCGTGAGGTCATGCATGTGCCCGAAATAACCAGGGCACCGGATATGCCGAGGGGTGTCGAGGGAATGGTAAGCCTGCGCGGCATTATGGTGCCTGTAATCAATCTACCAAAATTTTGTGGCATGCAGACCGAGGATGGTACCGAAATCCTGATGATCACGGAGTATAACAAGCATGTACAGGGGTTCCTGGTCAACAAGGTGGATACCATCAAGCGCCTCGATTGGGATGATGTAAAGACACCACCACCCATGATCGCTAACCGGATGGGAGGCCTGGTCACAGCCGTTGCAGAGCTGGAAGATGGCACTTTGGTGATGATCATGGATGTAGAAAAAGTACTTGCAGAAACCGTCTCTTTCTATGCAGAAGATGAGATCTTTGACGGAATCGAGGCAAACGTATTCGATCAGGAGATCA
This sequence comes from Gammaproteobacteria bacterium, assembly GCA_026984775.1. Classification (GTDB taxonomy): domain Bacteria; phylum Pseudomonadota; class Gammaproteobacteria; order CAJXQU01; family CAJXQU01; genus CAJXQU01. The sequence goes on from JALSRM010000037.1 coordinate 125,938, forward strand.
CCGTATTGTTCGCTGATGATTCCAAGATCGCCCGTGATCAAGTCAGTTCCACACTGGATCATCTCGGTATCAACTATATCAGTGCAAACAATGGTGCAGAGGCCTGGCGAAAACTAAAGGAGATTGCCAGGCAGGCAGAAGCTGCCGATAAGTCTGTATCAGAAGTAATCCAGGTCGTCCTTACAGATGTTGAAATGCCAGAAATGGATGGCTATGTCTTGACCCGTAGAATTAAGGAAGATCCCCGGTTCGCAGGTATTCCGGTAGTGATGCATTCATCCCTGAGTTCTGAGGCCAACAAGGCACTTGGCGAGGGTGTAGGAGCTGATGCCTATGTGCCCAAGTTTCAGCCGGTTGAATTGGCGGCTACATTAAAAAATGTGATCAATGGCGTAAATGCCTGAACGAGAAATACGGAAATCGCCCGGATTTGCCCCGGGCGTTATCCACCAGAAATTGCTGGAATCAGGTCTATCTGATCGCCCTCATGAACCTGCCTGTCGAATTCATTTCTTTCTATCCGTTGCTCGTTGAGGAATACCAGTACAGCTGGATTGAACTCCGAACTGTCTTGCCATAACAATTTTCCAAGTAGAGGGTATTTAATGGATGCCGATCGCAGGCACTCCAAGAGAGTTTCTCCTTCTGCAAGGAGATCACCCTGGTATTTAATGCAATCCGATAAAGTTGGATGAAGCCGAAGATGAATATTCAAAGCCTTTTCATCTCCTTTTCAAAAAAATCCCAAACCTCATCACTCAGCCGGCTGAAAAAATCACGGGTGATAAAAGGTTCCCGTCTGAGCGCAGGGTTCGGATTGTCAAAGACTTGAGAGGGTAACGTATATTCTTCTCGGCGATAACCCTGTTTTCTTTCCAAGCGAAGTGCTCTTGCGAACGAACGAGAGACAGCATCATTCAGCTCATCGCTAGTAATATCAAGCCCACACACTTTTTTCAAGACATCGATGACTTCATCCACGTTCAACATAGAAAACTTGCAGATGCCGATCAAATCATCCCGGATCTGGTTAATCCCTCTCTCAGTAATGGCACGCTTCCAGTAGTCGATTGATGTGTCACCTTCGAGTGCATAAAGCATGTAGGTGCCCATTGACATATGACCACCGGCAATTGCCCAAGGGTAACCTGGGTTTGTATCAGGGAGATACGCCGGAAGCTCCAGACCTTTGACATGCATGGCATAACCTGTGTCTCCTAGGGATTCTGATAAGCGTTTGACACCATGACCGATCGCAGGAAGTTGACCTTTTCCAGTTAGAATCACCAGTTCCTTTATCTTTTCAAAGTCACCGAATTCAGCCCCATTACAAATCGGTGTACTGTGATGACGCTGGTTGTAGTCAAGTACATAAGCGATAGTTGCGCCAAGCGAGATGGAATCCATTCCAAGTTTGTCACACAAGGAAACGAGCACCGCTGCTTGGGACGGATCGTGAATCCCCAGATTGGTTGACAGCAGGTTCAGTGGTTCATAATCGAATTTCGCAAGGAATTTACCCCTGTTGCCATCGGACTGCTTTTCATAGACGTTCTTATGGCAAGCAATAGCACATTTGAAACAGTTCTCAGCCTTGATCATATATTGACGTTCGACGGTTTTCCGGAACATCAGTTTAGGTGTGTTATCTCCCTTCGGTCGGAAGTTGTCCTGAGGAACAAAGTGGAACTTCTCAAGTGCCTCATAGTTGTACCAAGTACCACCCAGACCACCTTTCTTTTTTTCTCGATACTTGCGTGAGCCTGGTCCGGATACGATATGCTTGTTGAGTTCCCTGATCTCGGGTGTTGGTTTTTCTTTTGGATCCGTTGCTTGGACGATAATACCAATCAGATTCTTGCTTCCCATAACGGATCCCATACCGCCACGGCCCGCCCAACGGCATTTGTCATCGCCCGTTTTGAGCAGGTTTTCTGTACTCAAGCCAACGGCGCCGAAATAACATTGATCGAAATGTTCCCCTGCAGGCCCAATGACAGCAAAGTGAGACTTTTCATAGCGTTGTTGTAACCATCTGATCTTTTCGTAGCAGGCAAGACCTAGCAGCGCATTCTCAGCTGAAACAAGCGAGATCGCAGGTCCGTTCCCGGTTTGCCTGAGTTCAAGTAATACCGGTACCTCAGATTTCCCTTCGAAGATCAGTTCATCTATTCCTGTCCAGCGGAGTTTAGAGCCGAACTTGCCGCTTGCCGCAGACCACATGGTGGAAGGCAGACCGCGACTGGATGCCTTAAGCGGGCTGTAAGCGGAAAAATAGGTGCGAAGCCCAGTCATGACATTCGTGCCTGTAAGAATCCCTGTATTGACGATTAAAGGGTTGTGCGGAGAATAGGCATCGGAAATATCATATTTTTCTAGAAGCTGAAACGCGCGGGCAAAGCCGCCAAGCACATCCTCTAGATTCCGGCAGGTAATTTGCTCGGTTTTGATCGAACGGTGGGTCAAGTTGACTGTACATCGTATGAAATGGTGGTTTTGTGAGATAAAACCTGTTTTTTTTGCCGAATTTTTCATATATTGCTTGCTTAATTATGGGTTAACCGTTCCAGTTTCGAGCGATCCGTTGTTTCAAAAGGCGGAATAATATCATGCAAAAAGCCATCCATCGGCTGTTTTAAAGTGATTTATAACCTGACTCCATCTACTCTGATGCTGAAATCCCTGTCATGCATTTTGACCCCTGCCATTACCTCCTGATCCAGACTTTGTTATGATTCACATAATGAGTAGGTTTATCCCTCAAAAAAAGGAAATGTTCTCATGTGGTTAAAGGATGCCCCGTTGATCAGAGAAGATGAAAGGGCAGATGTCAACCAGGAAAGTCTGGATCGGATTTTCACGATCCCTGAATCCAATGGTGCAACGTTAGCACGTATCGAGAAGGCGATTTCAAGTAATCTGGACGGGTTTCTGAGAGAGCATATCGTTGCCGAAGAAAAGCCGATGCCGGAAATCGAGGAAGAGTTCTCTTCGGTTGAAATCACTGAAAAGCCATTTTACGTTTCCGCCTATACCGATTTTATCCTCAAGCACCTGGTTGCCCAGTCTGTACATACCTCTTCCCCCGGTTTCATCGGCCATATGTCATCGGCACTGCCTTACTTCATGTTACCCATGTCGAAGATCATTACTGCGCTTAACCAGAACATGGTCAAGGTGGAGACTTCCAAAGCATTTACACCGATGGAGCGGCAAGTGTTGGGCATGCTGCATAATCTCGTTTATCAACGAGATGACACATTCTACAAAAAATGGCTGCATAGCCCCGATCATGCACTGGGTGCATTCTGCTCTGGTGGAACTATCGCAAATATCACCGCATTGTGGGTTGCTAGAAATAACATTCTGGGTGAAAGAGCAATTTCCAGAAAAGGACTTCACGGTGCGATCCAAGAAGCAGGAATCAAGGGGCTGGTTGTACTGGTTTCTCAACGTGGTCACTATTCACTTCTCAAAGCCGTCGATCTTCTCGGACTTGGGCGTGATAATCTAATTACTATCCCAACAGACAAGCATCACAAGGTTGATGTGTCTGTCATGCATGACCGGGCTATGGAATTACAGGATCAGGGATACAAAGTTTTGAGTGTAGTGGGTATTGCAGGGGCTACCGAGACCGGTAGTGTTGATCCTCTCAAGGAAATCGCCTCTCTTGGCAAGCAACTCGGTTGTCATTTTCATGTTGATGCAGCATGGGGTGGGCCTACACTCTTTTCTGAGAAATACAAAGGGTTACTGGAGGGGATCGATCATGCCGATTCTGTAACAATCGATGCCCATAAACAGTTCTATGTTCCAATGGGTGCAGGAATGGTTCTGTTCAAGGATCCAAATGCCATGCGCAGTGTGGAACTCCATGCCGAATATATTATCCGTCGCGGTTCTCGTGATCTTGGCCAGCAAAGTCTTGAAGGATCACGGCCTGGCATGGCGTTACTGGTGCATGCAGGGCTGAATATTATCGGTCAGAAAGGCTATGAAATGCTTATCGATCAGGGGATTGAGAAGGCAAAATATTTTGCACAAATCATCGAGGAACATGATGACTTTGAATTGTTGGTGCGGCCTGAATTGAATATCCTCGGTTATCGTTTTGCTCCGAAATGGGTACGTGAATGTCTGCAAAGTACCGATAATGAAACAGCAAACTGGATCAACGAAAAACTGGATTTTATCAATAAAAACATACAGAAAGCCCAACGTGCAGAAGGAAAGACTTTTGTTTCACGTACGCGTATCGGATTCGAAAAATATAATGGTTCCCAACTTGTTTACTTCCGGGTAATTCTTGCCAACCCACTGACCAAACAAGCTGATTTACACAGGGTATTAAGGCATCAACTAAAATTTGCGGGACATGAAATTGCACGACAAATTCTTTCAGAGATAAAAAATCGTTGTGGTTAGGAATTCTTCCCTGGCGTTTGATCCCTGCAAATAAATTTCATCAAGTACTATCTTTCCTGGTTGAATAGGAGTAAAGTTGTCAATGTTACATTCTATCTTGGTTCATCTCAGAAGTTCTTTTCAAGTATTTCCTGTTTCAACCTCGTAAGATTTGTACATCCACTATATATTTTTAATCTTCATATGAGGAATTAACATGACTACAGGAACCGTTAAATGGTTTGATGAAGCAAAAGGCTTCGGTTTTATAACTCCAGATGATGGCAGCAAAGACGTATTTGTTCATTATTCTGCAATTGCCAGTGAAGGTTTTCGTACATTGAATGAAGGCCAGCAGGTCTCATTTGATGTGGAAAACGGACCTAAAGGACCTCAGGCATCCAATCTTAAGGTCTAGAACCTCTTAGTTCTAATGTAAAAAACCCGCGTTATTCCGCGGGTTTTTTTATTCATTGCAAGCGAGGAGGTTTTTAAGGTGAAAAGAATATTTATTGGCAGCTTGCCATCTTCAACGACAGAAGAATCACTTACTGCATTATTTTCACAATACGGGAAGGTACGTTCAATCGAATTGGTGAAAGATCTATTTTCAGGTCATTGTAAAGGCTTTGGTTTTCTTGAAATGGAAGGTCATGAAGCGCGTATTGCTGTTTCAGAACTCAATGGAAGATCCTTTGAAGGTAATCTCATCAGGGTCAAGTTTGAAGATCCCAGAAGCAGAGGAAAAAAGAGCAGGCGCCGTCAAAATAAGTAAACGACCAGTTCTCAATATTCACAAGCCCAGCATTCGTTTAAGGGTCCTATCCTTGTCAATAAGGTGATGTTTTATTGCAGCTAGTACATGAAAGACAACCAGCGACATTAAAACAGAAGCCAGGATTAAGTGGGTTTGTGTGGCTATGAATTCGAGATTTTCAATACCGAGAACTTCCGATAGATTGAAGGTTCCATAGGGAGAATAGGGATCGGAAGTTGAAAGAATAATAATGTTGCCCACGATACAGACCAATAACAATAGAAGGTTGAGCAGCCCATGGGTAATGGTAGCGATCTTTTTCTCCACTAATCCATGATTCTCAAGCGGGGGAGGGGGTGGGGTAATCAGATGCCAGAAAAAACGGACCAGCAATAGAAACAGAGTAAAGGTTCCTAAGAGTTTATGTAGCCAAGGTCCAACAAGATACCAAGGATGACCTGGTTGCAAATCGACCATCCAGAGGCCTAGTGCGAACAGTGAGATGCAGAGCAGGGCAATTGACCAGTGAAGCGTTATGGTGAAAAAACTATAAGATATATCGTCTCCGTTCTTGGCTGGTGATTCGTTATATTCATCCATAAATTATACAGGTAGCAGCGCGGCAGAATAACCAACTCTGGGGATGATTTTAATCAGCGGTTCGGTCTTCATTTACCAAATCATCCAGCCCTTCCGAATAAGGACTGATGGTGGATGCTTCCTGTTTCATATCAGGTTCGGTATCTGTTTTACTCCTCTCAGAAACAGATGGTTCAGCAGAGCCAGGTAACGCTAGTGGAACAATGGTTTTTGCAGAGTGTTCTGTAACAGTATCAGAGGTATTATCCTCAGCCTCTTCCTTGCTCACCGATTCAGACTTCTGTTTACCTTGCTGTGTTTGGCGCTTATTCCCACGATTGCTCCTTCGAGTACGTGGGCCACGTTTTGGCCGCTCGGCACCACTTGCAGAGGTTTTTTGCTTGTTTTCCTCAGCAGTACTGTCTTCCTGATCGTTTTCTTTCTGAGGTTTTTTTGTTGCTACCTTTTTTTTAGACGTCGTTGATCTCTTCTTTTCAGAACCCTGAGCACCCCGGCTTGATGTTTTTTTCTTTGTTTGCCGGCGTTGTGACGTCTTTTTCCTTGCGACGGTTTTTTTGTTTTCTTCTTCGCGTTTTTCCTCTTCATCGCTACCGGCTCTGAAAAGGCTCGCGAACATACGTTTCAGAAGACCACCATCAGACACTTTCTTTTCCGTTTTTGTCGGTTCGGGTTTGGTAGTGCGGCTGATTTGCTGAACAGCTGCCTGTTCTGCAACAGGTTTTTCAGTAGAAAATGAGGGCATCTGATTCTCCTCTTCAATAGAATCGACCATTTCATAGCTGGCTTCATCCTTCCAGTCTGATGATTGAAGTACTTGTTTGCGGATCCTCTCCACCTTGTAATGGGGTGTTTCAAGTTGAGGATTAGGTATCAGCAGAACCTCAATTCCAAGGCGTGATTCTATATTCACGATCTCTTCGCGTTTTTCATTGAGCAAAAAGGTTGCTGTATCTACGGGTAGTTGGACTACGACTCTGCCGACGCCTTCTTTCATTGCTTCTTCCTGGATGATCCTTAATAGAGAGAGACCCAAGGAGGTCGTACCTCGTATCGTCCCAAGGCCACTGCAGCGTGGGCAGGTTTCATGTGTACCCTCAATGAGAGATGCACTGAGGCGCTGGCGCGACATCTCCAGTAAACCAAAGCGTGAAATCCGACCGACCTGTACTCTGGCACGATCAACCTTTAATGCTTCCTTCAAGCGATTTTCTACCTGTCTTTGATTTTTTGCGGCCATCATGTCAATAAAATCAATGACAACTAATCCCCCAAGATCACGTAGTCTGAGTTGCCGGGCGATTTCTTCTGCCGCTTCGAGATTGGTATTCAATGCAGTTTCCTCGATATCACTTCCCTTAGTCGATCTTGCTGAATTGATATCGATTGTCGTCAGGGCTTCTGTTGGTTCGATGACGATTGATCCCCCTGAAGGAAGCCGAACTTCCCGACTAAACGCGGTTTCGATCTGACTTTCGATCTGATAACGTGTAAAGAGTGGGGTTGGATCCTGATAAAGCTTGAGTTTTCGCAGATTATGCGGCATTACCTGCTGCATGAACTCGACAGCTTTATCATAGAGTGTCTTGTCATCCACCAGGATTTCGGCAATGTCATTACGGAGATAGTCCCTGATAGCACGAATAATGACATCCTGTTCCTGATAGATCAGGAAAGGAGCTTTACGAGACTCCGCGGCTTCTTCAATGGCCTTCCACAACTGTTTAAGATAATCCAAGTCCCACTGCAGTTCCTCAGTTGCCTTACCGACACCGGCTGTACGCAGGATCAACCCCATTCCCTCAGGAATATCGAGTTCACTCATAGCTTTTTTAGATTCTTCGCGGTCGGCACCTTCAATCTGACGGGATACGCCTCCAGCACGTGGATTATTTGGCATGGCGACGAGATAGCGTCCGGCAAGACTGATAAACGTGGTCAATGCTGCGCCTTTGTTACCGCGCTCTTCTTTTTCTACCTGGACGATCAGCTCCTGTCCCTCTTTGACCACATCCTTGATATTGACGCGGCTGCCACTTGATGGCTGTTTGAGATAGATCGATCGCGAGATTTCTTTCAGCGGCAGAAAACCATGTCGTTCTGCGCCGTAGTCGACAAAGGCAGCTTCAAGGCTGGGTTCAATGCGAACAATTTTTGCCTTGTAGATATTTGATTTTTTTTGCTCTTTCCCGGGGGATTCGATATCCAGATCGTATAGTTTTTGCCCATCCACGAGGGCAACGCGCAACTCCTCAGGTTGAGTTGCGTTGATTATCATGCGTTTCATTGTATATTCCTTTTCAGGCGCTCAACCTGCTTCGATCAAGACTGTTTCTTAAAACTGAAGGAAATGCATCTCGATCTGTCTAATCAAAGGGAGCGCTGTTGCAATCACTCGTCTTATTGATAGAGACAGAGTGACTGATAAAAAACCTGTGTTTCTCTATAAAATATCAGGACGAATTCTGGTCCTGTTTGTTCAGCGCCACCAGAGGATTTCGGAACATGATAAGCCGTTATTATCGGAACAGAGGCTTATTACCCTTGATAGACGACTGATAACAAGCTTATGATGATAACAAGCCTGTCTCTCATCAGCAACAACCCTTCGTAAAATACGATAAATTAAAGAAAAAATCAGATATGCCCTCCGGAGAAACAAACTTCCATCAGGTTCAGTACCTCACTATCGATGCCGATCATGCAGGGCGTCGCGTCGATAACTTTCTTTTCAGTTTCCTGAAAAATGTGCCAAAAGGCCGGATCTATAAAATGTTGAGGAAAGGTGAGGTACGTGTTAACAAAAAACGCGTTTCGGCCAATTATCGCCTTGCCCAGAACGACAATCTCCGAATCCCTCCTGTTTTCTTAGAGGTGAGATCAAAGCCCAGAATCCCTTATAGAGTCGTTGAGCGACTCGAAACTTCTGTGCTTTACGAAGATGATACATTGCTGATCATCAACAAGCCTTCCGGCATACCTGTTCATGCTGGCTCTGGCTGCGAATATGGGGTGATTGAGGCAATCAGGACGATGCCCAAATATACAGAGATCTCTATTGAACTTGTCCACAGACTCGATCGGGAAACCTCAGGTTGTCTAATATTGGCAAAAAAACCCACCATCCTACGTTATCTTAATCGCCTGAGCAGGGACAATCAGATTGAGAAGCATTATCGTACCTTGGTTAAGGGCAGCTGGAAAGGAGGCCCGGTGATGGTTGATGCCCCATTGCTGAAGAATGTTTTGCGTGGTGGTGAACGTATCGTCAAGGTGTGTGAAGAGGGAAAGGACGCCTATACACAGTTCACACCTGTGCAACAATTCAGTAATTCAACTTTGCTGGATGTTGACCTCTACACAGGTCGTACTCACCAGATTCGGGTACATGCAGCCCATTTGGGGCAACCGATCGCTGGTGATTCCAAATATGGGGCGTCCGATTTCAATAAAGAAATGAAAAATCTCGGACTCAGTCGTTTGTTTTTGCATGCCAGTCAGGTAAGTTTCGCCCTCACAGAAAAGAAATATGTTCATGTTGAAGCTCCATTACCTGAAGAACTGCAAAGAATCCTCGATAAATTGTCCTGATTCCCCGGAACCCTAACCGATAATGCTGAGAAATCTGCTCGTTCATGTATCACGTTATTCACTTGCAGGGCTTGCAGGGACTTTTGCCGGGTTGATCTCATTTCCAATCCTGACACGGATGCTCTCTGTGGGGGATTATGGATTGCTCAGCCTGATCATTACCACAATCTATTTTATCTCAGCATTCGGCAAGGCCGGTTTGCAGTTTTCCATTGTTCGGTACTACGCCGAAGCCGTTTCAGGTAAAGGTCCCTGGAGTCTGGACAACTATTATTCAACGATTGTCATTGGCATGCTGGGTACGGGAACTCTCGTAACACTTCTATGGCTATTCTTCGTTTTCATACTCCCCGAGAGTATCTGGAACGAGCCAAGGCTCAGGGGGCTTTTTATCATTACCGCAATTCTGGTTCTGGTGGAGGTCGCAATCAGCATGATCTCAGGGATTCTCCAGGCAAGACAGCTCAGTGGCTGGTTGAGTATCTTCAGAGTAGCAGAACGTTACAGTATCCTGATGCTGATCGTCTTTATACTCTATTTTGTCAGCCAGTCTCTGGAAGGCGTTTTCTTCGCTCGCATGACAGCACAGATCTCCATCATTTCTGTACTTGCGTACTTTGTGTTGCGAAATGCTCCTATCTCATTGCAGGCTTTTTCACCTTCGATGATGAAAGATATGCTGATCTACGGGATCCCTTTACTGGGTAACGAACTGGTTTATACCATTCTGAGCCTGGGCGATCGTTATATCATCCAGTGGCAACTGGGATCAGAACCGCTGGGAGAATATGCTGCTGCATACAATCTTTGTGAATATGTGAAGATGATGTTGGTTATTTCCTTGTTTCAGGCTATTCGTCCGATGTATTTCAAGCTCTGGGCCGAAAAGGGAAAAGCAGAAACACAGGTATTTGTTGAAAAATCTCTCTATTTCTACCTGTTGATCTGTTTTCCTGTGGTTGCAGGCGTTTCCCTGATTGGGCCTGCGTTGCTTACTCTTCTAACTTCTGGAAAATATTCTGAAGGTGCGGTCGTTATTCCTTATATCATTGCCGGATTGATGGTTTATGGTGCTCATTCCATGCTTGGTGCCGGAATCATGATAAAGAAATCATCTGTACTGGTTTGGATTACGCTGGCTGCAGCCATTGTAAATATTGTTCTCAATTTTATCCTGATACCGTATTTTGGTATTGAAGGGGCTGCCATAGCCACATTACTTGCCTATCTTTTGATGACAGTGCTGGAAGCCAGCTACAGCCAGAAGATCCTCCCTGTACTCTTTCCGGTCATGGCTTCTGTCAAGTTTATTACACTCTCTCTCATCATGTACTTTTTGCTCAAACAGATTAATGTCGGAGGAATATTGACAACAATGCTTGTTCAGATACTTGCAGGAGGTATACTTTATACGGTGATGATCCTGATCACTGACAAGCGATCCAGAAAGATCATCATGGAGCGTATCAGGTATTAAATGTCTTGTACCAAGAGTGATACACGGGTCAGGGCCTGTTTAGTCATCCTCATCCCGCAAATTTAACCCTTGAATTCTCTCTCATTCAGGCCATGCACCATCTCCGATGGTTGGAAGGTTGTTCCGTTATCATAAAAAAATAACATCGGATGTCTCCCTGTCACCTTTTTTAACCTGATGTATCAATTTGATACTCGATCTTTAGAGAGCCGGCATGTAAATTCACCCTATAAAAATTAACGGGCTCCTGTGTGAAAGGAATCATTGATCAACAACTATTGGAGAAAATGAATGGCGAGTGAAATGTTAAAAGGAAAGGTTACAGACGGTACGATCTGGTATGCCAAAGATCTGGAAGATGATTCGTCCTGGCTCCATACCCTGAGTGAGGATCAGCGACAGGAGGTCACGACTGCGCTTCAAATTGCAAAATCAAAAGGAGCGACCGTAGCAAGCATCAAGAAAGAGGATTTCCCCCTGCCACATTTGGGCCAGTTATTCTCCACGATGCGAACAGAATTGGACAAGGGATATGGTTTTTCAGTCCTGAGAGGCATGCCCATCGAGGGTTTGAGTATTGAGGATATCGAATTACTCTATTCCGGAATAACAGCCTACTTTGGAGAGAAATTCAATCAGGATACAAAAGGTACATTGATCGACCATGTTGCTGATCGAGGAAACGATTACTCCGATATTTCAGTACGCGGTTATACAACAAATGAACAACTCACACCCCATTGTGACTCGGGAGATCTGGTGGTCCTGCTTTGTGTTCGTCCCGCAAAAGAAGGCGGGATGAACAATATTTCCTGCACAATGGCTGTCTATAATGAGATTGTTGAAAATCATCCTGAATATCTGGAACCCCTGTATCAAGGTTTTCATTACAATATCCGCGGTAATGGCCCTATCGGCCCTTATCAGGACATTACCAAACACAAGGTGCCTGTATTCTGTTACCACGATGGCATGCTGAGTTGCCGATACAATCAAAAGGCCATTTTGACGGCTGAAGAGTTGCCTGGTGTCGAGCCATTAACCCAGCTCGAAAAAGATGCCATCAATTATGTAGCTGAACTGGCAATGCGGGACGATATCCGATTTGATGTTCATCTCGAGGCTGGTGATATCGCCTTCTTGAACAACAATACTGTCTTACATAATCGTGACGCATTTGTTGATTATGAAGAACCTGAGAAAAAGCGCCTCTTATTAAGACAATGGGTCAATCTGGATGGTGCAAGAGAACTGCCTCTTGAATTTGCCGATCATTACAATACAGGTCCCCGCCGTGGTCCAGCGATCCATGAAGAAGTGGAAGGTGAAAGGATACGATAATTCAATTTGTTTGTGTCCTTAAAAGTAACAGGGTCTTCATTGCGTATGGAGACCCTGGACTTCAAGCCAAGAATTTAACCCAGAAGAGAAAAAATGAACGCAAAAACCACTCCAAAATCTGCACAAATGAACCCGGGGCCCGGATTCCGGGTTCGCCTTGATTTCAAAAGGCCTGATCCAGAAATCGTAGAGCAATATCGTCAGTTTGAAACGCCGGATATCTCGGATATGCTCAACAGAATGTATGCACTTCATACTGGCATACGCAACATGTCGAATAACGACAGTATCTGTGGTCCTGCATGTACGGTAAAGGTTTTTCCTGGTGATAATTTGATGGTGCACAAAGTACTCGATGTCGCAAAACCAGGTGATGTGGTTGTGATCGATGCTGGTGGTACCAAAAGTAATGCGGTACTTGGTGATCTCATCTCTCGAAAGGCTAAACATCGCGGTATCGCAGCATTTGTTATCGACGGGCTCATTCGGGATCTGCCAGATGTTCGTGGTGTAGGTCTACCGGTTTTCGCAAGAGGCGAGACGCCGATAGGGCCTCTACATCGTGGCCCTGGGGAAATCAATTACCCGATTTCCTGTGGCGGAATCGTTGTCAATCCTGGTGATATCGTTGTTGGTGACTGTAGTGGGATTGTCGTTGTGCGCCAGGAGTTTGCTGAGGCAACACTCGAAAAACTCTATGTACAACAAAAAGCACTTGAGTCCTATGTGGAAGGTGTCAAAAGGGGAGAGTTCTCCAATCAATGGGTTGATGACTACCTTGAATCTGTCGGTTGTGTCATTACGGATAACTAGGCTTGGCCTTTATCTATGCTGAAGAAGTTGAAAAAAGGATTTTTCCTCGGGCTTCGTTCCATAGAGCAAGGACGCACCGTTCTGTTCAGCAAGGATTGGCGTCTCCGTAATCAATTTGAAAGGCCCCGGTCGATATTTTTTAATCGCTATTGGAATAATGTTGCAGAAGGGGTAGGGGCAGAGATCGACTTTGTTGGATATGGTTTTTTTCGACTCAGACGAGACGGAAAAACCACATTCGTCCGCCAAGGTGAAGTGATGCTTGATGATCATATCACTTTGAATATTGCAGGAAACAAGCCTTTGGTCCATCAGTTGCTAAAAGAGCAGGGCTACCTAGTGCCTGAATACGTGGAATATGATCTTTCCACACTCTCAAAGGCCAAGGAGTTTATGAGGAAATGCGGTGGGAATTTCGTTGTCAAACCTGCCAGCGGTGCTGCGGGGGGGTGGGGGATAACGACAAAAATCAACTCCGCGGTCAGACTTTACCATGCCTCATGGAAGGCCTCTGCCTTCTCAGGCAAGCTGATAATCGAACGTGAACTGCCCGGGAAAAATTACCGATTGCTCTATCTTAACGGCGAGTTTGTTGATGCGATCAGACGTGACTCCCCAGGAGTTACAGGTGACGGCAAGAGCACAATAAAGGAACTTATCGATAAAGAGAACGCGATGCGATTAAACAGTAAAATGCCCTATGCCCTGTCTCCCTTGACAGTCGATCTTGATTGCAAATATACACTGAGTGATCGAGGGCTTTCCTTAAACCATATTCCTGCCGATGGTGAAAGGGTGGAAGTGAAGACAACTACAAATCAGTACTCACGTCATGAAAATCATTCAGTACTGGACGAAATTCATCCTTCGATAGTTGATTATGGCCGGAAAATTTCTAATGCCATCAATGTTACCTTTTCGGGTGTCGATGTCATGATCGAGGATTGTACTCTTCCTCTCAAAGAGAGCGGTTGTATCGTCAACGAAATTAATACAACACCTGGCCTTCATCATCATGCTCTTGTCTCTGATCCTGAGAAGGAGGTTCCTGTTGGGCAGAAGGTTATCGAGTATATTTTTTCATCTCAGGCACAGGAATAAATAGAAAAACATGGCTGGCTCAAAACCGACACCTGTATTGATACTGGGCGGACAGGAAAATGCAATCTGTCTTGCCCGTGGCTTTGGTAGAAGGAATATCCCTGTTTATATTTCTGCCCCAGTCAATTGCTATGCATTCAATTCAAGGTATTGCTCAAAGCAATATCCGGTGCCATCAAATTCGGTCGCAGATCTGTTTTGGGAAGAATTGTTACTGTCGGATAGTCACCCTGAACTGAAGGGTTGTGTAATTATGGTGGGCAGTGATGTGGCTCTTGAGTTTGTAGCACACCATAAGGAAGCTTTATCAGAACGCTATCTTCTCGATGATCATATCCCGGAGTTGCACCTCAATATGCTTGATAAACGGAAAACCCTCGAATTGGGTAGTAAAGCGGGTTGCCCTGTGCCTGCTTTTCATGATGTCACGGAGATCGAAGATGTCGAAAAAATAGCCAAAGAAGTCATGTATCCGGTGATGATCAAGCCACTGCATTCGCATCTCTTTCAGCGGCACTTCAAATGGCGTAAATACCTGCTTGCGAATAATCGAGATGAACTTATAGCAAATACACGCAAAGTGTTGAACAAGGGCTTGCAGGTGATGATCACAGAGCTTATTCCTGGGCCCGATGATCTGCAAAGTGCTTATTTTACATATATGACTGATACCGGCGAAGAGCTGTTTGAGTATACACATCAGATTGTGCGCAGAAATCCAAAAAACGAAGGTAGCGGTTGCTTGCATATTTCCAAATGGTTGCCGGAAACAGCTGAAATGGGAAAACGGTTTTTCAAGGGGATAGGATTTCGTGGCATGGGGCATATTGAGTTCAAGCGTGATCTCAGGGATGGCCAGTTGAAGATTATCGAATGTAATCCCCGCTTCTCAGCCGCACAGGCCATTGTGCTCAAGAGTGGCTTGGATATGGCTTACATTATCTATTGTCATCTGACCCAAAGAGAACTCCCCCTCGATCGAAGCTATAAGGAAGGGGTGAGACGCTGGCTTGTTCTGCATGATATTTTCGCTTTTATGGAATTGCGGCGCTTGGGAGAAATCACATTTACTGACTGGATAAGGAGTATCAAGGGACCGCCATTGGTCTTCCCTTACTTCAGCGCATCCGATCCGATGCCTTTTCTGATGCGCATCAAGAATGACTTGGGAGAAGGAATCAGTCGGAGATTGCAATTACCATGGAAGAAGTGAAACGTGCATCGCTTGAAGAACTGACGGGCTTTGTAAACAATGTTCTCAAAGCCGTCGATGCTGACAATGAACAGGCAAGAGTTTTTACCGAGGCCCTGATTTGGAGTGATCTCATCGGTCGACCAACACATGGTGTGTGGCGGTTACCCGCATATGCCAAAAGAATTGCAAGGGGATTGATCAAGTGCCCGTGTCAACCTGAATACGATCAACTGGATTTTGCCGTAGCTGTAATGGATGGGGATGAAGGACTTGGTCACTATCTTGGTCACGAGGCAATGATCCATTCCATTGAGCTGGCAAGGAAATTCGGAATCGGTGCTGTTGGTGTAAGAAACAGCAACCACTTTGGCACAGGTGCCTATTATGTCCACTTGGCCGCTGAACACGGAATGATGGGGGTGGCCGTAAGTAACTCGATTTCAAAGGTTGCACCCCATGGAGGTATCAGAGCTGTCTTTGGAACTAACCCGTTTGCTTTTGGTGCACCTCGTAGCAATGGTAAAAGCATCATGCTTGATATGGCAACCACTGCCATTGCTGGTGCACAGGTGATGAGATACGCAGAACAGGGAAGGGCATTACCGGAAGGAATTGCTATTGATCCAGAAGGTAATCCAATCTTGGATCCTTCAAGGGTTGATGAAGGTGTTCTGTTGCCCTTTGGTGGTGCAAAAGGATATGGACTGACTCTGATGATCGAAATTCTCAGTAGTGTTCTGACTGGTGCGATGTTCTCGACTGGTGTCAATTCCATGTTTAACAACTTTGAAGAGTCGGGTAAAAACGGGCACTTCTTCATTGCCATAGATGTTTCACGATTTATGGATCTAGACTCTTATTTTGAGCGTATTGAGGAATTGCTTTCCTTGGTAAAAAATTCGGGGAAGGAAAAGAACAATGTCATGATTCCTGGTGAGGCTCGCTGGGAACAATACGAAAAAAACCTAGAATTGGGTGTCCCCCTTGATGACTCAACAATTAAAGCTCTTCAAGGCTTGGCAGATCAGTATAGAATACCGGCTGATTTCTTAGCATAGGGGTAACTTAATGACTGATATTCAGAACCAGAATAATCCAGGTACACGACCCAGTGAAAACTGGGAACGTGAGGCCATTCTTAAACTTGCGAATGCATCACTCAATGAACAGAAAAAGGCCCGTCGTTGGGGTATTTTCTTCAAGCTCCTGATGTTCTTCTATCTTTTTGGCATTATCTGGCTTTATTCACCAAAGAACTGGAAGCCTGTGTCAGGTATTGGCAAGGCCCACACTGCACTCGTTGAACTCAAGGGGGTGATTGCTTCAGACTCGGAGGCAAGTGCTGATGCCGTGATTGCCTCACTTCGTCGTGCCTTTGAAGATGAGCAGAGTAAGGGTGTGATCCTGCGTATCAACAGTCCGGGAGGAAGTCCTGTCCAGGCAGGTTATATCAACGATGAAATTAAACGCTTGCGCAAAAAATTTCCCCAAAAACCTCTTTATGCCGTGATCACGGATATATGTGCATCAGGCGGATACTATGTCGCAGCAGCAGCAGACAAAATCTATGCAGACAAGGCAAGTCTTGTTGGATCGATTGGTGTTTTGATGAACGGTTTCGGCTTTGTAGAAGCCATGAAAAAAGTGGGTGTCGAGAGACGATTGATTACGGCTGGTGAGCACAAAGGTTTTCTTGATCCTTTTACCCCTATTAAGCCTGTGGAGATGGAACATGTAAAAAACATGCTTAAAGAGATTCATCAACAATTTATCAATACAGTAAAGGAAGGACGTGGAAGCCGTCTCAAGCAAAATGACGACATCTTCAGTGGTTTGATCTGGACTGGCGAGAAAGCCATAGATTTGGGCCTGGTGGATGCTCTAGGTAGTAGCAGTTATGTTGCCAGAGAGGTTATCGGAGCCGAAGATATCGTCGACTACACCAATCGTGAGCCGTATTTTGAAAAATTAGCCAAAAAACTGGGGGCTGGAGCGACTGCTCAATTGCTTGGGACGCCGGGATCTCTCTGGTTAAGATAAGACATCGATTCCTTCAGACTTCAACATCTTAACCAACCGTATCAGGGGAAGACCGATCAATGCCGTTGGATCTTCCCCTTCCATTTTTTCGAACAGAGCAATTCCCAGCCCTTCAGATCTGAAACTTCCAGCACAGTTAAAAGGCTGCTCCTTTGTGATATAACCCTTGATCTCTTGCGGTGAAAGTTTACGAAAATGGACGGTGAAAGGAACAAGATCAAGCTGATAACTACCTGTTTCCGAATTTAAAAGGCAAATTCCGGTCAAAAACACAACCTGCTTGCCACTCGCACTAGAGAGTTGCTTGACGGCGTTATTGAAATTCCCTGGTTTACCCAGAATCTGCTCTCTTTTTCCTTTGATTACAGCAGCTTGATCTGAGCCTATAATCAGAGCATCTGTATGATGGGAGGCTACCGCTCTGGCTTTTTCCAGAGAGAGCCTTCTGACCAATTGGTCAGGATCTTCGCCAAGCATCGCAGATTCATCGATTTCAGGTGATTCTGCTTGGAAACCGAGCTTTAGTCTTGCAAGAAGCTCGCGACGATAGGGTGAGGAAGAGGCAAGAATGAGTTTGGGAGTATCAAGGTGGTTTGTCTGGTTTTTGTTCATCTTATTATTTTATTACCAATTCGACGAATGATCCCCTATAATGTGCGCCGCTTATGGTGAACCCGATTCCAGAGCAGATAGACCCATTCGAATTAGCCAGGCATGGCAAGAGCGTGACCGGCGAGTTTATGGTTGCCGATATGGATCGTTTGGTTGCCAGTCTTGATGACAGCACTGGATCCGTCACCTTTAACCTGGATTTCAGGAAAAAGGAGGATGGCATGGTTGCTACGGGTAAAATCCGGACAGAAGTCAAAATGATCTGTCAACGTTGCCTGAATCAGATACCGGTGCTTGTTCAGGGTGAAGTCTATCTGGAGTTTGTGGTGGGTGCAGAAACAGAAGGTCACCTTGAAAGTGAGGGATACGAAACCGTTTCAGTGATAAATGGTTCACTGGTCCTGCAAGATCTTGTTGAAGACGAGGTGCTTCTGGCATTACCCTTTTCACCCATGCACAATGTGGGGGAATGCCCCGCTGATACTATAGTTGAGAAATTACAGGAACAGGGCAGACCGAATCCATTCGCAGTTTTGTCCAGTCTTAAAAACAAGCAGGAGTAATAAATGGCCGTACAACAGAACAAAAAAAGTCCTTCCAAGCGTGGCATGCGTCGTTCTCACGATGCACTGAAAGCGAAGGCTTTATCGACTGATCCAACCACAGGTGAAATACATCTGCGTCATCATGTAAGCCCTGATGGCTATTACAAGGGTCGTAAGGTCGTCAATACTGAAGAATAGTTTCGGGCTCGATTAAATCCTAAGACCGCCGATTTTTCGTCACCTATCTATTAGAACCTGGATGAAAATTGCAATTGATGCTATGGGAGGTGACTTTGGACCAGAAGTCACTGTCCCAGCAAGTCTTCACGTCTTGAGGAATCATCCTAACCTTAGCCTAATCCTGGTTGGGAAAGAGGAGATCGTATGTCAGGAACTGGAAAAAGAGGAGGGGCATGATGCTTCTCGTATAGAAGTACATCATGCCTCCGAGGTGGTGGAAATGGACGAGTCCCCCTCACTCGCCTTGAAACGAAAAAAAGATTCGTCCATGCGCATAGCGATTAATCTTATCAAAGAAGGAAAGGCAGACGCTTGTGTCAGTGCCGGGAATACCGGTGCGCTCATGGCAACAGCACGGTTTGTTCTACGCATGTTGCCTGGAATCGACCGACCAGCGATCTGCAGTGCCATGCCTGGAATCGCAGGTAGTTCACATTTACTCGATCTTGGTGCCAACGTTGATTCCAGTGCAGAACAACTTTTCCAATTTGCCGTAATGGGTTCCATCCTCAAAAGCGCTGTAGAAAGTATCAACGCTCCATCGATAGGCCTGCTCAATGTCGGTGAAGAAGAAATCAAGGGTAATGAACGTGTCAAAAACGCCGCAAAGTTGTTGACGGAAAGTAATCTTAATTACATGGGATTTGTCGAAGGAAATGATATTTATAAAGGTGAGATTGATGTTATTGTCTGTGACGGATTTATGGGCAATGTTGCCTTGAAAGCCAGTGAAGGTGTGGCTGAGATGTTGACTACCTTTGCCAAGGAAGAATTTTCCCGCTCAATTTTCACAAAGCTTGCCGCCCTCATGAGTCGTCCCGTACTCAATGCCATCCGTAAACGAACCGATCCTCGCCGTTATAATGGAGCCAGTCTCTTGGGACTAAAAGGGATCGTTGTGAAGAGCCATGGTAGTGCGGACAAACTCTCCTACGCACATGCGATTGAAGAAGCGATGAAGGAAGTTGAAAAAAGTGTTCCAAAACAGATCGAGACACAGCTTCATGATCATCTGGAGTTATCAGCGTGATCTACTCGAAGATTGCCGGCACAGGGAGCTACCTCCCAGAAAAAATACTGACCAATGAAGAGCTTGCCAAAACAGTCGATACCACACATCAGTGGATTGTCGAAAGGACCGGTATCTACGAACGTCATATTGCAGCGAAAGGTGAGACCAGTTGCGACATGGCAGCGCAGGCCGCACGTAAGGCTATCGATGCCGCAAACCTCAAACCAAATGATATCGATCTGATTGTTTTCGCCACCACGACACCCGATCGTATCTTTCCCAGCACTGCCTGTCTGTTACAAAAAAAACTGGGAGTTCATGAGTGTCCTGCGTTTGATGTACAGGCCGTCTGTACTGGTTTCATTTATGCACTTGATATTGCCAGACGATTCATCCAGACAGAGGGAGCACAAAATGCATTGGTCGTTGGATCAGAAACACTTTCCAAGATCGTGGACTGGACTGATCGTGGGACCTGTATCCTCTTTGGTGACGGAGCTGGTGCTGTGGTTCTCAGTGCCAGTGAAGAGCCTGGCATTTTGAGCTCACATATTCATGCTGATGGTAATTTCGACAGTCTTCTTCAAGTACCAGTAGGCGAACAATATATCACTATGCAAGGCAATGAAGTCTTCAAGGTCGCAGTCAAAACTTTGGGTCGTATCGTTGATGAGACGTTGGAGGCAAATGACCTTGGAAAATCTGATATTGACTGGTTAATTCCTCATCAAGCCAATATCCGGATTATCCAGGCAACAGCAAAAAAACTTGGTCTGAATATGGATCGTGTCGTCGTGACAGTCAATGAACATGGGAACACTTCTGCAGCCTCTGTTCCTCTCGCCTTGGATCATGCAGTTCGCAGAGGACAAATCAAGCCGGGTGAATTATTATTACTAGAGGCCTTTGGAGGAGGGTTTACCTGGGGTTCGGCATTAGTGAGATTTTGAGATTATGAAAACAGGATTTATTTTCCCTGGTCAGGGTTCACAGTCAGTCGGAATGCTCTCTGAACTGGCAAACACCTACGGAATCGTCAAAAAGACATTCCAACAGGCATCTGATGTACTCGGATATGACCTCTGGAAACTGGTCAAGGAAGGCCCAGAAGAACTCTTGAATAGTACAGAACGAACCCAACCCGCATTGCTCACGGCCGGTGTCGCTGTCTGGCGAATTTTGCAAGAGAAGGGTGCCACACCTACTGTCATGGCAGGGCACAGTCTGGGAGAATATACAGCACTTGTATGTGCAAATGCCATTGATTTTCATGATGCAGTTTCACTGGTTGCTGATCGCGGACGTTTCATGCAGGAAGCCGTCCCTGCAGGAAAGGGCGCCATGGCAGCGATACTCGGCCTTGCTGATCCAGATGTCGAAGACATCTGTGAAAACACTGCGCAAGGAGAAGTCGTCTCTTGTGCCAACTACAATGCTCCTGGGCAGATTGTAATTGCCGGAGAAAAAACTGCCGTTGAGCGGGCTACAAAAGCACTGAAGGAAGCAGGTGCCAAACGGGCACTCGTTCTCGCGGTCAGCGTACCATCTCATTGTGCACTTATGAAACCCGCCGCAGAAGCTTTACAATACAGACTTGAATCGATTACGGTCAATTCTCCTTCTATACCCGTCATCCATAACGTCGATGCCAAGACTCACTCCGATGCCGGTGCCATCAAGAAAGTTCTGATCGAGCAACTTTATCAACCTGTCCGATGGGTGGATGTAATGAAGTCCGTCAATGCGAGTTCCGATCAGGTGATTGAAGCTGGGCCAGGAAAAGTACTGGCTGGGCTCGCTAAACGAATCGATCGTTCGACAATCTGTTATCCGATTTTTGATCCGACAACGTTGGAAAAAGCGTTATCATGAAACTGCAAAATCAAACTGCGTTGGTAACTGGTGCAACACGTGGGATTGGTCAGTCAATTTTATACAGGCTTGCCGAAGAAGGGGCGTATGTGATTGGAACCGCTACTTCAGATGCAGGTGTAGAAAAGATTGCCAATTTCATGAAAGAAAAAGGGTTCCATGGCAAGTCCTATGTATTGGATGTTTCTGATCCAACCTCGGTAACCGAGCTGGCAATAACCCTCTCTGATGAAGGAAAGTCACCCACCATTCTGGTCAACAATGCTGGAATTACTCAGGACAATCTTTTGATGCGCATGAAAGATGAAGAATGGGATGAGGTCATTGAAACCAATCTTACCTCAATTTATAGGGTCAGTAAGGCTTTTCTGCGCGGGATGATGAAGGCCAGATACGGTCGTATTATCAATATTGGTTCGGTTGTGGGTTTGACCGGCAATCCTGGTCAGGCAAACTACTGTGCCGCAAAAGCAGGCATGCTTGGATTTACTAAATCCCTGGCTCAAGAGATAGGGTCTCGTGGAATTACTGTCAATCTTGTGGCTCCGGGATTCATCGAAACAGACATGACCCGTGAGCTTGAGGAAACCCAAAAAGAGGCAATGCTCGCCAGGATCCCTGTCGGCCGATTTGGTGAGGTGAATGATGTCGCAGCTGCTGTTGCCTTTCTTGCCTCACCTGAAGCAGGATTTATTACTGGTGAAACATTGAACGTAAACGGTGGCATGTATATGCCATAACATTATGTTTCTACTGTTTTATTTGACAAATCGGATTTTGCTCACTTGCAACTTGCAGCAAAATCCATAAACTACACAGGCTCGCAATTCTAGGATTGCGATTCGATTTAAACTGGAGGAATTTCCAAAATGAGCAGTATAGAAGAAAGAGTCAAAAAGATCGTTGTAGAGCAACTTGGCGTTAAAGAGGAAGAAGTGACTCCCGAGGCCTCTTTTGTTGATGACTT
This sequence comes from Gammaproteobacteria bacterium, assembly GCA_026984775.1. GTDB lineage: Bacteria > Pseudomonadota > Gammaproteobacteria > CAJXQU01 > CAJXQU01 > CAJXQU01. The sequence goes on from JALSRM010000037.1 coordinate 148,505, forward strand.
GGGTGCAGACTCGCTTGATACCGTTGAACTGGTTATGGCTCTTGAAGAAGAATTCAAAACTGAAATCCCTGATGAAGAAGCTGAAAAAATCACCACTGTTCAATTAGCTATCGATTACATAAAAGAACACGTCTCCTGATTCAAGGATTTTGTTTTACAGGAAGGCCGTGGCACGACTTGATGGCACGGCCTTTTTCATTTTCTGCTAAAATGAAACCCATTCTGATATCTCAAGTTGCCAGTTGGAGGGTGATTAGACAATCAATGGTTTTAGACTGGAAGGAAACCAGATAAAACTAAAAGTACCACGATAACCGCCATACATAATGAAGAAAAAACGTGTTGTAATTACTGGACTCGGTCTTATCACACCTGTTGGTAATACCGTTGAATCCTCCTGGGGAGCCATTCTTAATGGGAAAAGTGGTGTTCGGCCGATCACCACTTTTGATGTTTCGGATTATTCCACACGCTTTGCGGCAACCGTTGTCGATTTTGATGTAACAGAGTATATGTCGACCAAAGAAGCCCGTAAAATGGATACTTTTATTCACTATGGGATGGCCGCTGGGATTCAGGCATTCAATGACTCTGGAATTGAAGTTACGGAAGATAACGCAGAACGAATTGGTGTTTGCATAGGTTCTGGGATCGGTGGGCTTGATGGTATAGAAAGGACTCGGGACAAGATCATCAATAATGGCCCAAGAAAAATTTCCCCTTTTTTCATTCCCGGCAGTATCATCAACATGATTTCTGGAAACCTCTCGATCAGGTTCGGACTCAAGGGACCAAATTATTCTATCGTGACGGCATGTGCTACTGGAACACACAGTATTGGTGATGCAGCACGTTTGATCGAATACGGTGATGCAGATGTCATGATCGCAGGCGGTGCTGAGATGGCAACCACTCCATCTGGACTGGGAGGTTTTTCTGCAGCCAGGGCACTTTCTTCACGCAATGATGATCCGGAGGCTGCCAGCAGACCTTGGGACAAGGATCGTGACGGATTCGTACTTGGTGAAGGAGCAGGGGTCCTGGTACTGGAAGAGTTTGAACATGCCAAAGCCCGTGGAGCTAAAATCTATGCAGAACTGGCTGGTTCTGGTATGAGCGGTGATGCTTATCATATGACAGCACCCTCAAAAGGTGGTGAAGGGGCAGCTCGATGCATGCTGAATGCCTTGCAGAATTCCTGCATCAACCCGGATGAGGTTGATTATATCAATGCACATGGCACATCCACACCAGCAGGGGATGTTGCTGAAACACAAGCTGTGAAAACAGCATGTGGAACGCATGCCTATAAACTAGCTATGAGTTCTACAAAATCAATGATCGGACATGCACTTGGTGCAGCAGGGGGGATTGAAGCTGTCTATACCGTGCTTGCTATTCATGATCAGGTTGCCCCACCCACGATCAACTATACAACGCCCGATCCCGACTGTGATCTCGACTATGTGCCCAATGAGGCCAGAGAGATGCCGATCGATGTTGCTCTATCCAACTCATTCGGCTTTGGAGGGACCAACGGTACTCTGGTCTTCAGAAAGATCTAAAAAAATGAACATGGCAGCACCGGTTGAACAGGCTGTCTTGATAAATGGTGAACCCTCCAGTTCGCTTTCTGTACAGGATCGAGGACTGCAATACGGGCATGGGCTGTTTGAAACAATTGCGATTAGAAACGGCCAACCACAGCATTGGGAAAAACATGTTGATCGGTTGCTGAAAGGCTGCCGGCAATTAAAAATCAAAACTCCCGAACTCTCACTATTGCACAGTGAGGTCATTCAACTCGCAGTTGACAAGGAGAGAGCCGTCATCAAGATCCTCTATACCGCTGGTACAAGTGGGAGGGGATATCGAATTTCTGAATCCCATGAACCAAATCGTATTATTTCTCTCACTCCCTGGCCAGATTATCCAGATGATAATTACCATAACGGCATTACTATCCGGCTATGTGCTATGCGTCTTGGAAGAAATCCTCATCTCGCTGGCATCAAACATCTGAATCGACTTGAGCAGGTGCTGGCGCGATCGGAATGGAATGACTGCGGGATTAGTGAGGGGTTGATGCTGGATACTCAGGGTTTCTTGATTGAAGGGACGATGAGTAACGTATTTTTTGTCAAGAACAATACGCTTTGTACTCCTGGCCTGGAACAATGTGGCATTGCAGGCGTCATGCGCGATATCATCCTTTCACTGGCTGAGAGTCTTTCGATCAAGGTCTATATTGATGAATTTACACCATCTGATCTTTTTCAGGCAGATGAGGTCTTCATGACCAATAGTCTGATCGGAATCTGGCCTGTCAGTAAAATTGTCGTTGAAGAGAATATCTATTTCGATTCACCAGGTAAAATTACACGCCGATTGCAGAGGCAATTAAAACATAATAACTACTCATGATTAGAGTCTGTCTTTCAATTTTCTTCAGTGTCATCCTGGCCGGATTGATCTTTGCCGGGTGGAACTATCTTGAGCTACAAAAGACGCTGGAACAACCCATGGTTACTGTCGGAAATACGTCTGTAAGTTTTGAAGTCAACAAGGGAGATTCCATGAAGGCTATTGCCGAAAAACTCAATACAAGCGGACTCTATGACCATCCAGAAATCCTTCGGCTGGCTGCCCGAAAAGCCGGTCTCGATGATCAGATTAAGGTCGGGGAATATGCGATCAACACAGGTATGACACCCCTTGATTTTCTCGACATGATTACACAGGGACGAGTTGTTCAACATCGCGTGACCTTTGTCGAAGGTTGGACATTCAAACAGATGCTCGCAGCTCTTGCAAAGGAAAAAAGTCTCAAAAAAGAACTGACTGGACTATCAGATGAAGAGATTATGAAGAAATTGGGCGAGCCCAATGTCAATCCGGAAGGCAGGTTCTTTCCTGACAGTTATTTCTACACTTCCGGCTCCAGTGATTTGGATATTCTCAAACGTTCATATGAGGCAATGGAAAAACTGGTTGATGAGCTATGGAAACAAAGGGACAAGGATCTGCCCTACAAGTCGCCTCTAGAAGCCATGACCATGGCATCGATCATCGAAAAGGAGACTGCCAGTGATGACGAACGGGCTGAAATTGCCGGTGTCTTTGTACGCAGGTTGAAAAAAGGCATGAAGCTTCAAACAGATCCGACCGTGATCTACGGAATTGGAAGGGAATTCGATGGTAATCTGACAAGGAAACATCTGCGAACCGATACCCCCTACAACACCTATACACGAACAGGTTTGCCACCAGGCCCCATCGCCATGTTTGGCCGGGCCTCACTAGAGGCAGCTCTCCATCCGAAGCAAGGAAATACACTCTATTTTGTTGCCAGAGGGGATGGTAGTCACCAATTTTCTTCCACGCTTAAGGAACATAATGAGGCTGTCAGAAAATATCAGCTGAAGAAAAAATAATGACCGGCTTTTTTATTACACTGGAAGGAATTGAAGGCGTTGGCAAAAGTACGCTAATGGATTTTGTTGCCGACTGGTTGAGGCAAAAGGGAAGAAGGATTAAATTGACGCGTGAGCCCGGCGGTACAAGGGTTGGTGAGGCGATCAGGAAACTGGTTCTCGACAATGCCCACAACGGTATGGTAGCAGATACCGAGTTATTGCTCATGTTTGCCGCTCGTGCTGAGCACCTGGATAAGGTCATTAGGCCTGCGCTGAAAGCAGGAAAGGTTGTTCTTTGTGATCGCTTCACAGATGCAAGTTATGCCTATCAGGGTACAGGACGCGGAATTCCCTTTGATCGGATAGCTGTACTTGAAAAATGGGTTCAACAGGATCTCAAACCAGATTTGACATTATTGTTAGATGCACCGGTGAAGATCGGCCTTGCACGTGCTGCAAAACGCAGCGAAAAGGATCGGTTCGAATCCGAGGCAGTCACCTTTTTCAATGAGGTCCGAACCAGTTATCTGAAAATTGCCGAAAAGGAGCCGGGACGCGTAAAAGTGATCGATGCATCAAAACCGCTGGAAGAGGTGAATCAGCAGGTTCTAACCATTCTGGAAAGTGAAATTGAAGTCTGACTCTTCATCAGTCTACCCATGGCAAGCGCCCGCATGGCAACTGATCCAATCCATGAAACAGACTGACAGGTTGCCTCATGCCTTGCTGATCCATGGTTCAAAAGGTACGGGGATTAAACACTTTGCAAGTTTAGTTTCAGCATCGTTGTTGTGCGAAGAGCCGCTTGAAAACGGCAAGCAATGCGGAAACTGTAAATCCTGCCATCTTTTTATTGCTAAGACGCATCCGGAGTTGTTGGTCGTTCAGCCAGAGGAAGAGAACCAAGCAATCAAGGTAGAACAAATCAGGGAAGCAGTAACGTTTTCACAGCTACAAAGCCACTATGATCATAGAAAAATCATCCTCATACACAAGGCTGAGGTAATGAACGACAATGCTGCCAACAGCTTACTCAAAACATTGGAAGAACCACCAGGTGAGACACTCATCATTCTTACCAGTAGCTATCCTTCCCTTTTACCCATAACTGTACGCAGCCGATGCCAAAAATTAAAAATTTCAGCTTCACCGAGAGAAGTCAGGGAATGGCTTGAGGGAAGGGCAGAACCAGAACAGGTAAATTCCATTTTGGCCTCCGGTTCGGGACCATTGGTATTCGAAGAGTCTGCCACACTAGAAAATTTCCCGAATCGATCCGATTTATTGAAGGATCTGGAGAATATGGCGTCAGGCAGTCAGGACCCCTTGATTACAGCTGGAAACTGGGCAACAAAAGATGTAAACGAACTGTTTATCTGCTTGATGACCTTACTTCAAGATACAGTAAAATTAAAAACTGTCGATAACATAGAAAGTACGCATGTCGTTTCTCCAGATACATATCTGAGTAACTGCATAATGAAAATATCCAAACTAATTGATATAAAAGGACTTATGCGTGCATATGATAAGGCTTTTGAATGCCGAAAACTATTGGCGCGTAATACAACGGTGAAACCCTTGACAATATGCGAGGAATTCACTCTTGAATGGACAAGATTAGGTAAAGGTTAAATGACTCAGAAAAATGCAAGACAAGGTATTCTGTCACTTTCAATTCGTGATAAAAGCTCTCTCTATGCATCCTACATGCCTTATGTGAAGAATGGCGGTCTGTTCATTCCGACTTCCAAACCCTACAAACTGGGAGATGAAGTATTCATGTTGCTTACTATTATGGACAACAAGGAACGTATCCCGGTGGCAGGAACGGTTGTCTGGATTACACCGAAAGGTGCACAGGGTAGCAAAACACCGGGTATAGGTGTTCAGTTCAGTAGCCTGGATAAAGGTGCAACACAAAAGAAGATTGAAACGGAATTGTCAGGTGCTGTCGGCTCTGATCGCCAGACACACACAATGTAAGAGGGTGCAGATCTCTCGGACAACAGAAGACGGTTACCAATTGGGTCATTACAGAATATACTTGCAGCTTCGTAACTTATGAAGACAGAAATGATCCATCCCCAATTAATTGACTCTCACTGCCATTTGCCTTTGATCAAATTGGAAGGAGGGCTTGAGGCTATTCTAAAAAATGCACAAAAAGAAGGAATAGGACATATTCTCTGTGTATCCGTTGATCTCGAAACCTGGCCAGAAATCAATGAAATAGCAAATAAATATGATAATGTTTATGGTTCGGTAGGCGTACATCCCAACACAGAACTTGAAACAGAAATCACTGTAAAGGAACTAATACAACTCGCTGAAAACAATCCAGGGATCATCGCGATCGGTGAAACCGGCCTTGATTATTATCGTAACAGTGACGACCTAGCATGGCAGAAGGAACGTTTTATTAAGCATATTCAAGCAGCCAGGGCTGTCAATAAGCCCTTGATCATCCATACACGTGAAGCTGGAGAAGATACCGTCCGTCTACTACGTGAAAATAAAGCCGATGAAGTTTCTGGCGTAATGCACTGTTTTGTTGATGATTATGAGATAGCAAAAAAAGCGCTTGATCTTGGGTTCTATATTTCCTTCTCAGGGATTGTGACTTTCAAGAATGCAAAACAGGTTCAGGAAGTCGCAAAACGAGTTCCATTGGACAGGATTCTCGTCGAGACCGATTCACCTTATCTTGCTCCGGTTCCTTTCAGGGGGAAAACTAACCAACCTGCCTATGTGAGACATGTAGCTGAGTTTGTCTCAAACCTTCGTGGCATACCCATGGAAAACTTGATCGCAGCCACTACCGATAATTTTTTCCGGCTTTTTCAGCACGCCATACCTTGATTTCCTCCCGAAAGATTAATTCGCATAATGTATATTATGTTAAATAATATATTTATTCTAAAGTGTAGCGTTGTTTGTTTTATTCATCTTCAGGTACTATATTTACTATTGAGGGCTGACGCATGGAAAATCGCCTTGGCCATGCAGACGATCGGTCTCTGATCCTCGATGGGGAGTGTGTAGGCGTACCCCCAGCCCTCATTCATTTTATTTCTCCCCAGATTATTTTGTATCTTTCTTTTTGTTTCAGGTTTTGTGAGTCAACTCTTCCGGCGGACCAGACCCCCTTGAGACAAAGAACGGAGTTCTTGAAAAAAATGTTTTTATTTGCCCGAAATTAACGTGTTTTTTTTAAATTCAATCTCTGTTAAGCAGGATTTTATTATCAACAAATCAGAGAATCCGCTAATACGATGTATGGTCACCATTTGTTACAAATGGTAAACTTTAGCCACTGTTCACCAACGTATCTACAATAACTACAATTTGGAGGATGAACATGATTAATCACGTACTAGGATTACTCATAAATCCTGTCATACAATGGAAGAAGATTCGTGAAGAAGATCCATCCGTTCAGAAATTAATGATCCCCGTTTTGATTCTTGCAGCGATACCACCTGTTGCAGGCTATATCGGAACAACGACTCATGGCTGGAGCATCGGCGCGGGTGAGCCGGTGATGCTGGAGCCTGGTAGTGCGCTTGTTCTTACTATCCTTTATTATCTGGCCATTCTGGCTGCCATTTTCTCTGTCGCTTTGATGATCAAGTGGATGGGGAAAACCTACGGTGCAGATCAGCCCTTCTCTAGGTGCCTAGCCCTATCAGTCTATATACCGGTCCCGATGCTGTTGATCGGCATTGCTCAGCTTTATCCCATTCTTTGGTTGAACCTTGTTATTGCCTTGCCTGCTCTGGCCTATACGATCATGTTGCTTTACACTGGGGTTCCTGTTCTGATGGAAATCCCGAAAGAACGAGGATTCTTGTTTTCAAGTGCAATTGCAGGTTTCGGTATGATTGGCTTGGTTGGTATGCTCGCTGTAACGGTATTTCTTTGGGGTATTGGACTCGGGCCTATATTTCAATCCTGATTCTAGGTTATTTGCGTCTGGCGACGATAACACCATCTCTTATCGGGTTGATGAAAGCGTCGAAGTCAGGATCATTGAATATCATATGATTGTGCTCTTTAATGGCTTCTGTCCACCCTGGGACAATATCAGTAAATTTATCCACAGCTACACGACCGTGCCACAGCACGTTGTCGGCGATATATAGGCCACCGGGACGGATTCGTTTTCTGGCCAGTTGCCAGATTTCTGGGTAATCACCTTTGTCCACATCATTGTAGCAGATATCAAATTGTCCCTTGGTCTGTGAGAAGATTTCTTGAGCATTGCCCTGATGGAATTCAACTCGATCCCATAAACCTGATTCTTTCAGGTATTTTTCAGCTTTGTTCCTGTTTTCTCCATCACTGTCACTACAGATAACCTGCCCTTCTGTGCCCACCGCCCGTGCGAACCAGTACGCTGAATAACCGAAGCCACTCCCAAATTCAAAAACGTGTTTTGCAGCAACTGTTTTCGCGATTGTTTCAAGAAAAATTCCTACGAGGCGACCGACAATAGGAAAATTCCTTTCTCTTGCAAGTTGCTCCATACTCTCGAGAACTGGGTTGCTCATATTTGCTACAAGACGGAGCATGTATTCTTCAATTGCCGGATCGACCGGATGGAGAAAAGTGGGATTGTTCTGGGTTGGTGATTTAATTTCAGTCATGTCAAACTCCTGCGCAATACGCTGATTTGACTCTCAATGGCAAGCAAAATTCATACTATCAATCAACGGCCAAACAGACTACCGTTTTTACTTCAGGAAACAAAGATTCAGCCTGTTTCTCACCCTGTTCTAGATGAAGCTGGTGTCTCTCTCTCGATCAAACGCGATGACCAGATCCATCCGATCATATCAGGTAACAAGTGGAGAAAACTCAAATATACGCTCGATCATGCTCTCTCAATGGGGTTCAAACATCTGATCAGTATGGGTGGCCCATGGTCAAATCATCTGCATGCTCTTGCCTTTATGGGTCATCAGATCGGGATCAGAACAACAGGTATTGTTCGAGGAGAAGTAAAAGAACCGGAAAATCCATGTTTGGCGGAAATGCGTCAATGGGGAATGGAAATAATTTTTGTCAATCGAATTGAATTCAGGCAGTTGCGACAGTTTCATCACTATAAATCAAAACCGGGCGAACAGTATCATGGTTACTGGATTCCAGAAGGAGGTGCTACACGGTTTGCCATGGCGGGTATCCGGGAACTCGTAGCAGAGATTAACGTCCCATTCGATACGCTTGCAGTAGCTTGTGGAACAGGGACGACCCTGGCTGGTGTCGCCAGTGCCCTGCCCGCCCATACCGAAGCTCTGGGGATTGCCGTTTTGAAAGATGCCGGGTTTCTCAATCGTGATGTCGAGGCACTCCTTGGTGAATGGAATACCAGAAACTGGTCCATTAACCTGGACTACCATTTTGGTGGTTTTGGCAAGGCTGATGATGATTTACTGAAATTTATCGACGAATTTGAGAAGCAGACAGACACTCCTCTCGACCCAATCTATACAGGGAAGCTGTTCTATAGCCTTCTGGACATGGTTAGGAAAAAACAATTCACTGCTGGCCACAGGATCATCGCAATCCACACAGGGGGACTGCAAGGCCGACGCGGTTTCCACTTCAAGACTGAGTAAGAAACCTCTGTTTTGCATCTTTTGTTGAAATAGCTTTTCTCTTTTGCTCCGGAATTGGTTACAATACGCCGTTTTTTTGAACCGGCGATCAACGGAAGCAATCGAGGTTGGTCTCCAAGTCTAATTTATCTACTACATTTAACAATTTGAGCACAATTATGACTGATCTATCGCTTTATCGAAACATTGGTATTTTTGCCCACGTGGATGCGGGCAAAACAACGACTTCCGAACGTATTCTCAGCCTGACGGGCAAAATTCATAAAATTGGAGAAGTTCACGATGGTGAAGCGACTACCGATTTCATGGAACAGGAACGTGAGCGAGGCATTACAATTCAGTCAGCTGCCACCAGTTGCGAGTGGAAAGGTCATCGACTGAATATCATCGATACTCCAGGACACGTGGACTTTACGATCGAGGTTTACCGTTCACTCAAGGTTCTCGATGGTGGCATCGGTGTATTTTGTGGTTCCGGTGGTGTTGAACCACAGTCTGAAACCAACTGGCGCTATGCCAATGAATCTGAAGTTGCTCGTATTATATTCGTCAATAAACTCGATCGCATGGGAGCAGATTTTTACCGGGTTGTTGATCAGATCAAAAATGTCCTTGGTGCCAACCCGTTGGTGATGACGCTCCCGATAGGTATTGAGGATGATTTCGTCGGTGTGGTTGATATTTTGACCAAAAAAGCCTGGATATGGGACGACTCCAGTGATCCCATGAACTATAAAATTGAGGATGTACCTGCCGATATGGTCGACAAGGTCGAACACTACCGCAGTGAACTTGTCGAGACCGTAGTCGAGCAAGATGATGACGTCATGGAAAAGTATCTGGAAGGTGAAGAACCGGATATCGATACACTCAAACGTCTGATCAGGAAAGGTACTATAGCACTTGATTTCTTCCCAACCTACTGTGGATCTGCATTTAAAAACAAAGGAATTCAGTTGGTTCTGGATGCTGTGGTGGACTATCTGCCCAACCCTACTGAAGTCAAGCCCCAACCTGAAATTGACCTGGAAGGTAACGAAACAGGTGAATACGCGATCGTCGATCCGGACCGACCGCTCCGTGCCCTCGCGTTCAAGATTATGGATGATCGTTTTGGGGCACTCACCTTCCTCCGTATCTATTCCGGTCGCATGGACAAAGGAACTACTGTCTTGAATACAGCCACCGGAAAAACCGAACGAATTGGTCGTATCGTCGAAATGCATGCCGATGAACGTATCGAGCTGGACAATGCACAGGCTGGTGACATCGTTGCTGTTGTTGGCATGAAGAATGTTCAGACAGGGCATACACTCTGTGATCCAAAATCACCAGCGACGCTTGAACCCATGGTTTTTCCGGATCCGGTTATCTCCATCGCAGTCGCGCCGAAGGACAAAGCAGCTTCAGAGAAGATGGGAATTGCACTGGGCAAGATGATGCAGGAAGATCCATCTTTCCGTGTCATGACTGATGAAGACAGCGGTGAAACCATTCTCATGGGCATGGGTGAGCTTCATCTCGATATCAAGATTGATATCCTCAGACGAACACACGGTGTTGACGTTGAAGTCGGAAAACCTCAGGTTGCTTATCGTGAAACGATCACTCAGCGTATCGAAGACAGCTATACACACAAGAAACAGACCGGTGGTTCGGGTCAGTTTGCTAAAATCGATTATATAATCGAACCCGGTGAAACTGGCAGTGGGTTCCAGTTTGAATCGACCGTAACAGGAGGGAATGTGCCGAGAGAGTTCTGGCCGGCTGTCGAGAAAGGATTCCAGGGCATGATGGAAGAAGGTGTGCTCGCCGGCTTCCCCGTTCTGGATGTTAAAGTCACATTGGTTGATGGGGCTTTCCATGCGGTTGACTCTTCTGCAGTTGCATATGAGATCGCTGCGAGAGGTGCATTCCGTCAATCCATGCCAAAAGCGGGTCCACAGTTACTGGAACCGATCATGAAGGTCGATGTCTTTACACCGGAGGATCATGTGGGCGATGTCATTGGCGATCTAAACCGTCGACGCGGTATGATCAAATCTCAGGATGCCGGACCAACAGGGGTACGCATCAAAGCAGACGTTCCACTGAGTGATATGTTTGGTTATATTGGTGATCTGCGAACAATGACTTCCGGTCGTGGTCAGTTCTCGATGGAATTCTCGCACTATTCTCCATGTCCGAAGAATGTTGCAGATGAAGTGATCAAGGAAGTTCAGGAACGAAACGAGAACAGCTAATCTCGCTCTTTCGTCTTTAATAATAATATAAAAAACACCCACCAACACACAGATGGTGGGTCTTTTTTATTTATTACAAAACACACGCATTACTCATGCTCGCTTATTATTATTTTGCGGAAACTGGATTCAGATCCGCTCGGTACGATGAAGCCGCCGGTTAACCTGATGATGATAAAATTTTGTCAATAAAGGGCGAATGAGAGGCAGGTTGATCAAATATGCTAGAAATTTTAACTTTGGGATTTGCTTGAATAGCAGGATATAAGCATCCAGTTCAGATACGATTTTCCCATTCTTGTCTCTGACATGGAGTTCTCTTAATGCCCGATCAGGATCGATTCCTTCTTCACGGAGTGCTTGCTCTTTTCCGGTAATATCAACCCAGTAGATCGCTTTACCTGCTTTAGTTGCTAGTTTTTCGTAAAGGTTGCGGTCCCTGATACAACTGGGACATGCACCATCATAATAGACGAGAATTCTTCCTTGCTCCTGGTTCATATGACGTCCTCAGGATAAGGGTATTGGCCAATACCTTATTTTACGATTTTGGTGAATTTTGATCCTTCAAGTGTCAGGTTGTACATCAGCCCCTTGTTGTTGAAAACGAACCCGGCGATAGGATCGTTAATATCGATGGTATTGATATCTTCTCCAACACCCCACTAAACAATGGCAACCGATCCATCCACGCCCACTTTCCAGCCAACACTTTTTCTAAAGTTCCGGAGCGCCTGTTTAGTGAGAAAGATTAAAACGATGGATTTGGACTGGGCGCCCAACTGGAATCCAAGAGACACTCCTGTAGTACTGTAGTATTCGACGGTTTTCCTCCAATTCTAAGTGCGCCTTCACCGTATTCGCCGCCAACTACAAACCCGGCTTTTATGACATTGGGAAAACCAGAACGCCCTTAGCTTTTTTCAGAAATTCTGCACCAGCATTGTTCTCTTTTCTAAATCGATCCAGTGTTGCATTGACCCCGATTTCAATTTTAGTTGCAGTCGCAGCAAATACAGTCCCAGTCCATGAAAGTGCAATAATGATACGAGAAATAAATTCTCACTCTCAGCATGAGTTATGTCCTCATCGGGATGGATATGTATTCGGTAAATTTAATACTTGTTTTAAGCTTAGTCTATTCTTAAGGATCAGGATACTGGAATTTCAGTGTTCTCGGGTCGCATGGAATTCGATCTCTGGCCAGCGTTCAATGGCAAGGTCAAGATTGACACGCGTTGGAGCAAGATAGGTCAGGTTTTCTCCGCCATCCAGTGCAAGGTAATCAAAGGCTTTGGTTTTGAATTTCTGCAAAACGGTATCATTGCTACACGTGACCCAGCGAGCGGTTGCCACTTGCACATTATCAAATGCACACTCGACGTTATATTCATTTTTCAGGCGCCAGGCAACAACATCGAATTGGAGAACACCAACAGCACCAAGAATCAGATCATTGTTATTCAGGGGTCTAAATACCTGGGTGGCGCCCTCCTCGCTCAACTGAATCAATCCTTTCAATAACGCTTTCATTTTCATCGGATCCTTGAGAAGGACTCGCCTGAAAAGTTCGGGTGCGAAATGGGGAATACCGGTAAATTTAAGATCTTCACCTTCGGTGAAGGTATCACCGATCTGGATAGTACCGTGATTATGAATACCAATGATATCACCCGCCCAAGCATTATCGGCTTGTTCACGCGCTCCTGCCATAAATGTCAAAACGTTGGATAGCTGTACCTCCTTGTCAATCCTTACATGTTTGGACTTCATGCCTTTTCTAAATTGGCCCGAGCAGATCCGCAGAAAGGCAATTCGATCCCGATGTGCAGGATCCATATTTGCTTGTATCTTGAAAACGAATCCCGAAAACTTGGGTTCGTCAGGCTCAACAATTCGGCTTACAGCCTGACGATGAACAGGGGCAGGAGCATGTTCGACAAAACAGTCAAGCATCTCCTCAAGACCAAAATTGTTCAGTGCGGTACCAAAATAGACTGGAGTTTGTTTGCCAGAGAGAAAATCTTCCTTGCTGAAACCATGGCCTGCTCCTTCGATAAGCTCGATGCTTTCACACAGATCCTCATGCAGGCCATTGATGCTCTCGATCAACTCCTGATTCTGCAAGCCTTCAATATATTCAGCTTCCTTGCTGGTAGGTTGATACAGGCGAGTCCTGTCCTGTTTGATCTGATAGATACCTTTGAATTGCTTGCCCGAGCCAATTGGCCAGGTGACGGGCGCACACTGGATTTTCAGAACGCTTTCCACTTCATCAAGCAGGTCCAATGGATCCTTGCTGTCACGATCGAGTTTGTTGATGAACGTGATGATCGGTGTATCTCTAAGGCGGCAGACTTCCATCAGCTTGATGGTGCGTTCTTCAACGCCTTTGGCAGCATCGATCACCATGAGTGCGGCATCTACAGCCGTCAGGACGCGGTAAGTATCTTCTGAGAAATCAGCATGGCCTGGTGTATCCAGCAGGTTGATGATGCAGTTCTTATAGGGAAACTGCATGACTGATGACGTAACGGAAATACCACGTTGTTTCTCGATCTCCATCCAGTCAGAGGTGGCATGGCGTGAACTCTTACGCGCTTTGACCGTCCCGGCTACCTGAATGGCCCCGCCAAGCAACAACAGTTTTTCGGTAACCGTGGTTTTTCCTGCATCCGGGTGCGAGATAATCGCAAAGGTACGCCGCTTTTCAATATCGGTTTTCAGATCAGACATGGGTAGTTTCAGGGTTCAAGAATCAGTGGTTATGACGGATCCGGCCTTCCAGTGTGACAAAAGCTATTGCGTTGTCTTTCTCGTCAGACAAGCTCAGATGGCAATGCCGGATATTAAGTTTCTCGGCTTCGTACTTGGCCTGATCAGTAAGAATAAGGACAGGTCGCCCAATTTCATTGTGATCAACCCGGATCTGTTTGAATGTAATTCCGTTACGGAGTCCGGTCCCCAGTGCCTTGGCGAAAGCTTCTTTGGCAGCAAACCGTTTGGCGAGAAATCCGGCCTTGTCAGGGGAGGAATGGTATTCTTTGAGCTCACTGTCGGCCAGAATTTTTTCTGCCAGTTTATCACCAGAGCCATCAATACTTTCCTGTATTCGTGCTATCTGAACGATATCGACACCAATTCCAAAAATCATAGTCTTGCCTCTCGCATCAGTCGCTTCATTTCCCTGACGGCTTCTGTCAAGCCAGTGAACAGTGCCCGAGCGATGATGGCATGTCCTATGTTCAGTTCGTTTATCTGTGGTATTGTCGCAATAACTTCAACGTTATGATAATTGAGGCCGTGGCCCGCATTTACGATCAATCCGGCTGCAACACCCTGCTCGGCAGCAAGGATAATCCGTTTCAGTTCCTCAATACTCCCTTCTCTTTCCGAGCAATCAGCATAGTGCCCTGTGTGGATCTCTATTGCTGGAGCTCCTAATTCTGCTGCCATGTCGATCTGCCTTGGATCGGCATCAATGAACAGTGACACTTCGATTCCTGCATCGGAAAGTCGTTTACAGGCTTCACGTATTTTCTTGCGATGAGTAATCACATCAAGGCCGCCTTCCGTAGTCAGTTCTTCACGTTTTTCCGGGACTAGGCAGCAATGGGCTGGCCGGATTCGCTCAGCTATAGCGATCATTTCATCCGTGGCGGCCATTTCAAGATTCATACGTGTCTGCAGGACTTCACTGAGAAGCTCAACATCCCGATCTTGAATATGACGGCGATCCTCCCTGAGATGCACCGTAATACCATCAGCACCGGCCTCTTCTGCCATGATCGCAGCCTGGACGGGATCAGGATAACGTGTTCCACGAGCCTGTCTTACCGTCGCAATATGGTCTATATTGACACCAAGAAAGATGGGGTTTGGCATAAAAACGTGATCAGCTTTGAATAAACACGCTATTGTACTCAGTATGGTGTGTTCTTTTCTACCCAACGAGCACCTTTGTTTGTCTTTTCTTTCTTCCAGAAAGGTGCAGTATGTTTAAGATCCTCGATCATGAACCTACAAGCCTCAAATGCCTCCTTCCGATGAGCAGACCATGCAGCAACAAGGACAATCGGGTCATTGGGAGATAAATCCCCCGTTCTGTGTATGATGAGGGCATCTACCAGGTTCCATCGATCAATTGCATCCAGACAGATTTGTTCCAAGTGTTTTTCGGTCATTCCTGGATAATGTTCCAGCGTCATCCCTCGAACTTCATTTTCTTCATTGAAATCCCGCATGGTTCCAACAAACACTGCTGTGCCGCCATAGCAACCAGATTTGAGTGTTTGTTGGTACTCTGACAGTATCTGCCATGGGGCAAAGGGCTTGTCTATAATGGCTATTTTCATGACTATCCACCAGTAACAGGGGGGAAAAAGGCAACTTCATCATTGTCTGATACGTGATCATCATACCTTGCGTATTCCATATTGATGGCGATGAGAATCTTTGCTGGTATTTCCCTGTTACCCGTTACCTGTTCCCAGATCTCTTCTACCGTGAGCCTGTCTTTAGACTCAACCAAGACCTCGCGCATGCCGAGTTGCTCACTGAGACTTGCGAAAAACTTTACCGTGATTGCCATAAATTTGAATTATAATCCATTTTCGGACATCAAAGGTTTTTTATATGAGCAAGTTCACACACTTCAATTCCGCCGGGGAAGCACATATGGTCGATGTCGCAGACAAGGCGATAACACATCGGGTTGCGAAAACACGTGGGCGTATCCTTATGAAACCAGAGACACTTGATCTAATCCTGCATGGAGAAAATAAAAAAGGAGATGTACTCGGGATCGCCCGTATTGCTGGCATCATGGCGGCTAAAAAGACAGCAGATCTCATCCCTCTTTGCCACCCTCTGTCGATTACTCATATTCAGGTCGATCTAAATCCAACTAAAGACGAACCCGCGATTGAATGTATTACGACAGTAGAAACTGACGGGAAAACCGGTGTAGAGATGGAAGCATTGACAGCGACACAGATTGCCTTGCTGACGATTTATGACATGTGTAAGGCGGTCGATCGCGGAATGGTGATCAAGGATGTTTGTCTTCTCGAAAAATCGGGCGGAAAATCCGGACACTGGTTACGTGAAGATCAGGACTGATGGATATTCTTGATCATCTGATTACACTGCCATGGCTCCTGATAGGCCACCTATTCTTCTGGCCTATACTCATATTTGCAGGATTGACAGCACCCTGGAACAAGGTTTCGGGCAGGATGAAACATATATGGCCTGGTCTCTGTGCTGGCTTGCTCATCATGTGGCAACTGAAAGCAGGACTCGCCCAAGGTATTTCCATTCATCTTCTCGGTGCCACATTGATGACAGTTCTTTTCGGAAGACAACTTGCGATCGTTGGAATGAGCGTTGTGTTGGTCGGAACCTCACTCATCATGACATTCAATGGCTACGATAGCTGGCTGGCGTTGGGCCTGAACGGGATAATCTCCATCCTGCTGCCTGTCTATATCAGTTATCAGATCGTGCGGCTGGTCTTTCTCTACCTGCCACACAACTTCTTTATCTATATCTTTCTGTCAGGCTTTGCCAATGCCATGTTTACGACGGGAGTGGTGGGGGTTACAAGTACTGTGATACTTCTTATGACCTCAACAATGGACAGTAACTTTTTGCTTCACAACTACCTGCCAGCCTACCTGTTGATAATCTTTCCAGAGGCTTTTATCACAGGCGGGGTGTTGACACTCTTTGTTGTTTACAAGCCGCAATGGGTTCTGTCTTTTGACGATGACCTCTACCTGAAAAAGTCCTGATCAAATAGCACATATAAGGTTATCCAAGCCACTGGAAATTCATTGCTGAATTATTTTTCGGGAGGAAACATTCAAAAAACTGAAGTTACAACTTGTCAGAGGATACAAAACGAAATGTGCAATTTCGCATGATGTGACCGATCCTAGAATAAGTTTCAAGTAATTTAGATATTGGCTTGATAGATCAGGCTTTTCTAAACCGGATGTGTCCTCGCCGGTATTGAGCAAGTGCGCGTTTGGCTGCCGGAATACCAAAATCGAGAGCCAGTTGATAACAATGCATGAGCTCTTGAGCATCACAATTTTCAAGAGAAAACGTGCCCAAGTTAAGGAAGTGAGACAGGTTTTCGTGCATTGCGTCGTTTGAATATTGATCGAAACCTGAGCGGCAGGAGGTCGTTTCAGCGTCATTCTGAGCGGATAACAACTCAGAAACAATATCATAAGAAATACTCACTCACCGCATCCTCTCTGTTGGATTATTATTGTAGATGAAGAATATCGCACACAAGTTAATGTGGTCAAGGGTATACCCGACCACAAGATACAGTGGATTGACCCTGCTTTCAGACTGTATATCCTGTGGATGAGAATTATCCGAAATAAATTTGTATCAAACTTACATAAACTTATCCCGACTAGATAACAATGAACATTAATCCACGCAAAACGGCCGTGCATGTACTCATTCAGATTACTGATTTACACATTTTCACAAATCCTGATGATGAATTTGATGGTGTGAACACTGCCAATTCCCTGAAAGAAGTGCTGAGATCAGTAGAAGAAGAATTTCCCGAATTTGATCTCATGATTGTTACTGGCGATCTAGTCCAGGATAGGGAGCAAAAGGCCTATGAGAATATGCTAAAACTAATGGGTTCCGTGACAACCGCCCCTGTCTATTATCTGCCTGGCAACCATGATGATCCTGAACTGATGGAGTTTCTGCTGAGAGATCAGTTTAAACCACAAATCGATGAGCTTGATAACTGGGTAATTTTCTGTCTGAATTCATACAAAGCGGGAACGCATGGAGGCTTTCTGAAACAACGGGAGCTCGCCTGGTTGAAAGATGCTTTGAGCCATTCTAAAGACAGACACGCCTTGATCTGCCTCCACCACCATCCTGTGTCAATAGGCAGTCCCTGGATGGACAGTATGATGTTGGAAAACCCGGAAGATTTTTTCAATGTTGTGGACCAGTTTAGCCACATCAAAGGAATTGTCTGGGGGCATATACATCAAGAGTTTACCGCTACCCGGAATGGGGTCCAGATGTTGGGCTCGCCTTCTACCTGTGCCCAGTTTCTACCTGCAGCCAAGCAATTTGCCATGGACGTCAAACGCCCGGGTTACCGCTGGTTGGAGCTGCATGCTGATGGCCATCTGGAAACAGGGATCCGACGAATAGTTCAGGACGTTACCTGATCCCGAAGATAAACCGGGCTGATTCGGTCAGCACTGACAATCTCCCCTTGATCAAACTGTTGTTTGGCCAATGGGACAATATCCATGGCATTTGGATAGCGATCGGGCTCGATCGAATTGACAAAATCTGCCAGATGTTGTTCCAGTATGGGTGCATGATTTTTCCAGCCAGAGGCTGTTACCGTCCAATCTCCATCAACAAGAGGTACCTCATCCGGTTTGCAGATACCCTCTTCCAGTACACGTTTCATGCCACCGTCTTCACGAAGAAAATAGCCCCAATAGACCTCATTCATACGTGCATCGATCAGACTGAGAATTTTCCTGGAATGTTTCTCTCGCCAACACCCTTGGGCCATGGCTGCCAGCGTAGATATCTGCGCTACCGGCAGATCGCTTGCCAATGCCATTCCCTGAACTAGCCCTGTTCCTATCCTTATTCCAGTAAAGGCACCTGGTCCACGTCCATATGCCAGCAGGTCCAGTTGAACAAGATGAAGACCTGCCTCACTCATCAGTTCATCGATCATGGGCAGGATCAGTTCTGTGTGCCGCCTGGGTGCCAACTCAAAGCGGTGGAT
Source organism: Gammaproteobacteria bacterium (assembly GCA_026984775.1). GTDB lineage: Bacteria > Pseudomonadota > Gammaproteobacteria > CAJXQU01 > CAJXQU01 > CAJXQU01. The sequence goes on from JALSRM010000037.1 coordinate 167,595, forward strand.
GACTGTATCACCAATTCCAATCGCTGCTGAGCAAGCTTCGGTTGACGTTTCGATGGCTAAAATTTTCATGGTGGAGACTATAGAGAAAAACTGAGACGGTGTCGCGTTTTTTTCAAAAAAGAAAAATAATCAGTAGTAGTTGGGTTATAATGATCTGATATGTTTCGACCAATAGAATTTAGCATTGGCCTGCGCTATACGCGGGCCAAACGCCGCAATCATTTTATCTCGTTTATTTCACTCTCTTCCATGCTGGGCGTTGCCATTGGTGTAATGGCCCTCATTGTTGTGCTCTCGGTAATGAATGGTTTTGAGAATGAATTGAGAGACCGGATTCTTGGGATGACCTCGCATGCTACTGTAGTACAACCTGGTCAACCACTCCGAAATTGGGAACAACTGGATGAGATTCTTAAACATCAGCCCCACGTTCTCGGTGTTGCCCCTTTTATACGAACACAGGCGATGTTGACGAATGGCGGTAATGTTCAGGGAACATTGATCAGAGGTATTCTTCCTGAAAAGGAACCCGAAGTTTCTGTTGTTGGAGAAAAATTGGTACAGGGGAAATTAAACGACCTTAAGCCAGGAAGTTATAATATTCTGCTTGGTTACGCTCTGGCTAATGCCTTACGAGTGAGTGTGGGAGACAAAGTCACCATCGTTGCACCACAGCCAAATTCTACACCCGCGGGAATAGTCCCTCGGCTCAAGCGATTTAATGTCGCTGGAATCTTCAAGATTGGTATGAATGAATACGATTCAGCACTCGCAATCATACATCTCGAGGATGCAAAAAAACTTTTCAGAATAAAAGACGGTGTCAGCGGGATCAGATTAAGATTGGATGACATGTTTAACGCACCTGCCATCAGTCGCCAAATCGTCAGGCAGTTACCTGGGAACTACGGCGTCATTGATTGGACTCAATATCACAGTAATTTCTTCAAGGCACTAAAGCTGGAACAGACCGTAATGGCAGTTATTTTGACACTGATCGTTGCTGTGGCTGCTTTCAATATTGTTTCTACTCTGGTCATGGTTGTTACAGACAAACAGGCGGATGTGGCTATCCTTCGGACACTGGGAATGACGCCAGGCAGCATTATGTGGATATTTATCGTCCAGGGGGTCGTCATTGGGATGATAGGAACGATTTTGGGAATCATCGGAGGGGTCTTACTGGCCCTCAATGTTGAACGAATCGTGCCATGGATCGAGGAAAGATTTCATACTGAATTTATGCCGGAAAACGTTTATGTAATCAGTGGCGTCCCCTCAGAGTTGCAGTGGAATGAGGTCATCAATATCGGGCTTGTTGCGTTTATTCTGTGCTTGCTGGCCACCCTCTATCCAGCTTGGAGAGCCGCTAAAACTCAGCCTGCGGAGGCCCTGAGATATGATTGACCACTTGCTGGCCTGCCGTGGTCTAACCATGACCTTTAACGAAGGTGGATTACATGTTGATGTCCTTAAAGGCATTGATCTTGAGGTCCATGCAGGGGAAAGTGTGGCAATTACTGGTGCGTCAGGATCTGGTAAGAGCACATTAATGCATCTGCTAGGAGGATTGGATCTGCCTACATCTGGGGAAGTGATTGTTGATGGGCAAAGAATGCATGAATTGAGCGAATCCAAAAGAGGTAAATTACGCAACCGGAGCTTGGGATTTGTCTATCAGTTTCATCATCTCCTGCCTGAATTTACCGCTGAGGAAAACGTGGCGATGCCGCTACTGATCAGAGGCGAAAGTATCAAGGAATCCTCAGGTTATGCACGTGCTATTCTGAAAAGTGTTGGACTCGAAAAAAGGCTTAATCACAAACCAGGAGAACTTTCAGGAGGTGAACGTCAGCGTGCTGCCATTGCAAGAGCGCTGATCACAAAACCGAAATGCCTGTTGGCAGATGAACCTACGGGAAATCTTGATCGCAAGACGGCGAATCAGGTCTTTGACTTGATGATAGAACTGCAACGCTCCATGAATTCTGCACTATTGATCGTAACCCACGATACAGAGCTTGCAAAACGTATGGACAGGGTATTGAAACTTGAGGATGGCGTTCTCAAAAAACCGTAAGCCAGACATGGAAAATGCAAGACTCACACACTGTCAGCTATCAGCTGATCATGATCGACCCATAGCACACGGGTTATTTTTTGATTAATGGGCAGTATGATGAGGTAAGTTTACCGATATGATCCCTCTCATATTCCCTCATGTGATTTCATTCCAGAACTTTTCAAGACGTTTATCGGACACAGTAATACTCGTTCCCAACTCCTGGGCGAAGAGCGAGACGCGGTATTCTTCGAGCATCCAGTGAAAGCGCTCATGCGCTGAGGTTTTGGTGTTGATGCTCGTGTACAGATCCCAAAACCGGCAGACACTGGCGGCAAGTTTCTTGTCTTTCACAGGATCCCGCTCTGCCTTCTCCAACCGTACCTCGATCGCCTTCAGATACCGCGGAAGATGCTGCAGCCAGTCATCCGGTGTCTTGAGGATAAACCCGGGATAAATCAGTTGATCCAGCTGCTGCTGTATCTCCTGAACGATCGCCAGCCAGGCCATGGGGATCTGTCCTGAAAGACGTTTTCGGATCAGGTGATATTGGGTCAATGTCTCCATCAGCACTTGGCACAGGGCATTGGCTGTGGAGACTAGCTCTCCCCTGCCCTTGTCGAGCCGTGCATTAAACTCATCCTCTGTATAGATCAGCCCCTTCCCGGCCAGAAAAACCCGATCCACAATCGCTTGCAACAGATCTTCTTTCAAGGCGTCTTTTTTACCCGCAGGGGCAAATAACATGGCCATCTTTTCGAATTCGGGCAAGTTTTTCTGCATATATCGCATCGATTCACGCAAGACCAGTCTGATGATTCGGATCAGACCGTACCGGTGCCGTTCTCTGGCCTTCTCTGCGGTATCCAGAACTTGAATATCAACACAGTCTCCCTGATCCACCAGGGCAGGATAACCCTTCAAGGGCAACCCGTCTCGTTCTGTTTCCACCACATCAGGCAGGTCACCGAAATCCCAGGAGGTGAGGTTATCGCGCTCGATGGTCCAAGCCACCTCGGCAGAAAAAGACTGCTCGATCTCCTCCACATGCTTGCCTTGTAAGCAGGCCAGATCACGCCCTGTTGACAATTCATGACCATGGGCATCGATGACCCGGAACTTCATCCGCAAATGATCGGGCAGCTTTGACAGGTCCCAGGCATCGTTGGGGATCTCGATGCCGGTCATTTTCTTCAGATGCCGGCCCATGGCCCCAGTCAGGCTGCCTTCTCCGTAAGGCAATGCATTGAAACAGGCCTCGGCAAAGTTGGGCGCCGGTACAAAATTGCGGCGCAAGGATTTTGGCAGAGAGCGAATGAGTGTGGTCATCTTTTCCTTAATCAGTCCTGGCACCAGCCATTCGAGGCGCTCAGTGGGTAACTGATTCAATACCGCGACTGGCAGAGTCAACGTCACTCCGTCGTCACTTGCACCCGGTTCAAAATGATAACTCAGAGGCAGCGACATGCCAGACAATTCGAGTGCGTCCGGGAACTGTTGTGTACAGATAGTCTCGGCCTCTTCACGGATCAGAAAATCGCGATCAAAAAACAGGAACCGCGGATCTTTCTTTCGGATTTCACGGTACCACTTACCAAAGCTGTGGATATTATGAATATGCTCCGGAATGCGCTGATCATAAAACTCGAATTGCGCCAGCTCATCCACCAGAATATCCATCCGACGGGTTCGGTGCTCCAGGTCCTCAACTTCCGCAATCAGACGCCGATTGTGTTCCAGAAAGTCCAGACGGGCATGTGTCTCGCCCGCCGCCACCAGAGCACCAAGAATAAACAGCTTACGTGCCTCTACCGGGTCTATGGGGCCGTAATTGACCTTGCGATCGGCAGCAAGTATTAAGCCGTAGAGTGTGATCTTCTCCAGGGCGAGCACACGACCCGCCTTTTTGGACCAATGGGCATCGGAATAACTCCGCTTTACGAGGTTACCTGCGGCCCGGATCACCCACTCCGGTTCAATCCTGGCATTGATACGGGCGTAGAGCTTGGATGTTTCCACCAACTCAGCACAGAGCATCCACTTTGGCTTGCGTTTGAACTGCCCGGAGCCAGGAAAGATAAAAAACCGGATCCCCCGGGCACCTAAGTATTCATTCCGTTCCGACAAACGGCCGACATTCCCCAACAGGCCACTCAACAATGCGGTATGTATGGCTTCGTAGGAGGCCGGATCATGGTTGAGAGAGAAACCCAGATCAGCAACCAACCTCTTGAGCTGTGCATGGATATCCAGCCATTCCCGCATCCGCATAAAGTTAAGAAAATTCGTTTTGCACAGCTTTCTCATCTTATTCTGAGACAGATGCTGGCGCTGTTCCTGATAAAACGTCCACAGATTCACAAACCAGAGAAAGTCGGAATTTTCATCCGCAAACCGTGCATGGGCCTCTTCCGCGGGTTGAAGTCTATCCATTGGTTTGTCGCGTACATCCTGTACACTGAGTGCGCTGGCGATGATCAAGACCTCGCTCAGGCAGTGCAAGTCGTGGGCGGCGAGAATCATGCGGCCAATCCGTGGATCCACCGGCAATTTTGCCAATTTGTGGCCGATTTTCGTCAACCGCCGGCGATCATCCACCGCACCCAGCTCTTCCAACAACCGATAACCGTCGCGGATATACCGCTCTTCCGGTGGCTCAAGGAAGGGAAATGCCTCAATCTGCCCAAAGCGCAGTGCGGACAACTGCAAAATCACTGCAGCGAGGCTGGTTCGTTTGATCTCCGGATCGGTAAACAGGGGACGTGAGACAAAGTCATCTTCTGAATAAAGCCGGATACACACGCCCTCACTGACCCGTCCGCACCGCCCCTTGCGCTGGTTGGCGGAGGCCTGTGAGATTTTTTCGATGGGCAGGCGTTGCACCTTGCTACGCGGGCTGTAACGGCTGATGCGGGCGTAGCCCGGATCGATCACATAACGGATACCGGGTACGGTCAACGACGTTTCCGCGACATTCGTGGCTAGAATGATGTGTCGTTTTATATGCGGCTGAAAAATCCGGTTCTGTTCCGCCGTGCCCTGCTTGGCATACAGAGGCAGGATCTCTGTATTCCTCAATTTTTGCTTGCGCAGTGAATCAGTAGTCTCCCGAATGTCCCGTTCTCCGGCAAGAAAAATCAGAATATCGCCCTGATCGATACGGGACAACTCGGCCACCGCATCCAGTATCCCCTGCTGCAGATCTTTCTCTTCGCCATTTTCTGTGGCTGTCTCCACAAGAGGCCGGTAACGTACTTCCACCGGATAGGTGCGACCAGAAACCTCAATGATGGGTGCATCATCGAAATGCCGGGAAAAACGCTCAGGATCAATTGTCGCCGAGGTGATGATCACCTTGAGATCAGGCCGTTTGGGCAACAGCATTTTCAGATAACCCAACAGAAAATCAATGTTCAGACTGCGCTCATGGGCCTCATCAATGATCAACGTATCATAGGCATTGAGAAAACGATCACCTTGGGTTTCTGCAAGCAGAATGCCGTCCGTCATCAACTTGATATACGCCTTCGGCCCTACCTCATCCCGAAACCTTATCTTATAACCTACAGCCTGACCCAATGGGCTATTCAACTCCTCGGCAACCCGGGCCGCAACAGTCCGTGCCGCAATCCGGCGTGGCTGGGTGTGCCCGATCAACCCGGTAACACCTCTTCCCATCTCAAGACAGATCTTGGGCAACTGTGTGGACTTACCTGAACCAGTCTCACCGCAGACGATCACCACCTGCTGGTCCGCAATCGCCGCTTTGATCTCACCACAACGAGCCGTGATCGGAAGCGTATCAGGAAAGCTTGGGACAGGCCGATCACGCCTACGCTGCTCCACCTGTGCGATCGACGCATCGATGTCCCTCAACAAGGCCTGCACCCCCGGATCATTCTCATCGAGAACCTGACCTTTCGCCAAACGCTGTCCCCGGCGTTTGAACATTAGACGATCCACCTGCAACGTGTGCTGCAAGCGGCACTCAAGCTGTTTCAATTCCATTGCTCAAGAACACCTCAAGCCAAAACAAACCGGGGAATATAACAGAAATATACTATTGATGTGGTGTGTAGGAACGATTCCCACAATAGCCAGAAGTGGAAAAACGGCCCCAATTTATAGGTTATGTTCGAGAAGACTTCCATGAACAGTAACTGAAAAACAGGGCAATCTTTTACAGCATTTCCGTTCTAGTGAAAGGTATCTGACAGGCGCAGTTTCTTAAAAAACTAACTTGGATGTAATTTCTTGAAAAATACTTACAAAAAAAATAGAATGATTGAAAAAACAAAAAAGTACATATTCAAAATGAAGCATATTCTGTTCTTTCAGCCCACCTTGCATCTAAAAAAAAGGGGGGGGGTAATTCATTACGCTCTTATTCTTGTTTTTACGATAGTTTTATCGGCTCGTACGAGCGCAGAGAATGTAAGCTTTCCTCTGTTAAAATCACCTTATGTGTATGTGGCTCATCAGACCAGCCGAGAATGTTTTAGTTCTTTGGAAGCAGTAAAGAATCTGCTTTTGTCTGCAGGACCTCATGGTACACATGTTTGTCAGCCTTTGACAGTGACAAAATCTGATCCGTGGATAGCCTTGCCAAATTCTGATTGGTCCGGATGCAATACATATCCAAAATCAGGCATGATTAGCTATTACAAAGTTACCGAACCGAGAGAAAAGAAAATTTTTCATACTGAATTCGGTGTTTATTATCCTGCTCCAAACTGTGATATCCGCACTAGTAGCTTCCGTGCAAACCGATTTAGAATTGAATACTGCCCTCGTGGTTCATACTATAACTCTATACCTTTTCCTTCATGTTATGCACCCATCCAATACAGATTGATTGAACCAGCCAGCAATTTCCAGAGGTGTAACCAAGGGGAGGGAGAACCGTGTAATCCTGCAAACGGTGAAATGTACCATACAGAAATCGATTATAGACCTGGAGGAAGTTCAACACTCATATTCAAAAGGTTCTATAACACTTCAGGTGAATACATCACTGGTAAAGGGAATGGTATCGGATGGCGTAATACCTATTCACGCCGAGTTGGCGAAGAACCGGTTTATTGGCAAAGAAAACACATGGCCGCCAATTCATCAATCAGGTCTGGACGACAAACCTCTGGAGCCTACGATACTCCCGCGCAAGCCTGCACGCAAGGGTGGAACGAGATCAAGTCATCTGTTTTTGATGGCCAATTTGTCAATTCGACACCAGTTCTGCTCAGCAGTGGCACTTGCAAAGTAACCAACGGAGAACAGACTGCGTACTTGAGAGTGATTCCTGTACATAGTGCTGCTCGCCCAAACTATCCCTCCGGCAGCTATCTCGGCCTTCTCTTGCAGAGTCAGGTGATGACCGTCAGTCGCCCGAATGGTAGAGTTTATTTTTTCGAAAGAACGGGAAATGAATGGAAAAGCCCTATCAACCCTGAGGTGATTCTGGAGGGAACATCTACGGGATGGCGCTTTACAGATCTAGACGATACGGTTGAAAATTTTGATCGTCAGGGAAAACTCATCTCTATAAAAAAACGTGGTGGGTCTACCCAGACACTCAAATACGATCTACCTCTTTCGGAAGGAGGGGACAACGATCCGGATACGTTAGACCAGGTTATCGATCAGTTTCATCATACATTAAACTTTTCCCGTGACAACGAAAAGCGGATCATTTCCATAAAATCATCTGACGATATAATCCACTATGCATATGACGAAGCTGGCCGGTTAGTCACAGTAACCTATCCTGATCAGTCAATACGTAAATATGTCTATGAAAATATAGACTTCCCATTTCACTTGACAGGAATTGTTGATGAAAATGGTGATCGCTATATCTCTTGGAAATATGACAATAAAGGCCGGGCTATTCTTTCAACACTTGCAGAGGATTCGGAAAAGGTCGAATTTGCATATAACCCCGATGGTTCCTCTACTGTAACTGCTAGATCAGGGAGCAACAAAGTTGCAACTCGTAACTATGTTTTCCAGTCGATCAATGGAATTAAAAAAATTACTCGCATCGAAGGTGATCGCTGTCCCAACTGCCCTGGTAACCATATGCAATCTCGTACATATGATTCGATGGGTAACCTGACAAGCTTCCATGATTGGAATGGGAATAGGACTACTCTCGAATACAATTCTCGAAGACTGGAGACCAAGAGAATTGAAGCTGCAGGAACTCCCAATCAACGCAAGGTCATAACCCAGTGGCATATCAGCTATCGAGTTCCAATTAAGATCGACGTGTATGATAAAGAAAATAGACTATTGAAACGTACTCTATTCGATTATGATGCTTCAGGGCGAATGCTTCATCGTACTGAATCCGATCTACGAACTGGCCATATACGTACCACATCCTACTCCTATGAAAATCGTACACAAAAAATCAGAAACATCGATAGACCACGAACAGATATAAGTGATATTACACACTTCGAGTATGATCAAACTACGGGTAACCTCATCAAAGTCACCAATGCCTTAGGCCACGTGACCACGTTTTCGAACCACGATGCCCATGGGCGACCACAAACGATCACTGATCCCAATGGTCTGATCACAACGCTGACCTACCATCCTCGAGGCTGGTTGTTAAGCCGTACTGTTGATGGCAATACAACGACGTTTGACTACGACAATGTCGGCCAGTTGATTAAGCTGACTTTGCCCACCAACGCCTTCATCAGCTACAGCTACGATGCCGCTCATCGTTTAACCGATATTACCG